>LXQD01000196.1 GCA_003326215.1 Nostoc minutum NIES-26 | reverse complement strand
ATGTTGCCCAAGGTATTACTGTAGAGAAGAATCTCCCCATTGTCCGATAGCTACCGCCAGCACCTGTCCAACGGGCAATTCCCAACATCGTGACTCGACCATTAAGAGCTAACATTGCCAGGATGATTTGGTTCAATTGCCGCATCGTTGTCGCGTTTATCTGCGGCAGCAGGCATTGTAACAATGATAAGATATCGGGCATGGGCGGCCAGTGGTTTTTGAGTTGTCGTTGTGAGAGACAATAACTCTACTACGAAACGCCCTACCTCTTCATGCTCTTATTTTGGCAAAGGTATTGAAATGAAGTCAGGCGATAAGTCAAGAACTATTGCCCATTGCCCTTGTTTAAATAATTCTGCTGGATTACTTAGCA
Organism: Nostoc minutum NIES-26; assembly: GCA_003326215.1. GTDB lineage: Bacteria > Cyanobacteriota > Cyanobacteriia > Cyanobacteriales > Nostocaceae > Dendronalium > Dendronalium minutum. Next base: position 115,853 of record LXQD01000196.1, on the reverse strand, counting down.
AAAACTTGCCGAACAGTGATGTCTTTTTATATTCAGCAACGCCTGATATCTAAACTGTTTGCAACTGAAGGTTTCTTTGGAATAGTTTTAGAACCTGTTGCCAAGCATCGGCCGCAGCTTCGGGATTGTAGCTGGCGCGATGGTTGCAGAAGTAGCCATGTTCTGCGCCAACATAGCGAAAAATTTCATGAGGAATCTGATGTTTCTTTAACTCTGCTTCAATCTGTTCTGTATGTTCTAAGGGGATTCCTTTATCTTCAGTACCAAAGAAGGCGTAAATAGGGGCTTTAATCTTGGAAGTTTGGGTGATAGTGGGTTCACCACCACCGGGTGTAGAGTTGGTAATCCCGCCACCATAGAAAGAAGCAGTAACTTTAATGTCTGGCAGAGTGGCTGCTAAATAGACAACATGACCACCAAAGCAGAAACCAATAGAGCCGATCGCATCTCCTTGGACATTTGGCAGAGTTCTCAAATAAGCGATCGCGGCTTGAATATCACTCAATATTTCCTCTGCTGTGGTCTGCTCTTTATAGGCTCTACCACGCTGGATATCTTCTGGGGTATATGCAGCCTCGAAACCGGGAGCAGTACGTTGATAAAGCGCCGGAGCGATCGCCACATACCCCTCCTTGGCAAATTTCTCGGCAACTTCCCGAATATGAATATTAACCCCAAAGATTTCCTGAATCACAATAACAGCGGGGAAAGTTCCCTCGTTTGCAGGTTGAGCTAAGTAAGCATCAATTTGCAAATCACCGTTTGGGACTTTAACTTGAGTTGTGCGAATTCCTGTACTTGTCATTTTAGGGCGTAGTCTACAATCTTGTTGAGGGTGGATTGTTCTTGATATTTATAGCTATACTACGGTAAATCCATCGAATTGCCGTCTTTTGTATAAAGTATCATTTCACAACTAAGTCAGAAAGGCAAGTCTTGCTGGAAAGATCCCAAGCTGATGAACTAAAAGGAACTGAGACAGGATTGATAATATTACTGTTAAAATACGATAAATCTATCGATTTAGTGTATTAATATGACAAATACTAAAAAGGTCAGCGACGATCTGAGTACGGCTGGACAACCGACCCCGGAGCAATTACAACAAGTAGCAACTGAGGGGTTCAAGTCAGTTATAAATCTGCGATTGCCTGATGAGCAGGGTTTCTTGAGTGACGAACAGCAACAAGCAGAAGCAGCTGGACTGCAATACGCCCATATCCCCTTGAAATCTACAGAACCAAATCAAGAGTTAACAAAGGCAGCACTTCAGAAAATTGCGGATTTACCGAAGCCGATCTTAATTCACTGTGCTGCTGGTGCTAGAGCATCGGGAATTGCCTTGATTGCCAATGCGATTCACGAAGGTCTGACTTATGAGCAAATCACGCAAAAAGCCGCTGAACTAGGAATTAATTTAGAGCAACCCCATCTCAAGCAATTCTTACTGGAGAAATATACTACTAAGCAAGCAGAAAAAAGTTAGTTTTACAACCTGTGTAGTTTTCTAGGATCGCGATTCTGAGCATCAGGGCGATATTTGGTAGCAAGCCACTTAGAGAAGAAGTCATTGTGAGTCTCAATCATCGTCATCATCAGAGGTATTTATGAAATCCTCAGCAGTCCCTTTTTTGTCCTGACCCACTAGAATTTCAAATGAACGGTTGAGCCGTTTTACCCCACTCAGGGTAATTAGGGTCAGTAGTCCTCCTATTAATCCCATTTGCCATAAACCACAGCCGATTGCTGCTCCTAATCCCGCCGCAGTCCAAACACAGGCCGCTGTTGTTAACCCCCGCACTTTTGGCCTCACAGATTTTCTGGGAGACTCTTGTAGAATCAATCCGGCTCCAAGAAATCCCACCCCGGTCGCTACACCCTGAATCGTCCGGCTCAAGGCGTTGGTAGCAGCATAGGGACTATCACCCTCAGCCTGCAAAGGAATCATCACGAATAATGCTGCTCCCATACTTACCAACATGAATGTTCTCATTCCTGCTGGTCTACCCCCTTGTTGACGATTTAATCCAATCATGCAACCAACCCCAAGTGCTAGAGCTAGTCTAAACGCTATGTGCGGCCAATCGTTGGCGGTAATCAACATATCTCCCATTACCAGATTCCTTCTAAAGAGATGGAACGAAATTCTGCACCTATTGCTAAAGTTATGGATAAAAGCCTAACTACGGTAAATCAATAGGTTTAGTAAACATTAACGTTAATTTAACAAAAAGTTAAAAATAAGTAAATTAATATACACAAAACTGCTAGTACTTAATTCCTCCCAGAGGCGGAGGAGAAGCAGGGGGATGAGGGAGATGAGGGGACAAGGGGGACAAGGGAGAAAATTCTTCACTTCTGCCTTCTACCTCCTGCCTTTTGACAACTGACAACTAAGGGACTTCCAACTAAAAAAATATCCCATCGCTTTGGTGAGCAGGGGAAGCAGGGGGAGCAGAGGGAGCAGGGGAGGAAGAATCTCACAATCGTCTTCGCTCTTACAATTGAATAATTTAATTTCTGGAAGAGCGCTAACTCCTAACTCAGTACTCTGAAGTCAGACTTATATAGACTTCGTAACTAAGTAAGCTAATGAGCATTCAAGCTGCATATAACTAGAGCTGTTCGCGCAGCGTTCCCGCAGGGTAGCCCTTACTACTACAAGCGAATAATCCTAGAAAAATCAATGAGGATTAGCTTTATGAAACAAATAGAGGAAATCAAAGTGTGGCTGGATGCAATCGATCATATTCAGGTGACATCACCTCCTGAAGCAGAGAATGCCATGCTGTTTTTTTACAGCCAAGTTTTGGGACTCACAGAAATTACTAAACCAGAGGCTCTCAAAGCGAATGGAGGAGCATGGTATTTACTGGGAGATATCCAGATCCACGTCAGTACAGAGAAGCAGGTCAATAACGAAGTATCTAGGCGGCACATATGTTTCCGAGTTCACAGTTTAGAAGCATTCGCCAAACATCTCCAAGCACATGGGGTAGAAAATATTAGCGATCGCCAATCCCTCAGCGGATACAATCGCTTTTTTATCCGCGACCCTGGTGGAAATCGTATAGAAATAGCAGAATTCGCTGAAGACAAAACAAACTCTTGACTTTCAGGTAAAATGTGCGATCCTAATAGTTAGATTATCTAAATATTAGAAGTACATTAAACTCGTGACAACACTTAGAGGAAACGCTGATTTGTCAGAACCACTTCCTAGTAAGCCTAAAGCAGTGATTTTAGAAACACAAGGACTGACGCGTTACTTCGGTAAAGCAGTTGCTGTGGATAATTTGAGTATCACGGTAGAACAAGGTGAGGTATTTGGCTTACTCGGCCCTAATGGGGCAGGCAAAAGCACAGTAATAAAGATGTTGACTGCTCTACTACCAATCAGTACAGGCAGAGCAACTATAGCTGGCTATGATGTAACTCATCAGGCTGCGGCTGTGAGGCGGCTATTTGGCTACGTACCCCAAGCTCTTTCTGCTGATGGTAGTCTTACAGGTTACGAAAATCTCTTAATCTTTGCTAAGCTATATGACATTCCTGCCAACCGAAGGCAAAGGTGTATCCGAGAAGTTCTAGATTTCATGGGTTTGCAAGCAGCAGCCCATCGTCTGGTACGTAACTACTCTGGTGGTATGATCCGCAAGCTAGAAATTGCCCAATCCATCATGCACCAACCCCGAATTTTGTTCCTTGATGAACCAACTGTAGGACTAGATCCAATTGCCCGCACTCAGGTATGGCAACTTGTGCAACAACTCCGTACAGATTACGGTACAACCATATTTTTAACTACTCACTTTTTAGAAGAGGCTGATAATCTGTGTAGCCGAGTGGTCATTATGCAGCAAGGCCAAGTTGTGACAACAGGCACACCTAGCGACTTAAAAGCTTCTTTGGGTAAGCCGAATGCAACTTTGGATGATGTCTTTATTCACTACACAGGAGACCAATTAACATCAGGAGTCAACTATCGTGATACAGCAAGAACCAGACGTACAGCTCAACGGTTGGGTTAAGGCAAAACCTCCTCGGCGAGCCAATTTTATCTCTGCAATTATGCAGATATTTACAAAAACCCTTGTGATTGCCGAAATGGAAGTGCGGAAACTCAGGCACGATCCCACTGATTTAATAGTCCGAGCCGTGCAACCATCACTGTGGCTCCTAATCTTTGGGCAAGTATTTTCGCGCGTTCGGGCAATTCCTACAGGCGACTTACCTTATTTAGACTTTATGACTGCGGGCATTCTGGCACAGAGCGTCTTGTTTGTCGCAATTTTTACGGGCGGGATGACGCTAATCTGGGAGCGAGACTTAGGAGTTGTGCATAAATTCTTGGCTAGTCCGACACCCAGGGTAGCAATGGTATTAGGTAAATCCTTAGCCTGTGGGGTACGATGTTTATCACAGGTATTTGTGATTTATGGATTAGCACTGCTATTAGGTGTCAAACTCAACCTTTATCCTTTAGCTTTTTTGCAAGTGCTATTAATTGTCATGCTGGGAGCAGGTTGTTTTTGCACTTTTTCTTTAATTATTGGCTGTTTGGTAAAAACTAGAGAACGGATGACGGGAATTGGGCAGTTGTTAACTATGCCGTTGTTTTTTGCTAGTAATGCCATCTATCCCATTTCTATCATGCCGAACTGGTTAAAGTTCCTGTCTCACGTTAATCCCTTGACTTACGAAGTGGACGCATTACGTGGCACGATGTTAGCAAATGGAACTAGTCTTTATGGCTTTGGTTGGGACTGTACAATTCTCTTGTTAACATTAATAGGCTTGACCCTAATCTGTGGACGACTTTATCCACGAGTAGCAATGTAATTAGGAGAATAAATAGCCCATGACTCTTGGTAAACCTTTGCAAGGCGCAACTTCTGAAGAATGTGCTGCCAGAGTGATGGATACAATTCCGTTAGTGATGCGGTTTATCCGAGCGGATATGCGAGTTCATAATGCCGCTTCTTTATCTATACCGCAATTGCGATCGCTAGCATTTCTCAACCGCAGTCCAGGTGCTTCATTATCTGATTTGGCAGAGCATCTAGGTGTCACCTGTGCAACAGCATCAGCAACAACAGAACGGCTAGTACAACGCAACTTAGTGCAACGTAGTGACGATCCGCAAGAGCGGCGGCGAGTTCTCCTCAATCTGACCCAAGAGGGAAAGCATCATTTAAAGCAATCCCAAGACCAAACTCGCACTCATATTGCTGACCTTTTGACAGGTCTTACAGAAGAACAAATTTCCCATATAGAAGAAGGGTTGGCTCTACTAAAAAATGTCTTCGAGCAAACGGAACTTAAACCTCCCCAACAGTAAGTCTGCAAAACACGATCCTTTTTCAGCCTTGAGGTTTCGAGATTATCGCCTATTTACGATTGGGCGCGTACTCTTGTTCATCGGGTCACAGATGCAGACCGTGGCCATTGGCTGGGAACTCTACGATCGCACAAATTCAGCTTTAGCATTAGGTGGTGTTGGATTAGCCCAAGTCTTGCCGATGATTGCCCTCACCTTGATTACTGGTGATGTCGCCGATCGCCGCGATCGCAAACTGACAATGTTGCTGTCAGTGCTGCTGTTAGCCTTATGTTCTTTGACTTTAGCAGTACTTTCCTGAACTCAGGGTGCAGTAGTTTTAATTTACACCTGCTTGGCATTAACAGGTGTTGCCAGGGCTTTCTTAAAGCCTGCCAGTGATGCATTGATGTGGCAATTAATACCTGTCAGTGCCTTTACGAATGCAGCCACTTGGAATAGTAGTAGCTTTCAGTTAGCCTCAGTCATCGGCCCAGCTTTGGGAGGATTTGGCATTGCTTTTTTGGGAAGTGCTACAGGGGTGTATGTGCTAGCTGCGATCGCTGGATTTATGTGTTTTATCTTAACGGCAGCGATCTCCAAACAAAAAACAATTCGTTCCACAGAACCAATCTCACTCAAAGCACTCTCCGCTGGGGCTAAGTTTGTCTGGGAGAATCAATTGATTTTAGCAGCCATTACCTTAGATATGTTTGCAGTCTTGCTAGGGGGTGCGATCGCCCTACTACCCATCTTCGCCAAGGATATTTTGCAGGTAGGGCCATTAGAGTTGGGCTACCTCCAAGCAGCGCCCTCCATTGGTGCTTTGTTTATGGCGATTATACTGGCGTATTTGCCGCCGTTACGCCAAGCTGGGCCAGCATTACTCTGGTCAGTAGTTGGCTTTGGCGTTGTGACAATTATCTTTGGGCTATCTCGTTGGTTTTGGCTATCACTGCTAATGCTAGTACTGAGTGGCGCACTAGATACGATTAGCGTTGTAATTCGCCATACCTTAGTGCAAATTAGAACGCCAGATAATTTACGCGGTCGGGTTGCGGCCATCAATAGCGTATTTATTAGTGCCTCTAACGAGTTAGGAGGCTTTGAATCAGGCTTAACAGCAGCCTTATTTGGCCCAATCATCTCTGTAGTTGGTGGTGGAATTGGCACGATTGCAGTGGTAATTGCTGTAGCTGCAATCTGGCCGGGAATTGCCAAGTTAGGAGCATTACAAGAGTATGAAGGTAAGTAAATCAAAATTACGCTTGTGCAAAACTGAGGAAGCTGACCTTGATTACTTCTGGCTGCTGAAACCGATGATGAAAATCGTCAGTATGTAATTCCTTGGTCACGCGAAAAACATATCCAAGCCATAGCAAACCCTGACATCGCTCATCTGATTGTTAAAAACGAAACAAGAATTGGTTACGTTATTTTAGCGGGGCTACTCGATCCCAATCAAACCATTGAATTTCGTCGAATCGTGATTACTGAAAAAACAAGAGGTTATGGCAAAGCAACAGTTGAAATGGTTAAACAGTTAGCATTCGAGACTTACAATGCCCATAGATTATGGCTGGATGTGAAAGTACAAAACAAACTTGCTCAAGCTGTCTATAAAAAAGCAGGTTTTGTGGTGGAAGGGATACTCCGTGAATGTTTAAAAGTCGAGGGTAGATATGATTCTCTAATTATTATGTCTATGTTGCAGCAAGAGTATGAGAAGAATTGCTTGAATTAGCCTGAAGAACCATTACTTTTGGCTAATTGTCGCAGGAGTAATAGCTGCATATTGTTCAGGTGTCAGCACAGCTGCTTGAATATTTACAGGTTTAGGAAGCAAACCGTTTTTATAGAAGTAATCAGCTACTCTTTGCTGGTCTTTAATTAATTCTGGAGAAATAGCTCTTAGTCCATAGCTACGACGACTTAGTACCAAGTCCATCACTTCTGGGTCTAGTTTTTGATAAGGTATAATTAATTTTGCTGTCTCTTTGGGATGAGCCTCTGCCCAGCGTTGAATTTTATCAATTTCCTCAATCACAATCCGCAGTAGTTCTGGATTATCAATAGTAAACTGTTTGTTACCGATATAGTATCCACCTGGAGTGTCAAGCCCTTGGGCAGTTTTAATAATCCGCGCCTTACCCAATTTTTCCGCTCTCGCTAAATGAGGATCGCCACTTACCCAAACAGGAATCTTGCCTTCTAGAAATGCGCTACTAGCTTCTACATTAGGTATACTTAGAACTTGAATATCTTTTAGTTTCAAACCTACGTTTTCCAACTCTCTGAGAATGAAATAGTGAGAGGCAGAAGCTTTTTGGAAGACTACTTTTTGTCCCTTAATATCTTTGACGCTCTTAATGGGAGAATCTGGGGGAACAGCTATAGCACTACTTCTACCAGTTTTTTCTGTGCGCCGTGAACCAACCACATAAACAATATCAGCACCAGCAGCTTGGGCAAAGATGGGAGGAGTTTCTCCCACAGAACCTAAATCGATTTTGCCCACATTCATAGCTTCCATCAGCTGAGGTCCTTGAGCAAATTGCGCCCATTCCACCTTGATACCCAAGGGTTCTAGACGTTTTTCTAATACTTCTGTAACTCGAACTAAATCACCAGCTTGTTGATACCCCATACGAAGAACTTTTGTCTTGATGCTACTTGTAGCTGAGACATTCGTTGTAGTATTAGATTTTTCTGCTTGTGGGGTTGTAGAATTGCAACTACTGATAACTAATGCAGTTGATAAACCCAACAAACCTGCTGTACCAAGCTGGATAAAACGGCGGCGAGTATTGAATATTCTAGTCATATGTGAAATGTGAAATAAGATGTTTTAAAATGGCCACGATTCGATGCTCAAAACTATCCTGTTTGCAGTTCGGATAGATTCTGATTGTTGCCTTCTACAGGTAGGAATCCACCTGCCTGCATTTTCCATAACCTGTAGTAAGCACCGCCGCGTGCTAGCAGTTTGGCATGGGTACTATCTTCGACAATGCGACCTTGGTCAAACACTAAAATGCGGTCTAGATGGGCGATAGTAGACAGCCGATGAGCCACCACAATGACCGTTTTCCCATTCATTGCTAAATCTAGGGTATCTTGGATAGCTTTTTCGGTGATCGAATCAAGGCTGGAAGTGGCTTCATCCAAGATCAGGATCGGCGCGTCTTTAAGAATCACCCGTGCGATCGCAATACGCTGCCTCTGTCCTCCCGATAGTTTGACACCGCGTTCGCCCACCAAAGAATCATAACCCTCTTTGATCTGCACGATAAAATCGTGAGCATAAGCCTGGCGTGCCGCCTCAATGGCTTCCTCATCGGTTGCCTCCAATCGCCCGTAACGAATATTTTCCAGCAACGTCCGATGGAACAGAGATGGATCTTGTGGAATCAAGCTGATCTGGGCGTGTAGGGCATCCTGAGTCATGTCTCGAATATCAACCCCATCAATGAGAATCTGTCCTGATTGTGGGTCGAATTGACGCAAAATCAGATTGACGAAGGTGGATTTTCCAGAACCAGAGAAGCCAACCAGTCCGACACGCTGGCCTGGTTGGATGGTAATAGAAAGGTTGTCGAATACTTTTTTTCCAGCTGAGTAGCTAAAATTCACTCGCCGAAATTCAATCTTACCTTGGGTGATTGAGTGAGCGATCGCACTATCCCGATCGATAATCTCGTGGGGTTGAATGATAGTGAAGACACCATTGGCGACATTACCGATATGTTCAAAAAATTCCAGAAAGCGTCGGCTCAAATTGCGTGCTTCACTAATGATTAACAGCGACAGACTGGTTGCTACGACGAAATCCGCAGCTGCGATCGTTCCTTGACTCCAAAGTGACAGCGAGTAATACAAAGTGCCAATTTTCAGGACTGCTGCTGAGATAAACTGAAACCAGCGAATTCGCTCCGAGTACCAATTGGACTTTCTCACCTGTTTGAGTTCATGCCTTAATTGGTCATTCAAATAACGTCGTTCAAAACCCAGGCGAGCAAATAGTCGGCTACTAGTGAGATTTGTGACTGCATCTACAATGATGCCAGTTGTCTCACTTCTGGCGGCTGCGGCTTTTCGGGAGTAAATTCGGCAGCGAGTTGCCAGCCAGAACGAAATACTGATGAAGAGAACTGCCCACGCCCCCACGAGTGCAGCCAGCGGAGGATAGGCGCGATACAGTAACATCGTGGCGACAGTATAGACGATGATTACTGGCATAAATTCAGTAATCAGCATTTGCATCGTCTGGGTCACACCCAAAGAGGTTTCGCTAATCCGATGTGCCAATGCCCCGGAAAAACTGCTGCTGAGGTAACGATGTGAATGATGTTGTAAGTAGGCATATAGGGAGCGGACAATGTGCTGTCGGTGGATCGGATGGAGGATAGTCTGCAAGAGTCCAGCCGATCGCCCGAATACCACTTCACCCACACTCAAGGCGGTGAACAATATCAGGGGTTGGCTCACGACATCAAAAATGGACTTGCTGTCCCCCGTCGATCGCGTCACGCTCCGAATGATCTCACCAATTGCATAAGGCAACATAATGCCGCAGGTCGCGTGTACTACCTCCAGGATCACCATTAATACATACCACCAGCGGAACTGGTTAACGAAATAGCAAATGAACCTGAATGGAGTCGCTGGCAAGGCTGGTGCATCGGCAGCACGTTGAAAAGATTTGGATTTTCTGGACTTTTTCGTCATGAAAGTTGAACTCGTAGCATCATTTTAGCTTTTCCCTAACAATTCAATTGAGTAGCGACAAACATCAAAATGAAGTAAGAAGACTCTGTTCGCGGCTTCAATATCTTGTTAAGAAATGACATCTAACCGATAAATATCCATCTCAACTCCATGAAATATCGTTCCTCTTTCGTATCTCATACCCAACTTTTCAAGCACTCTCACCGATGCTATGTTTGCTCGTTTAACAATGCCCAAAATGTACAGAAATTTAAGTTGCTTTACTTTCTTAAGGAGCTTAAGGGTGACAAATGTCTGACTAATGTGGAGATTTTAGCAAGATTTACAACCGAGACGGGGATTGGAGAGTTTGAAAAGCGCTATAAAATTACTAGACCATAATTTCTGGTGGTGTGATTGCAGCATACAAATCAGCCGGAAGTAACGCATCTCGAATGTTAATTTTCTTCGGTATGACACCCGCTTCAAAGAACAAATCTGCCACACGTTGTTGTTCCACAATCAGTGCTGGGCTGAGGCCTCTGCGTCCTGCGAAAGTGCGACGAGACATCACCCTTGCGGCTACGTCTTCATCAAGCTTTTGTTCAGTAATCATCAATTTTTTCACTTCATCTCGATTTGCTTCTGCCCATTTATCAAGAGCATGAAGCTCCTCAATGATAATTTTTAGCAAGCCGGGATTTTCTTGGGCAAACTTCCTTTCAGCAATATAGTAACCACCAGGAGAATCTAGCCCAACAGAATCTCTGAGGACTCGAATTCGCCCCATTTTTTCAGCGATCGCATAGTGCGGATCTCCTGTCATCCAAACTGGAATTCTACCTTCGAGAAAAGCACCCCGCGCCTCAATTGTCGGTATACTTTTGATTTTGATATCGTTGATAGTCAAGCCAATGGACTGCAAAGCTCTCAGCATAAAATAGTGCGATGCTGAACCTTTTTGAAAATAAACTTCTTGTCCCTTAATCTCCTCAAACCTCTTGAGTGGGGACTCTAGCGGAACGGCAATCACGCTACTTCTCCCTGTAGTTGGGGTTCTTTGTGTACCGACGACATAAACAAGATCTGATCCAGCCACTTGGGCAAAAATTGGTGGCGTTTCTCCTACAGATCCGACATCAACTCTGCCTGCGCGCATCCCTTCCATGAGTTGAGGCCCTTGGGCAAATTGCAACCACTTTACCTCAATTCCCAGTGGCTCTAAGCGTTTCTCTAAAACTTTCCGATTTCTGAACAGATCCCCTGCACTCTGATACCCCATGTTGAGAACTTTAGTTTTAATATCAGAGTAATTTAGATTGGCGGTACTACTATTTGAAAAAGAGGTTTGCACTGCATTCTGTGAGCTTTGTGGGCTGCAACTATTTAACAGATATGCCGTAGAAAAACCACATAGACTTGATGTAGCAACATTGAGAAAACGACGGCGTTTAATCATAGCTATTTATCCATGAGATAGCGATCGTATTTGTTGTTAACGTAGAGCATCTCCTCTGCGATATTCGCTGGTGATGTCGTCTAGCTTTTGTTTCAAACTGTCGTCAAGCTTCAGTTCTACAGCCTTGAGGGTGTCAGTAAGTTGTTCTGGGCGGCTAGCGCCAATAATCGGGGCAGTGATAATCGGATTAGCCAGCACCCAAGCTACTGCTAGGGTAGTGAGTGACAATCCAGCTAAATCTGCTACTGTGCGTAATTCCTCAACAGTATTAAACTCGCGATCGCGCCAGTAACGCTCTTGATAACGTTCTGCGGCAGCGCCCAAGGTGAAACGAGTTCCTGCGGTGGGGCCTTGAGCAAGACTGTGTTTGCCCGTGAGCAAACCGCCCGCCAAGGGATTGTAAGAAATTACACCCAATCCTTCTTCTTTCGCTAAGGGCAATAGTTCTCGCTCAATTTCGCGGAACAACAGGTTATAGCGGGGCTGAATCGAGACGAAGCGAGTCAGATGACGCACATCTGCACGACCCAAGGCGCGGCTGAGTCGATAAGCCAAAAAGTTAGAAACCCCGATGTAGCGTGCCTTACCAGCACGTACCACCGTGTCCAGTGCTTCTAAAGTTTCATCAAGGGGGGTTGAGGCATCGTCGGAGTGCAATTGGTACAGGTCAACATAGTCAGTTCCCAGTCGTCTTAGGGAAGCATCGATCGCATCCAGAATATGTTTGCGCGAAGCACCCCGATCCCAAGGCGCAGGGCCTACCTGACCTACGCATTTAGTAGCCACAATAAAATGTTCGCGCTTCCCTTTTAACCAGCGCCCAACGATTTCTTCGGTACGTCCAGCTGTGGCAATTTCACCACCAAGGGGATAAACATCAGCTGTATCTAGAAAGTTGATACCAGCATCGGCAGCGGTGTCGAGGATCACCTTGGAAGTTTCTTCGTCCGTCTGCAATCCAAAGGTCATAGTGCCGAGAGAGAGGCGCGAAACGGTCAATCCGGTTTTACCGAGATTAGTTGTTGGTAACGTCATGGAGATGTTCGTCGTTGTTGATTGAAAAAAGCAGAATTCAGAAACTGGGTTTCTTCGGTAAAGATTGCCATTGAAGATTAGTCAGGCTGTATTGCCTTACCCCACCAAACTCGTTTAAACGGCTTGCCTGTTTGCTCATCCAATATTTCGTAATGTTTCAGCTCTACATCTTTCCAGTTAGATAACAGGTCTAGCAAATATTCTTGAGAGAAAAAATAATTTCTTGAAACAATTCGCGTGTAATCCGATCTGAAAACATGTGAATAGCAACATTAGACATGACAGCATCAAAAGTTGCACTATCAAAAGGCAGACGTTTTGCCATGTCGGCAACTACAAACTGCGCGTTTAGTCCTAACTTTTCTGATTTCTCGCGTCCTTGTCGCACTGCCTCCTCTGAGAAATCCATACCACTCACTGTAAAACCTTGTTGTACAAGACGTAACACGTCGTTTCCTGTACCACAACCAAGGTCAAGCACAGTTTTAACGTTGGCAGACTTGAGAAACGGAAGGTGAATCTTTGTCCATTGGGGAACCCAATCTAAATCTGTGCCAGCATCCCTACATTTAGAGAAGAATTCGTTCCAGTGAGCGGATGGAGCGTAAGACATAAATGCTTCAAACCAATACAGAAGCTTGACGACGGCTTTGTGAAATCAGCCATTTTTGCAATTTTGAGTCTCCATACACTTCATCAGCAATAAAATGATCGCCTTCGGGTAGTACAGTAAAATCTACTGTCCCACCCAGACCGCGTAAGGTATCGACAATCTGCTGTGTATCCTCAACTGGCAGTTTTTCATCTTTGCCACCTTGGAATATTTGAATGGAAATTTCTTTGAGTCCAGCTAGTTGATTTGGTTCTAAGGTTTTGGGAACACGACCAGATACTGCTACTAAACCAGCGAAGCGACTAGGATGGGAAGCAGTAATCTGCCAAGCTCCAGCCGTACCTAAACTGAATCCAGATAAGATGATACGGGATGGATCGATGGGATGGGAGGCAATCAGTTCATCCAAGAAAGCAATGACATCTGATTCTCGCTCTACCCAAGTCTGTCCTTCTGGAAGCTGAGGGGCTGCAAAGAAGTAAGGTAAAGGGCTTGATTCGTTCACAAAACGAGGTAAACCCCATTTCAGTAGGACATTTAAATCATTGCCGCGATCGCGCGCTCCATGCAAAAACAATACCAGAGGTGCAGGTTTGTTGGTATCTTCGGAGGCGATCGCAAATAGATAAGGCAATAAACCAGAACGGTGTTCGATAGACATAGTTGTAACTCCTCAAGTGTGTGTTTGATTAAAGTGCTGAGTAAAGTAAAAAGTACTCAGCACTCTTGAGTGCTTTAAGCCACTACAAGGTTTTTATCTACTTGTAAAGATTCGATGTTACCTACTTTGGATTCAATGGCCGTCCCCTTGAAGAAGTCGGGGTTGGCTTGGGTGTAAAACTTGTAGGGATTAGCGAATACATAGGACTTGAAGTCGGCTTCGGAAATTACGCCTTCTTTTACGAGATCCCAGCTTTCAGCTAAGGGGAAGGTGAGATCGGGCACATCCCAGTGACCAACATCTGAGGAATAGATGGCGTTAATTTTGACACCCAACGGATTGGCTTTGTCGTTGAATGCTGCGGCGATGGTGCGGTCGTCGGACTCGGAACCAAAGAAGAAACTGTTCACCCAGCGATCGCGGATATCTTCAATTGTTTCAATGCCTGCGGCTGCAAAATCTTCCAGTTCGCTACCAATCGGCGCGCGGCTATGACGGCTGAATGAAGAACCCAGTACACTCTTAGTTAATTCCTCTTTGCTGAGGGAATATCCTTGAGTAATTTCGCCACCAAATCGCTCAAACAACTCAAACAATTCATCAGCATTAGTCAGGTCTGGGTTATAGTTTTGCAGTCCCTTGAGATTGCGTTTGGAGAAGCGATCCACCAAATGAATGTAGACGTGGGCACCCCAATCTGCACCACCTTCGAGCATACCTACGCGCAACTGGGGAAAACGCTTGGTAACACCACCAAAGAATAGCGCCTTGGCAAATGCTTGCGAACCATCTGCAAAGTGACCGATATGGTTGTTCATGTAGTTACTGATGGAGGAGCGCCCAGTCCACCCCTGACTACCGTAATGGGTAGTAATAGGTACGCCCAGTTCGACGACCTTAGCCCAGAAAGGATCGTAGTCGTATTCACTATCTAGTCCGTAAAAGTCGATATAAGAAGCATGTTTGGCGATTTCGGGGAATTGAGCAGCTGGATACTTATCAGCGATCGCCTTAATTGGTCGTTTCACACCACCAGGAATATTAATCACCTTTAGTCCTAGTGTTTTTACGGCAAACTCTAGCTCCTCGATAGCTTCTTGAGGATTACTCATGGGGATGCCAGCTACCGGTGTCAGGCGATCGCTATATTTCCGATAAATATCAGCGTGATAATGATTGACCGCACGTTGCAGTGCTTGACGGTTCTCTTGACTTGCTCCAGCAGGTGCGAGGACATTGTTGGGAAACAGCACCGAATAGTCTGACCCCTGCTCTGCCTGACGCTCATAAAACAGTTCGGGGAGGGTGTAAGTGGCGAGATCCAAAGTGTTGCGGGTAACTCTCGCCCACCAAGGCGATCGAATTGTGCGGTTGTAATGACGTTCTTCAGGGGTTTGTTGATACCAATCTTTACCATTGCTCTTGGAGTTGAGACGGGAGGCTTCGGCCTTGCGTAATTCGTCCACGAGTTTCGCACCGCCGTAATTAGCGATGTAATCCTCAAGAGCCGGAGTGAAATCATTAGTGTGAACGTCGGTGTCAATTACCGGATAATCAAGGGTTGCTCTAATTGCGGCAGAGGGTGAGGTCTTCAATCGGCTATATTCAGTCATGTTTTTTTCCTTCAAAAAGTTACAAACAAGGCAGAAGTCAGAACCCGAAGGGTGGACGAGTTCCTAAGGCACGGAGGTCTTTGCGTGAGAAAGAATCATTTCGCAAATATGCAATGCCTAGGCGGCGATCTGCAAAAGGTGCGCTTTAAAAGGTATGGCTTAACCATTTGTAAAAACTTTACTTACGCCAACACCAATCTCTCATCCACTTGTTTAGCAGCAAAATGATTGCCCGGACGACGCAGCCCCAGGTTTTCACGCAAGGTACTGCCCTCATATTCGGTACGGAAAAGTCCGCGTTTCTGGAGGACGGGAACGACTAGGTTAACGAAGTCATCTAATCCTGTGGGTAGGATTGGCGGCATGATATTAAAGCCATCTGCCGCACCATTGTTGAACCATTCCTCTAGCTGGTCGGCAATGCTTTCGGGAGTACCAAGTATGGTGCGATGACCGCGTGCGGTAGCCAGAGAGAGATACAACTGACGCAGGGTCAGAGTGCCACGAGTAGCCAAATCCCTGACCAGTTTGAGACGACTCTTGTTGGTGTTGGTGTCGCTGGGCAGTTCGGGAGCTACATCATCTAGGGAATATTTCGACAGATCGACACCTTTGTAATAGTTCTTTAAAATACCCCAGGCCACATCGGGATGGATCAACGATTGCAGGAATTCATACTTCTCTTGAGCTTCTGACTCGGTACGCCCAATGATTGGGAAAGCGCCAGGCATGATTTTTAAATCCTCTGGAGAGCGCCCATATTTCGCTAGCCGACCTTTGACATCAGCATAAAATTCTTGGGCATCGGCTAGGGTTTGATTGGCAGTGAAAATTACCTCAGCAGTACGCGCAGCCAGGTCTCGTCCAGCTTCAGAGGCTCCAGCCTGTACAATCACCGGGTAGCCTTGGGGTGGACGACCGACGTTCAAAGGGCCTTTGACAGAAAAATGTTTACCCTTATGGTTGAGTACATGCAGTTTATTCGGATCGAAATAGATACCAGATTCTTTGTCACGGATGAAGGCATCATCTTCCCAGCTATCCCACAGTCCTTTCACCACTTCTACAAACTCTTCAGCACGCTCATAACGCTGGCTGTGTTCCGGGTGATGCTCAAGGCCGAAATTACGTGCGGCATTCTCATTACCTGTGGTGACTACATTCCACCCCGCCCGACCCTTACTCAAGTGATCCAGGGAAGCAAACTTACGTGCCAAGGTGTAGGGTTCTTCGTATGTAGTCGAGGCGGTGGCAATGAAGCCGATGTTTTGAGTTACGGAAGACAAGGCCGAGAAGAGTGTGACCGGCTCGAAATGGACAAGTTTACCATTGCGTCTTTGAGTTTCCGGAGAGTCGCCCCAAACTCCTGGGCTGTCCGCTAGAAAAACTGCATCGAACAAGCCGCGTTGGGCAGTCTGGGTAATTTCCTTGTAATGCTCGAAATTAAAACCCGCATCTGCTTGTGAATCAGGATGTCGCCAGGCGGAAACATGATGTCCGGTGGCTTGAATAAATGCACCTAGACGAAATTTTCGTGTTTTGCTCATCTACTTTTTTCTTTTGCGTTAACGACGGAAACTGCGAAGATGGGGCTGCCTCAGCGCAGTGGACAGGAAAGTAAGTATCTAATTTTTCCAGGCCACTAGAATTGTTGCTTTGAGTTCTTCTGTAAAGTGTCCAGAAGGCTCAACTGCTAGTAATGCTTCTTTGATATCTGCTTCAAATTGTTCAGCTTTATCACCATAGAAAATTTTCAGCGAGAAGGCTGTGGTGTATAAGTAGCCAAGATAACTGGAGACTGTCCAGGATTTTTCAAATGGCACTTCATACACTTGTTGGCGAGCAAAAGCTGAATTGGCAATTACAATTTCGTGGGGCGGATCGACTGGTTGACGAGTGCCTTGTCCTCGTTGTCCAGTTCGTCGCTCTTCACCTAACCATTTTTTCACTACTCCAACAGCAGCTTGTTTCCAGGGTAGAGAACTTATCCAAGGGTTATCACCAGTGTTTAGCAGTGCGATCGCTCCATCATCTGCAAGCACTTCATAAAGGCGTTCAAGTACGAGTTCGCGTTCCATCCAGTGGAAGGCTCTGCCAATGGTAGCTAGTTTGAATACCCCTAAACTAGGATTAATCAGTTCTGCTCCTTGTTCTAGCCAAGTAATATTATTTGCTCCTACGGCTGCTGCTTGGCGTTGTGCTTCTTTGAGCATCTCTGGATCGGGATCGATCGCAACTACTTCCTGAAATTTGGTTCGTAGGGGAATTGCAATTAAACCTGGCCCAGTACCCAAGTCTAGAAGTCGTCCCTGACCATTGAGATTAAATACTTCGGTTAGTTTATCGAATACGGCAGGTGGGTATTTAGTTCTATATTGAGCGTAGCTCTCAGCAGCACCCTCAAATAATGTTGGGTCATAGGTAGGAAGTGTTTTTAGTTGGGTCATAAGTTAGGTCGGCGTAAATTATCGATTGTTGAGACGATGTGGAGGGGCAGAGGGTTAGGGGAAGTAAATTCTCCCTTGTCTCCCTCTTAAAGGCTGGAATCGGACTACGAATATGACCATACTGCCTGCCGGATTTCTTCATTACCAATGTGTCGTCCCATAGTTGTCTTGGGCTACACAACTGCAAAGTTTGTACCTGCTTCTTGCAACCGTTCATGGAGTAACTTGGGTATGCTAATTGTGGCTAAATCTACAGCATCGTTAGTAGAACGAGTCCAAAAAGCAGGACGTGTAGTACAATAATTCCGACATTCTTCCCAAGTTTGCTTGAACCATTTAGAACGCGACGAACCAGGCAAGTGTTCTTGAAAATGCTCTGCGATGCCTTCGGCAAGAGCAAAGCTCAACGCACTTCCAGCAACTTGCTCTAAATAATCTAAGAATGCTGGGGGAAATTCCTGAGTCTGGACATCAGTATCAATGATGGGATAACCAAATTTCTCACGTATTTGAGCCGATTTAGTCTTTTTAGGACGTTCTAATGCAATTGTCATCATAGTTTGCATCTAAACAGAGAATATCAGGAAAAATCTGGCGCTGTTTAATCTAGGCGTGAAATTCACTTTCTACTTTTCACTCAGCAACGCCAAAAATTTGTTGATTGGGAGTTTTACTACTTACATCAGGTACACAATAGATCTTTACCCCATGAATATTTTCTGAGGCTCTGGCTAAGTAGTCAGCAAGTGAAATACTGTAATGTATTTCTTATAAAATACTTTAACTCGATTGATTTACCGTAGTTTGTTCTGTAACCAAGCTTTTCACACTTACAAAAAAAATGCAAGTACTACTTAACACAAGTTTGCTAAAAAAAATCACAAATAATCTATCTGGAGGAGCTTGTCTTTTTACCTAAATTATGCAAACATCCAAAGTAAATAGTAAAACTACTAAATATCGATAAATCTTTAGTAATTTTTGGGTAGCAACTAGTTAGGCTAACAAAGTTCTCCAAAGAGCATCCCACTTTGCGCCTCTGTAGGCTTGTGCTTAATCTTTTAACACTATTCAGCCTTTGTAAAAAACTGTTCATTCAAGAAACCCTTTTGCCAGGAATCCTTTTCAGCAAAACCCTACCAAAACTGATAACTTCGGACTGCAATTTAACTGGAGAGCTAGTCGTCGCTTTCATTTCAGCTAACCAATGATGATACAAGCCCAATTTTTGCTGATGAGATAACGATCGCAAATTGTACCTCTTAGTTCCTATAAACAGGAATCCAAACTTTAAGGATTGAGTTATGACAGGAAAATTAGACGGTAAAGTAGCTATTATTACTGGGGCTTCTTCGGGGATTGGTGAAGCGACAGCGATCGCCTTGGCAGCAGAAGGGGCCAAAGTGGCGATCGCAGCCAGAAGAAGCGATCGCCTGGAAGAACTAGCAAAAACTATTGCAGCCAGTGGGGGTCAAGCATTGCCCATCGTTACTGATATCACCGACGAAAAACAGGCTAACAACTTAATCGACCAGGCAAATGCAGAGTTGGGACGAATAGATATCCTTGT
This sequence comes from Nostoc minutum NIES-26, assembly GCA_003326215.1. GTDB lineage: Bacteria > Cyanobacteriota > Cyanobacteriia > Cyanobacteriales > Nostocaceae > Dendronalium > Dendronalium minutum. Next base: position 96,428 of record LXQD01000196.1, on the reverse strand, counting down.
CAACAACGCTGGTGTGGCGCTGACTGGTAATATTGATGGCGGCAATACTTCAGACTGGCGACGAATGCTTGATGTCAATGTTCTAGGGTTGCTTTACACAACTCATGCTGTCTTACCTATTCTCAAAGCCCAAGGTGTGGGGCATATCGTCAATATCTCATCAGTGGCAGGCCGTCTAGCTCGTGCAGGTGTCGGTATATACAACGCAACTAAATGGGGTGTGAATGCTATATCAGAATCCTTGCGGCAAGAAGTTTTAAAAGATAATATCCGCGTCACCATCATCGAGCCAGGTTTGGTAGAGACAGAAATCAATAATCATACTACCGATCCTGTAGCAAAAAAAATCAGTGAAGAACGACTGAAGGCAATCACACCATTGCAAAGCGAGGATATTGCAGCCGCGATCGTTTATGCTGTGACTCAGCCGCAACACGTTAATGTGAATGAAATTCTGATTCGACCAACTCAGCAGGAACGTTAAGATCGCTGAGTTAGAAGTACAGACGCGACGCCAGTCGCTACAACGGGGGGAACCCCCGCAACGCGCTGGCTCATTAATCGCGTCTGTACAGGAGTTAGGAGTTATTTCTTCCTTATCTCTCCCTGCTTCCCTACACCCTTATATCGTGTCCGGTTAAAGACTTATCATTAAGACCGCAGAGGGGCAGAGGTGAAGGGTTTTTGGGCTTTCTGCACAGATTCGGGAATTATAAATAATTAGCCGGACTTGATATTACACCCTTACATTCGTATTTATTTAGAGGCCTAGTCCTAGCATCTTGCATTTGCCGCTTATCTATGTAAATATTTTGTCATAAAATACAGTAAATTGCTAGGTTTATCGTAGTATCCTAATTATGTTGTAAATGTACTGATGTTGACATTGATGCTATGGTTCTGGAAATCGCAGAAAAGCGACGGGAGTATGGTGTATTACCAATCACAGATGAAGTGATTAGCGGACAACAGCAGATTGCCGATACCTTCTACAAAATCAAGTTGATACCGAAATCTATCAATGTTAGCGAAATCGTTTGGAAAGGAAATTGAAGAAAGTAGGGGAAGTACAAATAATTTCTAAATCTAGGGATTATGGATATAAAGATTAATACTCAATGGATCGCAACAGATGTGCTTGTCATTGGTGGTGGTACAGCCGGGACGATGGCTGGAATTAAAGCTAAACAAGCGAATCCAGATGCAGAGGTACTGATTTTAGAAAAGGCTAACATACGTCGCAGTGGTGCGATCGCAATGGGTATGGATGGCGTGAATACCGCAGTTATTCCTGGACATTCCACACCAGAACAATACGTCCGCGAAATCACTCTTGCTAACGACGGTATTCTCAACCAAAAAGCCGTATATCAAACAGGCAAATTAGGTTATGAAGTCATCCAAGAATTAGAAAGTTGGGGTGTGAAATTTCAAAAAGATGCCCAAGGTAACTATGACTTAAAACAAGTGCATCGTGTGGGTAAATATGTCTTACCTATGCCAGAAGGTAAAGACCTCAAAACCATTCTCACCCGTCAAGTCAAACGCCACAAAGTCAAAGTCACAAATCGCGTCATGGCAACCCGCGTGTTAGTCAAAGAAGGACGTGCTATTGGTGCAGTCGGATTTGATGTTAGAAACGGGGATTATATTGTCATTCAAGCCAAAGCCGTCATCTTATGTACGGGTGCTTGCGGCAGATTAGGATTACCTGCTTCCGGCTATCTCTACGGCACTTACGAAAATCCTACCAATGCCGGTGATGGCTATTCAATGGCTTATCATGCAGGTGCAGAACTCAGCAACATTGAATGTTTCCAAATTAATCCTTTAATTAAAGATTACAACGGCCCTGCCTGTGCTTATGTTGCCGGGCCTTTTGGCGCACATACAGCCAACGCCGAAGGAAATCGCTTCATTAGTTGTGACTATTGGAGTGGTCAAATGATGTTGGAAATCTGGAAAGAATTAAACTCTGGGAAAGGGCCAGTCCAACTGAAAATGACCCATCTTGATGAAGATACAATTGCGGAAATTGAATCCATACTTTGGGCGAATGAAAGACCAAGTAGAGAACGCTTTCATCAAGGTAGAAATGAAGATTACCGCAGCCACGGCGTAGAGATGCACATTTCTGAAATAGGCTTATGTAGCGGTCATAGTGCTTCTGGCGTGTGGGTGAATGAAAATGCTCAAACAACCGTCCCCGGTTTATATGCAGCCGGAGATATGGCTAGCGTTCCCCATAATTACATGATTGGGGCATTTGTTTTCGGTCGTATAGCCGGAACTCATGCCATTGAATATATCGAAGATTTAGATTTTCTAGAACCAGATACAGAGTTTTTGGAAACAGAAAAAGCCAGAATTTATGCCCCATTAGCTCGCCCTAATGGTGTACCTCATACCCAAGTTGAATATAAATTAAGACGCTTAGTTAATGATTATCTGCAACCGCCAAAAACAGGTAATAAAATTGAGATCGGTTTGAAACATTTTATCCAATATCAACAAACCTTAGATTTAATGGGCGCTCGTGACCCTCATGAATTGATGCGCTCTCTGGAAGTGCATTTTATTCGAGACTGTGCAGAAATGGCAGCCAGAGCATCATTATATCGTCAAGAAACTCGTTGGGGACTTTATCATTACCGCTTAGATTACCCCGAAAAGAATGATGATGAGTGGTTTTGCCATGTCAACTTAAAGAAAGATGAATCAGGGGAAATGGTATTGTTTAAACGTCCTGTCGCTCCTTACATTGTGGAAGTAGATACAGTCAAAGAATTATACAATGTAGCTGTCAGGTAAAATATTTAAAATAATGCAGTTAATAGAAACATTTGCCACCCATCGTCTGCTTGCGGAACGTCTACGATTTCAGCATTTGCATGAACTTTATCGTATGCATCGAGACTCGCAAGTTATGGCAACTCTAGGTGGTATTCGTTCTGAAGAAGCAACACGGCTTTTAATCCTAAATAACTTGAATCATTGGCAGTGTTATGGATTTGGATTATGGGTATTTCGAGATAAAGTTAATCATCAATTTATTGGTCGTGCTGGTATTCGGAACATTTATGTAGAAGGTAACGAAGAGGTGGAATTAGCTTACGCTTTAATGGCTAAATTTTGGGGTAAAGGATTAGCAACAGAAATGAGTGAAAAAATCTTGCAAATTAGTTTTGAACTACTGAATTTACCGGAGATTATTTGCTTTACTCTAACGAATAATCGAGCCTCACAAAGAGTTATGGAAAAGTTGGGATTTCAATACGAACGTGAGATGATTCGCGCAGGTTTACCCCATTTATTATATCGCTTAACAGTTTAATTACAAACTCATGGAGTAGTTGTATGGCATTAATTAATCAAAGAATAGATGTTCCTGTCATCGTTGATGAATCGAAATGTTTAGAAAAATGCACCGCTTGTATTGAAGTTTGTCCATTGGATGTGTTGGTGAAGAATCCAGAAACAGGTAAAGCTTACATGAAATATGATGAGTGTTGGTTTTGTTTACCTTGTGAAAAAGAATGTCCTACTAATGCGATTACCGTACATATTCCCTTTTTATTACGTTAAATATTCTCTTCAACTCTGTGGTAATAATTAATGGACGATGAACTTAAATATTGGCTGGAAATGCTGCGATCGCCTGATATAAATGACCGTCTAGTAGCCGTCAAAACCTTACAGCATCTCGGTGATGAAGAAACAATAGATGCTTTAATTATCGCTCTGAAAGATGAAAACATTGCTGTGCAAAAAATAGCAATATCTGCCCTTTGGGAAATTGCTAATCCTGTTGCGATTCCTGCTTTAATTGAATGTCTTAGTGCAGCAGATTCAGACATTCGTACTGAAGCCACTTCAGCCTTAAACGAGTTAATTACACAGGATGATTTGTTGCTTTTAATAGATAAACTCCAAAGTAATGATGTCAATGTCCAGTTAAATATTCTAGTGCTTTTGCGAAAAATACATGATATTGAATCTTTACCATATATTTTACCTTTTTTAAAATCTGAAACTCCGGCATTAAGAGAAGCAGCCGTTACCACACTACGATATATCAATCAACTAGAAAAATGTCCACAAGCTTTAAATTTAATCTTTGACCGAGAAGTAATTATTCGTCGTGCTGCTGCTTTAACTTTAGGGCATTTACAAGATACAGAAGCGATCGCCATACTTTCTCAAGTACTCACAAACGATCGCGACTGGCAAGTTCGTAGGAATGCAGCACAATCTTTAGCTATCCATAAAAATTATCAAGCAATTTCAGCATTAGAAATAGCTTTAGGTGATGAACATTGGCAAGTGCGAAAATCAGCAATCCAAGCTTTGCAAAAAATTCCCGATATCCAAGTTATGCCTCGATTAATTCAAGCATTAACAGATGAATATCCAGATGTTCGCAAAGAAGCTGCGATCGCTCTTGGTTATTTAGCTCATCCTGATGTTATTCACCCTCTGCAACAAGCCTTAGACGACCCTGATAGAGAAGTGTCCATCCAAGCGCAACGAGCAATTCAGAAGATACAATAATCTCATCAAGCGGGCGGTAAATAACCAATGAAGTTTACGAACGTACTATATTTGACTTAGCAATTGATTATTCACAACCTTTTAAAATACTGCGATCGCCACAGAAAGAAGCTTGGGTGAAAAATTTTTTAAGAAGATTTAGAAGATAGCGATCGCTTTTATTATGCTGCAATTGGCAAATTATAATATGTCTAACAATCACTCTTGCTCTCAGCGTCTTGAAGATACGGCGCAGTCAGAATCTCGTAAACAAGAAGTCGTCCAACTCCTCAAACAAATCATCGAACCTACCTTAAAAAATGACATTGTCAGCTTGGGAATGGTGCGAAATTTACGCATAGTTGATGACTACATTTACTTGCGTTTATATATCGGTTCCCATCAGCAGCAATTACAAACAGAAATTCAATCTAAATTATCATCAATATCTTGGTGCAAAAAAACTTACATTCAAGTTTGCACAATTCCTGGTGTGAGAATAACTCTTGCAGTTTCTAGTGGTAAAGGTGGCGTAGGTAAATCAACAACAGCCGTGAATATAGCCGCAGCTTTAAAATTACAAGGCGCAAAAGTTGGATTATTAGATGCTGATGTTTATGGTCCTAACTTACCGCAAATGTTGGGTTTAGGCCAAGCTGATATTCAAGTGATTCATACTGCTACAGGTGATAAGTTTTTACCTCTAGAAGTTCAGGGAATAAAATTGATGTCAGTGGGTTTACTTGCAGAAGTAAATCGTCCTTTAGCGTGGCGCGGCCCTGTATTGCATAAAATTATCACGCAATTTTTGCAAGACGTAGAATGGGGAGAATTAGATTATTTATTAATAGATTTACCCCCCGGCACAGGTGATGCTCAAATTACAATTATTCAAGAAAGCCCAATTTGTGGAGTCATTCTAGTGACAACTCCTCAGCAAGTAGCGATCGCAGATGTACGTCGTAATATATATATGTTTCGCCAAGTGGGTGTTCCTGTCCTTGGCATCATTGAAAATATGAGCTATTTAATCTGTGGCGATTGTGGTTCGCGCACGCCGATTTTTGGTAGTGGTGGCGGCGAACAACTCGCAGCAGAATTACAAGCGCCTCTATTGGGGCAAATTCCCATCGATCCCTATATTTGTAGCGGTGGTGATATCGGCAATCCGATCGCGATCGGCGATCGCACTTCGCCAGCAAGTGAGGTTTTTGTCAAAATTGTCACCGCACTCGAAGGAACTTTTTCTGCTAATTGTTCATAATTAAAATTAACGCTTGTACCCTCAATTACGAATTACAAATTAGTAATTATTCAATCACTATTATCAGCTTCCAGTTTGTCTTGATTTACCCAACGATTGACAAATTCATTCTTGTTTTTTCGCACTTTGACTTGTACTTGCTTAGAGCCTAATTTGACTACTTCGGCAGGAATTCTCTGAATGTTATCAGAGTCAGGGCGAGCTTTATAATGCCAAATAACTTTTTGTCCTACGAAATAGTGAGGATTTACACTGAAGTGTGATGATACATCTGCCCAGGAGGATGTGGCAAATACTAAATTGATTAAAAGAATTAAAAACATTAAGGCGATTTTGAGAAATTTCATATGTATTATCTGAGTTTATTTAAGCTTGAGCAAAATTATTTTAGAAGATAGTTGAGGCGATTCGCTATCAATTAGCGATGATTCTTTCAAAAGATAAACTTGCTAGCTACTAACTCAATATTATTCTTAATAAATTAGATAAAAGCAAATACTATTTTTTCTTAAATAGATAAAACTAATTTATTAAATAAAATATTAAAAACATCAAGCGATTCTAAATCCCTTGCTGCTGGTATAAAATGCGATCTCAATCCGCCCGTTTTATCGTAACTCTCACTTGGGAGCGAGTAGCGAGGAGCCAGTACCTCCCCTAGCAACTGCCGTCAAGTATTCAGATATCGATATTAGACCCATCTCCAGCTTGAGTATCTTGCAAATATCCATAGTCAAATGGGTAAACGGGCGTTGCATAACAGTGGGATGAATTGGGGTAAGCAGGGGATGCAGGGGAGGCAGGGGGAGAATTTTAGAAGTTGCTAAATCATCCCGCAACTATGCAACGCCGGTAAACGAAGGATGGATATCTTGGATGTGAGGTTCCTCTTGGGCGCTCAATTTTGAGATTGCTAGTGGCTACTAGTCAATCTAGTTTGTGCCAGAAGTCATTGCTGTCGTTCATTGCAATTTTGAACTTTCAATTTGAGATGTGCAATACAGCTTTGCCTGTAAACTTCCTGTCGAGTAATTGTTGCGCTACATCAGCTATTTCTGTCCAAGAAGCTTCAAGATCGATAACAGGATGCAATTGACCTGTTTCTACTAAATTCAACAACCTTTGTAATCCTATTGCGGCTGATTCTCGTCTCAATTCGTGGAATAAAATTAGACCGTACAAACTTGCACCACCTGTTGCAAAAAAACGCTGGGCGTTGAATGTCACTTCTGCTCCCCCGGAAACACCAAATAGAACTACCGTCCCATCTTCTGCTAACAAATCAAGGGCTGTTCCGAGGGTATTTCCACCGACTGACTCGACAATTAAGTGATAAGGCCCGTATTCCCTAGCTGATGAAAGATCCTCACCAATAACAACAGAATCAGCGCCAGCATCTTTAACGAATGTCTCGTATTCTGGACGACGAATGTGAGCTGTTATCTGCGCGCCACTGAGGCGTGCTAATTGAATAGCGAAGTGACCCACGCCACCAGATGCCCCTGTAATCAAGACTGGACGACCTAAAACTGAGCCACCTTGAAGCAGGGCATGATACGCAGTTAAAGCAGCGACAGGTAGTGTGGCAGCTTGAGCAAAGGAAACTGACTGCGGCAATTCTGCTAGTGAGTGGGTTGGTACTGATACTAATTCCGCCCATGCACCAGAACGAAGTAAACCGACGACCCGCGTCCCGGCAACAGGCCCGGAACCATCAGCAGCAGGGGTTTCGACAACACCTGCTAAATCCCAACCCGGTCGCCAACCTGCTTCGGCGGTGGTAGCACGTCGGACTTCTCCTCGGTTAAGGGAAATTGCTGCAACTCGAATCACAGTTTCGTTGGCAGCAGGAGTTGGTGCATCTACATCACGCAGCACTAAACGCCCCGATACATTAGGGTCAACAACAACAGCACGTATTTTACTCATCTTGACTAAACCTGAATTAAGTTACAGTTCTAGTTTGATGCAGTTTCTTGGGAAAGAATATTAATGATATTAAGTTCAGATAATCCTTGATAATAAGTGATTATCAAAATCTCTCCACGTTCTGTCTCACCGCTTTAGTCTTAATGATAAGTCTTCAACCGGACACCATATAATTTCTCTGAGGGGACGATCGCGATCGCATTCTTCTAATGTTTACTTACCCAAGAAGGTTTCTTTCACCCCTTGGTGAAAGATTATTTTCTCCAAAAGGGAACAAATTCTTGTTTGTGCTTAAGTTGATAAATTCTCACAGGACAATTGTCATTACTCCATCCTGGTTCTATCTGTTGAGCATCAATTAGTTCTTTGATGACTCGATCGAGGACACTGTAACTACACTCAGCCGCATCCTTCAATTCTCCAGCAGTTTTTTCCCCAGAGCGTAGTTGTTCCAATATGATTTGGCTCACGTAACTCATAATTTCTCTAGTTGTAGAACGACAAATTATCCGAACGTGGCAACAAGCTCTTATTTAGACAAATTTCTAACGTGAGTATAGTTGTCCATCCGCCTCGACTCGCCGCAAAACTTCAACACAATAGGAGCAATAATACTCTTCATCTACCCAGTAGACAGGATTACCGCAAGTGTTGCAATGCTCAGTGTCGCCTAGTTCGGGATTGTATTGCCAGTGCCATTGGCAACATATAGAGGTATCACTGATTGTTTTGCTGTGTGCATCAATGGAGGTCAGGGCTTTTTCTTCTGCTTGGTGAAGTGAGTCTGCTTGCCCTTTCCAGTGCTGCTCTCCAGATTGAGTACTGATAAATACTAGAAATTTCATAAAGAAGTACGCTAAGAAACGTTGTTATCAACAAAAGACTAGTCAAATAGCTTTTATTCCAACATACTTACCTTCACTCGCTGGTAAACTTCTACTAAAGGATATGTTTTATATTTTATTTGGGTATTTTTTGGCATAGATAACGACATTTCAAATTACACCTGATGGTAGAGTCGTTATCTCTAACAGTTAAAGCAATTGCTAGATGACCGTTGTCAAATATATGGTAATAGCTCTTAAAAATACCATGATAGCACAACCGCAGATGTACCTAAGTTTCAATTTACTAGATTTTCTTATTTTTTATTTTGTTTGAAATTAATAATTCGCAGCGCATTCCTCCAAACTTGTGCCCAACTGGAAAACTGCTGGTTACTATTGCGTGATGCTATTATCCGTTAGTCTGTATCAATACCTTCAATTGAATTATTACTTGCATTTTCTCGTATCACTACGAAGCGGTTTATTTATATCTAATTTAAAAACATGTGCATTGACTAAGTAGAACGGCGTAAATATTTGTAGTTGGGATGAGGCAGGAGGCAGGAGGTGAGGCAGCGCGGTCTTGGGGGTTTCCCCCATGAGCCACTGCCGTTAGCGCAGCGTTAGCGACGCAGGAGCGTCACCCGAAGGGCAGAAGGCAGGAGGGAAGAGAGTTTTAGCCTCGTTTATCTTTCTTAACATGGTTGTGTTTTTTCCCACCGACTTACTTAATACTATTTTTACAATGAAAATCAAAAACCTCATCTTCTGGATGAGGCTTTGTATCTTTGCTTGATAAAATGCACCAATAAGCATAACATTGAAACTAAGGAACTTTGTAGCCTGCCTGTTGAGCTGTTGCTGTATCAGAAAAACAGATGTCTGGCTTGGCTTTGGTGTATTCAGGAGACTGAGTAGCGAGGGCAATTTTCCCCAGTCTTTTACTAGTGACACCTTTTATTGGATGATCTTTGGGACAAGTCGTTCCTTGAGGTACAACCCCTTGCGTTTTCTGTGTTAGAGGTCTAGTTGACCCCGGCTGTGTCGTTGCTATTGGGTTTTGTGAGGTAGTTTTTGAACTTTCATTCGCTGACCGTTGCCTGTTATTACAGCTAGAGATGGTGATAACTGCTAAAACTGTTAGGATTACGGTCGCTATACGGGAAGAGTGTAGAGGTTTCATTTGCTTATTGCGCTAATTTCTTGTTCAGACGCTGAGCCATCCGCCAGAAAAACTTGATGAGAACTGCGTCAGTTACGGTTTACCTCAAACAATTGTTGTGATATTGCTTGAGGTAGACTCTACACTCAAACTAAGAAATTTCCTAAAGACTGACTACAACCTTAAGACAGACTTACTCAATATCCCCAAGGATTTTAAAGCTTATCATTTGTCTGTATTAGCAGTTACCTCTACTCCGATCGCGCTCGCTGTAATCACAAAATATGCCACCAGAAATGGTGGCATAACTCATTTTTTTAGACTGGGATGAGTGAGGCGTTAGGAGCAAACAATCGGCTTGTAGATTCGATGCCTGCGGTAAGCCGCTCAAAAACGTCTACGCATACGCTAAAACAATTATGGAACTTAGGTTTTGACTTTTTACGTTTCATCAAAACTACTGGAGTTTAGTGGGTCATGAACTTTCAGTTCAGCACCAAGGATGAAAATCCTTATTCCTTCTGCCCTCTGCCGTCTGCCTTATTTTCAGAGTAGACTACATAACCGAATTCCAAGGAAAAATAGGTTTTCCGGGATTTTTACCTACCTTGAAAGGGCTAATCATAGGATTATTTAACTAAGTCTTTAACCTTGTTCATAATACTTACTGGATCGATGCCTTGATGTGGGAACTGTTCCCATAAACCGCCGCAACCTTCTTTATGAGTGCCAAGATGAGCGTATTTGGGAGTATACCCGCGTTCTAACAGCCAAGAACCAAAACGGCTACCCAATCCGGTTCGACGATTGAACGCTTCTACGACAAGGACGAAAGGAGCATTGCCAATTTTTGCGATCGCTTCTTCATCAATAACATTTAGGGTCGGTTTATTAACCAGACCCACATCCAACCCTTCCTGTTTGAGACGTTCTACAGCATCAAGGGCACGGTATAAAGCATCACCAAAGCTGATGATGTAGCCTTGTGTTCCTTCTCGAATCACCTCATCTTTACCAGGCACAAATTTATAGCCATTACCAAACAAGTCGTTACCATTGCTGCTTTGAATATTAGGCACTTTGGAACGAGTTGAGAAAATGAACCTCAGTCCAGGCTCAAAGAACACAGCTTCTACACAGGCTTTCATTTGATTAACATCTGCGGGAAAGTACAGCCGTGTTTCGTAACCATCATCCAAACCGTTGTCAGCAAACATGTTGTTCAAACCGAAATGGCAGGTGTTATCTGCCATGTCATCTATACCCGCATGCGAAAAGTGGCAAAGAACATTTGAGTAGTTCAGCCGTGCCATCGTAATTTCTGAGATACACATTTCTAGGAAAGCGCTAAAAGTCGCGAAAATCCCTTGCTTTCCTTTCTCCATGCCAAACCCAGCAGCAGCAGAGAAGTTGCCCCGCTCCATAATTCCAGAGGGAATAAAAATTTCAGGGTATGCATCGTGAATCTTTTTGAGTCCGCAAGAACCTTCCAAATCGCTATCGATGACTCTGATGTTTTGCTTGCGTTCCTCTTCACTCAAGCGACTTAAAACATCAACCACTGCTTCACCAAACACATTGCGGTTAGCACCCCATTTATCGCTAGAACCAAGAAAAGTATAGGTTTGTTTGGGTTTTTGAATGTTCTTCAGGTGTTCGACAGCAGCAGTATGTCCGCGTGATTCGAGATATTTAATTGCCAAGTCTACAGGGATGACATCGTGACCGTGAGTAGAGCCTTCTAACCCTTCAATACCTGGGCACATCGGGCGTTTGTCGATCAGAGCGATCGGGCCGGGAGTACTTATTGCTTGGCAAAGGCGATGATATAAATCGTCTAGGTCTTCCCCATCTCCTTCAAGTACCTTCAACCCGTGACCTTGTAAGGTTTTGGCGACTGTAAAACCAGGTAAATATTTAGAGGGATGTCCGGCGATAGTGACATCGTTATCATCAATAATTAACTTGACATTCAGATGTTGAGCAACAGCTAAACGGGCAGCTTCAGCATCGTTGCCTTCTTGCTGAGAGCCATCAGAACCAAGACAGAAAACGACCTTGCCGGGATTTGCCAAGGCCACACCGTTGACGTAGGGCCATATATGCCCTAGTCGTCCAGAACTAAACTTCACACCAGGAGTTAGTCCTAGTTCGGGATGTCCTGGTAAGCCGGAGTGTGCTTCGCGATAGCGTAGAAGTTGCTCAGCGTTTAGATCGCCATGCAAGCTTGCCATCAGGTACTGGGTTGCGACTCGATGTCCCGCTTCATCGAAGAAAATCGGCACAAATTTGTCGGCTGCTCCCCGAAAAAATGCGTCGAGAATCATCACCTCTGGCACTGTGTCGTAAGGGCCACCAGTGTGACCGCCTACTCCTTTGGCAGCGCCGGTCGCTGTGAAGAAGACAATGACATCGCGGCAAAGTTGAATGTTTGCTCTCAGGGTTTCTCGTTGCTCATCTGTGAGAGTCGCATTCATGGGATTGAGAGCCAGAGGTTTGTAAGCACCGAGATTAATTGGAAATTGCGTATTAGTAACTGTCATGGTTTATCTGTTTAATTTGAAATGTTGACTTTACTCAGTGTTGATTTGAGAAAAAGTACTCAGTACTGAGCTACTTGGTACATGCCTTAACCCTTGTAGGCAGAATCTTTTCCTTTTTATTAGCGAGTAATCTACGAGGAATTATCTAAATTACTGGCTTCCGTTGTTACGAAGGCTCAGCTAAAATTGTTAAATTCCCCGGTGCGTGAATGTGCTTGAATTTATTTAAAGTCGACTACAAACATGCAAGAACCCGCACAGCTATAAGTATAAACTCACAAACGTGCAATTTCAATGGCAAATATGCAATTTCAGGAAAAACCTTCTATGCTAACGGCAGAGCGACGACAATTCATCTTGGAAATTCTGCGTCGTGATAAAAAGGTGCTGTCATCGGAACTCAGTGCTGTGCTTAAGGTTTCCGAGGATACGATTCGTCGGGATTTGCGGGAATTAGCCGAATCTGGTTTTTTGCAGCGCGTTCATGGTGGAGCGCTTTTGGCTTCTCCGGCGATCGCTAGTTATGCAGATCGGCAAAAACAAGCACCAAAAGAAAAAGAAGCGATCGCTCGCGCAGCTGCAAAATTAATTTGTACGGGGCAAGTAGTAATTTTAAATGGCGGTACCACAACTCTCCAAGTAGCCCGTCATTTGCCCTTAGATTTACAAGCAACAATCGTGACAAATAGTCCTCCCATCGCCGTTGCATTAGCAGAGCATCCCCACATTCAAGTCGTGATGTTGGGCGGACAACTCTACAAAAAAGCTTTGGTAAACGTTGGTGCAGCTACCATTGAGGCATTACAGATGATTCGTGCAGATTTGTGCATGTTGGGCGTATGCAGTCTGCATCCAGAAGTTGGGATTAGTGTGCCGAATCTAGAAGAAGCCTATGTCAAACGAGCAATGATTGCTGGAGCAGCGGAAGTGGTTGGATTAGCGACAGCAGAAAAGTTAGATACAGCAGCTCACTATGTAGTGGAGTCGATTCATGCACTAACTTATCTTGTAACTGCACCAACAGTATCCAATGAGATGCTAACTGCTTATAAAGCTTTGGGTTTGACTATTATCCGTGATGAATCTGCTGAGATTAATTCGTAATTTGTAATGACAATTAATACCGACAGCAGATACGGTGCAACTGTAAATTGCGATCGCTGTTGTTACCCACAGCATCAATACTTTGAATGCTTTCCAGGGGTTTGTAATCATTTGGGAGCAGCATCTAAAGCTGTTATTGGCGTACGTAGTTCATTACCGCTACTTAGACGGCACAGCAGTATATAGTATGGCTCCGTTCAAATCAGCACCTACCAAGACAGCCCCTTCCAAGTCAGCATTATAGAGCGTAGCATCCGTGAGCTTGACATTTGTTAGGTCGGTAGCACTTAAGCTAGCATCACTCGCAAAAACTTGGGTCAAATTTGCCCCCCTCAGATTAGCACCAGTGAGATCGGCACCTTCTAAGTTGGCAGACTTAAGGTTAGCTCCCTTTAAGTTGGCATTTCTCAAATCAGCACCAATTAAGTGAGCCTCTCGCAGGTTTGCTCCTGTCAATTCACACCCAGGACAACTTCCCGTCTTCAGTAACTGTCTAACATGAGCAGGATTTGCAGCTTGCACGGGAGCAGCAAAGGCGATTGTGCCTAGTAATGCTGTAGTAGCTAGAATCTCTAGTTTCATCTTCATTACCTCAAAAGGGACAGAAACTGAATGACCGAAGTTTCCTTAAAAACTTGGCACGGTATAGATTAAGTTTCCTTGTAAACAGGATGACTTAATTGGCAGTCTTTTGTCGTCGCACAGATGGATTATTAAAAAGGTTGAAATTTCTTAGCTAAACGCTTAAAGCAGCATCACTTAACTACCCTCTAAGGAAAGATAAAATTAGGGTTCAGGTCACCATAAGTCATATAATACTAAGTTGCCCTTGGAGAGCATAACTTCGGGATGAGGGGGATGTTAATAGTATTATTGAACCTAAATTAATGTAGAACTAATACATGCAAATTTAATTTTTTTGTTTCAAAGTTGCTAGTTTAGTTTGTGAAATTGCTGAAGGAGCTACAGAATAATAAAAGGAGAAAGCAAAGATGAGGAGAAAGAATCTATTAAATATATTCTTTGGATTAATAGTATCAGTTAGTACTTTACCCTTGGCAGCTTTTGCACAGTCTAGCCCTTCAACAGTTCCTGCCCAAGAAAATAGAAGCAGCACTCAAGCAAAAACAGTAGTCGCACGTATTTGGCATGGTAAAACTCTCACTTCCAAAGCAGCCGAGTACTATGATTATCTCAAAGAAGCTGGAATCAAAAAAATCGAGTCGATTCCTGGCAATTTGGGAGCGCAAGTACTCCGCCTTACTGATGGCAAGATTACAGAGTTTACTGTGATTTCATATTGGGAATCACGGGATGCCATTCGTGCGTTTGCTGGCAATGATATTGAAAAGGTACGGCCTCTGCCTAAAGACAATGAATATCTGATTGAGCCAGAGACAAAAGTGAAACATTTTGATGTGTTGCTAGACGATCGCAAATGAGTAGCAGTAGTGTCAAACCAAAAGTGCTGATTAATACAATTAGTTTATTTCTGATTTCTGCGGAACTGCACCTTTGCTAATGCTATTGCGATCGTGCGGTTCTAGCAAATATGCCATATCAGGCCCAATAGGGATAATACCACCCGGATTAAGTGGAAAAAGATTGCCGTAGTAGTCCTGCTTGATGCTTTCTAAGTCGCAAGTCGCAGCAACTTCTTTAAGCTGATACAAGTCACGCAGGTAGGCTCCCAGATTTTGATAGTCCCGAATTCTACGACGGTTACACTTGAACAACCCGTAGTAAGCAATATCAAAACGGAACAATGTTGTGAATAAACGAACGTCTGCCAAGGTAAGATTACTTCCGCAGAGGTATCGATTAGTCTCTAACACCACATCAATCTCATCCAGTGTGGCGAACAGTTCATTACAAGCTTGATTGTAGGCTTCTTGACTCTGAGCAAAGCCGCAGCGATATACACCGTTGTTGACGCTTGTGTAAATCTTCTCATTCCACCAGTCAATCTTCTGTTTTAGTTCTTCTGGGTAGAGATTTAGTGTGGAATTAACAGCGAACTCGTTAAATTCTGAGTTCAGCATCACAATAATCTCTGCACTCTCGTTATTAACAATGGTCTTTGTTTGCTTATCCCATAAAACTGGAACTGTACAGCGTCCGCTGTAACCAGGTTCAGAAAGCTCATACAATTCTGCCAGGGTATGGCAACCTTCTTCTGGCTGGTTGAATACCCAACCTCCTGAAACGGCAGAAGGAGAAACAACGGAAACTGATATTGCTGCTTCAAGTCCTTTGAGTGCCCGTACAATTAGGGTTCGGTGCGCCCAAGGACAACTAAGCCCAACGTAGAGGTGATAACGCCCCGCTGCTGGTTGGTAAGGGTTCCCTTCTTCTGTTCCGATAAAGCTTCTCAGCTGGCTGCTAGGACGAATATAATCACCCGACTGATTGCGAGGAGCAAGTCTCGACATCATCAAATGCCAAAGTTCTGTCCAAACAAACTTACCCAGCTTAATAATCAGTTTTGGAGGCAGAAAATTTCCCTTGTTTTGAGTTAAAGGAATCTTTTTTTGAAAATTTCTGATATTAATCATAAAACCTCGCGGGTAAGTAGGGGGCAGGGCAGGGGGAGATGACTGGACAAGGAGAATAAATACTAACAACTAACTCCTAAATCCTAACGCCTGCCTTCTACCTCCTACCTTCTTTAGATTCCCGCCCCATCAAGAAAGTCTTCAATCATCAAATCAGAATTATTAGTTTTACTGTTGTTTGTTTGTTCGATGACTATTGTGCTTGAGGACGTTGACTGAGATTCCAACTCCTCAACCTGCTTCTCTAAAGTCTTGAGCCGTTCAAATAGAGCGCGAATCACTTCTGCTTCTACGTCCCGCACTTTATCGTGATCCAAAACATTCGTACTCAAGTTGTTCTGACGAGTTACGCGCCCTGGAATGCCAACGACAGTAGTATTACTAGGCACATTTCTTAGTACTACTGACCCGGCTCCAATGCGGACGCGATCGCCAATTTGAATATTACCCAAAACTTTCGCACCTGCTCCCACAACCACATGGCTACCTAAAGTTGGATGGCGCTTGCCGCTTTCTTTGCCTGTACCACCAAGGGTAACGCCTTGATAAATCAAAGCATGATCGCCTACTATCGCCGTCTCACCAATCACCACTCCCATACCATGGTCAATAAATACTCCCTTGCCAATTACTGCCCCAGGATGGATTTCAATGCCTGTGAAGAACCGACTAAGATGTGACATAAAACGTGGTACAAAGGGAACTCCGACTTTATACAGCCGATGTGCCACTCGATGGAATAATAAGGCTTGAAGTCCAGGATAGCAGAACAATACTTCCAGCCAGTTACGGGCTGCTGGGTCGCGCTCATAAATTGTTTGCAAGTCAGTTATTAGCATACTCTGTTGGGATTGTCATTGGTAGTTGAAGCTTTGAAACTGGAAACCTAAGATAATTCCTCCAAAAAATGAATCTATTTTGAGAATTATGTAAGATAATCTACGGTAAGTCGATAGATTTATAGTTTTTCGTAACAAATTAAGTTCGCATAAACCGCGATAAATACATTGATTAACCGTAGTATGTTGAGTACTGACTTGAATAGCCAAAACTACACTCTCTTGGATCTGTCTTCTAAAGTTGAATATGCGTTATTGGCACTTTTAGAACTGGCAAGTCACCACGGCAAAAAAGTTCCTTTAACAATGAGCGAAATCACTGCTAAGCAACCCATACCAGAGCGGTATCTAGAGCAAATTCTCACTAACCTGCGCCGTGCTGGTGTGGTACAGAGTCAACGCGGCTCTAAAGGAGGTTTCATTTTAGTTCGTGAACCTTGGCAGATTACCTTACTGGAAATTGTCACTTTAGTAGAAGGTGAGCGCAAAGAGAAAGACACCTCTGAGCCTCCTACTCTTGAAAGGAGTCTAGTTTATGAAGTCTGGGAGCAAGCCAATGCGGCCTCTATTGAGGTTTTGAGGCGCTATACACTCCAAGACTTGTGCCAAGAAAGGGAAGCTCGCGCCCAGCAAAGTCCAATGTATTACATTTAGTCAATAGTTCATAGTCCAAAGTTTGTTGGCTGTTGAGTGTTGGCTGTTGATTGTTAACTGTTGACTGAGAACTAATTATGCAAATTGCTCGTGACATTACAGAACTGATAGGACGGACTCCTTTAGTTCGATTAAACAAGATTCCCCAAGCTTCGGGAGCGGTGGCGCAGATTGTAGTGAAGCTCGAAAGCATGAACCCAGCTGCTTCTGTCAAAGACCGGATTGGCGCGAGCATGATAGAAGCAGCAGAGGAAGCAGGCTCTATCCATCCTGGAAAAACCATCTTAGTGGAGCCAACATCTGGCAATACGGGAATTGCGCTGGCAATGGTGGCAGCAGCGAAGGGTTACCATCTTATTCTAACGATGCCTGATACGATGAGCCAAGAGCGAAGAGCGATGCTCAGAGCCTATGGCGCTCAGCTAGAGTTAACACCAGGGGTAGAAGGGATGCGAGGAGCGATTGGCCGTGCAGAGCAGATTTTAGCGCAAACGCCTAACGCCCACATGTTACAGCAATTCCGCAACCCAGCAAATCCCAAAGTTCACGCCCGAACCACAGCTGAAGAAATTTGGGCAGATACCGACGGTGAAGTCGATATTTTGGTGGCGGGGGTAGGTACTGGTGGGACGATCGCAGGAGTAGCAGAAGTTATTAAACAGCGTAAGCCTAATTTTCAAGCGATCGCTGTTGAACCAAGCAATAGTCCGGTGTTAGTAGGTGGCAAATCGGGGCCTCACAAAATTCAGGGTATTGGTCCGGGATTTATCCCTGCAATTTACCGTGCAGAACTGGTAGATGAGGTAATTCAGGTGACGGATGAGCAGGCGATCGCCTACAGCCGTCGTTTAGCAAAAGAAGAAGGATTACTATCGGGAATTTCCTCTGGAGCTGCTTTATATGCTGCTCTCCAAGTAGCACAGCGACCAGAAAATGCAGGCCGCCTAATCGTGATGGTACAGCCTAGCTTCGGCGAACGCTACCTCAGTACTCCATTGTTCAGAGAGCGAGAAGAGAGTGATACTAATTCGTAATTCGTAAAGAAGTCGGAGTCTTGGGGAAACCCCAAGTGGAGGAGGCAGTGCGTTGCAAAGCCAGCGCCGTGCTGAGGGAAACCCGCCCACGCGGCTGCCTCCCCGTTGTAGCAACTGCCGTCAAGTGGCGTGAGACACTAACGCTTTTAGTGATTCCTCAAGCCTCACAAGCTTCACTTGTAATGGTCTTGGTAGTTTCGCCAAAGAGGAACTTACCTTTTAACCTACTTCGGCTATCAGCCTGCAATTTATTGCAGAGCAGGAGAAGTTTACAAAAATAGGTTTTTCAGGTTATTCAAAACGGATTGTGCGATCGCCAGGTTTCAACATGGACGAGGTTTAATTGCTTAATTTTTTGTAATTTTTATTAGTTATTTTTAATATTATCAACACATCGCTGACAACTTAAAAGTAAGAAAAGTAAGAAAAGTAGGTTTAATTTATTTAGGCATTATTTTTAAGTAAAATCCTATTTTTTTGTATTGAAAAAATAAATATACATGCGTGAAAAGTAGATTTTTAGCATAAAATAGCAAATATTATGCTCATAACTTGACAAAAAAAATCTTGTGTGGGTCAATGTCTTCAAGGAGGGTTAAATATAATATGAAATTTATGTTGTTTTAGTTCAAATAAAGGTGCTTTAATCAAGCCTTAAACTAAGGGTTTGCCAAAAATCCTCTAACGAATTCCTGCCTACTGTGTGGATTAACTTTCCTTCACATTGAAATTTATGAACATCTTCCAGTCATAAAATTTTTTAGTTTTAACTAAAAGAAAAAAGGAAGAAAACATGAGTAAACAAGCAATCTCTACACCCCCCGTTGACTTAGTTATCGTCTTCGATACTAGTCCTTCGATAAAACATGAAGCTTAGCTTTAAGTGATGTCGGTGCAAGTGCGATCGCCGTCATACAATCTTCCTGTAAACCTGCGGCCTGAGTATTTGAGTATTTACCCTTAAACGTGTTCCTTACGCTTTCCATGCTACTTGAATCTCGTCTGAGCAAATAGCAACACAACAGAATTTCAACGTTGATTTAATTATCGCCATCGATACTGACATTGAAACTGTTTCAATATTTTGTCATGAATAATCCTATTTCCTTTGCATCGTTTAATTCCCAAGCATCAACATATGATGCTCACAATGCTTATCTACTAGCTCAACTCTGCGTAGACAGCTACAGAAGAGCAAAAGTAGAAAAATTGGCAGGCAGAGATGAAAACAACGATGACTGGCGAAAACGAGTCAAGCAAGAAGCATCGGCTTGGGGGTTTGCTAGCGATCGCGTTTACTGCTTCAATAACAAAGGTGCCCAAGCAATTCTGCTAGCAGATGCAGAAAAAGTGATCGTTGCTTTTCGGGGAAGCGAAGAATTATCTGATTGGGAGATTAATTTCAATCGGCTAAAGAACAAAGATTTCTGCGACAATTACCATGTCTGCTTACATACCGGTTTTTGTAGATATTTAAATGACATTTGGCAACCCTATGACGATCCCCAAGGACGGATAGAAGCCAAAGGCATTAAAGCCATCATCCAAAAAGAAATGAGCAATTCCCCTAAATCACTGTGGTTTACAGGACACAGTTTAGGCGGTGCTGTAGCAGTATTAGCCGCAGCTAGCTCTATTTTCTTTGACAAATTCCCCTTTGAAGTTAGCGGGGTTTATACTTATGGACAACCACGAGTTGGGGATTTGAGGTTTGCCAAGTTATATAATTCTCGACTCAAATCTAAGACATTTCGATTTGTTAATAACAATGATGTAGTAACCAAAATTCCGACTTGGGCACCGCTTTTCTTGTTTTATCATGTTGGACAAATCAAATATTTAACTCAAGATGGCGAAATCTTAGATTTTGAAAAGTTAAGTGTGTGGCAAAAGTGGCAAGAAATCTTCATTGATATAGTAAAAGACCTGCGCGAGGAAGGGATAAACAGCATCACGGATCATTCCTTGTCTACAGGCTATATTCCGCCATTACTTAGAGTATTATCAGAGCAAGGTGCGATTGCCTAGGGTGTCGTTCAGACACTCGCTTCCTCGTCTTTTACATACAAGTAATTAGATCGGAGCATTCAATTACTTGCATAAATTTGGCAATTGAAACAGAGAAATTTAGGATGCATTGAATAAGAAATTTGAAAAAAGAAAGGTAAGAAAATTATGGCTGGAAAAAGAGATACATCCAAAGACGGATTAAACAACAAAATTCAAACATTTGTTTTAACAAACTTTAAAGGGCTTTGGCAATTACTCCAAAGCAACGAATCTCTAAAACGTAAAGTTAACAAAGCTCTGCTCAATAGTCTCATCTACAAAATTCCTACTCGTCCCAATCCCTACAGTATGATGACTCTAGATGAGTATATTCCTGATACTAAAATTCCTAAGAAAACTGATAGTTATACTTCCTGGGAATCACTAAACGATCGCACTTATACCGGACGACATTTACCACCCGATCCAAAATTAAACTCTGAGAGGAATCTACCCAAAGTTGAAGACCTAGCTGTTTTATTCCGTAAAAGAGATAATAAAACGATTTACTCTACTAAATCAACTATGCTGTTTCCCTATTGGGTACAGTGGTTTACTGATAGTTTCCTCCGTCTAGATCATAACAATAAATTAAAAAATACCTCAAACCATGAAATAGATTTGTGTAATGTTTATGGTTTAACCAGAAAACAAACACACCTTTTAAGAACCTTTCAAGGAGGTAAATTTAAAACTCAAAAACTCAAACGCCAAGATGGTGTAGAAGAAGAATATCCTCTATTTTATTATGCTGACCCAGCGCAAGGTATAGTTGACCCTCAATTTGAAGGTCTTTATGAACCAATCAATGATGAAAAAAGACAGCCAGCAGATAAAAAACAGTATCTGTTTGCAATGGGAGTAGAACGAGCAAATGTGCAAATTGGCTATGTGATGCTCAATACTCTATGTCTTAGGGAACATAATCGTCTTTGTGATGTATTAACAAGTAATTATCCAGATTGGGATGATGAACGCCTCTTCCAAACTTCGAGAAATATTCTCATGGCGATTATTCTCAAAATCATTATGGAAGAGTACATTAATCACATAACGCCTTATCACTTTAAGCTATTTGCCGATCCTGAAGCTTTTACTAAGGAAAGTTGGCATCGTCCCAATTATATGGCGATTGAGTTTGACTTTGTTTATCGCTGGCATAGTGCAATTCCAGAAACCTTTAAATATAACGGCAAACAAACTCATATTGCTACAACTCTCTGGAACAATAAGATGTTAATTGACCAAGGTTTGGGGGCATTGATGGAGGAAACTTGTTCCCAACCAGGTACAAAAATTGGTCTATTCAACACGCCTGATATATTAGTTGAGTTAACTGAATTACCCTCAATCAGACTGGGACGGCAGCTGCAATTGGCAAGCTACAACGATTATCGGGAATTGTGCGGTTTCCCCAGAGTGACGAGGTTTGAGCAAATTACTGGCAATGAATTTGCTCAAGAGAAACTCAAAGAATTATATGGCCATGTTGATAATATTGAGTTCTTTGTGGGACTCTACGCTGAGGATGGGCGGGAAAATTCAACTATCCCTGCCCTAGTAGCACGCTTAATTGGGATTGATGCCTTCTCTCAGGCGCTAACTAATCCTTTACTATCACCCAATATATTTAATAAAAAGACTTTTTCACCTGTAGGTTGGGAAATAATTCAAAACACCAACACAGTCTCAGATTTAGTGAATCGCAACGTACCTTCATCAGATAAGAAGTACAAAGTTACTTTTGACCTTTAACAGATTGTAGTGTTGCACATCGGATTTTAGTGCGATCGCTTTAGACTCTGTAGAGTGTGTTGTCGCAAAGCGATGCCTACGGCGGGCTGCGCCTACGCAGCTAATAAACTCAATTGATGAATTAACCTTCCCTACCTTAAAAAAATGAAGCTATTTACCGAATATCCAGAAAAAGACGAAGCTAAATATTGCGCTCTCATGAGTGAGTTAGTTAAAAAGAACATGGACAATCTTTACGGAGGTGATAAGAAAAAAACCGCCAAGAGAGATACTCACTCGAAAACCCATGCTGCTGTTCAAGGTACTCTAGAAATTTTTGACTTTGATGAAGCAGCAATTAAGCAGGAATTGAGCAAACGCGCCTCATTAACTGAAGCTCAACTTCAAGCAATTTCCCTAAAACAAGGTTTACTTGCTAAACCGAAACAATATCCGGTTTGGCTACGATTTGCCAGTGGTGCGTTCTCAGTCAAGAATGATTATGAAGGAGATACGCGCTCCATGGCTGTAAAAGTGATAGGTGTAGAAGGAGAACGAATACCGCACAGTCACGAGTTAAAAACCCACGATATTATTGTCCACAATACCGAACTCTTTTTCATTAGAACCATCAAAGACTTCTACGGCTTTTTTTTGCAGGTTTATAGAGCAAAACTGTCTCCGTTTCTTATACCGTTCTTCCTTTTATGGCGAGTGTTGCATCCCTACGAATTCACACTTCTAGAAACCAGTTTCAAACGGTTTCCCAAGACTTTGCTCATAGAACGCTATTGGAGTGCTTCGGCGTATTCTTTGGGACTCAAATCTGATTTTGACCCATCCCAACCAGGCCGAGTTCCTGTGGAATATCCGGCTGTGATTAAATATGGATTTATTCCGGTTTCCAGTCAACCGCCTCATCAACAGCTTCCTCTAGAGTCCAGACCAGAAAGTGAACTTAAGCGTGCCAAAGCCTCAGGTGCAGAGGACAACTACTACCGAGAGGATATCATTCAAGCTTTAGCAAAGCCTGATGCCGAATACACTTGGGACTTTCAAATCCAATTTCAAACTAAACCAGAGATGTCCATTGATGATACCACCATTGTTTGGAATGAAGAGGAATCACCCTTCTTTACAGTTGGTCGCCTGACAGTTAAGCATCAGAACGTTCACTCTCCTAAAGAAGATGACTTTGGGGAAAATCTTAGTTTTTCTCCTGGGAATGGTCTCGCAGTGCATCGTCCTATCGGTGCGATCAATCGGTTACGTAGCATTGTTTATCCTATTGTTGCTAATGACCGTCACAATAAACGAGGAGTCAAATACCAGGAACCAACTGTGGGGGAGTAGGGAGATAAGGGGGACAAGGGAGAGAATAATAACTCTTGTACAGACGCGATTAATCGCATCTCTACTTCTGCCTCCTAACTCCCCAGTCTCCAATCTATGCTTTTTGTTACGAAAATCTTGTCAAAAAAGATAAGATATGTATGATATTTTTGGGATTTTAAATTATGCCAAGAAATATCAATTTTTAAAATGTGATACTTTTAACAAAATTGTTTTTTAGTAGATTTTTTGAGTTAAAAACAATGCTAAAAAACAGCAATAATTGATACAACTTAAAATTTCCAAAAAATAAACTTCATTACAACTTTAAAAAATATTTCCAGGCACAATGGGGGCAGAGAAACAATACTGTTTATTTGCGCTCGGAGACGAATAATGGTAGCGATCGCAGAGAACGTTCAGCATCGGCTAACTATACAAACTGTAGAAATTGCCCCTAACACAACGGCGATTCGCTCTCTTGATTGGGATCGCGATCGCTTCGATATCGAATTCGGACTGCAAAACGGTACGACTTACAATTCCTATCTAATTAGGGGCGAGCAAACAGTTTTGATCGATACTTCTCACCAGAAGTTTCGTCAGCTGTATTTAGATACGCTTAAAAGTATCGTCAACCCCAAGACTATTGATTACATTATTGTCAGCCACACAGAGCCAGACCATAGCGGCTTGGTTGAAGATGTACTTCAGTTAGCACCCAGAGCTACTGTTTTAGCCTCAAAAATTGCGTTGCAATTTTTAGAAGGTTTGGTACACGATCCGTTTTCTAAGCGGATTGTGAAAAGTGGCGATCGCATCGATATTGGTAAAGGCCACGAAATCGAATTCGTGAGTGCGCCTAACCTGCACTGGCCAGATACCATCTTTAGTTACGATCGCAAAACCCAAACTCTCTTCACCTGCGATGCTTTTGGGATGCACTTCTGTGACGAACGCACCTTTGATGAAGACTTAGAGGCGATCGAAGCTGACTTTAGATTTTACTATGACTGTCTGATGGGCCCCAACGCTCGTTCTCTCTTGAATGCCATGAAGAGAATGAACGAACTCGGAAAGATTAACATTATCGCTAACGGTCATGGGCCGCTGTTGCACCATCATCTAGATGTGCTGACCGGATGTTACGAAAGTTGGAGTCATAGACAAGCAAAAGCAGAAACCACTGTCGGCTTGTTTTATGTTTCCGAATACGGATATAGCGATCAACTCGGTATGGCGATCGCTGAAGGCATCCAGAAAACTGGAGTGGCGATCGAAGTTATCGACCTCAGCACAGCTGGGATACAAGAAATCCAAGAACTAGCAGGTAGAGCAACTGGCTTCATTATCGGAATGCCCCCAAGTACTGCCGTCGCTGCCCAAGCTGCTATTAGTTCGCTACTATCTGTTGCTAAGGATAAGCAACTGGTTGGCTTGTTTGAATGTTACGGCGGGGATGACGAACCCATTGATACGCTGCGAAGAAAATTTATCGACCTGGGTGTGAAAGAAGCCTTCCCAGCGATTCGGATCAAAGAAGTTCCCACCGCAAGTACATTCCAATTGTGCCAAGAAGCGGGTACAGACTTGGGACAATTGCTAGTGCGCGAACGCAACATCAAGCAGATTAAATCTCTTGATGTCAACATGGAAAAAGCCTTGGGGCGGATTAGCAGCGGACTATATATTGTCACCACCAAAAAAGGTGATGTGTCCAGTGCCATGCTGGCCTCCTGGGTATCGCAAGCGAGTTTGCAACCTCTAGGATTCACAATTGCCGTTGCCAAAGACCGCGCCATTGATTCCTTGATGCAAGTAGGCGATCGCTTCGTCCTCAACGTCTTGGAAGAAGGAAATTATCAAGAACTGAAAAAGCAATTCCTCAAGCGCTTACATCCCGGTGCTGACCGATTTGCCGGAGTCAAAACTCGAACTGCGAAAAACGGTTCTCCAATTCTGACAGATGCTTTGGCATACATGGAATGTGAAATCCAAAGCAGCATGGAGTGCAGCGACCACTGGATTGTATACTGCACCGTTCAAGACGGTCGTGTTTCCAAATCCGATGCACTGACAGCCGTTCGCCATCGCAAAGTAGGTAACTACTACTAAGAAAGGCAGGAGGCAGAAGGCAGGAGGAAGAAGTTAGTAGTTATTCCCTTGTTCCCCCTTCGGGTTCGCAGTCGCCTGCGGAGGGAAACCCTCCCGCAGCGCTGTCTCACCTTGTCTTTCTTGTCCCCCTTGTCCTCCTTGTCTCCCTTTTCCCCTGTCAGCATTTCATAGGAAGTATGAAATCTCCATCTTTCCTAACACACTTGCTTCAAGCTGCTAAAAACTGGGCAAAATCTACCCGGTTTTTGCATTTTTTTTCCACACTTCACCCGAAATCTATGAGCGATTCCAAACCCCGTGACGTACAAGTTCTCCCCATTGCTACAAATACTAAAATCCTCAGGGCACGTAGTTGGTCACGTCTGCGGTTTGAAATTGAATATGCATTAGAAAGAGGTACTACCTCCAATTGCTATTTAATTGAAGGTGATAAAACCGCAATTATTGACCCACCAGCTGAAACCTTCACTGAAATTTATCTAGAAGGATTACAGCAAACTCTAAACTTGAAAAAGCTGGATTATGTAATCCTTGGTCATTTTAGCCCCAACCGCATACCAACCCTCAAGGTACTTCTAGAACTGGCACCGCAAATAACCTTCGTATGTTCTCTTCCCAGCGCTGCACATTTACGTAACGCTTTTCCAGATGATACACTGAAAATTCTAGTAATGCGTGGGAAAGAAACTCTAGATTTAGGCAAGGGTCATGTTTTAAAATTCTTACCTATTCCCAGTCCTCGTTGGCCAGAAGGACTTTGTACCTACGATCAGCAAACCCAAATTCTCTACACAGATAAGCTATTTGGAGCACATATCTGTGGCGATGAAGTGTTTGATGACAACTGGGAAGCATTCAAAGAAGACCAGCGCTACTACTACAACTGTCTGATGGCTCCCCAAGCTACCCATGTGGAAGCAGCTTTGGAGAAAATATCAGATTTACAGGTGAGAATGTATGCTGTTGCTCACGGGCCTTTGGTACGCACCAGCTTAATCGAACTCACCAAAGCTTATGGAGAATGGAGCCATTCTCAAAGAACGCGGGAGATTTCTGTCGCCCTACTTTATGCCTCAGCTTATGGAAATACAGCAACTTTAGCACAGGCGATCGCCCTTGGATTGACTAAGGGGGGAGTCGCAGTTCAATCGATCAACTGTGAATTTGCCTCACCTGATGAAATCCGCACGGCTGTAGAACAATCGGATGGTTTTATCATCGGTTCACCTACTATCGGTGGTCATGCACCGACTCCCATTCATACTGCTTTGGGTATTGTGCTGACAGTTGGTGACAACAGCAAACTCGCAGGTGTTTTTGGTTCCTATGGCTGGAGTGGCGAAGCCTTTGACTTAATTGAAGGTAAACTCCGAGATGCTGGATATCGGTTTGGATTTGAAACCCTCAAGGTCAAGTTTAAACCGGATGATGTCACACTCAAATTTTGTGAAGAAGTCGGTACAGACTTTGCCCAAGGACTGAAAAAAGCTAAAAAAGTGCGCGTACCCCAACAAGCCGCTACACCTACAGAACAAGCTGTGGGTCGGATTGTTGGTTCAGTTTGCGTAATTACAGCTAAGCAAGGAGATGTTTCGACTGCGATGTTAGGTGCTTGGGTGTCTCAGGCTACCTTCAACCCACCTGGTCTGACCGTTGCGATCGCCAAAGATCGAGCCATAGAATCTCTCATGTATCCAGGTGGTAAATTTGCCTTGAACATCTTAGCTGAAGGCAATCATGTAGATTACATGAAGCATTTTCGCAAAAATTTTGCGCCTGGTGAAGACCGATTTGCTAACTTTGGCACTACAGTTGCAGACAATGGCTGCACAGTCCTTGCTGATGCTCTCGCCTATGTTGAATGTTCAGTTAGCCAACGTATGGAATGTGGCGATCACTGGGTAGTTTATGCAACCGTTGATAACGGTAAATTAATCCAACCTGATGCTGTTACTGCCATCAACCATCGGAAAACCGGGACTCATTATTAGAAAGCTAATGACCAAGTAAAGAAGGCAGGGGGAGCAGGGGAGGCAGGGGGAAAAAATATTAATACCTCAATCCCCAGTCCCCAGTCCCTATTTTGGCATCAAGGTCAGTTGGCTAAAATTGCTACTGCTTGGACTTTTCCCTGCCGCATTGCCTCATTAGCAACATCCAACTGCACCAGAGCAAAATCTACCTTACGTTCTAGCAAGCGTTGCAGATTTTCGTAGGAACCCTGCGAGTCAAGATTGCGAACCTTTAATCCAACCGTTGTCTTGGTATTGCCAATTTGCTCGCCCACGCGATGGTAGAAGCCACCAGCCGTCCCACTAGAGAGAGTCACGCTATCCGGCTGAAAACTACAACTGCTGAGCATCGCTACCAGGGTGCCACTTGCTAAACTGCGGAAACTCAAAAAAAATACTTGATGGCGATCGCTATTTTTCAAAAATGACAAGTGATAACTAAGTAATTGCTTTGCCCAGGTTCGTCTACCAGATAGTTCGTACACTTTTCTCATACCAGCCCACACACGGCTGTTTTCTCCGTAACAATAACATTTTTCAGGTTATAGTTCAGTGAAATGCTTTGAAATGCTTTATTTGCTTTGTATACTTACTTTGGGAGGTTAGCAAATTGCAAGACAATATAAGTAACTTCTCACAAATAAGCTCTATAAATTAGTACTGAATAAATAACGACACTTACGAATAGAGACGCGATCGATCGCGTCTCTAAATTTATTTTTGCCGACCTAGTGAGGAACTTTTAGCTTGAGGCTTGGTCTAGCGAATGTGGCAGAAAAGTTGAAGTAAGATTCCGCAATTGCCACCAAGACAATTGAATAATTATCATGTCATCTTGAACTAGAAAGTCAGTATCTGGCAGTTTTTACACAAAATGCCAACTACTGCCATAGCGCTTTTATACTACTTGTTCCTCCTATGACCGCACACAACAAAAACAATAAAATTAAATTTCCTATTTGGCAGTATCTGAACCAACCCTTGTTTAGCCACGATTCTAGATTAGAATTGAATCCCCGTCGCTTTGCCCACGGCTGGCGAATTCAACTTCTAAAAAGGTGTTGGACTAAAGAATGTGATGCTAAGGGGCCTCAACAGTCTTAGATTTGCGAAAAACTGCCGCACTGAATTTCAAGCTTGTAATCTAAGCCTCGTCCATAGAACGTGGCTTTTTGCCGTCTAGTAATGCACTAACGGTCATATCTCCCATTACATTAATTGCAGTGCGGCAGCGGTCTAGAAACCAGTCTACAGTCACCAACAAAGCTATATATTCTGTGGGCAAGCCAACGGAAGTAAACACCAAAGTCATTGTCACTAATCCGGCATTGGGAATACCTGCTGCGCCCACAGATGCAAAAATTGATGTCAACACAACAACTAATTGCTGTCCCAAATTTAGGTGTTGCCCAATCACTTGGGAAATATACAACGCAGACATCGCCTCATAAAGGGCAGTACCGTCATTATTAAAATTTGCACCAACCAACGCCCCCAAAGACGCTGAAGATTCTCTTAAGCCAACTTTTGTTTGCAAAACCTCAAAAGTGATGGGCATTGTCACTGTTGAGGAAGAAGTGGAAAAAGCAGTTAAAAAGGCATCTGCACCACCAGCTAGAAACTTGAGTGGGTTCACCCAAGAACCGATTTTGACTCTGGCAAGATAGTAGCAAGCTTGTAATGCCAGTGCCACCAGTACTGCTAAGATGAATGCTGCCAAAGATTGGAAGGGGGCAAAGCCTTTTTCTGCAACGGTTTTAGCTACAATTCCAAAGACAGCGAAGGGCACTAAGGCAATCACCCAGTTGAGAATCCGGATTACAGACTCAAACAAAATCCCGATGATATCCTCAATCGGCTGATATCCTGTTTTGCCTTGCGCGATTTGTTCTGATTTTAATCCCCGCAGGACTATACCAAAGCAAAGAGCAATAACAATCAGTTGAATGACATTATTATCAACTAAGGGCTTCAGGATGGCTTCTGGTACAGCATCTTTGAGTAATCCCCAAGGGTCAACTCCTCCACCTGTGATTTTTGCTTCTGGCTTGGCTAAAGTTCCCCATGTACCCGGACGTA
Source organism: Nostoc minutum NIES-26 (assembly GCA_003326215.1). GTDB lineage: Bacteria > Cyanobacteriota > Cyanobacteriia > Cyanobacteriales > Nostocaceae > Dendronalium > Dendronalium minutum. Next base: position 66,666 of record LXQD01000196.1, on the reverse strand, counting down.
GAACGTTTGCTACTAAAAGTCCAATTAGTATCGCTGCTGTGGTGTTAGTTAACAGTAGCACCGCTAGCCGCCTTCCGGCTGTACCAGGAATATTCGTAGTCATGAAGGTATGCAGCACTGCTACTAGAATCAGTGGTGTAGCTAGGGCACGCAAAGCCTTCAGTACCAACTCAGCCGGAATTGCTAAATTGTTAATTAGGGCAGCGTTGCTTGGATTGGGATTGCCTGCACCAAGTGCAATTCCTAAACTGATTGCCAGTGCCAAGGCGATGACTATTTGTAACGTGAGAGGGATGCGCTGCCACCAAGGGCTAGCTTTGGTTTCAGGCGAATTATGGCTCTCTGTTTGACTCATTGCTGGATACTGGGTAACTGAACTTATGTAACTATTCAAACATCACTTTCGGAAGTGAAATTTTCGCAAACGAGTTAATCTAAGATCCCGTTGCTTAACAAAATCCTGCTCAAAGGAGTGTTCGCCAGGGATGCTCCTAAAGATACAGTTGGCTTGTGCTTGGAGACGCATATGTCCTTTGTGCCATTACATATTCATAGTGACTACAGTTTGCTCGATGGGGCAAGTCAGTTACCAGAGTTAGTGGATCGCGCGATCGCACTGGGAATTAAAGCGATCGCTCTTACAGATCATGGTGTCATGTATGGTGCTGTCGAACTGATCAAAATCTGTCGCAGTAAAAATATTAAGCCAATTATTGGCAACGAAATGTATATAATTAACGGCGATATTGAAAAACAAGAACGCCGTCCCAAATATCATCAAGTTGTTTTAGCTAAAAATACTAAAGGTTATAAAAATTTAGTTAAGTTAACCACTATTTCTCACCTCAAAGGTGTACAAGGCAAAGGTATTTTTTCTCGTCCTTGCATCAATAAAGATTTACTTAAGCAATATCAAGAAGGCTTGATTGTCACCAGTGCTTGTTTGGGTGGAGAAATTCCCCAAGCAATTCTCAGTGGCAGACCAGACGCAGCTCGGAAAGTTGCTAAGTGGTATAAAGATGTATTTGGTGAAGATTATTATCTAGAAATTCAAGACCACGGTTCCCAAGAAGACCGAATTGTTAACGTTGAAATTATTAAAATTGCCAAAGAACTGGATATTAAATTTGTTGCTACCAATGATTCCCATTTTATTTCTTGTTTTGACGTTGAAGCCCACGATGCTTTGCTATGTATTCAAACTGGTAAACTAATTATTGAAGATAATCGAATGCGTTATAGCGGCACTGAATATCTTAAATCTACTGAAGAGATGCAGCTGCTATTTCGCGATCATTTGCCAGATGATGTCATTGCTGAAGCTATTGCTACTACCGAAGAAGTTGCTGATAAAGTCGAGCCTTACCATATCATGGGTGAGCCTCAGATTCCCACCCCTCCCATTCCTTCGGGTCACACTCCTGACACTTATGCAGAAGAAGTTGCTTGGCAAGGATTGTTAGAAAGATTAAATCGTAAATCCCGTAACGAAGTCGATCCAATTTACAAGGAAAGATTGGAATACGAACTTAAAATGCTTCAGCAGATGGGATTTTCCACATACTTTTTAGTTGTGTGGGACTACATCAAATTTGCTAGAGATAACAGTATTCCCGTTGGCCCCGGTCGAGGTTCAGCCGCTGGCTCATTGGTTGCCTATGCTATGCGAATTACCAATATCGATCCAGTGCATCATGGGTTACTATTTGAGCGATTCTTGAACCCCGAGCGGAAATCTATGCCTGATATTGATACAGATTTCTGCATTGAAAAACGGGATAAAGTTATTGAGTATGTAACAGATAAATACGGTAAAGATAGAGTTGCCCAAATCATTACCTTTAACCGTCTGACTTCCAAAGCTGTTTTAAAAGATGTTGCTAGAGTATTGAATATTCCCTACGGGGAAGCTGACAAAATGGCGAAATTAATTCCTGTGGTGCGGGGGAAACCTACTAAACTTAAGGTGATGATTTCTGACGCAACTCCAGAACCAGAGTTTAAAGAAAAATATGATAATAACCCGCATGTTCGCCATTGGGTTGATATGGCAATGCGAATTGAAGGTACTAACAAGACTTTTGGTGTTCATGCAGCGGGTGTAGTGATTTCTGCCGAACCACTAGATGAAATTGTACCGTTACAGAGAAATAATGATGGCTCGGTGATTACCCAGTATTTTATGGAAGACCTGGAATCAATGGGCTTGTTAAAGATGGATTTTCTAGGTTTGCGGAACTTGACACTAATTCAAAAGACAATTGATTTAGTCGAACAAACTAAAGGTTATCGTATCGATCCAGATGAAATTACAGGTCAGGAAAGAAAAGCTCAGAAGATATTAGCCAAAGGCGAACATAGCACTTTGCCAAAAGATGTACAAAAATCTTATGAACTTTTAGAAGCTGGTGAGTTAGAAGGAATATTTCAATTAGAGTCTTCAGGAATGAAGCAGATAGTACGAGATTTGAAACCTTCTAATATAGAAGATATTTCTTCAATTTTGGCACTTTATCGACCAGGGCCATTGGATGCAAAACTAATTCCTAAGTTTATTGACCGTAAGCATGGAAAGGAAGAAATAAAATATGAAACTCCTATTCTAGAACCAATATTGAATGAAACCTATGGAATTATGGTCTATCAAGAGCAAATTATGAAAATTGCTCAAGATATGGCTGGCTATTCTCTGGGACAAGCTGACTTGCTACGTCGCGCTATGGGGAAAAAGAAAGTTTCTGAAATGCAAAAGCAGCGAGAAAAATTTGTGGATGGCGCGGCGAAAAATGGGGTAAAAAAACAAATAGCTGAAGAACTCTTCGAGCAAATGTTGAAGTTTGCTGAATACTGCTTAAGTTATGACACAGAAGTATTGACGGTAGAATATGGCTTGATTCCCATTGGCGAGATTGTAGAAAAAGGCATTGAATGCACTGTGTACAGTGTTGATTGCAATGGCAATGTTTATACGCAACCAATTGCACAATGGCATAATCGTGGGCACCAAGAAATTTTTGAGTATTCTTTAGAAGATGGTTCGATAATTCGGGCAACAAAAGACCACAAATTTATGACTACTGATGGACAAATGCTGCCAATTGATGAAATATTTGAGCGGGGATTGGATTTGATGCAAGTGAAGGGATTACCAGAGTAAGCACTCCTACGGTTCTTGGCAACTTTTGGTGATGATGAAAGGTTACGCGCTTTAAGGCAGAAGGCAGGAGGCAGAAGGCAGAAGGGTTTTCAACCTGAGTGCCTCTGATGATGCAACTAGTGACAAAAACTCAGTTCCAATTTTCAGACGAGATTGTAAGGTAGAGATTCTGTAACGCTTGCACCGCAATAATAATGGTAATTTTCTTGTCTTTTACCTTCTGCCCTCTGCCTTCTGCCTAAACCAGCCCACTATGCAATCGCCAAAAACTGACAAGAACCACTCCTACTTGCAAGCGAGGAGGGGCTTTTTTAATGAAGTTCTAATACTCGTGGCTGAAGCTTAAAGACTCATTTTTTAGTCTCAATTCCAATTATAACCCGCTAAACTGTTGGAGAAATAGTTTCAACTCAGTAGTTCTAGTGTTCAGGAAGTATATGCAAATAGCTAAGGTAATTGAGACCTACAATCAAGGAGCAGTGGATTATGAGTCGATTATGCTGCGTTACTGGAATATCGATCGCGAACCGCTTATTGCTTCTTTGCAGCTTCAGCCAGGACAAACTGTACTTGATGCGGCCGCAGGAACAGGTCTTAATTTTTCAGCCTACCCTGAAGGGGTGAGTGTCGTAGGTATCGATCTTTCAGAGAAAATGCTGGATGAAGCCCGTAAAAAGCATGTATCCGCAGACATCACTCTCAAAGTAACGGATCTGCAAAACCTGGATTTTCCTGATAATAGTTTTGATGCAGCAGCGTCGGGTTTTACCCTTTGTGTTGTTGCCGATCCAGTCCGCGCTCTTGAGGAGATTTTACGCGTTACTAAACCTGATGCTTTGATCGCCATTCTCGATTACTGCAAATCGCAAAACCCGGAGGTTCAAAAATGGCAGGAGTTAATATCTGATGCAGCTTTAGAATTAGGCTTCCCAACCGGTAAGATTAAGTGGAATGCATTGATGGATTACGACGAACTAATCTACAACAGTAAACTTCCGATTGAGGTGCTTCTGGACGAGCGTATAGAAAGCCCAAACCCATTCTCATGTGGTTGTCAATTACTGTTGAAAAACTTGAAAAGTTAAAAGTAACGCGATCGCATTCATGTAAGTTTTTGCAATCGAAGTACTGGATCGTCGTTGTGATAATGCATTCCAACAGATCGAGACAGAACGGCAATACGAAGAGCAAGCGATCGCAAACAATGAAAGTTAGGAATAATCCAGACAATACTTAAGAGACTCACAACGCTTGCTTATGCAAGGTATGAGTTTAACACCCCGCAAGCACAGGTTTTAATGCTTACTTCAAACTACTGTTGAGCTTCTACCGGACGCTCATCAGGAACAAACTCTCCAGGAGTTGTTTCAATCGCTGGTTTGTTAACTTCAACACCAGGTATGGGCAGGTCAAAATTTGGACCTCTATGAATAATACGGCTACCAAAATAGATGTATGCAATCAGCAACAAGATGTAAGTAACCGTAAAACCTGTAAGGGATGCAAGAACATGACTAGCAGGAACATTGGAGGCGGAATCTATAGTGCGAATTTGTCGATAGAGTGTCCACGGCTGTCGCCCAACGCAGCGCACAATCCAACCCGTATCAATTGCAATGAATCCTAGAGGAGCCGCAAACATCCAAGCACGCATCAGCCAACGCTGCTGAGTAATTTTCTCTGGCGAAAACTTGCTAAGTAGCCAGTAGATAACACTAACAAACATTAATCCGGCTAAGAAAAAACCAATACCAACCATGATGCGGAAAGAGTAGTATATGACACCAACCAGACGAGGACGATCTTCCGGTTTCCACTCTTTCAAACCCAGTACTGGCTCAGATAACTTTTCTTTGAATTCTAAAATGTATCCCAGTGCATTAGGAATATCAATTTCCCAGTCATTTTTCTGTGCGTTATTGTTCGGTAACGCCAGCAGGCTCCAATCAGCAGACTCTCCAGCCGGAATTGTGTTCCACTGTGCCTCCATTGCTGCCAGTTTTTCAGGTTGATAGCGGTAGACTTGTTCAGCATTTAAATGCCCTACATAAATTTGTAAGGGAGCAACTAGAATTGCTGCTGCTAAAGCAATCTTAAAAGATTTAGAAAAGAACTCAGGATGGCGATTCCTGAGAATATACCAAGCACTAATTCCACCTACGACAAACAGAGATGTTTCTAGCGTTGCCAGGAACATATGCATAACGCTGTTCGCCATAAACGGGTTGAGGATCGCCTGAAAGTAATCGTGAACTACAAACTTACCATTGACCATCTCACCGCCGGCTGGTGTTTGCATCCAGGAACTCGCCGTCAAAATCCAAACTGTGGATAGGTTGGCACCAATCGCTACTAGAATCGTGGAAAGATAGTGAATGGTAGGATTAACACGCTCCCAGCCAAATAACATAATGCCAAGAAACGCCGCTTCTAGCATAAATGCCCAAGAAGCCTCAAACCCAATGACACTGCCAAAAAAGTTACCAACCGCCTCTGAAAAAGGTGCCCAATTAGTACCAAACTGAAATTCCATTGGAATGCCGGTTGCTACACCGACCCCAAAATTGAGGGCATACAGTTTAGCCCAAAAGCGAGCATTATAGTAATAGTCAGGATTACGGGTTTTCAACCACAATCCTTCGATGATGACTAAATAAATCCCCACGCCGGTTGTCAAGGTGGGCCAAAGCATATGGATACAAGCAGTCAGTGCAAACTGCATTCGTGACAGTACGACGGTATTTGAGAGAAATTCCATAATAAATTCTCTTGTCAAGTGGTGACGAGCAATCTTTCTCAAGATTAGTAAGCTGAACCGATCGCATCTTCATCTATCGTTAGGCTTATTGCTAAAAATTTCATTGAAATGTCTCAAACGTTGTTGCTGAGTTGCTAGCGAACTGGAAGGCAGATAATGAACTCTGCTCCCTCGCCAAGTTTTGAGGCACAAGAGATTGAACCACCATGTTTTTCGGTGATAATTTGGTAACTAATTGACAAGCCCATACCCGTTCCTTTGCCCACGGGTTTTGTGGTGAAGAAGGGATCGAATAAGCGTTGCCGAACAGACTCAAGCATACCCAGACCATTGTCTGTAATGCGGATTTCCACTTGATGAGCATTCACTTGTTCAGTGTGAATAGTAATGCTTGGGCTGGTCATTTTTCCTGGATTACTCACTAATGACTCCTCCAAAGCATCGATCGCATTACTCAATACATTCATAAACACCTGATTCAGTTCTCCTGCATAACATTCCACTAGGGGTAGGTTGCCATAATGTCTAATCGCCTCAATGCCAGGATGGTCTGATTTCGCTTTCAGGCGATGTTGCAGAATCATTAGGGTACTTTCAATACCGTCATGAATATTAACCGCTTTTCTGTCAGCTTCATCCATGCGCGAAAAGGTTCTCAGGGAAGCAACAATTTTGCGAATCCGGTCTGCCCCAACCTGCATAGAAGACAGTAGCTTAGGCAGGTCTTCCAGCAGGAATTCCAGGTCAATAGCCTCCGCTTCTTCTTGAATTTCAGGATGAGGAGATGGATAATGTTTCTGATAAAGTTCCAGCAATCCCAACACATCTTGGGTGTAGTCGTTGGCATGGGTCAGGTTGCCAGAGATAAAATTGACCGGATTGTTGATTTCGTGGGCAACGCCAGCTACCAGTTGCCCTAAGCTGGACATTTTTTCAGTCTGCACAAGTTGAGACTGTGTTTGTTGTAGTTTGTGCAGGGATTGTTGAAGTTCTTCGGCTTTTTCTCGCTCTCGCGTTTGAGATGCTTGCAAAGCTGCGTTTTTAGCTTCTAGTTGTTGCAAGTAGGTTTGTAGGTTGGTGTAGAGACGGGCATTATCGATCGCAATCGAAATTTGCGCGATCAACAGACTCAGCACATTTACCCGTTCTGGGGTAAAAGCACCAGGAATGAGATGATTTTCCAGGTAAAGAAGACCAGTAAACTTGCCAGAGTGAATCAGCGGCAGACACAAAATCGATTTAGATTGGTGAGTAGTGACATAAGCATCTGCTGCAAAGCGCGAGTCTTGCACAGCATCATCTAAAACAAGATTTTCTCTGGTTCTTTCGACATAGTTGAATAAGGCAACTGGCAGTAAAAGTGAATTTGTCTCTTCCTGCGAGTTAACAACAACGTTAAGGTCTTTTCCTTCAACCATTCCCACTGCTTCTAACATCCATTGATGCTCGTGCTTGGCAATAAAGTAACCTTGGACAGCGCCAGCATTTTCGATGGCAATTTTCATCATTTTTTCGAGCAGGCGAGTTAGCATTATTTCTTCTGACAGCACCTGTGAGGCTTTCATCACTGTCATCAAGTCGAGAAGGTGCGAGCCTCCAGTGGTTGTGGAGCTTGTTTGAGTCAGTTCTTTGTAATTTGTTTCAAGCTTTTGTGTGTTTGACGATCGCGTAATTAATTGCGGGTATTTCGATTCTAAATCTTTGACTTTAGCAACAGCCCCCCAACGCATATAGGCATAGTAAGCATCTGTCATGTAGGTTTTCGCAATGCTTTGTTTACCCCATGACAGATAGAATTTGGCTGCAAGTTCGTAAGCTAATGCTTCTTCGTTGATGTATTCGTTTTCTTTAGCAAGTGCGATCGCCTTATCATACATCTCAATTGCTTCTAATTTTTCGTCTAAAATCCGATGTCGTTCTGCCTCTACTAAATAGAATTTATGCAGATAATTCATTGGGGCATGATGCGCCCATTTTTGCATTTTTTCTTGATTAGCTCCTATTCTGTCAAGAATATCCTGTTGCTCTGATTGTGTAATATCGGCATATATCGCCAACCGCACTAGAGAATCGTAGAAATGGAAAAGCACAGAATCTATATGTCCTGTAGCTGTAGCCAGATAATTTTCTAATTGAGCGATATTTTCCAACGCTTGGGAGTAATCATCAAACCGATAACAAAGCTGAAGTTTGTGCGAGTATAAGAATTCAAGTGCTAATAGGTCGTTGCTTGAGTGGTGAAGTTGCAGCATTTTTTGTTCGTCATAAGCTTCACCCTTCAGCACACAGGGATTTTCAGCCTTGCCCAACAGGTTTAAGACGGCTTGCCAATGGATTTCGTGATAATTAAGAGCTGTTTTTTGCTTGATTTTATTAATAGCATCCCAATAGGTTGCCATTTCTCTTTCGACATAGGTTAGTTGCTTACCAGCCACATAGGACTGATAACAGTATTGAAATAGGCTACAGCTAGCATATTCTAAATCTCCGACTTCTAGTCCGCTAAAGTAAACTGAACGATAGGATTCTAAAATATTGTTGACATGTTCTTTCCAATGTAGGATTAGAAGATTTGCTATCTGGTTGGTTCTGATTTCTTTAGCATTCAATTTTAATCTAAGGCTCAAAGCTAATTGACCAAACTGATAGCCTTGCTCAATATCACCGACTACCCCGCATAGAAGAAAACCATAAAAGGCATAACCTATGGCAGATCCAGAAGCATTGCCATATTGGACAGATAAATTGACCTGTTTACACACCACTAAGGGAACTAGTTCTGTAGCCACAAAGTAGGTAATAGCAAATAGGCTTGACAGCAGCCTCAAAGCTGCCAGTTTATCCGGATCGGTCATTAAAGGTAAGTCGAGTAAGTCCGAAACTTTCTTTCCACTCAAAATTGATGCAGTTTCCTCTAATCCCCGTCCAATATCTGACGGGTTTGGCTGGTTGGGAAATTCTACCCCCAACAGCTTTAAGACTTGCAGTCCCGTATTCAGCGCTTCCTTTAGCTTGTTCTGAGATGCATAAGCTTGAATCTGGACTTCATATACCTTCATTTTGTCCAGTAGCGTTTTAGCGCGATTTTGCACTACCTCAATAAACTTTTGCATTGCGTCAAAATTACCGCTTAAAAATGCTACCTCTGCCGCTTCTTCATAAAGCGCTAATGTCAGTTGATAGTGACTTTCCCAGCTATCAGATACTAACAATCCTAAACCGACTTGCAAATATTTGATGGCAGAATCGTGTGCTGTTGCGGCTTTTGCTCTTTGACCTGCTATCAAATTAAGTTCTGCCAGTTCATATTTTTCTATTTTATTTGTTAGTAAATCGTTACCATAATTGAGTTGGTTAACTAGAGCAAAGACATTTTCTCTGCGTGCTTCTTGCGTAGTATTTTGTAACAGTAATTGGCCAATTTTTAAGTGAGTTTCTTTTTTATCGTCGTCGGTAATTAAAGAATAAGCTGCTTGCTGTACTCTGTCATGTAAAAACTTGTAGTCAACCTTGATATCAGTTAAGGTAATACCACTTGATTCTTCTTGGCTAAATACCAAGGGAATTTTGTAATCTTGATTTAACGGCAGAATCAAACCAGCTTGCAGCGCAGACCACAATTGCGCCGCAGTTGTTAGAGGTGATGCTTCGTTAACAATCGCCAATACATCTAAGTTAAAAGTATTACCAATACAAGCCGCTAGTTTGAGAACTTCCTGCGTCTCTATTGATAGTTTGCGAATGTTTCTCGCAGTCAGTTCAACAACATTTAGGTCAGTAATACCAATTGCTTGAATATCTTGAATATCCCACTGCCAGACTCCTGAATGGAACTCGTAGGTTAACAAGTCTTCCTGATGCAAGGTTAAGAGCAGTTGCGTTAAGAAGAAGGGGTTCCCGCCAGTTTTGTGGAATAGTAATTCTGCAAGTTCCTCACTGCATTCTGCGTCATTCAAAGTATCGCCAATTAACACTTCTACATCCGTTAACTGCAAGGGTGACAGAACGATGTTATTTACCACCGCATCTGCTGTTTGAATTTTGTCCAAACTCATCATGAGTGGATGGGTGGGCGACACTTCGTTATCGCGGTATGCTCCGATTAATAATAGATATTGGCGATCGCTATCCGTCATCAATAGCTCAATTAAGTTCAGCGATGCCGAATCTGCCCACTGTAAGTCATCCAAGAAAACTACGAGAGGATGCTCTTGGGTTGTGAATACTCCAATGAATTGCCCAAAAACACGATTGAAACGATTTTGAGATTCTGTCGTACCCAGTTGTGTCACAGGTGGCTGAGTACCAATAATTAGTTCGACTTCTGGAATCACATCAATAATAACTTGCCCATTCTCCCCCAACGCAGTTAATAGTTTCTCTTTCCATGCTTGGATTTGGGCTTCGCTTTCAGTGAGTAATTGCTGAATTAATGATTGGAACGCCTGAATCAACGATGCATAGGGAATATTACGCTTGAACTGATCGAACTTACCTGCAATAAAATAACCCCTTGCACCCACAATCGGTTTATGAACTTCATTGACAACACTTGTCTTACCAATCCCCGAATAACCGGAAACGAGCATGAGTTCGCTGCTACCACCTGCCACACGCTCAAATGCAGCCATCAAAGTTGTAACTTCTGCTTCGCGTCCGTAGAGCTTTTGCGGAATCAAAAAATGCCCAGATTTATCTCTTCTTCCTGGTACAAAATGTTCAATTTTGCCAGTCGTTTGCAGTTGAAACAAACATTCCTCTAAATCCGCTTTCAATCCCCAGGCGCTTTGATACCGTTGTTCTGCTGTTTTCGCTAATAGCTTTAAAATAATCGCACTAATCGCCTCTGGCACATCTTCCATCAAGCGACACACAGTTTCTTTGCAAGGTGCGGCGGGTATTTTAGCAATGTGACAGTGTACCAACTCCATCGGATCGGTAGCGTGAAACGGCAAAGTCCCCGTCAGCATTTCATACAAAGTGACACCCAACGAGTAGAAGTCACTGCGGTAGTCGATTGCCCGGTTCATTCTGCCCGTTTGCTCAGGTGACATATAGGCAAGCGTACCTTCGAGTAAATTAGGATTGCTCAAGGTTGGATTTTCTTTATCAAGCCGTGAGGAGATACTGAAGTCAATCAGTTTAACTTCCCCAGAGCCGAGGTCAATTAAAATATTGTGCGGCTTAATATCTTTATGAATGATCTGTTGGGCGTGCAGCTCTCCTAATGTGTGTGCCAGATTAATCGCCACTTTGAGAAAAGTAATCAAGGTGGTTGTTTGAGTTGCAATTACTTCTTTAAGCAAGGAACCTGGAATGTCTTCCAAAATCAAAGCCAGACCGTGCTGATAATTTTTTAATTCATAAGGTTTAACAATGCCAGGAATTTGCAGAGGCTCAATGATTTGATATTCGTGGCGCAGTCGAGCAATGTCTTCCAGGGGTGGATGTTCGTCGAGGAGAGTTTTGACAATGACGGAGGCGTTATCGGTTTCTCGCCGTCCACGATAAATGATAGTTTTAGCTCCAGAGTGAAGGGTTTCGAGGAGTTCATAACCAGATAGAGTCGCTGTCATTATTTTCCCTTGCAATATAAGCATTCTTAATATGCCCATGCAAGTTTATATTTGTATCATTTAAAACAAAACTATGTATATTTTTACGAGACGTTACGAATAAGGGTAAAACTGACGAGGCTTTCATGAAGTGCAAACTAATCTGGAATGCTCAACAAAGATATAAGCGATCGCTTAGTCAGATTTTCGGAACTCACAATTTTGCTTTCTGTGCCGAATGATACTCTGACCACAATAAGTGCGATCGCCCAAATCATCAATGCTAATGCAGGTTACTGGAGCGATACAGCCGCCATATCGAAACAAGCCGATCTTGCATTATGCTTTTCCCCTACACCCATCCAAGCGCAAGGGTTTCATCTTTACAAGCCTGCCATTCACTACAGAGCCTATGGATTGAGAAAACGATTAGCAAATTTTAGAACTTCACCTAGATCTGTGTTGCCATCGCGATCGCTGTCCAGAAAAGTACTCAAGATAGAATTACCTCCTGGAGTGCCTGGTTTTGTAGCACCCATATTTAGCAAACCTAACACTGCCGAACTTAATGTTGGCAAAGCAGCCTGAATCACATTCGGACTGATGCCGCTTCTTTGAGAAACTGTTTGAACGATTTGCTGCTGCAACTGAGGTGATAGCAGAGATTCCAACCCAGATGCACCCATTGTGCCAGTACCAGCAAATTGACCAATAAGATTCTGTAGCTGACTACCACCTGGGGTTGACTGCTGCCTAAGGACAGGACTAAGCACATTGCCTAAAGCTGACATCACATTTTGCATTTGCGATGGCTGGATGCCTCGGCTGGTTGCCACTTGCTGAATCGAGTTTGTGATTGACTCTAGCTGAGTAAGACTTCCCTGCTGATTGGGATTGTTAATTGCACTCAGAACATCAAAGAAAATTCCCATTATTCATGTCCTCACTTAAGATTTATAGGGTAGTCAAAATAATTCGTAATTAAGTTTGTAATTACGAATTATTCGATGGTACGCGAACGCTCAAGGAACGAATAATACTCAGCCAGCGATTGTCATCTGTGTAGTAACCTACTTCTGTGATGTAGTCGCGATCGCCCGCTGGAATTGCAATATGCTTATCTTGGTCATGCTCATCGCACAGATACTCTTGGATGCTGTGCGGCGGCTGATTGTCAATGTCGAGATTCGTCACATCGTGAACTCGCAGCACAAACCTACGTCCGCCTTGCCGTTGCACAGCTGCTTTGTAAGCATCTGGGATTTCCCAATAAACATAAGCATCCCTAGAGTTGCGAGGTACTAGAATAATTCGGCAGTCGTGCTTTATGGCTGGCTGACTCGCAGTTGTGCGATCGCCAACGGGTTCAGGCTGCCCTCTATCCCATAATGAACGGGCGGCCGTTCCCATTCCAGCTACTGCGGCTGCACCTCCTGCAATTGTGCTGCTGATTTGATTTGCTACATTGTTTGTTGTTGTAGATATATTGTCAACTCGCTGTGAGATGTGAGTTTCCGCACCAAATGCAGGTATGGTTGTACCGTCCGATGGTGTGGATGGAACTTCTACAGGAGCTGAACGAGCAAGTTTTAGCCAACGACCATCATCGGTGACGTAGCCTAATTCGGCGACATAGTTGCGATCGCTTTGATCGATGGGAATGTGCAAATCGGTAATTGACTCATCAATGTCAAACTGCCGATAACTGTCAGCAAGTCGTCGTTCTACGTCAATACCTGTAGTGTCGTAAACACGAAGCGCTAGCTTACGTCCACCCTGCCGTCGCAGCTGTGCTTTCCGTGCTTCTGGAACTTCCCAGTAAGCATAGACATCCCTAGAGTTGCGAGGTACCAATATCACACGACTTTCATCTATTGTTACAGGGCGATCGCTCGCTAAAGGATGAGCTGCAATACCAGCTGCTGTTACTCCAGCAGCTGCGGCAGTTGGAATACTACCAACAGGTTCACAGGCAGGAACGCGCACGGGAGCCGAACGAGCAATTGGCTGCCAGCGATCGCCATTGCTAATGTAACCAAGCTCGACTATGTAATCACGATTGTCTACTGGAATAGGGATGTGCATGTCTTGCGCCCGTTCATCAACATCAAACTCTCTAATGCTGGGCGGCATTTGACCATCCATATCAATATCGGTGACATCGTAAAGACGCAATTTCCAATTACGTCTTAGGCGTTGCAGGTCTGCTCTCACCTCATTTGGAATTTCCCAGTAAGCATAAGCATTTCTGCAATCTCGGGGTGTAAGAACGATCCGACTTTCTGGGGTGCGGACAGGAGCAGAGGCAGGTGCGGCAACGGGAGTAGAACCTGAGGTTTCAGCGCGTCGCAGCAACCACCACAGCAATCCACCCAATACTAGTAACGGCAGTAATAACCACCAAGGGAATCCGCCCCTAGATTCAGTTGTTGTTCTAGTAGGAGTGGTTGTAGGTGAAGTTGTAGCTCTGGGTGAGGATGGGGTAGCAGGGGTGGCAATTGCATTTGCAACCCTCGCTTCTTCAATGATGGCTTGATTCTTGGGATCGGTGACGTAGCCTAAAAATGCCTTTGCCGCAGGACTGGGATTAGCTTTCTGGTAAGCGTATCCCAAAGGTTGGGAGAATGGATAACGGGGATCGGTGGGAGGAACGTTGTGTAGGAGGATAATTTGCACATTGGGGTTGTTGATTGCTCGATCCGCGATCGCATATCCAATACCATCTGCTCCTAGTCTTGCGATTGTCGCTTCAGTATTGTCTTCTGATTTGACAGCATTTGCACCCGTTTTAAATGGACTTTTCTGAAAAACAGGATAATTTTGAAATGATTGCCGCAAGTCACTATTTTCTGGACGGTCAATCAAGCGAATTGCTTGGGGAGAACCTCCAACTTGTGACCAATTGGTAATTTCACCCCGAAAGATTTTGGCAAACTGTTCAGAAGTCAGGCTTTTTTTATACGGATTGTCCTTGCCGACAATTACGGCAATCTTATTACGGGTAATGGGAGTACTGACAAGCCCTTGCGCTTTTTCAGCCTCCGTTAGCGATCGACCAATCGCAGCCAAATCAATCTTTCCATCCAACAATGTTTTTAAAGATGCATCCGTTCCGTCGTATGCCATCTTGACATCTGTCCCAGGAAACTTTGCTTTGAACTGCTCAGCTAGTGCCTGATTAATCTTTTCCATGCTAGTTGTGCCATCAATCCGCACATCTGTACCACTGGGGACAGATTGCGGTACAGGAAAAGAAGTACTGTTACCCGATGACTGGGCGATCGCAGGACGAACAATAAAAGAGACTGCTATAGGGGTAGAAGCAGCAGTCAAGGTAAATAAAATTGCTACTGATGCCAGTGATTGTTGTTGACGAAACATTTTACAAATATGCTTCCTCATAGTAAAAGACCCCCACATACAACAGATGGAGGGAGGCAGATAAAGTACCACTAATAACCGAATAATTAACTTACAAGCCAAGGTAAAACCACCTTAATTCTCGCTATTCACTTGCTGATTAATTCCTCCTTTAGGTAGAAATTATTGGAGACAGAAAGTGAGTCAGCCCTGTCTTGGTGGTGATGCAGTTCGGTGAGTCCAGTACTGCAAAGAGAAGTGGTGAGTAGGGAGTGGGCAAAAGACTAATTTCATACTTGGTGCTGTACGAAGTTCATAGCCACTGCCTTGTGACATTGCTTGAGAAGAGTGTTCGGCAATTCTGCTTCAAAGTATGGACAAATTCCTATTTTATGGTACAATTGTACTATAAAATGGATATTCGGTAAGTATGTGATGCCAAGTTGGCAAGGCAACGCCTAAAGTTTGGAGTAGTTGAACGTTCATATTACCAACTTGATAACTGCAAATAATACCACATAAGATTTATTTTGCATATTTCAATTTTCTCAATTAATTTACATCAAAATTAATGCCTAGTTATTGTGAGTTTACTCTTCAATTCATATTTGTAAGAATTCTTCATTGAAGATAGTTCTACTTTAGCAAACTTGGCTTTCAACTAGTCCTGACCTTTATATAGAAGGTGACAAAATGGCAAGTAATCAAATTTCTCTGCTAGAACTGATCAAAATTTTTGCAGAATATCGCAACTACATAATCGTTAACGTCAAGCATTTACAAGAAAATTATCAAAGAACAAGTATTAAACGAATTCAAGGTGTAAGAGATGAAAATGGGGAAATAATCCAGCCTTGGTTGCGGACAGAATATATGGATAAAGCTGAATATGTTGGCATAGGTGAGTTTAAGTTCAATCGCAACAACGCCACCATCAATATGCTTGTCAGACGTAAAGTCAAACTTGTAAAGCTTGAAGATAAAACCCCAATTCTTGAGATTGCAGGTCTATTGGTAAATGACCTAAATACCTTTAATAACTACACGATTGTGAGTGACGGTAAAATAAATGTAAATTCCTTACAAGTCAAGATTAGTAGTAAAAAGCTTTTTGAATTGCTCAAAATAAAAGGTGTATTGGATGCAGATAAATTTGACTTTCGTTCTGAATACACTATTCGGTTAGATAATTTACCGCTAATACCTATCAATCAATGTTACAGCACCATCGATGGCTTATTCTATCAGTTAGCAGAAATAAAAGCCCTATCTAGTATTATTTCTGCTCATTTAAAAGGGCAATCAGATGTGTTTGTGCGATCGCAGATAGATGAGTTACAAACTCACTATCTCTCCAAAAATATTTACACAAACTTCCCCACAACCAACGAATACATCAATATTCAAGAGGCTTTAGCTAACGGTACTATTGACTCACGAGTAAGCTATAAAATTGATATTGGCAGTCAAGAAATCCTCAATCTCAGTAAGTTACCCTCTGCCAATAAATTCCTCGATAGGATGTATCGAGTTTACGATCGAGAAACTGGAAAAATTTTCACTAAACCTCGTTTTGAGATGGCATTCAATGAAAATATTGCTTTTAGGCACAAGCTACTGTCATCTCGCATCAAGATAACGAAAGTAGATGAGTTGATGAAACCAATTTTTGACGACTTTCTTGGACTTGATGAGAATAGTATTGTTGCTAGTATACTGACAAAAGTTGGTGCTGATAGTTTGATCCAGGTGTTGCAAGATAAACACTCTGGTAAGTATATTGACAAAGAGGAAATGGTTGCAGCATTGATAGCGGCCAGTACCAAGCTAGAAGAATATGTAGAAACAATCTATCGAGAAAGAATTTCTCCCTTGGTATTTTATATTGGTGCAACTGGAAAATTACCAGATGAGATTGCAGTACCAGCCATCACTGCTAAGGAACTTGTTGCTCGATATCCCAATTTACAACTTTCTCAAGATGAGCAAGAAGGCAAATTTTTTGAAGTTGGTGATAGCATTATTAGCGTGTACGCTCAGACTGAATATTACAGCAAACCTCTTGCTATTGGTGTAAAAGAGTAACATACTCCTACACTGATGCTAAGGATAACTGTCTAGTTGAAAAAGTGGGGATTTCATATCCCCTTAAATCCCATATTAGTTTCTACCTGTTGTTCTGCTGGAATGGAATTAACCTTGCCAAACGCAACTCTACTATTCGTCTGACGCAAAATGCCAACTTGACTCAAGAAGATGCCAACTAAAATAACGCTGCCGCCGACGTATTGAGCTAGAGTAGGAGCTTCGCCTAAAATTAAATAAGCTGCCATAATGCCTGCGATTGGTGTAAATGAGGCAACTAAGGAAGCCACAGAGACTGTGGCAGTTTTCAAGCCTTTAATCCAAAATGACTGGCCTACCACCACAATCAATCCACCATAAAGGAACATCCACTGCCACAGGAATGGTGAGAGTACATCAGCAAAATGGTCGCTGCCATAAAGTATCAAAGCAATGCAGAAAAAGATTACTGTTCCTAGTGCAGTACGAAAGATACTGTAAATTCCTAAAGGGATCTGGGAGAGGTGTTTTTTGCCAATAATTGTGGAAACAGCTACAGCCACAGATCCTGCTGCTACCAGAAGTTCCCCTAAGCCCAAGTGCAAGCCTCCCATATTCATCATGGCTGACTCTGGAGGCTGAAGGAGAATAGTTAAGGTAACGCCAACAAAAGCAGCAACTGCGCCCATAAATTCCCAAACGCCTACCCTTTCTTTCAACAACCAGACTGATAAAGCCAGAGTTAGAGGCGGTTCCAAGCGTCCTACCAAAATGACATTATTCACCCCTGTAAGTGCCAGTGCCTGGAAAATTAAGCCAGGGGCCAGCGCTCCTGATAAGATTGCTACTGCTGTTAGATTGACCCAATCCTTCCTTGATAGTTGTTTCAAAGTAGCTTTATTCCACTGTCGCCAATAGATTAAAATCAGAACTATTAAGGCGCATATGTTTCCTACGAACAAAACATTACACAAAGAAATTGGGTTGCGATCGCTTATGAAGTGTTGGGCACCAATTTCTGTAAGCTTGCGAGTGATTGCGCTAGAAGCGCCAAAAATTAGCATTGCTAGCCAGAGATATGTTTGTCCGGAAATTTTAGGGATTAGGCGATGTGGTCTTCTGGGTTTAGTCACAATAGCACCACTACAATGAAGGCATTGCTCATTATACTAAGTTGCCTTTATTGAGTTTAGTTATAATGAGGTATTGCTGAGAAAATACTTAAATTATCATGTGAGTTTGAGCTACCATTATTCCCTGAAAAAATGCTGAGAATTAACTGAATTTAATTAAGGGATAAATTCATGAAAATTATGACTGAGTTTCAATAAACTCTCACTCCCAACTGAGATAGTTTGGGTGTCCGGGATAACTCAAGCATCAGGAGTCAAAATGAAACTCGCACCCTTAATCGCAACTGTTACTTTGACCGGTTTTTTAACGGTTTGGGAGGCACCATTGAAAGTAATTAATCCTTCATTAGTTCAGGCATCAGCTCAAGAATTATCTGTACAACAGAAAATAGAATTACTGACTAAAAGTAAGGGTCAGATTGGTAGTGGCGATCAGTTGCGCCGTTTCTTTTTCGGGGATTTAGAGCCAATCGGTATCCAACCGGGTGGAGCAGGTCATGTGGTTAATCTTTATAACAAAGCCAACAATGTCACTTTTTCTTACTGTTCAACTTATGATGTGATTGTTGCTATTAAAAAAGGTAAAGTGACTAAGTTTGAACCCAATGAAGTGAAATAACTTCAAGAAAGAATTAAGTAATAATCTTCCCAGGTTTGATAATTTTGAGCCTGGGAAAAGTAATAGTCAACTTTATAACCAATAACGTATCGCACGCAACAGATAAATTCTGTAACGTTTGCATATCGGTTTTCTTATTTTTAACAAGGTTTTATATTGATTCCTTGCCAATTTTAGATTTTTCTGTCAAAACTTTAGGCGTAAAATATTCTTGAGCATGAGAGAAATAATTGCTAGATTCATTTTTATCAGCTACACCATTTACTACTAAACCTAAAACTTTATAACTAGATTGCTCTAACATCTGTTGAGCAGCATTGGCACTGCTAGAATCAATAACTTCAGGTCGAGCTACTAATAAAATCCCATCCGTCATTTGGCTGACAGTCAGAGCATCGGCTGCAAGAAGGAGTGGGGGAGCATCAATAATTACAAAGTCATAGCGAGATGAAAAATCCTCAATTAGTAATGTCATGCGTTTTGAATCAAGCAGGGCTAATGGATTAGGTGGTCTAACTCCCGCAGTTATCACATCTAGATTCGGCATTACATTACATGCAGCATTATTGAACTTAGCCTGACCAACAAGTACTTCACTCAAACCAACTGCATTATTTATTTGCCACAAATCATGTTGGGTAGGCATTCGCATATCTGCATCAACAAGTAAAACTTTACGCCCTAGTTGAGCGATCGCAACTGCCAAATTAGCTGAAACTGTAGACTTACCTTCTTTAGGAACCGCACTAGTTACTACAATAGTTTTTAGTATTTTGTCTGAACTCAAAAACTTCAGATTAGCTTGAATCATCCGGTACATTTCACTAATTAGAGACTGAGGCATGTCTCTCACATGAACTACTGAAGATATTGACTCTCTATCAAGATGAGTGGAGCTAATTTTATGAGTAAACAAAGGGATAATTCCCAGTAATGTATATCCAAATACCTCTTTTATATCCTTGAGTGTTTTGAGAGAACTATCTCTCATTTCTAGAAACAGAATGGTGCTTGTAGACAAAAATAAACCTAACATTACACCAAGCCCTAAAATGATAGGTTTTTGCCCCAACAATGGCTTTTCCGGAACCAAAGCCTTAGCAATGATCCGGGCATTGGCTGTATTCTTATTTTCTGCAACTTGTAATTCTTGAACCTTTTTCAATAGAGTTTGATAAGTAGATTGCGCGACTTCAAGCTTACGTTCTAACTCTCTTTGATTTTGTACTAACTTCGGTATAACTTTTACCCGTTGTTGGTAAGCAGTTCGGGAATTATACAAAGAGGAGAGTTTTTGGCTCAAGCTTAGCCGCTGCACATCTGATTGCAAAAAGTCTTTAATCAGGTTTTGTCGAAGTTCTCCAATTTGCAACAATCCTGGTGGAACTTTTGTTTGAGTGCCAATGGTTTGTTCAATTTGCTTTTGGAGGAGGCTTTGTAAATTCGCTTTCTTTGCTTCTAGATCGACAATTATGGGATTATCATCTAAAAAACGACTGCGTTGAGTTGCTAACTGTCGGTCTGTATCTTGAATTTGTGCGAGAACTCCCTGCACCGCAGGTGACTGGCTAAGGCTACTAACAGCACTTGCCATTTGCAAATCTAAACCTACTTTCTGCCGAAGTTCATTAGTCTGGGTATTTGCCTCCTGCAATTCAGCCTTCAGAGTATTAATCTGGCTGTCTAAATTCCCAATAATTTCAACTGCTGACTTTGTTTCTTCTGATAGGTCTACAACATTATATTTCTCTTTAAATTTACGTAGTGCTACTTCCGCAGCACTAACATCTGCTTGAATTTTTGGTAGCTGTATGGCCATTAATTCACGAGTTGCTACCGCTTCAGAACGGCTTGTAATGATATCATTATTTAAATAAAGATTCATTACTTTGTTGACTACTGCTGCTGCTTCTTTAGGGTTGCGGCTTTTATAAGTAATTTGTAATACGTCTGTGCCACCGACAATTTTTAGACTCAAGGCTTTTTCTAATTCTTCAACTTTTAAAGATTCACCTTTGTTGTTTTTGAGTTCTAGTTCGTTAATTATACTCTGCAAGAAAGAAGGAGAAGAAATAACTTCTATTTGACTACTGATAGGATTTTGAGTTGATACTAGTGGTCTCAAATCTCCTGTTTCTGCTCCTTCAGAGTTACTAGGCAAGAGATTAGATCCTACTAGGTTAAAGGAGGGGCTTCTAAATAATAGTTTTCCTTCTGCTTCATAGGATGGCTTTAGTAAGGTTGTAGCTAAGGCACTGAGAGTAACTGTAGCTGCAAAGATACTGGCAGCAGGTAGCCACCGTCGTTTCAAGCTCAACCAATATCTGCTAAAATCTAAATCGATTGATTCTCTAGATTGCATAGATTCTTCTAACATCAATATTTAAAAGTACAAGTTTTAAGTTAAAAATAAATATTGAATTAAATATCAAGTCTTTAAACTTCTATATTTTAAAAATCTTTACATTACTATACCATAGCTAGGCTTTTAAAGCCTAAAATTATTTATAAACTTGGGATTAACCCGTGCTGAAATTCCAAATATTATTTGCGGTTGGGAGCGTTATCAAAAGCACGAGCGATCGCATTCCATGCCAACTTGCGCTGCATTTGAGCATCAAGGGGTAGAGGACGAACTGGAGCGCGATCGGATCTCGGTTGAGATTCGCTGACGTAAGTATAGCGATCGCTCAGTCCCCACGTGATTACAGCAATGACTGCTCGTTCGTCGAGTGCGGTTGAGAGATAATCTTCGTAGACTCCAGCGATGATGCGATCGCGTATTTGAATATCTTTAGGCAGCTTTTTATCAGCTACATCCATTTCTGTAATCATAATCTTTAATCCCATACTGGCTACATCCTGTAAAAATTTTCGTAGCTTGCTTGGATTAAATTTATTCTCAGCAGGTGACAAGTGAGCTTGAATACCAAGAGCATGAATCGGTGTACCATTAGTCCGTAAACGCTCTAGTAATTTTAGTACCGCCGTTCTTTTTGCTTCCTGTTCAGGAGTGTCATAATCCAAACCAAAATCGTTATAGACTAATAATGCTTCCGGATCGGTCGCCGCCGTGAGATGAAAAGCTAAATCAAGATAATTTGGCCCCAACAACTCTAACCAGGGAGTGATTCGCCAGCCATCACTTCTACCATCTTCTATTTTAATAGCCTCATTTACTACATCCCAAGAATGAATTTTTCCAGCGTAGCGTTTCACAACTGTTTGAATGTGCTTTTCTAATAGCTGTGCTGCATTTCGACTATTAACACTTGTTTTAAACCATTCTGGTAAAGAATCATGCCAGACTAAAGTATGGCCGCGTAGCAGTTGGCCGTGAGTTGCAGCAAAATTAGCCATCCAATCTGCTGCGGTAAAGTCAAACTGCTCTGGACTCGGACGAAGTCTTGCATTACCAGCAATCCACTTAAATTCCCATTCTGGCACGAGCATATTGCAATTTTGGACTATGGCAGCAGCATATGAAGCATTGGATGAGAGATCGATTTGCCGAGCCGCTGCTCCATAAATTAGTCCTTTGTTAGCAGCACGTTCTTTTAAAGAAAATCCCTCAGTAATTAGAAAATTCCTATTGTGACGATCGAGCGCTTGTATTTGCTGATTGCGATCGGCAGCTTTACTCATTACCACAGCACTCAGAGTCGCTAAACTACCTAAGCCTAATAAAAAACTGCGTCTGCCAATTAGTCTACACCTTTGATTCATAAAGAATGTGTTTATTTGTAGATGTCAATACTGATTTATAGACACTGAGCAAGGAATTGACATAGTTTTTAATATCGTATGGCATCACACGTTCTCTTGCAGTTCTTCCCATTATTAACCTTAATTCTTCATTAGTAATTAAAGATAATATTGCCGCTGATAACTGTTGAATATCACCAGGTTTAACCAGCAAACCATTCTCATTAGGAACCACTAGCTCAGGAATTCCTCCAACAGGTGTAGTAATTACAGGCAATCCCCAACTCATCGCTTCAAGTATTGCCATCGGTAAACCTTCATTGTAAGAAGGCAATATAAATATATCTACTTCAGCTAACAGTTTATCTCGTTGTTCTGAGTTGACCCAACCTGCGAAAGTAATATGTTTTGTAAGATTTAGTTTCTCAACTAACTTGCGCCCTTGTTCTATATCTCCATCTCCGGCAATAATTAGCTTTGTGCAGTTTTTTTGCTCAACAGGTAGGTTGGCAAACGCCTCAATTAAATCAAATGTTCCCTTGCGTTGACCAACACGCCCGCAAAAGAGTAGAGTTACTCGATCGGCATTGCTCCGTTGGGGAATTTCTACAGGCAATTCGGCAGGATTAGGTAGCACAAAAACTTGTTGTGGGTTTAAACCTAGATTGATAACGTAGTAATCTTTCCAAGTTTTTGATAAAACAATCAAACCGCTGCAACGACGAAATATGCCGCTCAACAATTGCTTTGCCCATTTAGGAAGTCGAGAGTAAGTGAGATGAAATTCAGCTCCATGAGCGTGTAACAATACTGGCTTGCGAAACAGAAAAGCAATCAGGGCAAAAATGGATTTCCGAAAAATGTTAGCACGCTCCGAAATCTGAAGATATATAATATCTGTTTGCTCAAATATAAGTTTCCAGAAAAACTTTCCTAAAGCTTGACAAAATATTATCAATCTATGTGCGATAGAACCTTCATCATGGCTAGTAATATGCTGAATCTCGATTTCAGTAGGAGCGTATTTAATTATAAGTTTTTCAAAGGTGGCAATCCCGCCATTTTGTTCTAAACTTGAACCGAGCATCAGAATTTTAAGTTTCATCATCTCCAGGTTACTTTCGTCTAATTTTTTCATATTTCAATAAAATCATAAATACTTGACATGGCAAAAATTTTGCCGATTCAACTTATTTTTTAAAATTTACATGAGATACCTGTTCTTCAATTGGTAAGAGTAACGTATAAGCTATAGCTACATAGAGTACCCACAAAAGGTCATTTTGGTTCATTAAAGTACTTTCTCCCAAACTAACTAGAAATATGTAGCTAAAATATAGTAATGGCCATAACCATGTTGATGTTGTCGTGTGCCGTATACATAATAAAGCTCTGATTAAAGTAGCAAAGAAAGAGAGTGCTAATAACAATAATCCTAAAATTCCCAATTGCAGCCAGACATCTAAGAAACCATTGTGTGAGTTGGGAACAGGCCAGCCCGCTGCATTCCAGATTCTACTAGCTTCACTATTCCATTCACCCCAAAATGCACCGAACCCATAGCCCTGCCAAGGTCTTTTGCCAATCGCATTTAAAACGAGTGGCCATATGTCCGTACGACCAGTGAGTGATGTATCTTTACCTATTGAAGCTAGCAGAGTATCTAAGTTAGTTGTTAGCAAAATATATAAGCTGCCAGCTATAGTTGCTACGCCAGTAAAGCCAGGAATCATCCAATCGTAATTCCATCTTAAAATTTGACAAGTAAGGCAGATAGCTAAAACAATTATACAATTAGTTAGAGAGCTTTTTGCAGTTGAAAGTAGTAATAAAATTACGGATAAGCTACAACCAAACCATACTATCCAACGGTTTTTTCTGGCATCAATAACTTGGATAAAAAAGATAATTGTACTGAGAGCCATCAATAAGCCAAGACCATTTTTGTGGTAGTATATTCCTCTCCAACTTCCTGCATGAAGTCCACCCATAATTCCAAATTTCGGTAGTGCCACAGCAAACACGAAACTTAGCATTATTGCAATACCAAACATCCATGTTAGTAATTTTAGCTGTTCTTTCATCGTGTAACGTGTCGCTAAGTAAAGCCCGAACATTGTTGTCCCTGTTAAGGCAATAATGCGAGTTATGGTTTTTGATGGGTTAACAGACCAACAAATTGAAAGTACAACTAATCCAAATAATGCCCAAATAAATCTGTCTTTACTCAAGACATAAATAACTTTTTTCCAACGAGCAACGAGTAAGAAAAAAAATAACACATAAGTTAAAAAGAAAAGAGCTAAAACCAATGAATTATCTACTCCACCAGCTGTTTGTACTTCTCCTTCATTAATACCTCCTGAGATCAGCACAGCTAGCGGCCCTCCCGAATAATGGAGTAAACACAGAACTGTCAAGGCATATTCTGCAAATATTAGTAGCTTTTTCATTATCTCTAAAAGTTACTTTTCAGATATATGGCTTTGTGGTAAATTTCAACAGTTTGAGCAGCTATCTTTGACCAATTTAAATCTTTTTGGCAACGAGCAAGTGCAGCAGTTCGGATTTTTTCTTGTAATTCGCGATCGCTCAATAAGCGAATAATAGCATTAGCTAATGCTTGAACATCCCCAGGAGGAACTAATAAACCATCTTTTTCATGTTTAATTACTTCTTTCAAACCACCAACATCAGACGCAACTATTGGTGTTCCCATGCCATAAGATAAGGCAGCTACACCACTTTGAGATGCTTCAATATAGGGTAAAACAGAGATTGTCGCGCGTTGAAATAGTGCAGCTACATCTTCTTCAGGAATGAAGTTGTCGATCGTTTCGATGCGCTTACTATCTAAGCCATGAGGAAAATATTGTTGGATATTTTCCCCTCTTCCGGCAATAATCAATTTGACTTCTGGAATTTTGGTAGCAATTAATGGTAATGCTTCTAGTAAGTAGTTTAAACCCTTATAAGGCCAAATTCTGCCAAAGAAAAGTAAGGTATAAGGTTCTCGTTGTATATAGTTTTCTTTAGCTCGGCGTTGATATAAACTACCAAGTTCTCCATGTGGCAAAATATTCACTCGCTGCTGGGGAATCCGAAAGTCTTGAGTAAGAGTTTTCTTCAAAGATTCGGCATGAACAATCATTTGTTGAGAGCGATAAAAAGCGATGCGCTTAGTATAGTCTGAACCAAAAACATTATTGCGATCGCCTGGATGGCAAAATACATCATGGATTGTTGTGACCAATGGTGGCATTTTATTAAGTAGCAATGTTATGTCATACCAAGGATCGTTGGTTTCCTGAACATGCAACACGTCAGGATTGCTCTCATGAATAAATCGCATCATTTCCCTCATTGAGAATAGATTTCTGGGATCGCGAATCCGAGGTTTTTTGAAACTAAAAACTTGAATGCGACGATCGAGGACATCCTGACAATATTCAGCAATTTTGCCAGGTTGGATTAAAGTTAAGTCAACATAATTTGTTAGTGCATTTGCTAACTCGATTGTATAGTCTTCAAAACAAAAATGGAGTAAAGTGACTCTGAACATAATAATTTTATACTTTTAATCCGTGCTGAAAGTAAATTTTCAAGTTTTAATATCATTGATGCTTCAAGCTTGAGATGACAAGAGTTTAATCCAGTGAATATTTATTTGCTAGTTATTCTCGCCCAGACTGCTCGAAATCCCCCTACTTCATAAATTATGATAGTACCAAGAATTATTAAGTATATAGAAGTTAAAATAGTTAAAGTAATAACAAAGTTCAAATTTATTTGTTTTAGGACAACAAAACAAGGTGTCATCAGCAAACAGATCGATAGAGGATAGCGAAAAGATTTGATAACATTTATCATAAAAAGACGATTATAAAAAGCATACATATACTGACAGAAAGTAGAAGTATCAACTAGTAGGTTTAGGATGACTGCTCCCATCAGTTTATAGCTCGGTACTATCATCAATCCTAACCCAAGCTTAAAAGCCGCGCTGACGCTAACATCGCGCATGTTGACTTTTTCTAATCCATTAGCCATTAATACATAGCTAAGAGGGCGGTTAAAAGACCAAATAATTAGCGCCAAGGAATATATGCTTAAAACTGTTGCAGCTTCTCGAAAACGAGGATTTCCATAGACAAGTTCCAATAAATCACCCGCAAAGAAGAAGAAACCAATGGAAATCGGTAGCGCAATTGAAAGTAGAACTTCAATAATAAATTCAGAAGTTTTTTTCTGTTGTTCAACTCCTAGCTTTGCTGACTTTGCTAAATTAGGATAAACAGCTGAAGTAATGCTATCAACAATTATTATAAAAGGCTGCATTAATTGAATTACTGCTCCATAGAGTCCAACTAAAAACTCACTACCAACTAGTGAAATGATTAAAATTTCTATTCGAGAATTGATAATATTTACACTATCAATTAAAAAGAAATAACTAGAAGATTTAAATATTCTGACGACAAACTTCTGGTCAATTATCCAGTTTATTCGCCTATTATAGATTAATAAAAACCATTGGACAAAAAGTATTAAAAATTCCGAAGCAACAAATATTATAGAAACAGCTTTTAGCCCATACCCCTGTTGCATTGCTAAAATCATCAACAGTAGACGAGTAACATAAACAGGTGTGGCAGATAATGCAATTAAATGCATTCTTTCCTGGGCTTGAAAAATCGCCTCTGTCATATTAGAAAGTGAAAAGGGAATGACAGCTGCTCCGACGATATAGCAGATGATAGTTGTATCAGTTTCATACGGTAATAAAGTTACCGCGATCAATAAAGCTATATAACCAAATAAACTAAGAAAAAGTTGTAAAAAACTACAGTTCACTAAGTAAAAACTGATATTATCACTATCTGCTTTATGAGCTACTTCTCTAACAATTGAAATTTTTAGTCCAGCAGAAAAAATACCAACAAAAATAAAGTAGATACTGAATGCTAGTAAATATCTCCCTAGCGCATCTGCTCCGAGAATGCGAGCAATTGATGCTGACAATACAAACGTTGCAACGCTTTGCATTAACCGATTTATGAGGACAGACAAAGAATTGCTCAACAGTTTTCGTTTATTTGCCATAATGCTATAAGTTGGCTTTTAAATTTTTTTCAAGCTTGACTAATAAAACTGAAGAACGATCCTTTAATTACTAACTAAAACAGATTTATGCTTTCTAGCATAATGAACATCCTTCATATAATCTACGACTGTGTTTGTAAAGTGTTCGACCGAATATCGATCGACAGCAATTTGATAGGCACGTTCGGCACGCTCTTTTGCTTCATCTGGGTTCTTAAGTAGATAGGAAATCGCTTGTTTAAGCCCCTCAACATCTCCAGGCTCTACAGTAAGTATTGCGTCTGTTTGAAGATAGGAGTTAAGCCCTCTTGTTTTAGTAGCAATGATTGGACGTTTACAAGCTACAGCTTCTTGGAGAGATGTAATGCCAGATGCATAATTGCTTTCAAAAGAACTTACAACCACAATATCTGCATCACGATATAGTTGAACTAGTTCATTCCATGCATAGAAGCGACGAGACATGTTATCAGGCATTACTTTTGGGAAAGAGCGTTTTAACTGTCTTGCATGTGGAGAACAGCCACTAATCCTAACATCAACATCCATCTTTTCAGTTGCAAGAGCTAAAAGTCGGTAATCTCTATTTTCTAAACCGACGCTGGCAATGATGGGTCTGATCTTTTTGGCAGAAGAACCAGGCGAAAAGAAGTTAAAATCGACGCAAAAAGGAATGAAGCGAACTTGAGATTCTGATAAGTTTAGATGCTGGCACAAACGATCGCGTTGGTATGTAGAGCAAACTATAAATAAATCAATGGTACGGCAAACTCTAAGCAATTTAGTAGATGCTAGCCCTCTGAGACGAGTAAAGTTTTGAAAAAATGCCACAATTGTCGGGCGATTCTGACGATTTGCAAATAGAGTAGCAATTGGAGTTGCAGAATCTTCGCAGTCACAGAAGATGATATCTTCTTCATCTAACTCATGAGATAATTTTCTTGCCAATGCCCAATTTTCTGGCTTCCCTTCCCATACTGATAAAAGTTTATCTGTGTTGCTTGGCTCAACATGAGGCAAGATAAGAGATGCCTTCAGCTTTTCTTGCAGTGAAAGGATGTAATCTTTCGGGCGTTGTTTTGTTTCAGCTTCTTGTTTTATTTGCTCCCAATTGTCTATCCGTCTTAATACTATATAAGGCTGCATATTTTTACCACCAAAAACATAATGAAATCAACTTAACTTCGAGAACCTAGTGCAGAAGGCTAGGGAGCATCAGGTTTTGGTCACACTCTTGGCAATCGATCGATTGATGAAAGTTTCAGTTGTATTATGTGTAGGTATAACTGCAACATCTGGATTGTGCATGGCTTTCTACTAGATTATCTGCGACTCAAAACTCGATCGGTCTGAGTACAGTATCTTTCTCAAATAGCGATGAGTAATACTATCTAATGGCTACTTAGAGCTTTATGCATACAGCATCCTAATGTGAAGATGAAATTATCCAGATGACTATCCACTTAGCAGTAGTCGGTTGAGGGTTGAAAGCTGATACTAAATTTATCAGTTTGGTGTCGGTGCTTTACGTTTGGGCAACCAAAGTCCGCCTCATTCATTTAAGTTAATATTTACTGTGCGCTCGCCCTCGTACTGACATCTTATTAAGTACCACACGAGTACTGAGAATTATTATGTCTGCAAATCAGGTAACTATGGCTCAATCTAAAGAAACTATACAAACTAAGGCGTTATCTTTGATTCCAGTTGGCAATTTCAATAGTCTAGCAGCAACTGAGTTGCGCCCTTGGGGTGCTTTTACAGTTTTGGAAGAAGGACGTGGATACAAAATCAAGCGCATAGAAGTTAAACCTGGACACCGCCTCAGCTTACAAATGCACCACCACCGTAGCGAACACTGGATAGTTGTTTCTGGTACGGCAAAGGTAACTTGTGGCGATCGCGAAGTATTGTTAACCAATAACCAGTCTACCTACGTACCTCAATGTACGCCTCATCGTTTAGAAAATCCTGGAGTTATTTCCTTAGTATTGATTGAAGTCCAAAATGGTGAATACTTAGGAGAAGATGATATTATTCGCTTTCAAGATGACTATGCCCGTACTAAGAATGACAACTTAGAAAGCGAAGCAATAAAAAAATAATAACCTCGTTAATGAAAGCTACATTGGCTCAAAATGAAATGGCAAGGCTGGAAGCCCTTCGCCGCTATCACATTCTTGACACAATCTGCGAAGCAGCCTTCGATGACCTAACCCGTTTAGCAGCACAGATTTGTGGCACTCCCATAGCTTTAATCAGCTTGGTTGATGAGTGTCGTCAATGGTTCAAATCAAAATTAGGAATAGATGCTGAGTCAACGTCACGAGATGTGGCGTTTTGTGCCCATGCTATTTTACAACCCAATGAGATTTTGATTGTTCCTGATACTCTACTTGACCCTCGGTTCGCCACTAATCCAGCGGTAACATCAGAGCCTTATATTCGGTTTTATGCTGGTGCGCCATTGGTTACACCTGAAGGATATGCATTGGGAACAATTTGTGTAGTTGACTATGTTCCACGACAGCTTAGTCTCGAACAACTTGAGGCATTGCGTACCTTGAGTCGTCAAGTCATTGCCCAACTGGAATTGAAGCGTAATCTAGACAAACTAGAAAAAATAACCACTGCTGAACGCCAACAAATAGACGATCTCATCTCCACCTTTTCACACGGTATGCGTACCCCTTTGCTAGCCACTCGTAGCGCTCTACACGCTGTGTTAGGTGGAGCTTTTGGTGAGATAAGCGATAGTTGCACAGATGTGCTTAAAGAATGTAGTTTGGCTAATGAAAACATCCTCAACCTGGTTGAAGGTCTCTTAGATGTCTCTCGTCATCAAAATGAGTTTGCTAAGAGTCTAAACTACGAAATCCTCAACTGGGAAAATATCTTTACCCAAGCCATTCAGCAGAACAATAGTACTTGGAAGCAAAAGTGTACGATTATCTACAAGATTTCCCCATCACTGCCAACTGTTTACGGTGATGAACTTGAGATTCAACGGGTTATACACAACTTGCTTGATAATGCCGTGCGAGTAAGTGCGCCAGATCGGGAAGTTTTCCTCGAAGTAGAACATTCGGGACCCCATACAGTAAAGGTATCAGTACGCGACAATGGATTCGGGATTTCTTCCCAACAGAAGGAAAAGCTCTTCCATCGCTTCATACAAGGACGAAGAGGATCTAATAGAACTGGGCTTGGTCTGTACTTATGCCGCCAGATTGTAGAGGCTCACGGAGGAAATATTGGTGTTGAGACCAATCTCGGTGAAGGTAGTACCTTCTGGTTTACTATGCCTGTTGACTTAAGTTTACTCTGCCCATTGACTTAACTTCTATTGAATTCTCATACTCTTGAGAGATAGAAAAATCCAAGCGCATCGCTTAAATTGCATGATAACAGTTAACTGCTATGTAATGTGATGTTACCTCGATCGTTTAAATACCGATTAGACGAGCGAGTTACACAAAAACTTTTCTACTATATTGCTTGTTTAAATCGTATTTACTCACAATTCTCTTTTGTCAAAGTTATAGCCGTAGCCACATAGGTTAGGACATTTTAAAAGCGTGAATACTAGGAATGGTAATAGTTTTACCTCCTGCCTCCTGCTATACATACCTAGCAAAAGTCATGTTATTAACTATTTAATATTGCATTAATTTTTTAATAAAAGTTAGCTTACATTCATTAAGTCAGATTTAAATATTTACAGTCGTCAACGTACAACTTGACTATCAAAAAAAGTAAGAAAAGTAAGAAAAGTAGGAAAAGTAGGAAACTTTACTATGACTCATTTACTTTTAAGTAAAAAAACTGTAAATTAATATATTAAATATACTGGATTAAATTAATTAGGCTTTGTCTTTTTATTCAAACTATATTAGGGGAGGTGACACTAAACAGTACGTAAGTAAAGATGTCTTTTTGTTTTATGTAGTTACATAGATTGCCTGTGCTGAAAAAAATACTAAAGCTTATAAGCGTTTGTATAAGCATTAATTTCAGAGAGCGATCGCTAAGCCCTGCAAGCAGTTGCACTAAGACATCAACTTAGTGTATTTCGGCATTATGAAGAAAAAATGCTTGAACAGTTTACTAACTTGATGTTTTTATTGTATCATATACATCAGCTACATAAATTAGCAACAGCAATCATAGTTCGTCATTTTGTAATAAGATGACTTTTTTATAACTTGCTGTAATCATCATAGTAAAGGGAGGAATGGCTATTAGAATTAAACTAAATTTATGATTTGGTAATCGTATTTATTTTTACTGAATATGGTTATAATATTTCTTTTGTTTGTTACGTCTTTGTTGAGTGTTTATCTTGTTACTACTATAGCTAGTGAGCTAGAAGAGGTAGCAGACAAACTGAAGTGAATTATAGGCAATCTTTACCAATCAATTCAGCGTTAGCAGAGATATTAAAGCAAAATAACTTTGAGTAGACCAATAGGCTGCCAAATATCTGGTATTACCTATGTACGAACATACCAAACTATTAGATGGTCTTAACGATTAATTTGGTGCGTTTACTTGCTCCAATAACTCTAAAAACTCATTTATTTGCGCCCTTGTATAGTAGCTTGATGGTGCTAGTATTATTGATAATGGGGCAACAAGGTTTAAATATTTGGATAGCTATCCTCTGTAAAGAAGCAGCTAATGAGGTCAACCAGACTTTTATAGTAAAGCGTGAAGGAGAACGTCTACTAAATGCTGTGGTAGATGAGGAAAGGAGTTGGCGAGAGAATCTTAATAATCAACCCTTATCTTTCTATGGTAGTCTCAACCGCTTGAAAACTCTTGTAAAAGATAACCCCAATCAAGTTAATCAACTCTCTAAGATCGATAATCTCTACGTTGGATGGCAAGAGCAGTTGGCTGGTAGGGAGCTACTTAGCTCTAGCAGTGAATCTACAACAGAGGCGGAAAAGGTTTTATTTAATTCTCTACGTACTCAGATTCAGACATTGGTTGAACGCGAGGAAATTTATTTGAGCGATGTGGAAAATTGCTTACAGCAAATCCAGCAAATAAAAATTGTTGTGAATATCTTGACTTCATTGGTAATTATTACTGGAATGTGGATAAATTACCAAATTTTACGACGACGAGTCGAGGTTCCTTTACGCAAATTGATAGAGGTAGGCGAAACTTGGCGAATAGGTCGAATGGAAGCCCGGCTTGCTTATTCAGCTCCTGATGAAATAGGCCGGCTAAGTGAAATTCTCAATGCAATGGCAGGCGAGGTTCGCGAGCGTCAAGAATGCATTGAAGTACGCAATAAACAGCTTGAGAACCTAATCTGCGCTCTTTCCCACGACCTGCGTACTCCCTTGCTTGCTAGCCGCATGACTTTGGATAGTATGCTCAAAGGAGCTTTTGGCCCTATTAGCGATACTTGCAAAGAAGTGTTCCAAGATTATCGTCAAGGTAACGAAGATCTTCTCAAACTTGTGGAAGCTCTCTTGAACATCTCCCGTTATGAAGCTGGTTACAGCGATCGCTTGAACTACGAGCCTCTTGATTGGCAGAAAATTTTTGTCAAAACAATTACTCAAATAAAAACTACTTCCACATCTGAGTTCACCTTCAACTACAAAATTCCCCAATTATTGCCGACTGTTTATGCTGATGAGTTAGAGATCCAAAGAGTGATCCAAAATCTGCTTGATAATGCTGTGCGAGTAAGCGAACCAAATAAAGAAATTTCTCTTGAAGTTGCAACTCTTGGGGAAAACGAAGTGCAGGTATTTGTATGCGATCGAGGTTCAGGAATTGCCCCCCAGGATAAAGAAAAACTTTTTCACCGCTTCGTTCAAGGGCAAGGTCGGCGTGGGAGATCTGGGTTAGGTCTGTACTTGTGCCGTCAAATCATTGAGACTCACGGAGGCAACATCGGGGTTGAAAGTTCTCTTGGAGAGGGTAGTACCTTTTGGTTTACTCTCCCAGTTGCTACAGACAAGTTTAACTTCCAAGATGAACAGATATAGGAGAAGAAAAAATGCCTGAAAATGCTCAAGCAAATATAGTGCGAATTCTATTAGTAGACGATCATAGTTTGATACGTCGAGGCATGAAAGGTCAATTTTCCCTTGAGCCAGGCTTTAGTGTGGTTGGAGAAGCAGGGAACGGCGTACAGGCTATTGAATGTGTTGCTCAACTCCAGCCAGATGTAATTTTGATGGACATTGATATGCCAGTTATGGATGGTATCACCGCTACTCAGCAGATAAAAAGCGATCGCCCTGCTACTCGTATCCTCGCTTTGAGTGCATTCGATCGCGATACTCAAGTGATGGGGATGCTTGCCGCTGGTGCAGATGGTTACTGTCTTAAAACTATCGAATGGGGACAGCTAATTACTGTCATTCAATTAATCCTTCAGGGTGGTGCTTATCTAGATCCTCAAATAGCTCAAAAGGTTGCTCGGATGCTTAAGTCCCCAGTTGTTTCAAGTGGAGTTACGACATCTGATACGCCCCAACAAACGCTTTTGAGTAATCGCGAGCGAGAGATACTAAAACTGATTGCTAAAGGATGTTCAAATCAGGAGATCGCTGACCAGCTCTATCTCTCTTTAGGAACTGTAAAGTCATATGTGCGTATGATCCTCAACAAACTCAGCGTTGACGATCGCGTTCAAGCAGCAGCTATGGCTGTGCGTGAAGGGTTAATTTAAATCTGGAGTACTTCTTGCAGACGTACATACAATTCTGTGGGTGTGCTAACTAATGGTGTTTCTTCATCTATAGCCTCTTCCGACCATAAAATCCAAGGCTGAAGTATTGGGCACTGAAAATCTTGAGGTATAGGTACACATAGTACCAAAACATGAGGAGCGAAGACATTAATTTCTTCAACCAAGGGCACACCATAGTACGGAAAGACTTCTAAATTCTTTTTCAAACAGTGATTACTGACGCGTTGCACAGTATTGACCTTACTACCAATGACCATTACCCGATGCCTTTCCATAGCAAATCAAGGTTATTAATTAGGGAACTTTATACACACAGTAATTAAGGAAGAGACACAGGGTTTATGGCAATAACCATAGCCAAGTAATTCCTTTTTAATTAGCTAAAAAAAAATGCTAATGAAGATATTTAAATGCTGTGTTTTTAGAGAAATATTGCATAGTTGTGCAACATTTTTGGCAGCGATAAATAAGCAATAAATACTAGTATTTTTATTTATTTAGCCAGTATGTATCTAGTATGAGGCTTAGACTGTCTTTACACTACGACCAAGCGGATAGCTAGGTGGACAGTTCTATCTACCTCTGAGGATACTGTATTCACTAGCTTCTAAGTAACCCTGAGAAATAACCGTCAGATAGTATTTGCGATCGCTGTCTAAAGAGGAAACTGTACGAAGAGTTACGGATAAGGTCTCAGGTTCTATCAAGTCTTTACGTTGTAATTACGTATGAACATGTAACGCAAGTAAGCTAAAAGCATTGATATATCAAAGTTTCAGCTTATTTGTAGACATCACTTCTAATACAAGCAATTGTACTAAGTCGATCTCACTTAAACGTCAGGCGATATGTACCTGCTCAAAGAAAGCAGAAAACTGCCTGTGCTTTGCATTGCAGCATTTTCAAAATTTAAATCAGGAATCGCAAGTTATATGGCACACCAACATTTCGATCGCATCTTTCCATATGAAACACTCAAATCTTTACCAGTACAGTTTTTGAAACCTCAGAGTAAATCTATTGGGCAGAAGTTAAGCCAGACACAAAAAGTTAATCTATTAAATATTGAGATTGACAATGTATTCAAAACAGAAGTTTTAGAAAACCTTCAATCTGGTATTGTATTTACTCCTAACGTAGATCATCTGATGAAATTACAAGGCGATCGAGAATTTCTTCAGGCTTATAAGATGGCTGATTACAAACTGTGTGATAGTCAAATTTTAATGTATGCATCTCGATTCTTAGGTCAGCCAATAAAAGAAAAGATATCGGGTTCTGATTTCTTCCCAGCATTTTATAATTTTCACAAAAAAAATGAAAATATTAAAGTTTTTTTATTGGGAGCAGCAAAAGGAGTTGCTATTAAGGCTCAGGAGAAAATCAATGCAAAAGTTCAGAGGGATATCATTGTAGGTTCTTACTCACCACCTTTTGGATTTGAAACAAACGAAGCAGAGTGTCAGAAAATAATTGAGATGATTAATCGTTCTGATGCCACAGTATTAGCAGTAGGATTAGGGGCACCAAAACAAGAAAAATGGATATACCAATACAGAGAACAACTACCAAATATTAGAATATTTTTAGCCATAGGTGCAACTCTTGATTTTGAAGCAGGTAATCTCCAAAGAGCGCCAAAATATATTAGTGATTTGGGGTTGGAATGGTTATATAGAATGGTTTCCGAACCTAAAAGATTATGGAAAAGATATTTGATAGAAGGATTACCTTTTTTTTGGTTAATTCTGCAACAAAAGTTGAATATTTATAAAATGACAAATCATGAAGTACAGAGTTACGAATAAAGAAAAATAATCAACCAGATTTCCGAAAATATTTAGTAATTGTTCAAACAACCTCTGACATAGATGGTGGCAGATATATATAAGAGTTCACCAACTATTACATCACAATCCACTGGAAAGCTTATGAATCTCACACAAGAATATCAACTAGTTGTGCTTCAGCCTCAGGGATGTTTAGACTCGGACAATAGCAAAACTTTTAAGGAACAGCTAGCTAGTTTAGTACCTCAACCCCATCAACTCTGGGTCATCGATCTAAGTAAAGTAGATTTTATTGATAGTTCAGGGTTAGCTGTTTTAGTCAATGGGTTTTCTGCTGCACGTTCTAGTGGTTGTCGCTTGGTAATTTGCAATATGCAAGCACCTGTCCGAATAATTTTTGAACTAACTCAGCTCTCTTTAGTGTTTGAAATTTTTGATAGTTATGACGCTGTCTTAGACAAATTTAACCCTTAGGTATGAAGTATTGACCGAGCATGACATTCGCTTTTAGCAGCCATTTGCTAATGACTAAGTAATTTCATTAATACATAACAAGTTACTCAACTATTGGCTTTTCATAGACTGAATTTGCAAACTCACTAACTGAAACTGTTACCATGTCTAATCTATCTACTTCTCACCACATTCAGCTATCAATCTCGGATGTTGCATACGACTCTCATTTTGCTCAACTTGTAGTTCATCCTTCTGTGACAAGCAAAGTGAAGCGCATAATTGACATCATAGGTGCCATTGTAGGACTGGGGATTACAGCAGTCGTAGCAATTCCTGTTGCTATAGCTACTTTTTTGGATAACCCCGGACCGATATTCTACAGTCAAATTCGCTGTGGTCTTAAAGGTCGTACTTTCCATATTTGGAAATTTCGCTCTATGGTAGTCGGAGCCGATCGACTGCAACATCTAGTTAATAATGAAGCTAAAGGTCACTATATCTTCAAGAATGAAAATGACCCTCGGATAACTGGTATAGGCAAGTTTCTCCGACGCACTAGCCTAGACGAACTCCCTCAGTTCTGGAACGTGCTACTAGGGGAAATGAGCCTTGTGGGTACCCGTCCTCCGACTGCTAATGAAGTGACACACTATTCAAGTTATCACTGGCAACGGTTGAATGTTAAACCAGGTATTACTGGCGAATGGCAGACTAATGGTCGCTCCTGCATCAAAGACTTTGAAGATATTGTTCGTATGGATTTAGAATATCAACGTAAATGGTCTATTACCTACGATATTAATTTAATCCTGAAAACTCTAAAGGTCTTGTTAACTAAAAGCGGTGCTTATTGAAGAAGGCAGGAGGCAGAGGGCAGAGGGTAGAAGGTTTTGTTTACAAGGGGATTTAGTCCCCAATGGCACTAAGTTTAGTTATTTATTGAGGTGAGGCAGAAGGTAGTTCTTGCTAGAGGCAGGAGTTTTAAAACCTTGTGCTGCAAGCTTTTCAGATATTTATCTTGTCTCTACCTTCTGCCTCCTGCTTTATCTTCGTGCTATTCGTCTATATACCTTTGATATAACCACTATAGTAATTTAATAAACTGAATTATTGCTGAGAAAGTAGTGAAAACTATGTCGCAAATTCCCTTGAATTTCTCAGCCAAGCTTTATTCTTTCATCACTTAAGAGTTGTTAAGTGCCGCAATACTAAGAGCAGTTCACAAAAGCAACTCTTACATCTATGCAGCAAGCGTCTCATCCCACAGTCATCCTAGGTGGTGGCTTTGCTGGACTGTTTACAGCTCTGCACCTCAGCCATCAAAATTATCCGCATCCAATTATTCTAATTGAGCAACGCGATCGCTTCAGTTTCAAACCACTATTGTATGAACTGTTAAGCGGTGAATTGCATAGCGCACAGGTTTATCCCCGCTACAAGGAGCTTTTAGCAGGCAGTAGTGTAACTTTCGTGCAAGATACGGTGAAATCAATTCATCTCAATCAACGCAGAGTTACCGTAGCTTCTGGAAAGGTTTTTGACTACAGCAACTTAGTGTTAGCACTGGGCGGCAAAACAACCTACTTTAATACTCCCGATGCGGCAGAATATGCGATGCCGTTGACTTCTGGAGAAGAAGCGATCGCTTTGCGAAAACACTTGCGACAAAGACTGCATCAGGCAATCCAAACTCAAGACTCAGAAAGTCGTCGGCTACTGCTGACTGTTGCCATCATTGGGGCAGGCCCGGCTGGTATTGAATTAGCGTGTACATTAGCAGATTTACTACCCATTTGGTATGACGAGTTGGGCGGCGATGCCAATGAAATTCAGATTGTTCTAATCAATCGCAGCCGGGAAATTCTCAAAGGGGATGTGAATAGCCATTTGCGCTGCACAGTCCAGCAGGCGCTCAAACGTCGGGTAGTTCCCGTTGATTTCTTATTTGATGCGGCTGTCATCAAGATTCAGGCAGATGGTGTAGAGTACCGTCAACACGACAAAATACAAGTTTTGCAGGCTGGGACGATCGCTTGGACTGCTGGAACTGCTCCTAATCCGCTGTTGATGGAGTTACCAATTTTAGACGAACTGCGTGACAAACGCGGGCGACTCGTGGTGACACCCACATTGCAACTCCCTGATTTTCCCGAAGTCTTTGCGGCTGGAGACTGTGCCGCAGATAGCGATAATCCCCAACCACCCACAGCCCAAGTTGCCTATCAACAAGGAAAAGCGATCGCTCAAAATCTTCAGCGGCTTTGGGAAGGCAACCCAGCTATACCCGTACAAATTCAGATGCGCGGCACTTTGATGAAACTGGGACTCAACGAAGGTGTTGCTAACTTATTCAATAAAGTCCAGATTAAAGGGCAGCCCGGTCATTTCATCCGAGAGGCAACATATCTACAACTGCTGCCAAACTCTGCACATAATCGCAAAGTTACAACTGAGTGGTTAACCGACGAATTATTTCAGCGCGATCGCCCTTTTTCTCATATGCAGTTAGGACAAACTCCTTGGCTATCTGGGATTGCAACCATTGCTGCCGGACTGATTTTGGCAACTCCCCTCGTCTGGCGGGCTGCTCAACCTATGCAATTTCAGCAAAACTTTGGTTGGACGGGCGTACCGACGTTACTCGACCAGCTTGCACCCCCTCCTCGTTGAAGGGCATAGAGATTCTCAACAGTTTCACCATCATTGTCTTCTGCAAACTATTCAAACCTCACTAGGAGTTTACTGATGAAATACTTACTCAATCTGCGGACAGCTGTTGTTGTCAATCGCGTGACTATGGGCGTTTTCTTTTTTCTCTCTGGAATTGCTAACTATCTCAACTTCAGCGTTCCAAATGGTTTCTACCAAACTGTTCTGACGCAGAAACTCCAAATAATTGGCCCTGGAATTCCGCCAGGATGGGAAGGTGTGGGGCCACTGCCTTGGTTAATTGCCATTCCTTATGGCTGGTTACTACCTTTAGCAGAAATTGTGCTGGGTGCTTTGTTTGCTCTCAACTTTTGGGTGCGGTGGACAGGATTACTACTGATTCTAATGACGTTTAGTATTATTCTGGCATTTGGCATTATTCCTGCTGGCAGTTTGTTTCCTAATGCAGCAGAAAGCTTTAACAAAAACATTTTATTCATGACTTTAATTTGGATGTGTATTGCTTACGATGCTTACGAACAGAAAATGAGCCGTCGTCGTACCCAAGCAGCAACTGATTATACTCTCACCGCTTCTAACGACGATATGTAAAAGCTCATGCAGATTAACATATCTCTGTATCACAGTATCTTTGCGTAAAATTGGAGCGTTTTTAAACGCAGAGGAACGCAAAGGAACGCGGAGTTTTTTCGAGTAGAATTCGCTACGAATTACAAGTCTTGCAACGGACAGACATCACGCTTCATCTATTCTTATTTAGCCTTTGCTTTACTTGGAGAAAAATCATGACCGCTTCACACTACGATTTGATTATCATTGGTACTGGTGCAGGTGGCGGTACACTTGCTTATCGTCTGGCTCCCACTGGGAAGAAAATTCTGATTTTGGAACGCGGCCCTTTTTTGCCTCGTGAGAAAGCAAACTGGGACACGGTTGAAGTGGTTCACAAAGACCGCTATCACACTAACGAAGTTTGGTACGACCAAAAAGGAAATGCCATTCATCCGGGTACTGGCTACTTTGTAGGTGGTAACACTAAGGTGTATGGTGGTGCGCTGTTTCGCTGGCGCGAACAAGACTTCGATCGCGTGGTTCACAAGGGGGGTATTTCGCCAGAATGGCCGCTAAAATACCGCGATTTTGAACCCTACTATACTGAAGCTGAAAAGCTTTATGAAGTGCATGGCAAACGGGGTTTAGATCCGACTGAGCCATCTGCAACTGAAGATTATTTTTATCCGGCTATTCGCCACGAACCGCGTATTCAAGAGATTCATGACTCTTTGCAAGGTGAAGGTTATCATCCGTTTTATCTACCACTGGCAATTAAACTCAATGAGGTAAATCGTCGTTTGAGTACCTGCATTCGTTGCAATACTTGCGATGGGTTTCCTTGTTTAGTGGACGCGAAAGCAGATGCAGATGTGAACTGTGTACGTCCAGCAGAGCGGTTTGATAATGTCACCCTCATTACAGAAGCTAAGGTAAAACGTCTACATACTAGTTTTTCTGGACGAGAAATAACTGCTGTGGAAGCCGAAATTAATGGGGAAATTCATTTCTTTTCTAGCGATATTGTAGTCGTTTCCTGTGGGGCGATTAATTCAGCTGCTTTGTTGTTGCGTTCTGCTAACGAACAGCATCCTAATGGATTGGCAAATAGTTCAAATCAGGTAGGACGGAACTTAATGAAGCATCAGAACGGAGCCATCATTGGAGTGAGTTTGAAATCGAATCCAACTTCGTTTCAAAAAACCTTAGCAATCAATGATTTTTACTGGGGTGATGAAGATTTCGATTACCCAATGGGGCATGTGCAGTTATTGGGAAAAGTAAATGCAGATATGATTGCTCAAGAGTCTCCATCAGTTTTAGGAGTTTCATTTCAAGAGAGACATACATTTGAAGCGATCGCTACTCGTTCGGTAGACTGGTGGCTGACTGCTGAAGATTTGCCAGATCCTAATAACCGCGTCACACTCCGGGGTGATTCTGTCCAGTTACATTACACCGAGAACAACACAGAAGCCTACAATCATCTCCTCAATCGCTGGACGCAAATACTGAAAATGATTGGTTGCGGTGAACGGATTATTCCCGCCTCGTTCTATTTCCGAAAAAAATTGCCGTTGCAAGGTGTGGCGCATCAATGTGGTACTTGTCGCTTTGGTGAAGACACCAAAACTTCAGTATTGGATATTAATTGCCGCACTCATGACATCGATAACTTGTATGTAGTAGATGGCAGTTTCTTCCGTTCTAGTGCTGCTGTTAATCCTACTCTGACTATTATTGCTAATGCTTTACGAGTAGGCGATCGCCTCATTGAACGTATGGCTTAAGGTGCATAAAGACAACGGGAGTTTATTTACGCCATTTTACTTAGTGGGAACCCAAGTAAAATGGCGATCGCAGCCTGATTCAACCTTTAGCCCACTATCTCACGGAGCATCTTCTGCAACGCAAACAGATGTTGAATGAATGATTAATTCACTGTTGCCAGAAATCAGTAACTTCGTAACCCAGTTCCGCTAACATTTGTCGCAGCAGAGGTAAGCTGAGTCCGATCACGTTTGTGTGACAACCTGCGATCTTTTCTACGAATAAACTACCAAAACCTTCAATGGCAAAAGCCCCAGCACACTTGAGAGGTTCGCCTGTGGCAACATAGGCTTGAATTGCGCGATCGCTCATTTGAGCAAAGTAGACTCTTGTCACCTGAGACTTGACTAAAGTGCGATTTTGGGAAAGGTCAATCAAGACATGGCCTGTGTATAGGTCACCAAAGTTACCTTGCATCACTTGCCAGCGAGCGATCGCTTCGGAGGCATCCTCTGGCTTTCCATGAATCTCACCGTTAACCGCCAAAACAGAATCACAACCCATAATCAAAGCCGATTCAAACTGCGGGGCGACAGTTTCTGCTTTTCGTTGGGCGAGAGTTTGTACCAACTGTGCCGGCTCGCTAAGTTGAATTTGCGACTCATCAAAATCACTAGGTCTAACTATCGGTTTAATACCAACAGTTTGCAGCAAGCGAAGCCGTGCAGGGGAAGCAGAGGCAAGTACAAAAGTTGGAATGCCCATAAATAATTAGGGGGAGCAGGGGGAGCAGGGGGAGCAGGGGAGGCAGGGGGGCAGAGAGGCAGAGGGGCAGAGGGGCAGAGGGGCAGAGAGGCAGAGGGAGATGAGGCAGAGGGAGATGAGGAAGAAATAATAACTATTTTTGCCTATTCCCCTTCGGGTGACGCTCCTTCGTCGCTAACGCTGCGCTAACGCCAGTCCCCCAGACGCTCGAGGACTCGCTAACGCTGCGCTATCGTGACGGAGACCGCCAAGACGGGGGCTGGTCTCACCTGTTCCCTGTTCTCTTTTTCTGCTGACAACTGACTAATAAACAGAAAAAGAATTTACAACATCTTCCATATTCCGTTTAACTCTCTGCCAACGCCTTTCGGGTATCGAAGCGTTAAAGGTAAAAAGTTTGCCACGGCTGACAGCAACACTAGCGATGTTATGCCTTTGCTGCTGATTGGGAAGTTTCACTAAATACTCTAAAATGTAGTATGTTTTGCCGTCGGATTCTCGCTCAAGGGCGTTAACTAATTCAGCTGAACGACCAGAGTCAGGAGGAGCGAGAGCAGCTTTTCCTAGTTTATACCCTACTTCTGTTGGTGTTCCCAGTTCTGCTAAAGTTTTGTCATCTGGAACTGGACTAATAACCACAGATACATTTTCAGATACTTCTATTAAATCGTGGAATACCACATCGGGCCCATTGGCAACTTTTACCTGTAACCAACCATTAGGATATAAAAATTCATAGCCATCAGTAGTATCTACAAAACTTTTCAATCCAGCCGCAGCAGCTACACCAGGATTACTCAAGCTGAGGCTCAATACTAATAGCAAAATAAATGCAATTCGTTTCCACATTTCTACAAATTCCTTTGGGCTGGGAGCAATACAAGGCAAGCTTTATTTATCGTTTACATTGTCCCATCAAGCGGGTCGCTACGAATGGCAAGATGAGGGAGCAGGGGAAGCAGGGGAAGCAGGGGGAGAACTTTTAACTCCTAGCTCTTGTACAGACGCGATTAATCGCGTCTCTACTCCTAACTTCTGATAAATTTATGCTCACAACTAACGAATTGCGCTGGTTTTATCCTGGTACCATACCAGAAGACATTGAATTTTGGTTTCAGCAAAATTGTCTGATTGACCAAATGCGATCGCCCCAAGAGCGAGAAGATAGGTATCTCTACACTCCTGAGTGTGATTACCTGGGAATCAAACTGCGGCAAGGACGATTTGAAG
Organism: Nostoc minutum NIES-26; assembly: GCA_003326215.1. Lineage (GTDB taxonomy): Bacteria > Cyanobacteriota > Cyanobacteriia > Cyanobacteriales > Nostocaceae > Dendronalium > Dendronalium minutum. The sequence continues at coordinate 23,258 of LXQD01000196.1, read as the reverse complement.
TTAAATGGCGCAAAGCCGAATTAGGCGTATTACGTTTTGGGGAATTCGTAGAGGGCAAGGCAGAAAAATGGGGCAAGTGGCTGTGTGACGATCCTACAAAAGAAAGTTTTCAGCTTGCCCAAATTTCGGACAGTTCGTCTTGGGTAAATGTCCAGAAAGTTCGCTACTCCCAACCTTACCAGGTTTTATCTAACCTTTCAGTACAAGCCGTTGCCGCTAATGAACATATCACTAACGGTTGTAATGTGGAAATTACTCAACTAATAATTCAGGAGCATACTTGGTGGAGTCTTGCCTTAGAAGCGTTTGGTGAAGATGCGTGTTTGATGGATAATCTGCGGACAACAGCAAGTTGGGTATTCAATACTTATCAGGGTGCAAAATTACTAGCAGTAAACTCTTACGCTTATCCCCATTGCCTATCGCTTGTTTGTCGATGACTGGTTATCAAAGAAGCAACAATCACCCCACAGGGTACTATCATGCATAATAACACTGAATTATCATGTTGATATGATACAAATTTAAATTATACATGTGCTTAGTAATACTTAGATATAATTCTCATGCCTGTAAGTAAAGACTTGAGAATGCAAAGTATAAAGTCTAAATTGTTACATGCCTTTACTGCGATCGCTTATGGCTCACTGCCAATATTGTAAGTTCACAACCAGCAGCACCCGCACCATGAAATTGAGGAGAAATAGATGGCTTTAAAAAATTACGGTGTTCTGAAAAGTCGGGCTATAAATCGCAAGCTAGGAGAAGGGCCTTCTCCCCATTACCAAGTACTTGTGACTGACGAGAAACAAAAGTATCGCATTGCTATCAACGTCAAATCCAAGCAAAGTCCCTCAGAATTGCTGTACTTTGTAGACGAAAATTTCTCTCATCCCATCACCAAGGAATTACAGGAACTAGATTTCGGCTTCCAGGAGTTAGTCAGAAAACCTGGTGGACTAGCTTTAGATTTTATCCGAGGGAATTTATTCGATCCCAGTCAAATGAAACCCTTGCCCTATAATGTACCAGGGCCAGACAACGACCTCAACGAATTACTAGAACTATATATTGCAAGAGCGATCGCATCACCAGATGCAGTCCTCTATCCCTTTGGTGAAAGGTGGGGGCCAGAAGAAGATGTCAAGGATAAATATTTTGGTTTTCTTCCTGGTAATGGTATTCATGATATCCACATGAACCAGGGTAATGCTGCTCAATTTCAAAAGGATAATGGTGTTTGGCAAGATGGCGGACTGCTCATTTATTACCCAACCCGCAATCAATGGGTGGGTATCTTTTTAGCCTTCCAGTCCCAGTCCTTCCATACTGACGACACTACCGGCAACAGACTTGATGTAGTGATTCCGCCCACAACTGCGGCAATTCGCATTCTTGCTGCTTTGGTGAATCCCTTTGGAGACGATATAGGCAAAGAAACAGTGAGTTTAATCAACACATCACCGGAGAAAGTGGAATTGAACGGTTGGGCACTTGCAGATCGCCTCAAACGCAGGCAAAGCCTTAATGGCATTATTAATCCGGGTGAAGTTGTAAGAGTGTCTTTAGGCAAAGATGGCATTCAACTAGACAATAATGGTGGTATCATTAGCCTTCTTGATGACAAAGGAACCAAAATTGACGGTGTTTCTTATACCAAGAAAGATAGCGAAAAGCAGGGTTGGACGATTGTGTTTTGATGTCAGAAGGCAGGAGGCAGGAGGCAGAAGGCAGAAGTGAAGAATTATCTCCCTTGTCTCCCTTGTCTTCCTTGTCCCCGCGTCCACCTCATCCTCCTCTGCCCCCCATCCTCTCTTCACGTGCGTCCCACGAGACTAGCAACTACTGTAGCTAATTCAGCTGGCTCAATGGGTTTAGGCAAATGCAATTGATAGCCTTCCTTGATTGCGCGCGTGCGATCCTCTACTCTAGCATAGGCTGTCAAGGCTGCTGCTGGAATCTTTCCGCCTTGTTCGGGAGGTTGCGATCGCAGTTTGCGGATCAAGGAGTAACCATCCTCTTCAGGCATACCAATGTCGCTAACTAAAACATTTGGTTGCCACTGGGAAATTGCCTGCAATGCCTCTTGTACCGAGCCGACTGCTAGAACTTCGGCTTGACACTGTTGAAGTACTGTGGAGATAAAGTCACGACTATCGGCTTCGTCGTCTACAACCAGCACCCGCACGCCTGAGAGTGAAGAACCCAGGACTGGGGTAGAGGAAATGGGGGGCAGAGGGTCAGAGGAGCAGAGAGACAGAGGAGCAGACGAGTTCTGGGGCAGCTTGACTGTAAACGTTGCTCCCTGCTGTTCGCCTCGGCTGTCTACGCTGACAGTACCGCCATGCAATTCTACTAAATGACGGACGATCGCTAATCCTAATCCCAATCCACCGTGTGACCTGGTACTGGAACTATCAGCTTGACGAAAGCGGTCAAAGACGTAAGGAAGAAATTCTCGATTGATGCCAATGCCTGTGTCAATCACTTGGATTTGAGCGTAGTTGTCGGTTTTCCATTGTTTTTCTTCACAACTAACAGTAGACAGCTTGATTTCAACCTTGCCGCCTCGCGGTGTAAATTTAATGGCATTAGATAACAGATTCCAGATGATTTGCTGCAAACGCTCGGCATCACCAGAAACTAAGACACTTGTAAAATGCTTGGCTATGAGCAAGCCAGTCTCTGGATTGTCGTTATTTACCTTTGATTGCGATTCTAGATTTTGTGGTTCCTCAATCGAAGACAGGAACAATCTCAAATCGATTTCTTTGGCTTGGGCGGCTAGCTGGACAGTCTCTATTGCTGACTCAATAATCGGAATTAAATTGCAAGTACGAACATTGAGCCGCAACTTGCCTCTAATCATGCGTGAGATATCTAGCAAGTCTTCAATTAGCTGGGTTTGCATTCTAGCATTGCGCTCAATGGTTTCCAGGGCTTTAGCTGTCTGAGGTTCGCTAAGTTTGCGCGCACGTAGTAATTGTGCCCAACCAAGAATAGCGTTGAGGGGCGATCGCAATTCATGGGATAATATGGCTAAAAACTCGTCTTTCATGCGGTTGGCTTCACTCAACTGCTCTGTTTGTTGCTGTAAAGAAGCAATTAAGCTAGCACGTTCCATGGCGATCGCTATTTGGTCGCACACTGCTTGCATCATCCCTCTTTGATTATCGGTGAAGCCAGAGCGACTGCGGCTGCCAAAGGAAAGAGTACCCAAAAGCCGCCCTTGGGTCATCAATGGGTAACAATAGTAAGCAGTAATGCCTAAAGAGCGGATCAAGTCTGTTTTGGGATCGTTTGAGTGCTGTACATGTTCTACAGAAATTGGTCGGCGTTGCTGGGCTACAGTACCGCAAACTGCTTGACCGTACTCCAGCCACTCGATTTCTTTGGCTAGTTTCTCAGAAATGCCTGTGAAGGAGGCTAGCCGCATTAAGCGATCGTCTTCAACTAAATAGTTAAAGTAAACATCCAAGCCAATCTGCTCTGCAAGTTTGCGAAATACACTGTCGAGTAGTGCTACTGGCTGTTGGCTGGATAGTAAATCGCTGGCTGTACTGAAGAGTAGTTGGAGCCTTTTGTAACCCAATGACAATGCTTTGTCTGCCTGTTTGAGGTTGGTAATGTCTTGGAACCCTAATACACAGGTGGCTGGATAACCATGCATTGCTGGCAGACTATCAGCAAATATATGTAGCGATCGCACGCCTTTACTCGTATGCCAGTTTACTTCCAAGCCATCCAGTCGTTCTCCACGGGCAACCCGTACCCCAGGCATTTGCTCGTTGGGGATGCGTTCACCCACTGCATCTGTGTAGTGGTAAGCTGTATGATACTCCTCGACTGATACACCTTTAGGAAATTCGCCTCCTGCCAATTCATCAGCAGCTCGATTCGCAAAAGTTACTCGTGCCGTTCCTGGTTCGATAAACAACAGTGGCATCGGCATTAAGTTCAGCACATCTTCTAGCCATTTTTGCTGATTCCAAAGTATCGCCTCTGCCTGCTTGCGCTCTGTAATATCCAAAAATGCACCAACTGAGCCTCTGGTTTTACCCTCTTCATCAAACAGTGGTGCAACATACTCTAGCAGCTTGACAATTTTTCCATTTTCATGAACGATATCAGCTTCAAAATCCAGGACTTCTACGCCATGAGTGGCAGCGTACTGCATGGGGAGTTCTCCTGGCGACAGTTCTTTACCCTCGCGGTAGACTTTAAACCTCGGTCTTTCGTTAATGGGAGCACTGAGGGAGGCATTGATATCTGATGATATCCCCAACTGTTTGGCGAAAGCGGGATTGACTTTGATATTTTGGCACTCAGGATCTTCGGCGATGCCAATCCCAATGGGAATGACTTCCAACAAAGTTTGTAACTCGGTGATGCGACGCTGTAGATCCTTGTTAAGTTGTACTATTTGTTCTTTTGCCTGCTTGCGCTCGGTGATGTCACGAGTTACAGTTGCTAAAGCTATTGGTTGACCAGTTTTGTTGTCTGTAACAATGAAAATGTTGTACTCAACTGGTATTGGCAAACCTGTCTGGAAGTGCCGAAAGCGGAATTCTCCCTGCCAACGTCCTTGTGCTAGTACAGTCGGCAGAATATGTTCTCGAATAAAAGCTTTGTCTTCAGGCATTAGGTAATCTAATAATACCTTTTGCTTAGCTTCTTCAATGCTTTCAAGCCCTACAAGCTTTTGACCTGCATCGTTAAGATAAAGGGATTCACCTTCTAGGGTAGCTATGCTGATAAAGTCAGAGCTATTTTCTATCAGAGATACTAATTTTTGTTTCTCTGCCTCTGCTTGCTGGCGTTCGCTCAAGTCAAAGATAAAAGCAACTAATTCTTCCCGTTTTTCTCCTACTAGTACGTAACCAACTAATACCGGAATGCAGCTACCATCCTTATGAATGAATTCTTTTTTGTAAGGCGTACAAGTACCTTTTGTATTTGCCTTTGCTTGAGCGACACCTTGCTCGTCCAAGTATACATACTCTGGTGGTGTGATATTGCTCCAGTTTAATCTCCCTGCTAGTAGCTCTTCTTGCGTATAACCGAGCAACCTGAGAAATTCGTCGTTTGCTTGTTGGATACCCCCGTACACATCGCCAAACAAAATGCCAATGACGTTAGAATCTACAAAACTTCTGAGTTTTTCTTCATAGGTTCTCATAGCAGAATCATTTTGGCGGCAGAGGCGTTCAATAACTGTGGCACTTTGCCAAACCAAAAAAACAAAAATTACAATCAGGATGATAGCAAACAAAGATAGTGCGAAAGCTGGACTGTAATGTCCTAATTGTTGACCTTGAAGAATTAGCCACCCTAATACAAAAGGTACTGCGATCGCGGCTACCAACAAACGACGTGCCAGTAAGCCGCCGTAAGTATTGCTCGTGATTACCCCCATACATCCTTGGTTTGGACGCACCCACAAAATACCTGTACAAAGCACGATAAATGTCAATGCCGTGTGTAATGCCATTGATGTTGTGTAAGGGGCAAAACCGTAGAGAACTTGCACTTTGTAGGTATAGCCAATGACAGCCTGTAAGGAAATCAAAGCGGCTAAGAGGGCGAGAATCTGAGCATACCAATAGTTACGGTGGTTTTTTTGGTAAACTAGCAGATTGAAAGCTATGCTAATCAGCAGAAAATTTAGTGCCGTATTCAACCCCATTAACCCTGGACGGAATGTCGTCACAGTGGTTGGGGAGTCACGGAACATTAGTTCATTAATACTGAGATGCCAGCCGAACAGATATTCAACGAGTGCGAGCAAACTAATTAAGGCAACCGCTGTTGCTAAAATTCTGGAGAGCCTTAAATAGAAAACATCAGGACGAGGAGAGTTCTTTTTGTTTACCCTTGTTTTTGTCTGCTCATCCAAATCGAACCCATTACCCTTTACTTTTTGCGACAGCCACAGCAAGATGCCAGATAGTATAAAGCATAGTGCTGTATTTGCCTTCATTGTTGCTGGACTACCAGGGAAACCAGCTTTGAGAAATTCGATGTGGAAATTCCAGCCTAGTAGTACCAAGACACCGACCAAAATCGCGATCGCACTTGCAACTCGTACCACTAGTGAATTATGAAAATCTTGCGAGCGTAAGCGGCTAACATTTAACATTGACGTTTTTCTAACCGCATCTATCTAGCGTAGTAATTTTTCTTACATTTTTCTACTCGAATGCGGTTATGTATATAATGCTACTGTCTAACGGCTAATTTTTCATCTATCTATGTGCATATCTTCTTTCAAAGTAGTCTAAAGTTGATAATTAGGCGTTACATAGTTGCGGGATGATTTAGCAACTTCTAAAATTCTCCCCCTGCTTCCCCTGCATCCCCTGCCTCCCCTGCTTACCCCAATTCATCCCACTGTTATGCAACGCCGATAATTATTCTCCTTGCCCCCCTGCCTCTTTGCCTTATACTTAATTGCTAGTAATGCCTGATATTCAAGAACACGTAGATACTCTTGCCAGAAAATTTGTTCCATCCTACAGATTTCTTCGTTCGCAAAAATCCACGATTGATAGCAGCCATTTTATTCAATCTGAATTCAAAAGCAAATCAATTAAAGTGTTGAGTTGGAACATTGCTAAGAACAATTACGATAAAATTTGGCTAAGAGATTTTTTAAACATTCGTAAACAATATCAACCAGACCTGATATTCTTACAAGAATTTCGCCTAGAAGTAGGAGTAGAAAAGGTAATAGAATGGCTAGATATGAGTTGGAATTTTGCTCCTAATTTTATAGATGCTCATCATCAAAGTTATTCTGGAATTTTCACAGCAGCTAGAACTAGTTCGCTTTCCAAAAAAGTTATAATCACTAAACATCACGAGCCGATTATCAAAACTCCTAAAATTTCGCTGATTACTGAGTATCCGCTATCTCATAACGGAGCAACTCTTTTAGCAATTAATAGTCATCTTATAAATTTTGTAGATATAAACAAATTTAGAATCCAACTGCATGAGTTAGAATTGGCTTTATCTGCACATCGTGGACCCATTATCTTTTCAGGAGATTTCAATACCTGGAGTCGAAAACGAGCAATTATTCTGGATAAAGCAGTAACTAAACTGGGGTTGATGCCAGTAAATTTTGCACCCCAGGAAAGCCGAAAAATTAAACGGTTCCTATTATCACCTCCCCTAGACTGGATTTTTTACCGAGAACTCAGTCAAAAGAAAACTAGCGCTCAAGTGCTAGACCACATTTATTCATCCGATCACAAGCCATTACTGGCAGAATTTTCTTATACCGATACCCAACAAAAATAAAATGCTTGTAGATGGTGGTGTTCTACTAGCTGTTTTTAGTACAGCTACAGTTGTTGTTCATGCCTTAGGAATTGCACATGCTGCCCATGCTGTAATGAATGTGCGTTCTTCTCAAGGGGCGATCGCTTGGAGCATTTCGCTGGTTACATTTCCCTGGTTAGTTATTCCGTTGTATTGGATTCTAGGAAGAACTAAATTTCACGGATATACCGAAAGCCTGCGCTCAGTTTATACACAACACCACAAGCTTGTCCGGCAGACTTACAATGAACTTGCAGAATTTAAAGTTGCACCACCAGATAATTTAGCACGTCTGCAAATACTGGCTGAGACTTTTACAGGAATTCCTTTCACATCAGGCAATGCTGCCGAATTGCTGATTGATGGCGAGCAAACCTATGAAGCAATGTTAAACGCGATCGCGTCGGCGACAAATTATATTTTGTTGCAATCCTATACTGTTAATGACGATCGAGCTGGTAACACTTTTAGGGAAGCGTTGATTGACAAGGCAAAGCAAGGGATTAGAATCTACTTTCTCTACGATGAATTTGGTTCAAAAAAACTATCGCGCTCTTATATCAAGTCTCTACAAGAAAATGGTATTCAAGTGAGTGGATTTCGTGCCACCAAAGGCAAAGGCAATCGTTTCCAGCTCAATTTCCGTAACCATCGCAAAATTTTGGTGGTGGATGGTGAAATAGCATTTGTCGGTGGTTTGAATATTGGTGACGAATACTTAGGAAAAAATCGCCGCCTGAGTCCTTGGCGTGACACCCACATGATACTCCAAGGCCCAACTGTACAAACTCTGCAAAACACCTTTGTACGAGATTGGTACTGGGCAAATCGAAAAGTTCTCGAAGTTAACTGGCAGATTAAAGCTAATAAAGAAATCAACCAAACTGCATTAGTAATTCCGACAGGCCCCGCAGATCGGCTAAAAGCCTGTAACCTTTTTTTTGTCCATGCAATCAATCAAACAAAGACTCGCCTTTGGATTGCCAGCCCTTACTTTGTGCCAGATGATTCAACACTAACAGCCTTAAAGCTAGCAGCAATGCGCGGTGTCGATGTACGAATTATCTTACCAAACCACCCCGATCACTTATTAGTTTATTTATGTTCTTTTTCGTACTATACCGAAATGGAGGAAATCGGTATCAAGCTGTATCGCTATAAAAATGGGTTCATGCACCAGAAAATTATCCTCATTGATGACGACATGGCAGGTGTAGGAACTGTTAACTTGGATAATCGCTCATTCTTTCTTAACTTTGAAGTGATGTGCTTTATTGCCGAGTCTCGCTTTATTCAAAGTGTGGAAAAAATGTTACAAGTTGATTTGGCTGCTTCTGTTGCTATTGATTTATCTGAATACGATAGAAAACCTCTGTGGTTCAAATTAGCCGTGAGAGTCTCTCGGTTGCTGACTCCTTTGCTTTGAAGCAAGTTGATTGCAATTTTTACGAGCATAAGTGCTGAGAAACTAAACCAGAAGCATTGGGATTATGCTGAAGATAATCTGCTATTCTTGAGCATCCTTGCTGCATTAAATCATCTAAATCTAGATTCCACAGCATCACTCCGCTATCTGCACCACCACTTAGTAATAATTTACCATCAGGACTAAAGCTAACACTCTTTACTTGATTTGCATGTCCCAATAGTGTTTTCATTAATGTACCATCACTGATATTCCATAGTTTGATGGTATTATCAGCACTTCCAGAAGCTAGTATTTGTCCATCTGGACTGAAACTTAGGCTAGTTACGCCATCTGTATGACTAGAGAGAGTATTAATTAACCTGCCGTCTGTCACATTCCACAGTTTGATAGTATTGTCCCAACTGGCAGAAGCCAGCGTTTTACCATCCGGACTGAATCTTACGGATGCGATCGCTAAACCATGACCAGTCAAATTTCTTACTAAAGTACCATCAACTTGCCAAAGTTTGACTGTATTATCAGCACTACCAGAAGCTAGCAGCTTACCGTCAGGACTAAAACTGACACTCGTCACCTCATCAGTATGTCCTGTGAGAGTTTGTAATAATTTACCATCAACAAAACGCCACAACTTAATAGTTTTATCAGCACTGCTAGAGGCAATAATTTGATTATCTGGACTGTAACTAATGCTCGTAACTCTATCGTTATGTCCTGTGAGTGTTTTAATTAAATGCTGATTTTTTATATCCCAAATTTTAATAGTTTTATCACTAGCTGTCGCTATGTCATCAAGGCAAAAAATAACAGCATCAATAATATTGTTATTACCTTTAAACTTAATCAAGGGCGATGCACGAGCAATTTTATCTCTTTGCCAAATTGTGATATCTCCATCCCAACCCGCAGATGCAAACATTTTTCCATCTTGGCTGAAGCTTACATCATGAACGTTATCTGTTTGATTTTTATTATTTAACTTCCACAATCTAATAGTTTTATCAGCACTGGCAGAAGCAATAATTTGACCATCAGGGCTAAAGCTAACATCTCTAATTTTTTCGCCATGCCCTTTAATAGTTGCCAATAAATTACCATCTAACTGCCAGATTTTGATAGTGTCGTCAGCAGCAGAAGCTAAAATCTGGCTGTCTGGACTAAAGCTAGTACTGTTTACTTGTTCGCTGTCACCTTCTAAAGTTTGTAACAGTTGTCCTTCAATATTCCATAATTTGATAGTTTTATCGCCACTACTAGAAGCGAGAGTTTTACCATTAGGACTAAACTTAATACGGGTAACGCGCCCTTTATGTCCCACAAGAGTTTTAATTAACTTACCATCTGTTATCTGCCACAGTTTCACCATATTATCTTCACCACCAGAGGCGATAGTTTTTCCATCAGGGCTAAAACTGATAGTATTCACCCAGCCATTATGAGCATTCCAGGTGTTAATTAAAGTTCCATCAACACGCCACAATTTTATAGTTTTATCATGGCTAGCAGAAGCCAGAGTTTTACCATCAGGGCTAAAATTAACTTCAGTAACAATATCAGTATGTCCTGTGAAAAATTGGATTAAGTTGGTATCAATATATTCTATACAAGTTGGTGTTTTTATTTCTCTCTTATTAATTACGCATGAATTATTAATTGTATAGAGTTTAATAGTATTATCAGCACTAGCAGCAGCGAGTAATTTACCATCTGGACTAAAAGCAATACTTGTAACTCTGTTTGTAGCTCCTGTAATTGTCGTAATCAATTGACCATTTGAATGCCATAGTTTTATTGTCTTATCATCGCTAGCAGAAGCCAAAATCTTACCATCAAGGCTAAAACTGATAGCATTAACTTGTTGACTGTGACTTTGCAGACGATTAATTTCTTGAGTTTGATTAATAGCCTGCTGGAAAGTTGCCGTAGTAGCTAACTGAATATCTTTTGGAGGTGCAAAAAATTGCTTGAGTCCTTGTCCAGCTTTCACACTAGAAATTACAGCTTCTAGTTGCTGGTTTGAAAACAAAAATGCTTCTGATGATGCATTTAAAGCAGCAATTTCTCGCAACTGAGCTGCTTGCTTTTGAAAGTAAGCTAAACCGCCAAAACCACTTGCAGCAATGCCCAATACACTAATAATTGCCACAGCCCTTTGAGCTTGTCTGAGTCTTTTCTTTTGCTCAAGTTGTTGTTGCTGTCTAGCTTCTAAACAAGCAGCTATGAAACATTGGACATCAACAGATAATTCATCTGTGTATTTGACATAAATTTCTTCTGCTTCTGCAAGGCGGACACCATGCAACAAAAAATCTGGTTGCTGGCTATTGTGTTTCCATAAAGCTGCTGCTTGTTCAATTTGGCGAGTCAGCCGCAACCTGCTGCGATTTTCTTCTAACCACCAGCGCAAAGTTGACCAATGACGGATGAGGATTTCATGAGCAACTTCGATTGTGACAGCAGAAGAGATGGGGGCAGGGGGAGCAGGGGGGGCAGGGGGAGCAGGGGAGGAAGATTTATTTTCGTTGTCTGTTTCCTTATCTCCTCTGCTACTGCCAAAAGTTCCATCTTCTTCTAAATTCACGACAACTAACTTTGCAGCAGTTAACGCCAAGAGGGTTCTTTCAATTAATTCATTTGGGTACTTTTTCACCACCAACTCTGATTTAAATACTCTGCGCCTAGTATCTTCTGTACCCTCTCCTAATTGGGTTAGCGACAGAAAAATCCAACGAGCGCAATCTTGAGCTTGGTTATCTAAACTTTCGTAAACTTCCTGCGCCTTACGTTCTAATGCCCCTTTAATTCCACCGATTTGCTGCTGGTAAGCCACTAGTGTCAACTCGCCTGCTTTGCGGAATTCCCACAACTGTTCTAAGACAAATTCTAAAAGCGGTAAATCTCCGGCTGAGTGGTTTAACTCTTGCAAGAGAACCTCTACTAGTCCGGGTTCTACTTGTAACCCCACTTGTTCCGCTGGGTTGACAATGACACGGCGGTAGTCATCATCACTCAGTTTGGGAGGTATCAACACGCTCGACTGTTGTAATAACGTAGCCAATGCTGGTACTTCTAGACAGGAAGCGATAAAGTCTGCTCGCACAGTAATTATCAATTTAAACTTATCAGAGGCATAGGCGATCGCCCCCAACATCAGTTCTAAAAACCGTTGTCTATCTTCACTAGGCGCAAGGGTAAACAATTCCTCAAACTGGTCTATTACCAAAACCACCATTGGCTCCGGTCGGCTACGCACCCAGTACACAAAGCCTTCTACCCCCTGGTACAGCATTGCTTCGAGTACAAGCTGGGGAGATGAGGAAGATGTTGATATTACCCCCCCTGCCTCCCCTGCCTCCCCTGCTCCCCCTGCTCCCCCTGCTCTCCCACCCTCCCCCAGCCGTCGCGCTAAAACTTCTAAGGGGCTTGCACCGGGACGCAAGCTTTTAATTAACCAAGAGTCACTACCAGGTAATTGTTTACCTGGGCGCAGTTGGGCGATTAATCCCGCTTGCACAATAGAAGACTTGCCACTACCAGAAGCACCCACCACAGCCAGGAATGATTTATGAGCGAGCTGAGCAATCAACTGTTGAGTTAAAGATTCTCTGCCGTAGAAATATTGGGCATCTTCCTCACCAAAAGCTTTTAATCCACGGTAGGGGCAAATTCTTAAATCCAATGCTGCTGTTTTATGACTGCGTGCGCCAGCAACCGCAGGTATGATTTCAATTACGCCTTGTGTGCCTGATAGCCAAATATGGAGTGGCAGAGATGGAACGATCTGCGTTTGTGGTGCTAGGTGGATTTGTAATTGAGTAATCCAAGCAGCTACTGATAAGCCAACAGGTTGAGAGCCAGCTTTTAAAGTCTCAATCAGGGCTTGAGCAAATATTTCTGGATTGTCTTTTGGAAAGGCAGCAGCGATGATGCACTGTCCTTTTTCCGAGCCTAGTTGCAGGTCTTCAACCCAATCCTGTAAAGGTACAATGCCTTGTGCCCCTACAGGACAATCTAAAATAATAATTTGTTGAGTAATTTGAGAACGGCGTAACTGCTGTCTCAACCAAGAACGACTGAGCCAAATGTCTTCTAACAAAACTAATGCCGCTTCCCCAGAGGGAGTTTCCTCAAGTCGTCCACGCACGTATAACAATATTGTTGCTGGTTCTTCAGTTCTGTGTGGCTGTGGTTGACTTACAGAACGCAGACATTCTTTAATGGCTTCGCGAACATCTTTGGCAGTTATGGTTCCAGAACGGGGTAAATATTCTAACTCAAAGGCACCAGCACTAGCCAAAACTTTACTGAAATCTAGTGCTGCTTGAGAGCCACTGATTCCCTCTATTACTAATGCTTTTCTCGGAGGTAGAGATTGAGCGATCGCAGGTATTGTACCTAGAATTAGTTCTCCAATTCCTTCTACAATCCGTTTGGGGGTTTGCAGAGGATATTCGCGCTCAAGTTGAGTATCGCCTTTGCCTCTTTTTTGCTGATTAATTAATCGTAATTGTTGATTAGTTTTATCTATATATTGCAGTGTTTGATGATAAACATAACGATAAAGTCCATCAGCAGAAATTACACCTTGAGCATCTACCGCATCACCGCGTAAACCCCGCATCAAATAATAAGTAAATACTCCATGTCCTAGTTCGGGAAACTCCCAAGATTGCTGGTCTGTATCGCAAGAAAGTAAAGCATAAAAACCTTTACTTTTAGCAGCGCGTTGCTGTAATACTTCTACTAATTGCGGTGTAGCATTGAGCAAAGGTTCTACTGTCTCTCTAAGCGACATCCCCCCACTATGACAAGCATCCAACCAGACTAACTGATTTTGTACCCCACTATTACTTAATAGATGTAACAATTCTTTTACAGCTAAACCTGTTTTTTCTAGGTTATCTTTTTGCGTATCTGCTAAACATAAAAATGCTTGCTGTGTAGTTGGCTGGAGCATTCCATGTCCAGAAAAATAAAACAGAATTGTATCTGTTGGTTGAGCAGTAGTAGTAATTTCCTGTAAACTACTACGAACAGTGGTTAAAAGTGGCAATTCAGCTGCAAAATCATGGTAAATTTTGATTTCTTTTTGGGAAAATTGCTCTTGTGTTGCACTTGTTAAAGCTTCTGCTAATACCTGACAATCAACTGCTGAGTAACGCAGACACGGAAGTTGCTCATCCTGGTATTGATTGACTCCCACTAGTAACAACCAAAGTTTGGGAGCAGTTATTTGTTTGGTTTGAGTTGAGCGACTGGTAGCAACACCGCGTGGCATTTTAGTTAAGTGTATTCTCTAGAATTATCTTGTTAATATTAAGTAGAACGGCGTAAATATTTGTAGTTGGGATGAGGCAGGAGGCAGGAGGCAGAAGGCAGGAGGGAAGAGAGTTTTAGCCTTATTTATCTTTCTTAACATAGTTAGTTTTTTTCCCACCGACTTACTTAGTAGCAAATACTAATTTGTAATTTGTAATTAATAGACATAGAAAATGGCTTGATACAGGGGGTTGACCCTGGGTTACTCTCCTCCTAAAACAATACAGGACTTACGCAAGGACTACGATTTTACGTCATTACGAGCGTACTCCTTCTCCTACAGAGACACTAGCGCGAACGGAGAACCCGCAGGGTAGCGAAGTAATCGCAAAGGCTTAGTTTTTCGTTACGAGTGCGTAAGCCCTACAATAGATACTTTCCTATAGATAGGTTGGTGTGGTTTTATGCAGTGAATTTAGAAAATTTTATTACTTAACAGTACTATAGGAATCTTATTAGACTTTTACATACCTCCGTATTATCTCGTAGTTTTGTTCAATAATTAAATATTAGTCGGTAATATTTTTAATACTCTTTCAGAAATTTAACTTGAGAAAAAACTTCAAATCTGCTCTGAGTAAAGGTTCTGGCAATTAAGTTGACAATATTTGGAAAAAGTGTGTGTATAATCGGTGGCTGACAATCTGCAATGTATTTATCGCTAAAAGGCTATTATATGTCAGACCAATTCACATTTACCGTTACCAATCAAACCGAACAGGCAATTACAGAGTTGTGGGTATCTGTTGATGATGAAGAGTGGGCTCCATTCACCTTGAGTGATTCAGGGATTCCATCGGGTGAAACAGCAACAATTGCTTGGGCTGAATACACGAATGATTCGCCCTGTGAATGGTACATCTCTGCTGTATTTGAAGATGAATCAGAAACTGAGTCAGCCCTATTTAACTTTTGTGAAGAACCAGATTTAACAATCGGATAAATTCCCTATTGTAACCGCGCTTCACAGATGAAGAATCATTACCTCTAGCCATAAAAACAAAAGCCCTACCTCGAAAGCATCTAGGTGGGGCTTTAGATGCGACTCTAAGCTTCGGGCTTCGATTGCTGCCCAAATGCGCCGTGTTTTCTCGTTCAAATAGGGAAATTACGAATCATACTTGTCTTGAATGCTTTCTACTACCTGCTTATTAGACATATAAGCCTTTAATTCAGTTACATTCTGACGATCTAACCATTCGGTGAATTGTTCAAGTTATTTTTACATGATGCCTTAGCTATTTGATAAGTGGGAGATACAGCTTGATTTATGCAGTAGATGACTGGATGAACAGGCAGGACTGGTATGTGATACTGCCACTAGAATCATTAATTAGCTGGTTTGACGTTAGAGGTTTTGTAGAGGAAGACTCTGACAATGATTGGTGTTATGAAGCCTACCTTGACAGTGCTGATGAATGTTATGACACAAAACATGGCATAGAAAATGGCACAAAACATGGCAGGACTCTGGTAACGACATCCTCGATCCGCTAGTAGAGCATTTTACTGTCAACCCCACCATAAGCAGATATAATAGATACTCTGTCTTATACTGCATTCTGCTTATTTATTTTCTTGCGTGTGGTATGCTTTTAGTATAAGATAAATACACCTCTCAGTAATTATTGTCTAGCAACCATTTTGTTTAACACCATGCAACTAGACAAGAATTACTGACTCTGCAAGTTGTAGATTTTCGCAGCAATCTTGTGGCATCTTCTGCTGATAAGGGTCGGCTAAAAAGATAGCCTTGCATTAATTCACATTCAAGAATTCGCAATACATTTCGTTGTTCTTCAGTTTCCACACCTTCGGCAACAACTACAAGATTCAGTCCATGCGCCAAAGCAATTATCGCAGTTGTGATGGCTGCTTGACAATTCTCCTTAGTTAGATCGCACACGAAAGACTTGTCAATTTTTAAACAGTTGATAGGAAAATTTTTGAGATAACTAAGAGAACAATACCCCGTGCCAAAATCGTCTATGGAAATGGAGACACCCATATTACATAATTTACTCAAAATTCCCTTGGTTAAAGCCACGTTTTTCATGGCAATACTTTCGGTAATTTCTAACTCCAAACAATGGGAATTCAATTTAGTCTCCAACAATATTTGACTCACCAAATTGAGTAAGTTAGATTGCTGAAATTGTCGTGCAGAAAGATTAACTGCTACTGTCAGCGTCGGGAAACTAAGAGCATCCTGCCAAGCTTTATTTTGAGCGCAAGCAGTTCGTAAAATCCATTCACCTATGGGTACAATTAGTCCTGTTTCTTCAGCGATTGGGATAAATTTTTCAGGAGGAATTAAACCTAGTTTTGGGTGTTGCCAACGCAGCAAAGCTTCCATTTTCGTAATTTCACCCGTGGTGATATTCACCTGTGGTTGGTAGAAAACTCTAAATTCTTGCCGTTCTAGAGCATAGTACAAGCTATTTTCCAAAATTAACGATTCTGAAGCTTGTGAATTTATTTCTGGGTGATAAAATTGATAGTGATTTCGTCCCTGTGACTTGACACGATATAATGCTGCCTCAGCATGTTTAATCAAGGTTTTTGCATCTTTTCCATGCATAGGATATAGGGCAGTACCAATGCTGACACTAACATGCAAGTGATGATTTTTGATATCAAATCCAGGTTTAAAAGCTGCTAATATGCGTTCTTGTATGTGAGCTACATTCTTGGTATCGCTAACTTCCGGCAAAAGTATCGTGAACTCGTCACTTCCCCAACGGGAAATAGTATCAACCGATCGCAGGCATTTTTTCAAACGTTGAACTACACTTTGCAATAGTTCATCTCCAATGTCATGCCCTAGTGTATCATTGATGATTTTGAAGCGGTCTAAATCCAAAAAGCAGACTGCTAGTTCGCTGCCAGATCGATCTGCTTGTGCCAAGGACTCACAAAGCCGCTTATTGAACAACACTCTGTTTGGTAAATCAGTTAAAAGGTCATGCAAAGTTTGATGGCGAATTGTGGCTTCTGCTAACTTGTGAGCTGTAACATCCCGAAAACTCCAGACTCTGCCCACGATTTTGCCGCCAAGGCGTTGCGCTTCTGAATGTCGCTCAAATATGCTTCCATCTTTTAATGCGATCGCATCATCACTGTTTGTATCTGGTTGCAGATGTAATTTTCTCACAGTGGCTAGATACTTTTTCGGGTTTTCTAGCTGTTTTGCTATTACTCTCAGTGCTTGTCCAAAATTCCTTGAGTCAATCGATGACTCAGGAATCTGCCACATCTGCACAAATTTTTGATTAAAGTCTGCAATATTACCTTGATTATCTACTACTAAAATACCGTCAGTAGTGGATTCTAGTGTTGCCCGTTGCAAAGCAAGAGACTTCTCTAATTCTGCTTGTATTCGCTTGCGTTCGGCTATTTCCTTATGTAATTCAATAGTACGCTCATAGACACCATTTTCTAATTGACAGGCAAAATTTTGGTTTTCCGCAATCAATTTTTTTAGTATTTTTTCTAATGATAAGCATTCATATACTAAAGCAAGTAGACATGCTACGGCTGGCAAAAAGGCAATTTCTGTTGCTAACAACAGTTTTGACTCCATATATTTATCAAAGCCAGTAAAGCCTACAAAATCAACTTTGGTAATTATTGGTAACACCAAAATCGATAAGTCAATTAATTTTACGCTTAAGCAGCTGAATAAACCAACCATTAGAAGCATCGTGGTAGTCTCTGCTATCGTAGACAGGATATACTTTTTTGTTAAAATCTTGCTTTAATTTTCATTTTAAAAAGCTTTGATTTAATCTATCAACTAACTAAAATTAGTTGAAATATTTTTTGAGAATTTAGTTAAGTTTTATATGCATTTCGATCTCAACTGGATTTTTAAGTTTTCAAAACTTTCAGCATTAATCAAAATTTGCAAAAACTAGGATTTGCAAATTAAAAATATTGTGTTATAATCTCAAAATTTATTTTGACTTTAGTAGTTATTATGATAGTTTACATTTCCTTAATATTTCTAGTAAAAGGCTTATTTAATTTTAATTTTTTAATCTTAATATTTAATTAAGAATTAAAATTATTACAAACTGTTAAGCTCAATACCATTATTTTTTAGTTATTAAAAATAAGTAAAACAAAAAATAATACTTCTGTATCAGAAAAATTCACAGTGTTGTAACTGTTAGTTCTGAAACAGAAAATCATACAATTGAAAGAGTTATACGCTTATTAGTAGCATGTATGTATTAAAATTTAATGTATTCCTAAATACATATAATAGTAAGTAATAATAATTTCGTATATTACAGCTATAAATTATTCCTACTGCTTTCCTTTCTCTCCAAATCTGGGAAATTCAAAGAATTAGACAATTTAATCCCTACAGAATTAACAGGAAAAATTAGAGACAGCAGTTTGGCGTAAATATTCTTGTTGTTGCTGAATATTAGTTGCAGAAGAAGACAATTCGTGCTTTGGTTCCTAAAGTTGAAGAAAGTGACCATCGTGCAGAGGGCAAAGAACACTTTTACAAGACCTCTAGGTACAATACATAAGCTTCTTCCTTATTTCATAAATATTATGGGCAGCACTTTTGGGCATCTATTTAGCATCAGCACTTTTGGCGAGTCCCACGGCGGCGGTGTGGGAGTTGTAATTGACGGTTGTCCTCCGCGGCTGGAAATTTCTGCCCAAGAAATTCAAGTAGAGTTAGACAGAAGACGACCGGGACAAAGTAAGATTACAACACCTCGCAAAGAAGCTGATTCCTGCGAGATTTTGTCTGGTGTGTTTGAAGGTAAAACTCTGGGGACACCCATAGCAATTTTGGTACGGAACAAAGACACGCGTTCTCAAGATTACGACGAGATGGTGCAGACGTATCGCCCTTCTCATGCGGATGCAACTTATGATGCCAAATATGGTATTCGCAATTGGCAAGGTGGGGGTAGGTCGTCAGCGCGTGAGACAATTGGAAGAGTAGCAGCAGGTGCGATCGCTAAAAAAATTCTCCGTCAAGTTGCCAATGTCGAAATCATCGGTTACGTCAAGCGCATCAAGGATTTAGAAGGTGTAGTCGATCCTAATACTGTCACCTTAGAACAAGTGGAAAGCAACATCGTCCGCTGTCCCGATGCTGAATGTGCCGATCGCATGATTGAATTAATTGAACAAACTGGCAGACAAGGTGATTCTATCGGCGGTGTGGTGGAATGCGTAGCGCGAAATGTCCCCAAAGGTTTAGGCGAACCAGTATTTGATAAATTAGAAGCTGATATCGCTAAGGCTGTGATGTCTCTTCCTGCTAGCAAAGGTTTTGAAATTGGTTCGGGTTTTGGCGGGACGTTGCTCACCGGTTTTGAGCATAACGACGAATTTTATATTGATGAAAATGGTGAAATTCGCACTGTGACTAACCGTTCTGGTGGCATTCAGGGTGGAATTTCCAACGGAGAAAATATTATTTTACGAGTTGCATTTAAGCCAACAGCAACAATTAGAAAGGAACAAAAAACAGTTACTAGTGAAGGTGAAGAAACAGTATTAGCCGCAAAAGGACGGCACGATCCTTGTGTGTTACCGCGTGCAGTTCCAATGGTGGAAGCGATGGTAGCTTTGGTACTGTGTGACCATTTGCTGCGGCATCATGGGCAGTGTAAGGTGTTGTAATCACACATACTTCTTGACCAGCGATCGCCTGACCAAGTTATTATCACTAAGCACTTCTCAAAGCAACAATTGGGTCGAGTTTAGCAGCACGACGTGCGGGAACGACACCAAAGAATAAACCAATACCGCCAGAAACACCAACGGCCATGGCAATTGCCAAAGGCGAAATTCCCGCTTCTAAGGGAGTTAAGGCTGCTACCAAGAAAATACCGCTGACACCAACCGCAGTCCCAACTAAGCCGCCAATGGCAGAAACAATCACTGCTTCAATCATAAACTGTAGCAAAATATCTTGCTCTGTTGCCCCGATCGCTTTTCGCAATCCGATTTCTTGGGTACGTTCGGTGACGGAAACCAGCATAATATTCATGATGCCAATGCCACCAACAAACAGTGATATACCTGCGATCGCTGCTAGCATAATTGTCAATGCACCTGTGATTTGACCAACTGTTTGCAAAGCATCCTTTTGAGTGTTGATGGTAAAATCATCTTCTCCGGTAAGTTTGTGCCGCAAGCGCAGCAAATTGGTAATTTGAAACTGTGCGGCATCCACACTATCAGAATTTTTAGCCGAAGCAGTAATATAAGTTAACTCCAGTCCATAGGGAGAAGTTCGCCCAACAATTCGGTTTGCTGTTGTAATAATCGGCATCAATACTGCATCGTCATAATCGACACCCAGGTTTGAGCCTTTGGCTGTTAATACTCCAATCACTTGAAAGCTGGCATCTTTGATTCGCAACTGTTGACCTACAGCATTACTATTACCAAAAAATCTTTCTGCCAATTTTGCACCTAGCACCACAACTTGGTTGCTGCGCTTCATGTCTACGTTGGTGAAAAACCGCCCTTTGTCAATTTCAAAGTCCCGCACCACCAAGAAGCTAGGAGTTGTACCAACGATATTGACATTAGTATTTTTGTTACGGGAAGTAACCACCTGCCTACTGTTTAACTCCGCCGTGACTGCTGCTATTGTTGGTACTTGAGTTGCGATCGCCTCGGCATCTTCTAACACCAGGGTTTTCGGCACATCTCTGGAGATGCGTTGAGTTTCCCGATTACCTGGAATCACAAACAACACATTTGGCCCCAACGACTCCAACTGCCCAGAAACGTATTTTTGCCCACCTTCGCCAATACCAATCATGGCAATCACCGAAGCATTACCAATAACTATACCCAGCATAGTAAGGGCACTACGCAACTTATTTGACAGCAGAGTTTTCCCTGCCATTTTGACGCTTTCTAAAAAATTCATGTCTTAAGAATTACGAATTACGTTAGCGTAGCGTTAGCGAGTCCTCGAGCGTCATTACGAATTATTCTGTTCTTTCGCCTTTTCGATTTTGTAGTCTTTCGGCGGGTTAATAAACACGCGATCGCCTTCTTTAATTCCTTCTAAAATCTGAGTTTGGTCTTTAATTTGTGCCCCTACTGTGACTTCGCGAAATAGAGGTTTATTGTTTGTATCTGGTACGAGTACGCCAGTTTGCCCTTTTTCAGTCACAATTGCTACGGTCGGTAATACTAAGGCATCATTGACGCGATCGCCTAGGAAGGTAAGATCCACATTTAAGCCGGAACGGAGTTTCTCTGTACCAGTATCAAGAACTACTCGCACCTGGAAGGATGTCACGCCTTGTTCCACCACTGCTTCCGGAGCAATTAGCCGCACACGACCTTGAAAAATTTGGTCGGGATAAGCATCAGCGATAATTTCCACTTGCTGTCCCTGATTAATTCTGCCAATATCAGCTTCTGGAACTTGAGCTAGTACTTCTAAACCCCGTGCTACGGCAACAATAGAACTAGAAGTTGCGGACGCACTACTAGAAGCAGAAGTTGTAGGTGTCACAAATGCACCAACGTTGGCATATTTCTGCGTGACAATTCCACTCAACGGAGCGCGAATCACTGTATCTTGTAGCTTGACTTCTGCTGCGGCCAATTGGGCTTGAGCTGATTTCACTGCTGCTTGGCGTTGGGCAATTTCTTCAGGACGGCTGCCATTTTCTAATAGTACCAGTGCTGCCCTAGCTTCGGTAACAGCTGCTTCTTTGGCAGCAATTTCCTCGCTGCGAGTTCCACTTTCTAACAGCGATAATCTTTTTTGCGCTTCTTCTAAACTAGCTTTTGCTCTTTGGTCTTCACTGATATACTGGTCAAGCTGATCTTGAGAAGTTGCTCCCTGCCTGGTTAATTCTCGATATCGGGTGACGCGTGCTTGCGTCAGGTTCACCTGTGCTTTGGCTGAGTTGACTTGAGCTTGAGCTTGTTCAATCTCTTGGGAACGATTACCAGCACGGGCTTGATTTAGCTGTGCCTGTGCTTGTGATAAACGGGCTTTGGCTTGGGCAATTTCTTGGGGACGATTTCCGGCGCGGGCTTGATCCAACTGGGCTTGAGATTGTGCTAAGTTGGCGCGGTACTGAAGGATTTGTGCTTGGATGTCGCCTAAATCCATCCGGGCAATAATTTGTCCTTGCTGTACGCGATCGCCCTGTTCCACATATAATTGCGCCAGCACCCCAGGATTTTTGGGACTGATATTCACACTTTGAACTGGCACTACCTTACCACTAGCTGTAATCCGCAGGGTAACGTTTTTTGCTTCTACAGGAACAGTTAATTGCGTAATATCTTGTTTGTTTGTGCCCTGACTCACAAAGTTGTAGGTTATGGTTGTCCCAACAACCAAAGTACCTGCTGTCATCAGCCCAATAAGCCAGCGTTGTGGATGTTTAACTTTACCAATAAAGGGAATTTCTATCTGCATCATCATAAATAGCAGCTGACGAATATTGCTTTGCTTGAGTAGCCTTCAGTGGGAGGGTACGTGCAGGAATATGAAAAACTTGTGGACTGAATATTTATCAATAAACTCATAAATAGACGAATAGGAAGCTTAATAGTTGCTTTATCTTCTTTTATACTAAGCTTTGGTGTTACTATGTGCCTTCACCTGATTGGGTGACTTTAGTTATACTAATTCGGAATTCGTAATTAAGAAAGTCAAGTTGTATTTGGGTTTCTACATGCTTGTATCTGTTGCATTCTTTTTGAAAATTGATATTATTGGTCAATATTTGAGAATCAAATGAATTACTCTTGCCTTCATTTCTTTATGGCTGAACAACTTTTCGGCGATAACTATACTTCAACTTGATTGCATTTACAGTTTTATGCTGAAGTCATGGAAATTTTGCAACCCCCCTACGAGTTAGGGCTAATTCATTGTAGTGAGAGAAAAATTAAACTAAAAATTATCTCTACCTTAAGTAGATTTTAGTGTGAGATGAGTAGTAGTTTGATAGCAGCATTACAAGGTATAGAAGATTATCGTGCCGCACGTGGAAAACGTTATCCATTATGGGTGATGTTGTTATTAGTGATATTAGGAACATTAAGTCAATGCTACGGATATGCAGCACTAGAAGATTTTTGTGTGCGACATTATCAAGGATTGTGTGAACATTTAGGGGTCACATACAAGCGTTTACCCAGTGATTCGACATTTCGT
>LXQD01000195.1 GCA_003326215.1 Nostoc minutum NIES-26 | reverse complement strand
AAGAAGGTTCTTTAGCTCTACCACAAAACGAATTTGGTTTGGATGTGATTGCTTATATAGGAGCATTACGCTATCAGGAACATAGAAGTGTTCCCCAAATACACGCTCACCTTGAGTTAAAAGGTATATGTATAAGCCAACGAACAGTTACGCACCTAATTGACAGATATGACGAGTTACTTTCTTTATGGCTAAAAGACCATAAAAGGTTAAAAGCAATATTGGCTAATCAAGGACGGGTAATATTAGCGATTGATGGGATGCAGCCAGAAATTGGACATGAGGTATTATGGGTAATTCGAGATTGCTTATCAGGAGAAATTTTACTTGCTAAAAYTTTAGCATCATCAAGGAATGAAGATTTAGTGGCGTTATTATTAGAAGTAACTAATACCTTGGATGTACCAATTGATGGAGTTGTTAGTGATGGACAACAATCAATTCGTAAAGCTGTTGGGGTAGCATTACCAAAAATAGCTCATGGCTTGTGTCATTATCATTACCTGAAGGAAGCAATTAAACCCATATATGAGGCAGATAGATATGCAAAAAAGGAATTAAAGAAAAAAGTTAGAGGATTACGAGATATTGAACGTAGTGTTACCAATGAAGATCAGGAAATGGTAACTATTATTGAAGATTATTGCTCGGCAGTACGTAGTTCTATAACTAATGATGGTCATCCACCGCGCTTAGGCATCTGGATTAAAGTTACAATCAAATTTGACGTTGATAGAGCAAAGCTTAGAACGGATGGAAAAAAAAGTGCTTTACCGCCACCTTTAGTCAACCTAAAACACCTCCTAGCTAAGGGATTATCTGCGACTGCATCTTTATTTTCACCTGTGAGGGTTGCATATGGGTGGGTTGATAAAGCTAGTAATATTCTCAATAATAAAATAGGTCTTGATGCTGCTGGGGTCAAACAAAGTTATCAGCAACTATTAACTCAAATGTCCCAACAAAAGCAGAAAGCTGGTACGCTGAACACTGCAATCGATAACTTTATAAAAACCACCCATAGCTACTGGTCTGGACTTTTTCATTGTTATGAAATTGAAGATTTTCCTAGAACTAATAATGACTTAGAACACGCTTTTGGTATGCTACGTCATCATCAACGTCGTTGTACTGGTCGTAAGGTTGCTCCCTCATCCCTCGTTATTCGTGGTTCTGTTAAACTTGCCTGTGCAGTCGCAACTTCCCTTCATTCTTTTACCGCATCTGATTTAGCACAAGTTGATATTCATACTTGGCTCGAATTACGCTCTCAATTGCAAAAACACCACAAAGCCAGAATTGAACAGTATCGATTTCGCAGAGATCCCAAGGCTTACTTAGCTAATCTAGAGAGTCGTCT
>LXQD01000194.1 GCA_003326215.1 Nostoc minutum NIES-26 | reverse complement strand
TTGGTTTACTGGCAAGGCTAGAAAAAAATCTATCTATCCCGTAAGTTTGCTTACCCGATTTACTAACTACAACTTCATCTCCTGCAAGCAAATACACATCATTTTCTCGCCATAAATGTTTCCGAAAAAACAGCCAAAACAATGTTGCCCAAGGTATTACTGTAGAGAAGAATCTCCCCATTGTCCGATAGCTACCGCCAGCACCTGTCCAACGGGCAATTCCCAACATCGTGACTCGACCATTAAGAGCTAACATTGCCAGGATGATTTGGTTCAATTGCCGCATCGTTGTCGCGTTTRTCTGCGGCAGCAGGCATTGTAACAATGATAAGATATCGGGCATGGGCGGCCAGTGGTTTTTGAGTTGTCGTTGTGAGAGACAATAACTCTACTACGAAACGCCCTACCTCTTCATGCTCTTATTTTGGCAAAGGTATTGCCAATGGTAATGAAATACCCGAACATTATCAATCATTGTGGAGTAGCATTGGTGACGTAACTGCATTGCATAGTGTTCAACATCAAATAATCATCAACATCAAATAATCAAGGCTGTAGCATTAGTAGTTTTATCTTCAAGCCTCAATGTAGATGAAGTAATTGTGCAGAAGGAAACTAGGAATATCGGTTACTTCTTCGATACTTGTGATGGGGGTAATGGTGCAGCAGAAGCCATTTTCACAGATTTTCCCAAGTTTACAGCCGCAGCTTATGCTTTAGCTAGTGAATGTGGTTGTGACATGGGTTGTTCAAGATGCTTACATTCAACTGCTTGTCCTCAGCAAAATGAACTACTGCTCAAGGATGTAGGTTTGTTCTTGTTAGAGGTTATTAGCCAAGCAGCACTCAATTCTCAAAATTCAAGTTCAATTTTTGGTGGTTAATTCACGCTAAATACCAGAGGCAGCACCTGCTCAGAATGTAACAACCTGCAACCCTATGTCACAAACCTGGATGTCACGACGAGAAACAATTTGCAACTCGTGAGGGTAACGCGGACGCGGATCATCCACCAACCAGATTGGAGGAACCATTGTGGTTTCATAGTAATCAATCTGATGCACAACCCCAGGATTATTTTTGAGTTCTACCACTGTCCCCGGCAGATACTCAAATATTTCATCCCAATCAATAGCCGAATCGAGGTTCATCACACTCAACCTGTTTAATACCTGAATTACTTACTTGCCCATACCAGCCAGACCTTGACCTTGCATTGTTAACCTGGCAAATAAAACATTAGCGAAATAGCTGGTGGGTATATCAACCGTGCTTTTGATTAGCAATAGAAATCACTACGCTCAAGTACCACTTCACCGTAATCTGGCACCCAGGCAACCCAGGCCACTGGGGATTCCTGGCA
>LXQD01000193.1 GCA_003326215.1 Nostoc minutum NIES-26 | reverse complement strand
TAGAAACACACTGTTCGTAAAAAACAATGGGTCTTTGAGAAATCGAAAACCACGTTCGGTAGATTGCTGGGCTTTATATTCACGCAAAACATCTTCGTCGCTAAGTTCGTTGACATCAAGAACATTGGTGGCAAGAATAAATCTGCCAGCCCGTTCTCTCTCAATCGTAATTGCGGTTTCTTTGAGTATAATTTCAGCTTGAATCTGGTAACTTAGGGCTGGCTGAGAATCCTTGCGAGGTCTGCCACGTCCCTGATGTTGGGCATGTTCAATAACTTCAAGATTTGCAAGTTGATGAAATGGTAACTGACTCTCAAATAGTTTGGCTGCTTTAAGTGCATCTTTGGCACATGCAAATTTTTGTTGACACAATTTTCGCAGTTGGGATTGTGCCTGTGTATATTTTTTTGCCAGACGTTTTTGCAGTTGTTTTAAGTCAGATTGTTTACGGGCTTCACTTTCTACCACCAGCCACCGTTGTCGCACACCACCATAATCATTACAACATGGGGCTATACGATATCCTGGGATTGTACTTGGTACAAATGCATCAATACTGATATTTTCTAATAGTTCTTTTGCAGCAGTTAGGGTTGCAGGAGTTCGAGATACCCATCTTAATGAGAGCATCTGTTGCAAATTTTCTTCAGTGTAAAGGGCTGCATCCGCAACAAATAAAGCGTCTATTTGCCATTGTTTTTGAAAGTCAGCGATGAGTGTTCCAAACATGGCAGAATCGACTTCGTTGCCATCTGCAACTCTTAGATATAAGGGAATATCCCCATCTCCACTGCACATCAAGTCGAGAATAAATTGTTTCAAATCTGGTCGGTGGTCTCTAGAATAACCATATGTAATTGTTATTAATCCTGATTCTGCCTCAGCTTCATCATTACCATCACTTCCATAATTCCCATGTACGTGAAATGAACTAGAATCCAAGTGTAAACTATCGATTTTTACTCCAAATCTACCTACTGCTGATAGTGCGACTCGGATGAAGATTTCCGTTAATCCTGCATCATATAGTTTGTCTAAGACTCTGCCCAAACGGTCATCGTTCAAATGCTCTGCTTGTATCCCTTTTCCCAATAAATGTTCGGTTGCAATACCTTCAAAAAACTTCTCAAACAGATATAGTGGAGCACTTACAAAGCCCAAGCCGTTGAGAATCATTGCTTTGATCACTTGACCTGCACTGATTATTTCTTGGGGATGAGTTCCAAGCAATTGGTTAATTTGCTCAACCAAACCCATTTCGTCAATAATTCCTGCCACTATGCCCAAGTGATCGATATCTTGTACTTTGATTTGTGATGCTGAAACACTCATGCTTCAAAAATACAACATTTTGCGAGCGCACCTGCGGAATGTGGG
>LXQD01000192.1 GCA_003326215.1 Nostoc minutum NIES-26 | reverse complement strand
TGCTTGTTGTTTTTCTAAAGCTGTAATCGCTTTTTTAATCCGCTCAAATCGAGCTAATTTGTCTTGTTCAGTATCGTTGGCTCTTGGTCTTGGCATACAAAGACACCCCACACTATTCGCTTCGGATAACTCGCGAAGAAAAATCTTGTTCCTTTTTGTGCGATTTATTTTACATTACATAAGATGGGGCCAGTTTGCCATTTAAGTAAGCACAACGCAAAGAGAGCATCTGTGGTATGTTTTCATACTTCCACTGCGCCCCAACTATTTGTAGTCGTTTATCGATCTGTTTAACAGCTGATTCTACCGCTCCAGAACCAATCGAGCTTAATTCTTCTGCCTGGAAGTACATATAATTGACCAAACGATGTCTGTGTTTGCGTAAGTAGTTTGTAAATTGGGTAACTCCTACGCATTTACTTTTGTTGAGCTTGGTCATTGCTTGTTCGACTTGTCCGTACCAAAGTTCGGCTTCAATGTCTGCGAGAAATTTTTTCTCAGCCTGTATTTTATAGAGATTTTCTTTCAAATGATACCAATCTAGAATTTCAGTACGAATATCCTCCTCGGCAATTTCTGCAAATAAATTCCAAATTCCATCATGTCCATCTCCCAAGCAGTAAAGAGTTTTACCAATATTTTGACTGTTGACCCAATTAGTTACAGAGAGATTGTCTTGAAAGAATGCTCCGTAATATATACCCTGTAATCGCCCTGTTTTATACTCCTTCCAGTAAGCAGGCTTTCCTTTCTCTTGGGTGCGTACTCGCACTTTTCCCCCATCTAAACAGACCTCTGTTAATTTCTGTCTGACGTTCGGAGGGGATAAGTCCACTTTTTTGACTTGGCGATGGTGCGTACTATGACCAACTTCTACTCCTGTTAGCACTTGAAGATCATTCTCTGCGTCCTGGAATGACTCGTTAGCTGCAAGCAATAAACAGCACTTGGATAGCATGGGGCTAAATCGTTGATATGGTTCTATCCCCAACCGAGATACTTGTTTATTAGTGAGTTTAATCTTACCAACACAGCTTCTTATTGTCCGTGTTTTCCCTTTTGTCGTTCCTGTCTTTTCTCCGACAAAAAAAATGCGATTTTTGGGCTAACGTGTTCGAGAACTTGGTCACGTACTGCTGTTTCAATCCCTTCAAAAGTCTCAATCTTTTCTGGTGGGGTGTTTTGATAAAGGATGAGGGCTATCTCTTGGATATGGGCTTCTAGACGTTTTTTATCTTCTGGTGTCATAGTCATCACCTTGCTCCCTTGCTACAATAATTTTCGCACAGTGGAGATGCATCGCCCCATTTTATTCGCGATTATTACTCGCGAATTATTTTGACTATCTTCTTTGTTTCTGCCAAATTGGGATGCTCCC
>LXQD01000191.1 GCA_003326215.1 Nostoc minutum NIES-26 | reverse complement strand
CAGGGCAAACGCATCTAAATATTGACGAGCCTGAATTAGAGTAGGAATTACCAAAACCCAAATCAAATAAGGCTTTCAGGAAATTAAACATTCATGCAGGTAGTAATGATAATCATTGTATAGGGGAAATTAGAGGCAGCCGTCGGCTGCCAGTGCGATCGGAGTCGGTTTTTGTAGTAAATTCAAGATTGCGGTAAAGAAATAAAGAAAAACTACTCACTTGCGTTTTCATGAAACTCAAGCCGAAAATCACGATTGCTGACCACTTTGCTGTCATGGAAGACCCACGAATAGATCGCACTCTTCGACACAAGTTAATTGATATTATTACTATTGCCATGTGTGCAGTGATCTGTGGGGCGGACAGTTGGGTGGCAATTGAGATGTATGGCTGCGCGAAGTATGAATGGTTAAAAACGTTTTTAGAGTTACCAAATGGGATTCCATCACATGATACATTCGCACGAGTTTTTGCCCAATTAAACCCTCAGCAATTCCAAGAATGCTTTCTGAATTGGATGAAATCAACATATAAAGTAACAGAGGGTGAAGTTATTGCTATAGATGGAAAAACATTGTGTGGCTCTTATGACAAAGGTAGTGACCAAAGTGCAATTCAAATAGTGAGCGCATGGGCAACTGCAAATAAACTAGTATTGGGGCAGGTAAAGGTGGATGATAAATCAAATGAAATGACGGCAATTCCTGAACTAATCAAGGTTTTAGAATTATCTGGTTGTATTGTCACTATAGATGCCATCGGGTGTCAAAAAGAGATTGTCAAATTAATTGCCAGCAAAGAAGCAGACTATATTATTACGTTAAAACAGAATCAAGGTAATCTTTACAATGAGGTCGAACAGTTATTCAAACAAGCCATAAGTAATAATTTTGAAGGCTTTGAGCATAGTACCTATGCCACGCAATCAGAGTCACATAGTCGCAAGGATTTACACCATTATCTGATGCTGTCTAACATCACTAAGAGTTTAGACCCAGAACAGAAATGGGCAAATTTCAACAGTGTTGGGATGGTAGAGTATATTCGCACACTCAATGGAAAAACAACGGTAGAAACCCGTTATTTTATCAGTAGTCTTACTCAGAGCGCTCAAGAATTTGCTTTAGGCGTTCGGAGTCATTGGGGAATAGAGAACTCATTACATTGGATACTCGATGTTGCTTTGAGAGAAGATGACTGTCGAATTAGAAAAGATAATGCCCCACAAAACTTTGCAATTTTAAGGCAGATTGCAGTCAATCTTTTAGGCAAAGAGAAGCGTGTCAAACGTGGAGTAAAAAATAAACAGTTCCTTGCTGCGATGGATAACAACTATTTAGCAAGAGTTTTAGAGTTAGCTTAAAGTAGTATATTAAAAC
>LXQD01000190.1 GCA_003326215.1 Nostoc minutum NIES-26 | reverse complement strand
ATCTAAGCTACAAGATTTCTAAGTGGAGCGGTCATAAAAAAGCGATAAAGCTTTCGGAGATTAAATCCACAGCCAGCCAGGAAAGAATTGATGCGATCGCCAATTTGACCTTGCAGGTAATTGCGCTGCATACGGTGGTCGTGTTTGGTATGTCCAATGATAGGCTCAATGGCACTACGACGTTTAAGGAGTCGTCGGAGAAAGCCTCCTGGCTTGCGATTGCCAGTGATTAATACTTGTACCCCTTGTGGATGATATGTGCTGCCGCGAAACCCTTGGTCTACAATCGCCTGTTGAGGTTTAACCTGAGTGAGGTTCTCGACTTGAAGCAATGCAGGAGCAAGGGTTGCACCATCATAAGGATTACCATGCTGGGCATCAATGCCGACAATCCAGTTGCTGCAATGGGTCGTTACAACTGCAACTTTGCAACCAAACTCGTATTTTTTATTGACCTTGCCCTTAGCGATACATTCGACCTCTGGAGCGTGAACACTGTACAGTTTGCGTGAATCATTGCGCTTTTGCTGATAAATGCGTTTAGTGCGCTGCAATAGCGATACCAACATTGGTGATGGGTTTGATAATTTTCGCTCAATGTCACGAATCACTCGTCCCAAATAGGTACGCAATTTTTGTGTTTGTTTGCGAGCGCGACTTCCTTGTTGTGCTACCGCATAGCGGCTTTGACGAAATAGTGCTTGTTTACCTAAGTGGGAATAGCTTTGACGCAACTTGATTTGCTGTTTATCGGCAGCGCGTACCAATGCTCGGCGCGCCTTGTCATACAACCGCGCATCGGTAGGAAACGCAATCGCTTTCTCCTGCACTGTGGTATCAACATTCACTTTCTCAATCTCACTCGGTTTGAGTGCTTGTTGCTGAAAGGCGGTCTTCAGCAAACCTTTAAGCAGTTTTTCTACCCCTTCTGCTCCCACTCGTTGTCGCCACTTCACTAAGCTTGTCGGATGACAAGGTAATTCATGTTGGAAAGTTTGTTCTCCACAAAAGTACTGCCAGTAGGGATTTTCTAGCCATTTCTCCACCACCGATTCATCGCTCTCATCGTACAGTGCTTTCAAGTAGTGCAGTCCCACTAACAACCGACTCGACAATGCTGGGCGGCCTACATCTGTTGTGGTTGCTGTTCTCAACTCTTGCTCAAAGTACTGCCAATCCAAAGCCTTAGCCAGTTTTACTAACGGATGTTGTAGATTTAGTTGACTCTCCAGTAAAGATTGTTTTATTCCTTCTACTGGTGTCCTATGTTCCCCAAAATTACCGCTCATGTTCACCTGCTTTTTTAAGCTTTGGAAGATTTTCTGGCAATCTTACACACAGTTTCTCTTTCTAAAATCCCTCTTAATACTGGCTTTCATCTATTTTTCAGGGACGACTA
>LXQD01000189.1 GCA_003326215.1 Nostoc minutum NIES-26 | reverse complement strand
GATTTTATTAATTGCTATTGCCTATACTTGTGCTATTTTAGCTGGTCGTAACTCTTGCAAAATGGGATTACAAAAATATGTTGGTCGTCTCAAAGAACTCAAGCGATTGCACCGTCGGCATAGTGCCTTTTGGGTTGGTTTATATGGCCATTTATGGGTAGGTGCAATGGAATTTTGGGCTGATTTAGCCTATGAATTCATGCGTTTAAAGCCTGGTAAATTACCTTATTTTCATAAAGGTTTACGTGCTATGGCTCTTATCCAGTCTGCTCTATAGCCTTTGTGTCACCCCTTCAGGTTTTTCTAATAATTTTTCTGGTAATCTTGCCCTAGCTTGGCAGTAAGCACTTGTGTCCGTTGACGGAATTTCTACCTCTTCTTCAGCCAAATGTGCAATTATTTTACTTACAGCATTATGGCAAGTTTTGTCTGTATCCAAAACCTGAGATAAAAATGTGCAAGTCTTATCACAGACTCTGGCAATACTTCTTTAAACGGTAGTCCCAAACTTTGGCTAAATTATCAAGTGAGAATTTGTACTCGTAATGTCACAGTAGTAGTTATCGTATTTGCTTGCTCGTTCTCATGAAAGTATTTCACGGACGAGTAAGCTTTTTCTACCTCCAAAAATTTTGGGGCAACTGTATATCATCTCTTCATCGGCATCAGCCTAACCTATACCATTGCTGCGTTCTCTGGTATTAAATGCTGTATTGCTTACCCCGCATCCTTTACAGCTTTTCTTAGTGCCATTCCAAACAGGTATCTCGTCATTTGGGTGGATGGCGGCTTTGATGGCGAGGCGTTCATGCAGTGGGTTATGGACTTTTGCCGTTTGATTGTCCTTGTGGTTCTGCGACCACAGCAAACCAAGGGCTTTATATTACTCAAAAAACGTTGGGTTGTCGAGCGTACTTTTGGTTGGCTTATGGGGTGTCGGCGATTAGTCCGAGATTATGAGTTATTACCAGAAACATCCGAGACGTTTATCTACCTTGCCATGATCCGAATTATGGTTAGGCGATTAGCATAAAATTTAACCCCTCAAAACTTTTCAAACATCCTCTAAGAGGGAACGCAACAGTAACGCAACCCCTCGCCACATCAATTCGGCATTAAGTAGAACAAGGCGAAAAAACAAAACTGTGTAAAGATAAGTAAATACGTAGAATGTGTATACCAAGGTAACAGGGATATGGGCAGCCGTTTAAGGGTATTTCTGACTCCTGAACAAGATAAAACATTGTTTCACCTAAGAACGGCAGATGTACCCCAGAAAGTGAAAGATCGAGCAGAAGTCATTAGATTGAGCGCACATGGATGGTATGTAGAGAAAATAGCGGCTCATTTTCATTGGACTGCACAAACAGTACGAGAAGTATTGCATAGATGGGAGCATCTTGGCTTAGAGGG
>LXQD01000188.1 GCA_003326215.1 Nostoc minutum NIES-26 | reverse complement strand
GGTTCTTCAGTACTTGTTATGCTAAATTGTTAGTTAAAAGCTGAAATAAATAAAAACCATAGCATCCAGACATCAATAAAACATTTGATGTAATTGACGTATAAAGCATATTTGCTGTTAACTTTAAGTACAAGAAATATATTTTTGTTGTATTTACAGTTATGGTCAGGAAACAAGATATTAAAATCCTAACGGAGCTTCTTGATTTAAAAGATGTGAAAGTTATATCACATCGGATTCATGATGGGATAGGAATGATCTTACAAACTGAATCAAAAAAATCTTGCAGTACTTGTCCTCGGTGTGGTACAAAAAGCCATAGATTACATCAAAATCATCGATACATTGTTAAAGACCTACCTTTTGGTGAGAAACCAGTATTTTTAGAAATAAATAGAAGACAATTCAAATGCGAAGAATGTAAAAAACCGTTTAGTGAAAAGCTAGATTTTGTGAGCAAGAAAAGAACTTATACAAAACGGCTAGCAGACAAGACAATACAAGATGTTATAGAAAAAGATATCCACAGTGTAGCTGAGAAAGGGATAGTGACAACAGAAGAAATAGAAAGAATGTTAAAAGATGCGTCAGAAGAATTATCAGATTCCAAACCTGATTTTATAAAAAGACTTGGAATTGATGAAATAGCTCTAGTTAAAGGTAAGGGTAATTACTGTGCGGTATTGATAGATTTAGATACATCTAAATTAATAACTTTGTTAAGCGGGCGCACCCAAGAGGTAGTAAAAAAAACCCTTATAGAGTGGGGGACTGAGGTCTTAGAACAAATTGAGGAAGTGAGTATAGATTTGTGGGTAGGTTACAAAAACGTAGTAACAGAATTAATGCCCAATGCTCAAGTAGTAGCAGACAGATTTCATGTGATGTCACAAATCAATCAAGAACTAGATAGACAAAGAAAACAAGAGAAGCGGAATTTAGAAGAATTAGTAAAAAAAGCACAATCATCATCAGAGAAAGCTGAACATGAAAAAGTGTTGGTGGGATTAAAAAATAGTAAGTACGTGTTACTTAAAAATGAGTCAGACTTAAATGAAGAGCAAATAACTAAACTTATTGAAGTGAAAAGTGGATCTCCTATTTTAAAAGAAATGCATGAATTAAAAGAGAAACTTAGAAAGGTTTTTAATCAGACAGATAACTGGTATCCGGGAGTTTTTAAACTGGGGATGTGGTTAGCGAAAGCTAAAAAATATTTTCCCAAAAGCAACAATACTATTATCCGTTGGTTTGATGAGATAATCGCTTATTTTGATAATGGGACAACTAGTGGTGTTGTGGAAGGTATTAATAACAAACTTAAGCTAATTAAACGTTCTGGCTATGGATTTAGAAACTTTGAAAATTTCCGAGCTAGATGCTTGTTGAGTTGGCATTTCACTTGTTAATTAAGCATACTATGTACCGAAGAACC
>LXQD01000187.1 GCA_003326215.1 Nostoc minutum NIES-26 | reverse complement strand
GGAAATACGTGTAAACTGTCTGCCACGGCGGAAAATCCCCAGGCAACCCTCGCCATCTCACTCCTTCTAGCAGGACATAGAAGATCGCGTTTAGAACTTCCCACATATCGACAGAGCGCTTGCGACCACCGGGTTTTGCTTCTGGAAGCATGTCACTCAGAAATTCATATTGTGCATAGGTCAGATTGCTGGGGTATGCTTTACTCATGTTGCTCTTTTGGTGCTGTCTACTATCTATTCACAGCGTATACCGAGAGAGCTTTTTTACAACCTGACCGACTTTTCAAACATCCTCTAAGAGCAATTTCTAGCTTATGTACAAAATCAGCTTTGCTTTGAGCAGATTGAGATTCTTCAACGTTTGCTCCTATGGAAGTTCCAGACCGAATTAGCTGTTTATATAAAACTCGACCTACTCCTGGTTTTTCATCTAATACTTTACATAAGTTGACTATTCTAACGGCAAAATTGAATGTTCTATCTGTAATATCTCTCTGTTGACTCATTACTTGGTATCTCCTTTATGTGAAGTAATTAATCCCTGCATCAAATTGACAGAATTATCTTCCATTTTGAATTTTGAATTTTGAATTTTGAATTGTTCTACGCCAGCCTCGGTTTATCCAGAGGCGCACAATGGATAAATTCAGTGAAAGAATATTGGCAATTTGATGACAGGTATAATTTGAATCAATCAAAACTTTAGCCATAAATAACTCTCCAAAATTTGATGTCCAGAGAAGATTTAGAGTGAGAATTCAGGGGAAATTATTTGCCTAGTTCCTACCCCTGACTTCTTTCGTAACCTCAAGTCACTCCAGCCTTTGCTTTTGCTACTTGCTGCATCCAAGCGCGGATTGCTGGCAATTCATCAGCACTATTAGCAACAGCTTCAACAACATACTTTTGATATGAAGCTTGAGCATCATTAGGATTGTCAAACTTGTCAGCAGCCCAAGCCAAACACATCGTTTTTACTAGAGAATCAATCTTGTTGGTAGGAAGTAAGCTTGGGCGGTCAACATCTTGGAATTGCAGATACTCTTTGACTAAATCAAGAGGATAATCCAACAAAGTCCGAATCTGTTTTATCCGCAAGTCCTGGGGATGGGTTGGTTGTTCTTGGGTTAATGGAACGGATGAAGATATCCCAGTTAGTCGAGACTGAATTTCAGAAATGATTGATGCCCAATCGGCATTTGGATTCCATTCCCTACGAATTCTCACCTTGGTGACTGCATCATAAAGCCGACAGAAAACCGTATTCTCATCACCGCTAGTAACAGCAATAATCAGAGGCTTGGAGAAATCATAAACTTGTGACGCAGATAATAAGAACGTCTTTGCGAAGTTTGTTTCTATACCAGTTCTAATGATATAAACTTCATCAGCAGCAACAACAATATCTAACTTGATGCTGTCTTTACCCTTGAATTCTTTGGCTGTTA
>LXQD01000186.1 GCA_003326215.1 Nostoc minutum NIES-26 | reverse complement strand
AAACGAATATCTATAATTTGTGTTGGTGGTTTGCGTGCGGTTTCTTTAGTTTTTGGTCGATATATTTGGCTATCTCTATCCGCTTAAGCCATTCCACTATCAATGGTATATCGTCTATCCGCTCGGAGCTTATTTTTACTTCTGCCTCGCTCATCGATCCACTACTACCCAACATAATGCCCGTCCTCACACTACCCCCAAATCCGCTCTCATAACGCCTTTGCTTCAAAAATCGTCTTAACCATTACTAATCAAGGCATTAATTCCTTTTACTGCTTCAAAATCAGCGAACGCACAGTTGTAATAAAAAGGACAAGTATATTGCTTATAATCGCTTTCTTGCAAGTCTTCATCATCAGAATCATCATTCTCAGCTACAGGAACTTTTTGATAAAGCTTGTGACACGGTTCATTGCCAAATTCCCACTTCTGTTCTGATTGCACTAAAGCTAAAAGTGGGCAGACTGGACTAAACCAACGCCAAGCTGGATGCATCCCTCCCTTAGTAACTTCCTGACCCTCACTTTTGAGAATTGGTTCGTAGACTTTTGTCAGTTGTTCTTGGCGGTTACTACCCAGGACTGGTACAGCCGAAATTTCTAATTTGTGGCAAAACAAAGAGGCGAGACGTACTGCTGTAGCTACATCATTCACCATCAACCCACAGCGGTATCCTTGTTTAGCAAAGTAGTAAATCAGAATTTCCAACAGCGTAGACTTGCCCACATTCAAAAGTCCAACAATGTGGATCAGCCCCTCAAAATTCAGCTGATTACCCTGATGGAAATTATCTGATTCAGCATCGTATAGCTGGAAGAGGACATTTTCCAAGCGGTTACGATAATTTTCTTGTTGCCCAAACTGAGATAATTTATCGTCCATTTCTTGAGCAGCTAGTATTAATTCTTCACGGGTGACACTACACGGTGGATTCTGCTGAGTCCGTGTGCGATGAAGGGATACCACAGATGAGGGTGCTATATTAGCAACTTCCTTGGGAATATCAATAGGAACTTCAACAGGAGAGTTACCCTTTTGGGAAATCTTGGCATACCACCGTCCCTCAGTTACTAAATTGACTTTTCGTTGTCTATGCTGTGGGGTTTTTAATAAAGTTGGGAGATATATCTCCTCTAAACGACTTGGGTAAATAAGTAGAACAAGGCGAAAAAACAAAACTGTGTAAAGATAAGTAAATACGTAGAATGTGTATACCAAGGTAACAGGGATATGGGCAGCCGTTTAAGGGTATTTCTGACTCCTGAACAAGATAAAACATTGTTTCACCTAAGAACGGCAGATGTACCCCAGAAAGTGAAAGATCGAGCAGAAGTCATTAGATTGAGCGCACATGGATGGTATGTAGAGAAAATAGCGGCTCATTTTCATTGGACTGCACAAACAGTACGAGAAGTATTGCATAGATGGGAGCATCTTGGCTTAGAGGGA
>LXQD01000185.1 GCA_003326215.1 Nostoc minutum NIES-26 | reverse complement strand
TAATTTTCTTAATTGCTTTGGCAATGACTAGTGCTTGGTTATATGGACAAAGAACTAAATTTCAAAAACAAGAATCTTATATTTGTCGCACACAAGAAAAAAGTAGAGCCTCTAAACGACACAGTAATTTCTGGATAGGTTTATATGGTCAAAATTGGATAGTCGCTTGGAATGAGTGTCAAGCATGGGTTGAGGAACTGGTCAGTTCCATTCGCAATAAGCAGAGCTTTTATCTAAGGGGTTTAAGGGCTATGAAGCTTATACAGCAAGCACTTTAGCTCGCTTGTCGCCCCTTGAAGGTACGTAACGAAGTCAAGCGAGGCAATCGTAGGGGTCTTGTGATTGCTACTCTGCGAGAACGCTTTCAGCGAACGCTTCGCTCGCAATTGACAAGTATTTAGCCGAACATAATGTAAGCTCCCAGTTGTTTAATAATCTGTCTCATCCGGAAAAATTGCATATTTTGTAATACTTATAAGTCAAACTATAGCTTGCTTAAACTCGGTTATAACTGAAGACAGTTTAAGAATGCATGATGGAATATGAGGTTAGGAATTTTTATATTTGCTGTTGTTAGTATATTTGCGATCGCTACCGAGGTAAGAGCAGCTTCCTCCGCACAAGTCAAACAATTACTATCAACTAAACAATGTGTTGGATGCAATCCAAGAAATGCTCAATGAAATAATGCTAATTTAGATAACCCCAATCTAGAAAATGCTGATTTAAGGGGCGCTCAGTTAAAAAAAGCTAGATTAAATGCAGCTAACCTTTTAGGTACGAACCTTAGTAAAACCAATCTCAGCAATGCTGGAGTTGGTATGCTAGCTTAAGTCAAAGCACTCTAAATCGTGCTTTTTTGATGAAAGCTAATGTTCGAGATGCCAATCTGCAAGAAACTCAGCAATTAGAAACTAATTTGAATGGCGCTATTTTAGATTCTAGTTATAAAAGTCAAGAGCAAACAAATAGCACAAGCCTAGAAAATGATATCGCCAAATGTAGCGATCGCCCCAGATGGACAATTGCTTGCTAGTGGCAGCGATGACAGATTCATTAAAATTTGGGATTTGAAAATTAAACAATAAATTGGTAGCTTTTATGATGCCGGGACTGTTTGGGCGATCGCCATTACTCCAGATGGGCAGACTTTTGTCAGTAATAGTTCATGGGGAGGAATCAAAGTTTGGCGCTGATAAAGTGCTGAGCAGGGTAGGCAAGGGGAGCAGGGAGAGATAACTCTTGTACAGACGCGTAGACGCTCGTAAGAGCGGCTTCTCGTAAGAGTATAATCGCGTCTGTACTCAGCACTCATTGGGCACTTAGGTAAACTTCAATGCGTCACAATTAGTCATCATCAACCAAACCTAATTAACAGCAATGCTGAAGGTTAGTTATGACAAAACGATTAAAATTTGACAAATAACGTCCGAGGAAAGCATGAAAAGAGCGGTTATTGCCAAAACACTCATCGCATCAATAGGTTTATTAGCTTTATTTGCCCCAAGTCAGGCCTCCGCTCAACTTATACCACAACCGTGGGTTTCGGTCGGCGGGAAAGATGGCGATACAACCTATGCAGTGGGAGTTAGAGCTTTCAATTTAGGGGTTGAAGTCGGAAGGGGACCAGATGATTCTACCGGAGTCGATGTTCTGAAATTTCTGAGTTTGCCAGTGGTTTCACCTTATGTAGGACTAGGATATTATTCAGAAGATAAAGGTCTTGCTGTTTCAGGCGGTGTTCAGGTAGGTGCTACAGACAACGTTTTTGTAGGTGCTGGTTACAACTCTGTTCGAGGATTCAACGGTCAACTGGGCATAAGATTCTAATTATTATCAAACAGCTACGGTCAATGAGTTATTGAGTAGGGGCACAGCAACAGTTATATTTAGCAAAATTTCCGCAAAAAATCCCCAAAATTTGATTTTTTGCGTTTTTTGCATCTATCTTGCAGCAACAGCTTTATCGAATGCGTTTTTATCCTCAGTTCATTCTTTTAGGTTGACTGAGGTCTTTTATTTTCTAGAACAATGTTAATCTCATCTCGAAGATTTTTAGAGGTTGTTTGAAAAGTGTTTTGCTGTGATTTTAGGCACTTATTGATTCCCCCCTAGCCCTCCTTAAAAAGGGCTACTGTGTACACACAAGTCGGAAAACTTTACCCGCCTTCATTTTTGTTTGGTAGGGTGCGTTAGGACTAAAGTCCTAACGCACCGAAAATCTGGGATGGTGCGTTAGCCTCCGGCATAACACACCCTACTTTTAAAGAATTTGGGGTAATTAAATCAATTTTGTGTACACTGTAGCTTAAAAAGGGGGAACCAAAATCAAAGTCCCCTTTTTGAAGGGGAGCCACTGCGTTGGGCGGGTTAGGAGACTTGTAGCAAGTGGCGTGGATTTAAGTAGAACGGCTGAAATAATTCACGCTATGTCATTGTGAATGGAACGAAGTGGAATGAAGCAATCGCAAGGGTTATATCAATTTTACATTCTGTTACATAGCTAGGTTTATTTTTACCGACTTACTTAGAGGGATCTAAATTTATAAGGGAGCATCCCAAATGTACAAAAAGAGGGTAAAACGCCGATTTTATTCGCGGTGCTTATCTCAATGTAGCTTCGCTAAAATTTTCTTTAGCTGCTTGAGCAGCTATGAGATATACGATAGCAGCAACGATAGTTGGATCCATATTATGGTGAGTTAGACGGTTATAAAAAGGCAAAAAGCTTGTAACGTGAGTTCAACAGGTTAATTTACTTTAATCTAGAGGTAAGACATCGTGAAAATTGCTGTAATCGATGTAGCGATCGCCATCAGGTGTATGGTGCATGATATCAACAAACCGATTGTTCCACAAGATATCATGAGTACCATAGCTATGACGGGCGTGAACGACCTGTGCAACCGTTTCATCAATGCCACTCAAAGAAACCATAAGCATAGTATTAGTCTGGATTAGCAACTCTGGTGTAACTCCATAGAGCGGACTAGACTCATCAATCACATGCATTGCCAACCAAGTTAGTGCAAAGCCAGGGGTCTGATTTCTCAACAGCTTGAGATCGTGGAACCGACGCATAAATTGCCCTTCGGTACTCACTTCATCCCGCATCAAGTACACCCTCATCTGTGCCTCTAGAATCGTGTTACGCCGCTTGTTAGCAGTACGAAACATTAGAGTAGGTACTCCCTCATATGGTGTAATCACTGCGACACGGCTAAACATCACACGGGCAGTCGGCCGAGAAAAACGGGCAAACGCTAGTCCCGTCATCACAGCAATTCCCATCAAACCTACCATCGCTTCAATAGTGACAATAGTATTGGCGTAAATGGTTTTAGGATACATCGCACCGTAGCCGATGGATGCCAAGGTTTGCACGCTGAAGAAAAAGACATCTACAAAAGCACCAGGTTCAGCGTTGGCAATACAATCGCCTCCTGCCAAATAAGCTAAAGCAAATAGAGTATTAATAGTTACATAAAAAATACATATCAGACCCAGAAAGCCAGTCCAGGGAATTGTCAACAGCAGATGATAAGGATCGCGCCAGTAGGAATACCATGCACCCAAGCCCATAATCTCGAAATGTCCATTTTGGACTTTAATGTGAATACGTGGTATTAAAGGTTGTCGTTGCTTCCGTGAAAGTCGCTTCAGTCGAATTTTCATTTGGCCAAAGGAACGGCGAGTGGTTAGTATGACTAGAGTTTAAAATTTACTGTCTTGAGTTACAGTACAGTCAAAAAGTAACAAACTGGTGTTATATATCGCTAATGAATCGAAATTTTTGGATTATAGCTTTAATTGCCTTTATCAATTCCCTCAGTTTTACGATTTTAATTCCCATTATCTATCTTTATGGCAAACGATTTGGACTGAGCGATTTCCAGACTAGTTTGTTATTTTCGATTTATTCCATAGCTCAGTTTTTCGCCACTCCCGTCATTGGCAAACTTTCGGATCGCTTTGGACGTAAGCCTTTACTGATTATTAGTTTGGCTGGGACTGTCATCGCTAATTTGCTCGCCGGAACTGCGACAACGGCAATTGTTCTGTTTCTAGCTCGTCTCTTAGATGGCATCACTGGAGGCAATGCTTCTGTTGCTCAAGCGATGATTTCAGATGTCACCAGTTCTGAAAACCGCGCTCAGGGGTTTGGAATTTTTGGAGCTGCCTTAAGTGTAGGTTTCGTCTTAGGTCCAGCTACAAGTTTGTTGGCACAGCAGATATCTTTGGGTGCTGCGTTTTTAGTTTCTGGTGCAGTCGCACTCGTCGCTCTTTTAATTACAATCTTTTTTGTTCCAGAATCTCTGCAAACAAGAGCTGAGAAAGCACACAATATCTTTGACCTCGGTTTAGGTAATTTAATTAGAGGTTTGTTTATGCCAAAAGTTGGTGTACTTTTGATTATCAACTTTTTTATCGGAACTACTTTCACGATTTTTACCTACGCCTTTCAACCCTACTTTATTAATGTGTTGAGTCAAAATAACCAGTCTTTAACAATGATGTTTCTCTTGTTTGGTGTGCTAGGTGTGATTATGCAGACTTGGGGAATCTCAATCTTAAAACGTAAATTTAGTGTAGTTAATATATTGTTTTTAGCATTATTTATCCGCAGCTTGTCATTTGTGCTGATGCCAGTGTTACCTATAGTGATTTATTTCGTGGCAGTCAGCATATTATTTTCACTGTTCAATTCTCTAGTGCAACCAACGATCAACACGCTTATTTCTCTGAATGCTAAACCACAAGACCAAGGTACTGCCATGGGTTTGAATGCATCCTATTTAAGTATTGCCAACGGTGTTGGGCCTGTAATTGCAGGAATGCTAATTCATCAATCCAATCCCCAGACCTATGGATATCCATTATATTTAGCGGGAACGCTTACCTTTATAGTATTATTTTTGGCAATTTTGGCTCGTAAAAGGTATACGCCAAAAGTTGCATAAAGTTGATTCAGCAGGAGTTAAGAATTAGGAGTAAAACTGCAATAAGTCATTTTTAGGATTTACGCAGTGATACGAAAAATTAAGGGTTTGGACAAGGGGTGTAGGGGTATAGGGGTGTGAAGGTGTAAGTGAGCAAAACCCTTACACCCGTATCCCCTTACACCCAATCTCAACAGACAACCTTTGTGCGTAAATCCTGATTTTTTTGAAAAATGCTGTAAATAAAAAAAGTAGGGTGGTTAATACTCACCCTACTACTAATTTACCTGCTCAAAGTTTATATTTCAGGTCTTGGTTGTTAACCTTTAGAACACCTGTCGAACCACTCCTGATATTTTTTCCTGGTTGACTCATCTGTAACAGTGACAGCTACTCTTACCTGTTGACATCCATGATTGCGTTCTAAGGCGATCGCATTTAAAAGTAAACTAGCAATTTTAGGAGAGCTAAAGTCACCAATCACAGTTAAACCATTATTAAAACTAGTTACTTCGGGAATTTTCCCTTCAGTTAACTCGATACCAGAAATCTCTCCTTGCTCTAAATCAATCTCTGCAAGTTGTTTGTGTTCTGGGCTAACTTGTTCTACAATTAGCTTCTCTCGCCGGACAGGAACTTGTACCATCCTGGTTTCAATTTCTTTGCGAACAATTACCTCACCAACTTTACGTTTGCTACTGTCAACTACTAGTCGTTCTTCGAGTAAACGAATAATTTTTTCTTCGTCAACTTCTTCTAAATTGGCTGATTCTACTTGGCTATTTATTATTTGATTATTAGCTGGTTGCTCAGTTGAGTTATCCGCTATTTTATTTTCATCTGGGGTTTCTGTTCCTAAATATTCAGGCATATACTCTACTTGTGATTGTTCTATGTCTAAAAAAACAGATTTAGTTTGATCGTCAATTTTTTTGATTTTTTGGCTTCTCAAAACGACTAATCTATGTTTATCTGAAGATTGCTCTTCTTTTTGTAGACTTTGGTCATTTGTTTGCCGATCTATTAATAAGTTGATTTGACCATTAGCATCTAAAATTAAATCTTTAACTTTACCTACGAGTTGGTCTTGACTATCGATTACAGTGAAATATTTTACTCTTTTTCTCAGTATTTCTAGTAACTTGCGAATACTATTCTTCTGGTTGTGTTGTTC
Organism: Nostoc minutum NIES-26; assembly: GCA_003326215.1. Taxonomy (GTDB): domain Bacteria; phylum Cyanobacteriota; class Cyanobacteriia; order Cyanobacteriales; family Nostocaceae; genus Dendronalium; species Dendronalium minutum. Next base: position 116,640 of record LXQD01000185.1, on the reverse strand, counting down.
AAATTTGCCCGCCATTGATTGGCTATTCATAAACAAAATTTACTAAATACATTTAAAAAACTAGTTATATTATTTATCACAATTGAGCCACTACAAGTACAGGTAAAGCCAATTCATAAAAAAGCTTTACCTGTACTATGCATACTTAGCTATTAGCTAATGACTAATTACTGTGGCGATTAGCGTTCTTCAACTGGAAGACCAGGAGCATTGACATCTAATTCTTCACGACGTATGGTTTCTTGAGCCTCTACTGTGTCGTGTTCCACAACTTTTTTAACTCTCACTTCTTCGCGCAGAACTGCTTCTTTGCGAATATCAGGAGTTTCTTCATGAAGCTCTACGCGAGCAACTTCGCCTTCACGGAAGTCAGCTTCGCCAGGAGCAACAGCTTTACCAGCATCTGCTGGGGTTACACGTTCAATAACAACGCGCTCTCTTTCTATAGGCACTGCAACTCTTGCCGTTTCAGTTTCTACATGCTTACCGATTGCAACTTCTCCAGTTTTTATGCGTTGCTTGTTCGCGATTAACCGTTCTTCGTACAATCTCAAGGTTTGATGATTTTGCTCATTTAACCCAAATAAAGAAGGCTCGCGGTCGTAATTGTATGTGTCGCGGTCGTAAATTGGGGTATTTGTCGTTCTATAGCTTGTATCTAAGGTTGCATCTAAGGGTGTAGGTGTATCCACAACTGACGAAGTTCCTAAACCAGCAGGTGTATCTATAATTGGCGAAGTTCCTAAACCACTGGTTTGGTAGCTGGGATTGCGATATACTCCACGCACCCGTTCTTCATAGTCGTAATCAAGTGTGTTGCGTTCGTCAAACTCAGGTAAATCTTCTGCTTGTTCTCTTGTCAGACCAACGGCATAAATGCGATCGCTGTTATAGTCAATCCGAGAACGACCAACTGGTAGTAATACTTTTTTACCAAAAATCCAGAAACCTAAGTCAACCACTAGATAACGAAAATGACCTTCTTCGTCTACTAAGACATCGCTGACCATGCCTATCTTTTCGTTGGTTCCTTCTGTATAGACACCTAGTCCTTTAACATCATTACCTTCAAAAGTATCTTGGTAATTAGGATCGAAATCTTCTAATCTATAAAGAGCCATTAAATTTTACCTCAGTAGTTTCATACCTTCTCCTATTAATTAGGCTACAAATTTATCCATTATTTTTCCTCCTTCTCTCGACTGAATTGGTTCAGTTAAGCGTTATCGAAAGTGATAGATATTCTTTATCTGGGTATAAACATCAGATTTGGCATTTTGGCGAATATATATTATTAATATCAATGCTAAAAGTCCAGGCAGAGTACATATGTATCTCTACCTGGACAATTTTTTAAGATAAATCTACACAAATTCCTTGACTAACTCCTTAAACAACTTCATGTTTAGTCGCACTAGTTTCATTGACATGTAATTCGCCCGCAGTTTTAATATCTAACTCTTCTCGACGAATTGTGTCTTGCGTTTCTACTGTGTCTCTATCTATTACTTTCTTGACTCGGACTTCTTCGCGCACAAACGCTTCTTTATAAATTTCCGGCGTTTCTTCGTATACTTCTATACGTGCTACTTGCCCATCTTGAAATTTAGCTTCGTTGGGATCTACAACTGTTGCAGCTGTGGGCTGAACTCGCTCAATTACCACACGTTCTTTTTCAACGGGTACTGAAACTCTTGCGGTTTCAGTTTCAACATGCTTGCTTACTGCTACTTCTCCAGTTTTAATTCGGTGTTTGTGGGCAATTAAACGTTCTTCGTACAGTCTAAGCGTTTGATGATATTGTTCATTCAAATCGTATAAAGCTGGTTCTTTTTGGTAACTGTATGTCTCGCGATCGTAAATCACATCACTTGTTGGAGAACGAAATACACTACGGACTTTTTCTTCATAATTTTCATCAACAACTATGTCTTCTCTGTACTCAGGTAAACGTTCTATTGGCTGTTTACTCAGTCTGTCAACATCGACACGTTTTGCTGGATAATTGATACGTGAAAGACCAATTGGTAGTAATATTTTCTTACTAAGAGAATCTACGCGTGTGTCAATAACTAGATATCGGAAACGGCCTTCTTGGTCAACTAAAGCATCAACAACTGAGCCAACCTTCATTCCTCCTTCTGTATAGACATCCAAAGCTTTAACGTCATCACCACCAAACCTTTCTCGGTAGTTCGGGTAAAATTGTTCAAGTCTGTAAAGAGGCATATGTTTTAAGCTCTTGAGAATATCTATCCATCAGCCTAAAAACTCCTATCTAGTGTTACCTCCTGCTGGCGACTGAATTCCTGAGTGCTAAGTGCTGAGAGACGCGATTATACTCTTACGAGAAGCCGCTCTTACGAGCGTCTACGCGTCTGTACAAGAGGTTAGTTGTCATGTTTTATCTTCCCCTGCTCCCCTGCCCCTCTGCCCACTACTTGTCTCTAAACAGCCTCATGCCATTCGCTGTAACAAGTAAAGAAGTTCCCGTATCAGCTAATACTGCAATTGCTAACCCCACAAAACCAAAAGTACCTAGTAATAAAAACAGTCCTTTTGTCACTAGCGAAAAGATAACATTTTGTTGAATTACTGTTACTGTGCGGCGGCTCAAATTGACTGTGTAGGCTAGTCGTCTGAGGTCACTGCCTACTAAGACTACATCTGCTGTTTCTAGAGCAATGTCAATTCCACCAACCGCAAAACTGATATCTGCGGCAGCTAAGGCTGGTGCGTCGTTGATACCATCACCTACCATACCTACAACTCCAGATTGTCGCAATTGCTGAATTGCTTGCAGCTTATCTTCTGGTAACAGTTCAGCTTGATACTCTGTTATTTCTAATTGTTGGGCAATCTGTTTGGCTACAGCGGTGCGATCGCCTGTTAACATCATCACATGCCGCATTCCCAACCGTTGCAATAACCGTACAGCCTCCGCCGCTTCTAGTCGCAAGCCATCTGCCAAGGCAACAATTCCTAATAACTTTTGGCTACTGCCTACAAGCACAGTTGTTTGCCCTAAACTTTCAATTTTTATTAACAAGGATTCGGCTGTTGTTGATAAACCAACACCAAAGTCTGCAAATAACCGCCGATTCCCCACTAAGTAGAGATTTGCGCCAATTTGTGCGGCAACACCTTTACCAGGATAGGCTGTAAAATTTTCAATATTCTCTAAATTTAATCCCTGTTCTTTGGCTTTTGCGACAATCGCTTTAGCTAAAGGATGTTCTGATTGTTGTTCCAAAGAAGCAGTAATAGATAAGATAAAATTGGTACTCTCTTCTCCTAAGTCATAAATCTTTTGGACTACAGGCTCTCCTTGGGTCAAGGTTCCGGTTTTATCAAAGGCTAGGCTAGTTAAGTGCCCAGCTGTCTCTAGTGCATGGCCACCTTTAAATAAAACTCCGTGGCGGGTTGCCGCACCAATGGCACTGACAATCGAAACTGGGGTGGAAATCACCAAGGCACAGGGGCAGGCAATTACTAGCAACACTAATGCCCGATATAGCCAAATATTTAGAGGTTGAGCAAATGCCAAGGGTGGAATTAAGACAATGGCGATCGCACTCAGAATTACTATAGGAGTATATATTTCGGCAAACCTATCCACCCACTGCTGCGTCGGCGCACGGCTTGATTGTGCCTCTTCTACAAGGTGAATAATTTTAGCAACAGTGGTATCGCTAGCAGTATGGGTAACTTTAACTGACAAAAAGCCTGTTTGATTCAAAGTACCAGCAAAAACAGTATCTCCTGGGGCTTTATCTTCGGGAATTGATTCTCCTGTAATCGGAGACTGGTCAATTGCACTCGTTCCAGAAACTACTACGCCATCCAGCGCCACACGCTGTCCCGGTCGAATCGTTAAAATTTCGCCTACCCTAATACTTTCAACGGGAACTGTAACTTCTTGATGATTGCGCTTAACGGTTGCAGTTGGTGGGGTCAAATCCATCAGCCCCCGAATGGCATTGCGGGTACGGCCAAATGTGAAGACTTGCAGCATTGTGCCCAAGGAGAACAAAAAAACTACCAGTGCCGCTTCAAACCAATCTCCTAAAATTACCGCCCCAATCGCTGAAATCGTCATCAGCAGATTCATATCAGCACGACGTAAACGCAACTCAAATAACCCTGCCCGCGCAATCGGATAGCCAGCAACTACTATCCCAATACCATAAAAAGCCCTTGTCAACCAAATGGGTAGGACCAAATACTGAGTGACTAAGCCTAAAAATAAACCCACACCTGCCAGAATGACACTTTGTCCTCGCCGATTAGTAATCCAGAATTTCCAATTTGTAGCAGTATTTTGAGTTCCTAGTAATTTCCCCCCTGCTCCTCTGCCCCTCTGGTCCTCTGCCTCCTCGTGGTAATGCTCATGGTCACAGGAGTCATGGTGATGTGAGGAACTACCATCATAACTCTGCTCAACTGTATAACCTAAAGCTTGAATTCGTTCATAAATGGTTGTTTCACTAACCTGTTGCGGATTATAGGATACTTGCGATCGCCCAGTTGTAAAGTTAACTGATGCTTCATTCACACCTGTAATCTGCTGTAAGCCAACCTCAATAGTTTTGGCACAACTGCCGCAATCCATCCCACCAATTTGTACTTGTAGCGTTTTCTCAGGAGTGGCATCAACTTCATAGCCTAAAACAGCGATCCGATGCTTGATTTGGGCTTCACTCAAGAGATTTGGATCGTAGGAAACCTTTACTCGACCTGTTGCAAAACTTACCGAAGCTTCCATCACACCACTTAATTGCTGCAAACTGGCTGCAATTGTCTGGGCACAACTGCCGCAGTCCATACCACTAACCTGCAATGTTTGAGTTTTCAGGGAATTGCTCTGAGTCATGGCAATACCAAAAGGCTAAGAAGTTAAATATATTTTAGCCAACAATTGAATAGTTGTTCAATTGTTCAATCTGTAACATTTTAGCTACTATTGAGATTGATAACCATTGCCTTAATTCAGGTCATGAATCAGCACAAGCCAGACAACCGAAATAATCCTGATGCGCCAAACTGTAATACCCATCTCGTGAATTTAGAGAATGTACGGTCTTCGCGATCGCAAATTTTGCCAACAGCAAAGGCACAGCAGATATCAGAAGTCTTAGGTTTGCTTGCAGATACGAATCGCTTGCGCCTGATATCAGCTTTGGCATCGCAAGAGTTATGTGTTTGCGATCTAGCGGCATTAACGAAAATGAGTGAATCAGCTGTTTGCCATCAACTACGCTTATTGAAAGCAATGCGTTTAGTCAGCTATCGCCGAGAAGGTCGGAAAGTCTATTACAGCTTGGCAGACAGTCACATTACCAATCTGTATCACTTTTTAGTAGAAAATTTGCACGAGTCAAATGGTGAAAGTTTGACCGAAATGGTATGAAAAAGGGGCTTGGGACTGGGAGATGAGGGAGCAGGGGAGCAGAGGGGCAGGGGAAAATAAAACAACTGACAACTAACCTCTTGTACAGACGCGTAGACGCTCGTAAGAGCGGCTTCTCGTAAGAGTATAATCGCGTCTCTCAGCACTTCCATAAATTGCAAAAGTGGCCCCAACCATCGGCCGGAACCACTTCTGATACACCCCTTGCACAATAAAAATATACCAGTGTTAACTAGTGTATGAATGCCAAATTGCCAAAAATCTGTTTTTTTAACCCTACAGCTAATTTAAAGGGACTAGGGATTGGGTATTGGGGGCTGAGAAAGGGGAAGGTAATGGTTAATTCACAGAAAGTAGTATACTTTTCTCGGCCCTCGAATTGCCTATATAAAAAATTCGCTTAAAAACAATGATTTTTATATCTGTGTCTCATGTTAAGTCCTGTAATTACACTCAGCATTTTTCAAAAACAACCCAATCCGCAAGCATGTTCAACAGGTGAAGTCATTTTTGAAGAAGGACAATCTGGTGATTTTATGTTTGGCATTGTAGAAGGAGAAGTAGAAATATTAGTCAATAACAAGGTTGTAGAGACAATTTCGGCAGGCGAAGTTTTTGGTACGGGAGTCCTTGTAGGGGTAAAGAATAGAACATATACAGCGATCGCCAAAACTGACTGCAAACTTGCTTTTCTTGATGAAAAAAGGTTTCTATTCGCCGTTCAAGAAACACCAATGTTTGCCCTGAATGTAATCAAAAATTACTCAGAACGCCTGAGTCGTATGCAGCATATGCTTTAATCTGGCAAAAATAGGGAAAAGGGTAAGGGTGAAGGGTTAAAGGAATTCAACTTTCCTTTTCCCTTTCACCTTTTCCCTTTTCCCTAAGTTATCGCTTCAGCCTGACTGTTGGTTTAGTAGGCATCTAAAGTTATCTCAAGTACCACTAGTCCAAGAATTGATGTACTGAATTTGGTCTGGTGTTAGGGAATCAATGCTGATTCCAATTGCCTGCAATTTCAACCGAGCAATTTCTTTATCTATCTCGGTGGGAATTGAATGCAAACCAGGTTCCAACTTACCTTGATTCTTCACCAAGTATTCGCAAGCTAAAGCCTGATTGGCAAAGCTCATGTCCATCACTGCACTGGGATGTCCTTCAGCAGCGGCGAGGTTGATCAAGCGTCCTTCACCCAGAACTATGACTGATTTGCCACTGGGTAGCAGATATTGTTCGGTAAAGGGACGTACTTGCTTGATTTCTTTAGCTTGACTAGCTAAGTATTTCAAGTCGATTTCAATATCAAAGTGACCGGAGTTACACACGATCGCGCCGTCTTTCATCACCTCGAAATGCTCAGCGCGGATAACGTGCTTGTTACCTGTAACTGTGATGAACAAATCACCTTGGGGTGCAGCTTCTGCCATTGGTAGCACGCGGAAACCATCCATCACAGCTTCAATTGCCTTAATGGGGTCGATTTCGGTGACAATCACATTCGCACCAAGACCTCGCGCCCGGAGTGCAGTACCTTTACCGCACCAACCATAACCAACAACAACAATCGTTTTACCAGCCAGCAAAATATTTGTAGCGCGGATGATGCCATCTAGGGTTGATTGCCCTGTACCGTAGCGATTATCAAAGAAGTGCTTGGTGTCTGCGTCGTTGACGTTGACGGCGGGGAAGGTGAGAACGCCATCTTTGAGCATGGCGCGCAGGCGGACAATTCCCGTGGTAGTTTCTTCGGTGGTGCCAATCAAATCGCCGATTTGCTCTTGGCGTTCTTGAATCAGGGTCGCTACCACATCGCTACCATCATCAATAATAATGTTGGGGCGGTGGTCTAGAGCGATTTGGACGTGGCGGCTATATGTGGCATTATCTTCGCCTTTTTGGGCAAAGACGGGAATTTCATGATCGACAACGAGGCTAGCGGCTACGTCATCCTGAGTTGATAGGGGATTACTAGCAATCAAAACAGCATCTGCCCCACCAGCTTTGAGGGCAATAGCTAGATGTGCTGTTTCTGTTGTCACATGGCAGCAAGCCACAAGGCGAATCCCAGCGAAGGGTTTTTCTTGGGCAAAGCGATCGCGGATTTGCCGTAAAACTGGCATCTCGCGTCCAGCCCATTCAATGCGCTGTCTTCCCAAGGGAGCTAGGGCGAGGTCTTTAACCTCGTGCTTTAATCGGGGAGAAGTTGCGGTCATCAAATATTTCCTCAAAAAGTCAAAGCAAGGCTGAAGAATAAGTATGAAGGTGCAAAAAATTAGATTTTTTACACTACTTGCAAACAAAGCATGTACTGATACGTACTATTTCATTCTTTATCCTTCATCTTTTACACTTTAGCCTTCTTTAGTCAACTTCATCCTTGGCTTTTGTGTTTTAGATTTATTTTTGGTAAAAGTATTATCAGAAATTATTCTAACCATACCCTAGATAGGTAAATTTATTTGTCATCTATCTAAAGAAGTATAAATTATGGTCAAAAACATCAAAGTTTTGCCAGTTGAGGACAAAAACTTAACTTTAGGTGGGTACATCTACTCAAACTAACTGTGAGGATGGCTCTGGAGTATTTAGTAGTAAATTAACCCAAGGAGGTATTTGAGTGCGCTTTCAATTTTTGGCGATTGCCAGTTCAATGGTTATAGCCGTTGGATTTGTGCCAAAAGCTACAGCCCAAATTCCGGTTCTACCTCAGATACAAACTCCTAGCAATCAGAGTAATGACTCAGATAACAGAATTGTTTCTGGCTGGATTTATTTGGATGGTCGCCAGTTGTTTCAGATAGCGGCAACGAAAACAAATTTTCCCGAACGTTCAAAAGATATCCAAGAGAATTTGGATGAAATCGCACAAAATTACTTGCGATCGCCTACACAAAAAGCCAAGGTGGAAACCCGGAAATTAAATGGATTGCCAGTAATTTATGTTAACAATCAATACCTAATGACTATTACTGCCGAGGATGCTCAACTACGAAAGGAAGATCCGTTTATCTCGGCCAATCAACTCACCGAAAAGCTACAAGACGCTCTACAACAGGCAAGGCAAGAGCGACAAACTCAATCTTTAGTCAACCAAGGAAAAATTGCTGCTGGCATTGGGGTAGTAATGATTCTCACGAGCTGCGGGGTATTAATTTGGCAGCGTCGTTCCAGAAATAATTTAGTACAGCCTATTCCCCAGACTCCACAAACAGCTCAACCAATTACAACACAACTAAATCAACAGCAACATCGCCATCTTCAAGAAGTTAAGAAACGACTGTTTCAGCTAACTCAAGCAGGGATTTGGGGAAGCGGCAGTTTCATCATCTTGGGTCTATTTCCTTATACACGACCGTTTCAAGCAGGTATTCTCACCGCTGCCCAAATTCCTTTGAGATTAGCTGTTGTGGCATTGGGAACTTATGTGGCGATCCGTTTCAGCTATGCCCTCATTGACCGCTTTACCACCACCTTCATTAGCAGTGGTGCTTTATTTAGCTCGGAAACTTTTGAACGTCTGAAACTACGAGTTTCCACATTTTCTGGCGTGACTAAAAGTATTGTTACTGCTATCTGGGTCAGCGTTGGTATTCTATTAGCCTTAGTCGCGTTGGGTATAGACATCATTCCTTTACTAGCTGGTGCCAGTTTAGTCGGTGTCGCAGTGTCTTTGGCTTCGCAAAACTTGATTAAAGATGCGATTAATGGCTTTCTCATCATCCTAGAAGATCAATACGCTCTAGGTGATGTTATTGCTGTAGGAAATGTAGGAGGCTTAGTAGAAAATCTGAATCTGCGGATGACCCAGTTGCGAGATTCAGAAGGGCGCTTAATCACGATTCCCAACAGTGAAATTAAAATTGTTGCTAATCTTTCTAGTCGTTGGGCAAGGGCCGATTTAACCATTCCAGTCGCCTATGATGCTGATATTGACCATGTTTTGGAGTTGATTAAATCTGTAGCCTTAGAGATGGATCGAGATCCGCAATGGCAACATCAAATTATCGAAACACCACAAGTTCTGGGAATAGATAATTTTGGCGATCGCGGTTTGATAATTCGTGTATGGATTAAAACACAGCCACTCAAGCAATGGGATGTGGCACGAGAGTATCGCCGTCGCTTGAAAAATACCTTAGACAAAGCTGGAATTTCTATTTCTGTGCCTCAACAAGCCATTTGGGTTAACGATGTTCAGTTGCTTAACCATGGGAATGGCAAGGCTGATTAGTCATTAGTAGAGACGCGATTAATCGCGTCTCTACAATAGTCATTGGTCATTGGTCATATTCTCCGCGTCCCCTTGCCTCTGCTCTAGCTCTTGGCTTTTAGATTTCACACAATTCAGTACAATTGTACTATAATAGATATAGCGTCCACAAAGCCTAGTGCAGTAAAAAAGCCTCTGTAACGGTCTTCTGGAAGATGGATTCAAGGGTTAGTTCAATGATTAAGCATTACATTCTCAACCTCAACCCAACTGCCAAGCACGAATGGGATCGATGCATCTTGCGCGACCCACTAACCGCAAAACGTCCAGACATTGCCAAATTAATCGCTGAAGCAGTTGGTGCTGATACAGGTAGTTATTTGGTTAGTGTGAATATCGAAGTACAGATATTGGAGCAAGCTGCGGTGCCTCAAGCCGAACAGCTATCGCTTTCTTTCCCAGAGGTAGCAGTTTCATCGCCACTCCGGGAAGTAGCATAATTAAGCAGGCAGAGGCGAAAATCATTTGAAAATTCAAAATGCCAACTTTTGAATTTTTTGCTCCTCATATTCAGTATTATAGCCTATTTTCTTTGTCAAGATTTTCGCCAAGGAATATCATTTAATGATGCAATTGAGTCATTATCCAACTGCGATCGCCCAAGCTGCCCAACGAATGAATGAAGTAGATTCGCAATTGATGGCAGTTCAACTTCAGATTAACCGATTTGAAGGTAATGCCGATCGCGCCTCCGCCTTTGATATGGATTTGAAAAATGATGCTCAACGCAAAGCACGTCGCTTTGAAGTGCTGGTTGTGAATCAGGAATATCAAAAGGCAATGGATATGCAGATCCAATTAACTGTTGAAAGATCGAATGCCTTTGCTCATTTAGAATATCTGCGTAACCAATTTAGCGTAGCAAAATTAGAAGCACGATTAGCGATCGCCCAACAACTTACCGATTTTGAATCTCGTGAATTAGTAGGTTTATAACCAAGCCCATCCCCAATTATCAAAGAACTTAGCTAAACCGGGCGACTCCGCTGTCATTACTTCCAAGTGGTCAATAGCTCGCTTGTCCGCTTCAATTGCTATTTCAGGGTGGGCTTCTACCCACCCATGACACATCTTCACATAAAAAATCAGCATCAGTTAGATGCTGATAGTCTTCATCTCCCGGTAGGCGACGCATCTGGGAGCGAACATATTCAGATTGGTCACGCGACAAAAAAATATACGCACAGCAGTAGAGTAAGCTTTCTTCTAAGTCCGAGTTGAACTGAAAATCGACTGGCAAGCTATCCCACTCTTTCGCCAACCGATTTAAATGTGTTTCAATATCGTCCTGTGTTGGAGTTGCTGACTCTAGTAGTTCCAACACCTCAACAGTTTTCATTGATATTAAATTAATAATTACCTCTATCTAAAGACAGAAATAACTTAGGAGAAAAAGCAAAAAATGAGATTCATATTAACAAATATTAAGAATATAAATTAATTTTTAAGTTTTCTGTCATTCTGATAAGGACAATAAATTAGGGTCAGCTAAATAAAGACCCGAACGCTTAATACCTGTATATACATTGTAAAGCGCTGGATTTCCACTATTACGGAAGACGGCGCTTTGCTTTTGGAAACCATATGATATGTCTAGATAAGTAGTTAGACAGCTAAATAAATTATGAGCGCTCGCATTGAATTATATTAAGCAATATTATAAAAATCTTATTTTTATCTAAAAAATCCACCAATTTTTAAATTCTCATTTAGATACTATGCTTACTCACTTAAAGTAAGGCTTCTGGTCATGCCCATTCCTGACGCATCTAGACTAGGCGGTTTACGAGTATTAGTGGTCGATGATGACCTCGATACCTGTATCTGGATTACTTATGTGCTTGAGTTATATAGAATTGAAGTTCATTCGGCTTTCACGGTACATCAAGCTTTAGAGACATTTGTTCAACTTCGCCCAGATTTAGTACTCACTGACATTGCTATGCCCGGTGAAGATGGTTATTCGCTGCTACGCCAAATCCGGAATCTTTCAAATAGAACTGACAAATCTACTCCCATTATTGCCCTCACGGCACTTGAAGAGCCAGAAACTCGATTTTCTCTTTCGGAAGTATGGTTTGACCAATGGTTGTTGAAGCCTGTTGACATGGAAAAATTGGTTAAGGCGATCGCTCATCTAACAGGGCGGTCAATGTTAGTCCGTGAATTAACAAGAAAGGCAGAGGGCAGGAGGACGATAGTTGCTACAAAGGGGAGAACTCCCGCAAGGCACTGTCTCCAGAAGGCAGAAGGGAATACTGTAGACTACTCTCTACCCGTGAGCGAATGTTCAAGGGTTTAAGTCCCCCCACTAAAATCTTTTCTACGAGACCTGCGCGTAGCTTGCTTCTCCGTAGGGGTACGATTTAGTGGACTGCAATTGGTGTGGGTTGTGAGCCGCAGACCATATTATTACCTTCTGCTCTCTGCCCTCTTCACCTTCTTCATATTGATAATCTTTTTCTGACCAAATTTGTTTAATTAGACTGAAGGCTTATTTCCCCTTTTAAATTGCAATAGAAGAGGTAAGCTATATCAGCAAATAAAAGGACAGCATGGCGACAGAACAAACGAGCAATCGAGAAAGTGAGTTAAACTCGCTCCAGCGCCTTGTTGGAATCCGGATATTGCTGGTGGAGGATGAGCCAGATATTGCAGAGTTGCTCATTTACATTCTGGAAACAGCAGGTGCAGAGGTGATGGCTTTCATCGATGCAGAAGCAGCCCTCACCTTGGTTGAATCGTTTCATCCCGATGTTCTGCTATCCAATGTGAAGTTGCCTTATCATGATGGAAATTGGTTGATTAAGCAAATTCGGGTGCATTCAAGCTCATTTCTACGGCAGTTGCCAGCGATTGCTATTACTTCTTATACACGGGAAGTTTCAAGTCATAAGGCTTTGAAGGCTGGCTTTGATCGATTTCTAGTCAAGCTTGAGAGTCCAGAGGAAATCGTCAGTGAGATCCTTCACCTACTATCTACTCATTCATAGATGAGTGCTTTTCAAATAAATTAAAATGTCCTGATATTGATTTGCGGTTGTCCGTTATCAACCGAAGCATATTGGGTTTCTAGGTTTGAATCTGTTGCCAGGTTTTAGAGAATTGGTATCACGCGATCGGTAGCAGTCAACAGTCAACACAATATAATATGCAAATTAAATGTAGAACAGCTAACTAAGCTTTCTCATGAAAAAATCCCCTAGTTGAGGGGATGCCGTAAAAATGTGTCAAAGTGTTGTCAAGTTATTGCCCTAACAGTGCAAAAGCCTGTTCAAGTAGCATCTTAGCTTTGTGGAGGTTGAGTAGCTTTTCTTGGTCAAACCTATCGGGGTAAGCCATCCTCCTACCTTCCAAGGTTATTTTAATGAGTGCTGCTTGCTCATCAGTGGGAGATTCCATTTCCTCTATCATTGTCCCTAGTGTTTGAAAGTGAGGAAAACTAGGAGTTTTTAACCCCTTGCTTGTCTGAGTTGAGAGAGTGCTAGCTGAGGGAATGCCATTAAAGTAGTAATGTAACTTGTTGTGTATCCTTTGTTCCCTGTTGGTTTGACACCGTATCGTCGGCATAAGTCGGCTAATTCCCTAATGGTTTTAATTTCAAGTTCGGAACGCGTGAACATAGAATAGTAGTGTCCATTTTTAAGGTGGATATGGTGGGTAAGCTCCCTGTCAAGTTGCAATACCCACCATCAATAAAAATTTATGACGTGACGACATCTCATTCACAGGTAATTTATATTTATTAATAATGCCCAATCCTAAAGGGAAGCCAGAAAATCTTACGCCGTTCACTACTAACAGACCGGAACCATTAATCGCAAAGCTGACTGTCAGACTTCCTCAGTCAGTGATGGACAAACTCAAAGCATTAGATAATTACCCTGAATTCGTCAGGCAATGTATTCAGGATGGATTAGACAAACTTAACCAATCAGATAGTTAGGATGTGTCCTTAGTGGTAAACTTTTTCCTCTTCATGCACTCTTTAAATTAGAAAGCAAAATGTGCGATCGCTTTCTCAAAATGCCATTTTGCTTACTCATTTTGGTGTTTTCCGCAAGCAAATAGCTAAGGAGAGTGGGGAGTGATGTCTTTATTCATTTCTTACGCAAGAACTCTCTGAAACTCTTATTCCTCCGTGTCCTCTGTGTCCTCTGTGGTTCGATTTTCCGTTGCCTGTGCGTAAGTCCTGTACTTACTAAATTTGCTCGCTAATAATTTAGCGATGGAATCATTAATAGCTGTCACATCAAAACGTTGACTAGCACTAGTTCTGGCATTACTGGCTATAGTTGCGGTTATTTCTGCTTGCTGAAGACAGGTATTAATTACTTGTGCGAGTTCTTCTGGTTCTCCTGGTGTTACAAGAAAACCATTAATTCCATGTTCTACTAATTCCATTGCACCGCCAGCTTTGGTTGCAACTACAGGTTTCCCACATAGCATTGCTTCAACAATCACTCGACCAAAAGGTTCGGCAGAAGTGGAAGTATGTGCTACTAAGTCACAAACCGCCATTAGTTGGGGAATATCTGAGCGAAATCCTAAAAATTTGACACGGTGTTCTAGTCCTAAAGCTGCAACTTGTTGGTGTAATTGTTGGACATAATCTTGTTCGCCAAACAGTGCATCACCAACTAAAATTGCTGTCACCTCTGGCGGACATTGGGCAATTGCAGAAATTAAAATATGCTGCCCTTTCCAAGGTGCAAGTCGGCTGAAATGTCCAACGATAAATTTTCCTTCTAGTCCTAACTGTTGCTGCAATTGTCTAATATTAGACTCACAAGTTTGATAATTTTTCGGTTCAAAGCCGTTATAAACAATTGCAGTCAGTTTTGGGTGTCCACCTGCTTGGACAAAGGCTTGTTGACTAGCTTGAGAATTAGCAATTACTAATGATGCAAAATGATTGGCTAGGTTAACAGCAACACGAAGATTAATTTGGCTAAAGTGTTCTTTGGAGAGAATATCGTGTAAGTGATATACTAAAGGACGACGAGTTATAAAACTAGCTAATGCGCCAATAACTAAAGCTTTTTGCGTATTGGCGTAGATTAAATCGTATTTTATAGCTATTTTGATAACTTTAGTAAGTAGAGGCGCGAGTTGTCCCAGACTCCCTATTGCTTGTAAAAGATTGCTTTGTTTGCGAACTTCGATTGGTTGATTTGTGAGAACTTCTACAGGGATATGATGCTGCTGTAGTAAAGTTCTAAAAGGGCCATCTGCAAATAAGCCTACCAAAGAGCGATCGCGATAAGGTTTAGCAATATCTATTAAACACAGTTCTGCACCACCTGGTTTACCACTTTGGTCTAAAAATAGAATTTTCATAATTTTAGGAGTAGAGACACGATTAATCGCGTCTGTGCAAGAGTTAGGAGTAGAGACGCGATTAATGAGCCAGCGCGTTGCGGTGAGTCCAGCGCTGCGGGAGGGTTTCCCTCCGCAGGCAACTGGCGAACCCGAAGGGGGTTCCCACGCCACTTGCTCCACTTGGGGAAACCCCAAGACCGCAGTGGCTCCCCGTTGTAGCGACTGGCATCGCGTCTGTACAGGAGTTAGGAGTGTTATCATCGCTTCTACCATCTTTCCTCTGCCTTTCTTTCAGGCTAAGAGAACATGGCGCACTTGCTGGGCTATTTTGTCCCAATTAAAATTAGTCACGGCATACTGGCGACAGGCTTCTCGTGAAGGTATTGGTAAATTTCCCAAGAGTACTTGTTCTAATTTTTCGGCAATAGCTGAGACTTTAGTAGAAGCAGTAATCAATTCTGGCGAGAAAGGTAATAAAATTTCTGGCATTCCACCAATCGGAGTACATAAAACGGGAGTGCCACAAGCAAGAGATTCTACTATTGCCAATCCAAATCCTTCAAAAGATTGACTGGGCATAATAGTTAATTCAGCTGCTTGGTAAGCTAGAGGTAAATGTTCATCAGGCAAAAAACCTAAAAATTTAACGTTATTTTCTAAATCCAATTCTCTCGCTTGCTGTTCTAGTGCAATTTGCATATGACCACGACCAGCAATTGCTAGCCAAATATCAGGAATTTTCGGCTTAATTATTGCAAGCGCCTGCAATAATTTGTCAACTCCAACCCGATGCACTAAACGACGAGATGTAAATAAGATGCGGCGATTATTAGGCCAGCCTAGTTGCTGGCAAGCTGCTTGTGATGATAAGTTTGGCTGAAACCAGTTAATATTAACTCCGCCGGGAATAATGTGAATTTTACTCCATGGTATTTGATATTCTTGATGTAAAATTTTGCCAAATGCTTTGCTGAGGACAATAAAGCGATCGCAGCTATTATAAGTAGTTTTTTCTATCAGCTGACGCTTCAAAAAAATACTAAGTTGATTATTAACCATTTCTTGCTTACTTTCAGATGCCCAAGGGCCATGAAAGTTGTAGGTGATAGGCACTCCTTTAGGCAAAATATCTAAAATCGGAAAGCTGTATAATGCAAAATGCAAATTAATGGCATCTGGTTTGCCTACCCTTGTTTTCTGAAAGTTCTTGCGAATAGACCATAGTCGTTGCCAAATAGCACTATCTGGAGAAGCTAAGTTAGTCAACTTAATTGGTAAATTTAATCCAGCTTCTGGTAGCCCGACACCACATAACTCCACATGGTCTTGTACCGCCAAATTATGAGTTAGTTCATAAGTATACCTTTCTAATCCTCCAGGCGTTTTAGGAAACCAGCCCACTCCAAGGGCAAGAATAGAAGCAGATTCTGAGTTTAAATTTTCTTTTTTACCTTCCACTACTTGTCTCCTATGATGTATTGAGCGTGCGTATGTTTATTTCTACATCAAGCTCAAACGCCTTTTTCTATTCAGCATTTAATTGATATTGCTAGTACTTATATCCAGTCATTCTCTATATCATCCGTACTGTTCGCGTCCTACTTCGTAGGTATTTCAGTTAGAAGTTATGCTTCAGTAAGTTTATTTATTACAGTTTTTTGGTAACAAATAATCTTGGTATTAAAATTAATATTGTATTTCTGTATTTAAATTTACTATTTATTGCAAAATAAAGGTAAATAATATTACATACAAAAGTATAAATAAAAAGATTTTTTATAAATTTAAAGATTATGTATTTTTGATAAAATCTTTGTAAATATGATTTTATTAACATCAAGTATTTGCTATGTATGTAGATGTCCTGTAAACGTTAGAAATCAACTGATATCAATTTTTAATTTCAGGGAGATTAGGTTTAAACCGGGCACAAATATAGTTTGATGCTCTTTGTTATCCTTTGCGTGCATCATTCCGTAAAAAGTTTTATTTGCTACTGGTTGTATCATTATTACTTTTATTAACTCCCGTAATATCAGTAATCATGACACTTTAAAAGTAATAATAGTTTTAGGAATTGTATGCAAAATAGATTATTACGGCAGTTTTGCAAACTTCAAAAAAAGCTCAAACAGCTTCAGACGAGAAAATTTCAGAACTTAAAATTTGTCAAATTTTTACTTCTAACTTTTGCTATTAGCGTGATTGTTACTTCCTTTGAAATAACAACGGATTGGACTGTCAGTGGAGTGCCTACAACCACCCATAGAATAGTAACAGATAGGACTGTCAGGGGAGTGCCTACGCCCACATACAAAACTTCTTGGATTGGTAATAGTTTTGGTGGTGGAAACAAGTGGGTACAAAACAATATAGAAACAATGTACGTTGCTGGTGATGGTACAGTCTATACCAATAGTCAATGGGATGAGGCTGGAGCAGAAGCAGGAATATATAAAGATGGCAATGTTATTGGCTTATTGAGTGACACTCACGGCTGGAGTCGCAGTGGCGGTAAAGCTGTAACAGCAAATAATAAATATATTTACATGGCGATGGTTCAGGGGGCGGTTGGCAAAATCAACCAAGATTATCCCTCGGATGGAACAACTTGGTATTGTGTCAGACGCTATGACTTGTCGGGAAAACCAGCACCATTTGACGAAGGACGTGGCTGGGATAAAAGTATGTTAATTACCAGTACTAAAAGCGAAGTTACTGGATTAGCAACTGCGGAAAATGAGTTATATGTGAGTGATGCTGCCAGCGATCGCATTCGCGTCTACAATACCGACACGATGAAAGAACTACGCAGCTTTAGTGTCGCACGTCCGGGAGCGCTCGCCATCGATCAACAAAAAAATCTCTGGATTATTCAAAGTAAAAATGGGAGTAATCCTGCCAAGGTTGTGCGTTATTCCCAGACAGGAAAGCAATTACCCCAGCAGATTGCAGATATTGTTGAACCAACAGCGATCGCGATCGATAATCAAAACAGACTTTTACTGACAGAAAATGGCCCCCGTCAGCAAGTGCTAATTTACGCCATCAAGGATAAGCCGATGCAGGTTGGAACTTTCGGCAGTAAAGGCGGTATTTATGCAGGTACCCCCGGCGAAGTTGAAGCTTTGAAATTGTATGGACTTACAGGAGTCGGTGCAGATGCGACAGGAAATATTTATGTAAATAGTAATGGTTTCAACAAATCAGGCACAGATTTACGGAAGTTTTCGCCATCGGGAAAGCAACTATGGCAATTACTGGGATTATTATTTGTCGATAACGCCGATGCCGATCCTAGTACTGATGGCATAGATGTATTCACCAAGCAAGAACGCTATTTGATGGATTATAGTAAGCCTGCTGGTAAGAAATGGACTTACAAAGGCTACACATTAAATGCCTTTAAATATCCTCAAGATCCGCGCCTGCATACATCACCTGATGCCACCTTTGTTCGCCGCATCAAAGGTAAACCCTTTTTGTTCCTCACAGATATGTACAGCAGCTTTCTGCAAATTTATCGTTTCAATCCAGCCAAGGATGGCAAAATTGCGATACCTGCGGGAATGTTTGTTGGTACTCATGGCGAAGATAAAAAATCAATGCCAGGAAATTGGCCGCCCAATCAACCAGAACAAGGAGAATGGATCTGGCGAGACAAGAACGGTAACGGTGGCTTTGATAAAGATGAATACGATCGCAGCAAAGATTATCCTTACTTAGGGGGATGGTGGGTAGACAGTAAAGGAGATGTCTGGAAAACCTTACGAACTGAAGATGGCATCCGGCGCTATCCTTTGCAAGGACTAGATACCAATGGCAACCCCATCTATAGCTATAGTTCCATGCAAAAGCAAAAAACTCCCAGCTTCTTTAGCGATTTGCGACGGATTGAGTATTTCCCGCAAACAGACACTATGTATTTGTCAGGCTTTACTAAAGAACATCCAGCCATTGGGGACGATACCAAAGTTGTCGGTTCTGAGATTGCCCGTTTTGACAATTGGAACAAAGGCGATCGTACTCCCCGCTGGCGGATTGTGATTCCTTATGACACCACTGGTAAACGCGAAGTCGCTACCGCAGCCATGAGTGTCGCGGGAGATTATGTATTTACCGTCACAGGGAAAACAGCAGAGGTAAACGTTTACAATGCCAAAACAGGAGTTGCTGTCCAAAAGTTAAAACCCGGCCCAGAAGTTGCAGGCGAAAGTGGCTGGATTGACATACCCCACGGTATCCGCGCTTTTCGCCGTTCCAATGGCGAACACGTAGTATTTGTTGAAGAAGATTGGAAAGGCAAAGTAATTATGTATCGCCTACCAAAGTGATAAGTAGAAGGCAGGAGGCAGGAGGCAGGAGGCAGAAGGCAGAAGGCAGAAGGGAAAAGCTCGTTTGTGACAGGGTTTTACAGGTTGACATTTTATATTTAATTATGTCCACCTACTTACTAATTCGTAATTAAGACATACTCCAAAAATATAAGCCAGTTCTTTGCTAAGGTTCCCTTCTAAATCATTCATGAAAAATAAGATTCCTGACTTTTCTAAGAAGTCGGGAATCTGGGTATTTTGGGAAAATCTATTATTATGACAATCAAAACCTATCTGCAACAATTACAAAAATTATTACCAAATACCTGGATTGAGCAAATACAGTATATCCACTCCAGCTTACTATTTCGATGTATTTTATTTCTTGGAAGTAAGCCTCTTACATTTAGTCATAAATCAACGATGGTGTTTTCTCCGCACCAAGATGATGAAACATTTGGCTGTGGTGGGATGATTGCTAATAAACGCGAACATGGA
The DNA here is from genome assembly GCA_003326215.1 of Nostoc minutum NIES-26. Classification (GTDB taxonomy): domain Bacteria; phylum Cyanobacteriota; class Cyanobacteriia; order Cyanobacteriales; family Nostocaceae; genus Dendronalium; species Dendronalium minutum. Next base: position 96,824 of record LXQD01000185.1, on the reverse strand, counting down.
ATACAAGTTGTAGTAGTTTTCTTAACAAATGGTCAAGGAGCAGGAGGTTCACAGCTAAATTCTCATGATAAAATTATCCAAATTCGTAAACAAGAAGCTTTAACTGCATTAGAATTTTTGGGAGTTGAACCATCAAAAATTCACTTTTTAGATAAGCATGATGGGCATTTACAAAAATTAAATCATCAAGAACGAAAAGAAACCATTGAACAGGTAATGTATCTGATCGAATTTTATCAACCGCAAGAGATTTACGTACCTCATAAAAAAGACTGTCATCAAGACCATGAAGCTACCTATGAATTAGTCAAAGTAGCAATTGCTCAAGCCGGAATAACAGTCGATCTGCTACAATATCCCATCTGGCTGTTTTGGCGATCGCCGCTATTTATTTTACTCAAATTACAAGATATAGCAGCAGCATACTCTCTTTCAATTACATTGGTTCAGGAGAAAAAGCAGCAAGCGATCGCAGCATATTCTTCCCAACTTGAAAGCCTGCCCCGTGGTTTTATTAACCGATTTTTAGGTGATTATGAAATTTACTTTAAAGCTAAATCTTAAAATTTAACCAAGGTTACCTCTAGAATCTTAATAATAGTCAACTCCCTCCAATTAATTAGAAATAAATTAAGAGGAAACCAGCCTCCTGCCTCTTGCCTCCTCCTATAAATCCGTGTGTAGTAACAATCCCAAATCCGGAATTTATCACCGTTGTGGAGCAAAGTTACATGCAAATTTTACACATAACAAATCACGTACAAAAAATCGGGAATGGGATTGTCAATGTAGCAGTAGACCTAGCTTGTTTGCAAGCACAATCTGGTCATGATGTTGCTGTAGCTTCTGCTGGGGGAGAATATGAAGCATTATTAGCACGGCATTGCGTCAAACACTTTCAATTAAATCAGTCTAGGCAACTGCTTAATCTCATCAAAGCTGCTTGGCGTTATCGGGAGATTGTGCAGACATTTCAACCCGATATTGTCCATGCACACATGATGACTGGAGTCGTGCTAGCAGGAGTTTTTAGATATGACTGCAAATATGGTTTAGTTTCTACAGTACACAACGAGTTTCAGCGTAGTGCCGTATTAATGGGATTGGCAGATCGGGTAATAGCAGTTAGTCATGCAGTAGCGAACTCGATGGTGCGGCGTGGCATATCCAAAAAAAAGCTGCGAGTAATTTCTAATGGCACATTAGGCAGTCCCCGACATCGTAAAATTACAGATTATCAACCAATACCTCTACACCGTCCAGCTATAACTACTGTCGCGGGAATGTATCACAGAAAAGGAATTGCTGAGTTAATCGAAGCTTTTATCAAAATTGCTATAGACTTTCCCCAAGCACATTTATACTTAATAGGAAATGGCCCCGATCGCGCCATCTTCGAGGCAATGGTAGAAAAGACAGCTTTTAGCGATGCCTGCGGCGGGCTGTGCCAACGCATTCATTTTGAAGGTTTTCAGCCAGAACCGCAACGCTACATGCTAGCAACCGATATTTTTGTCCTTGCTTCCCACTGCGAATCTTTTGGTTTAGTGCTAACAGAAGCGCGAGAAGCAGGTTGTGCAATTATTGCCAGCGATGTAGACGGCATTCCCGAGACTTTGGATAATCGGCAGGCTGGCATTTTAGTACCACCGAAAGATAGTCAAACCCTAGCAGCAGCTTTAGCCCACTTACTGAACAACCCCAAAAAACTTAACAAGTGGAAAAGCCGCGCCAAACAAAACCTAGACAGATTCAGTGCTGCACGAGTCAACGAGGAAACACTAGCCGTATACCGTGAAGTAATCCCGAACTACAATTTTTTCAAGTCTATGAAAGCCCCAGAACTTTTGCTTGGTAAGTAATTGGAGACAAGTGCAACGCACCAGTTGATGAAAAAACGTTACGTGGGCGATCGCGCTTCACATCCTTGTATCTTATAGGAATCAAATAAACACTTTTATTCACAGCAAGGCGATAATTAACGAGGCACTGCGTTGCGCGGGTTCTCCGCCTTGAAGCTAGTGCCGACTGTTAGTGTTGGCACACAAAGGGAATTTATGGGGCACGACTTTAAAGCGCTGGCGGAACTTTACAAAAACGCCCTCCTCAACGACGTACTTCCATTTTGGGAAAAACACTCGCTTGACTGGCAGCAAGGCGGTTACTTCACCTGCCTAGACCGCAAAGGCAAAGTTTATGACACAGACAAATTCATCTGGCTGCAAAACCGTCAAGTTTGGACTTTTTCCATGCTTTGCAACCAACTAGAAAAACGTGAAAACTGGCTGAAAATTGCCAGCAATGGCGCTAAATTTCTCGCCCAACATGGCAGAGATGCCGATGGCAATTGGTACTTTGCCCTCACCCGTGAAGGTCAGCCACTAGTTCAGCCTTACAATATCTTTTCTGATTGCTTTGCTGCTATGGCATTTAGCCAATATGCCCTTGCCTGTGGTGAAGATTGGGCAAAAAATGTTGCAACACAAGCTTACAATAACGTGCTGCGTCGCAAAGACAACCCAAAGGGCAAGTATAACAAGACCTATCCCAACACCCGGCCGATGAAAGCCTTGGCAGTGCCAATGATTTTAGCCAACCTGACACTAGAAATGGAATGGCTACTGCCCAGCGAAACCCTGGATAACGTCCTGGATTTGACTGTTCGCGAAGTGATGAGCGATTTTCTCGACCAGGAACGGGGACTGATGTACGAAAACGTTGCTCCCGATGGTTCCCACATTGATAGTTTTGAAGGACGGCTGATTAACCCCGGTCATGGCATTGAGGCGATGTGGTTTATTATGGACATCGCCCGCCGGAAAAACGACACCAAAACTATTAATCAAGCCGTTGATGTGGTGCTAAATATTCTAAATTTTGCCTGGGATGGCGAATATGGCGGATTGTATTACTTTATGGATGCAGAAGGTTATCCTCCACAACAACTGGAATGGGATCAAAAGTTGTGGTGGGTGCATTTAGAATCTTTGGTTGCCTTGGCAATGGGTTATCGCCTGACGGGGCGTAAAGAATGTTGGGAATGGTATGAAAAAATGCACGATTACGCTTGGTCGCACTTTGCCGATGCTGAATACGGTGAGTGGTTTGGCTACCTCAATCGACGTGGAGAAGTACTATTGAACCTCAAAGGTGGCAAATGGAAAGGATGTTTTCACGTACCGCGTGCGCTGTACCTTTGCTGGCAGCAGTTTGAGGCGTTGAGTTCGCCGAAATAACAAATGAGTTCGCCAAAATAACAAAGAGTTCGCCGAAATAGCAAATGAGTTCGCTGAAATCACAAATGCGATTGCCGAAATAGCAAATGCGATCGCCGATATAGTAAATACGATCGCCGATATAGCAAATGCGATCGCCGATATAGTAAATACGATCGCCGATATAGTAAATACGATCGCCGAAATAGCAAATGCGATCGCCGATATAGTAAATACGATCGCCGAAATCACAAATGCGATCGCCAAAATAACAAATGAGTTCTCCGAAATAGCAAATGCGATCGCCAAAATAGCAAATGAGTTCGCCAAAATAGCAAATGAGTTCGCCAAAACAGCAAATGCGATCGCCGTTATTGCAATTATTAGTGGCACAACTGAACTAATTCACCGCAAATCTTTAGTGATGAGGTTTTTCTGACTTATATGTATACCGTAGACTCTTCTACTCCCTATTTAGCCTTCAGCTTGGCGCAGTTCCTCTAATTCTTCTGGTGTGAGGGGATTATTGCCTGACTTCAGTGCTTCTATCCAGCGCAGCCGTCGCTGCTTCACACCTTCTGAGTAATCAAGTGCGCCACTGTCTACAGCAGCCTGAAAGTCTTCTAATGCGCCAACCAACTCGCCTGTTAGGACTCTAGCCAGCCCCCGACTGTCTTGATAAAATTTATTCTCAGGGTCTAGGGCAACAGCTTTTTCACAGATGGGGAGAACTCCTTGAGCATAACCGTGTACACTGCCAAACCAGCAGATGCTATGCCAATATTCGGCAGAGTCATTTAAACTAGGTTGATGTTTTAGGGCTTGGCTAAAAGCTTTCTTGGCTTCTTCAATTTTGCCTTCTCTCACCCAACTGATACCTTGACTCAAGGCAACCGCAGCCGCAAAAGCTGAGTCTTGCGCCAACTCTGGAGATATGCCTACTGCTTTATGCAACCCTTCAGCATTGAGCCATTTTGTGTCATTGTTCCAAACAACTGCTTCGAGATTGGCACCGTTGAGATTGACACCTTTGAGGTTAGCACCGTTGAGATGGGCATGGTAAAGTTGAGCATGTTCGAGGCTGGCACGGTTAAAATCTGAACGGCGCAGAATAGCACTATTGAGTTTGGCACTATTGAGTTTGGCACTATTGAGTTTGGCAAGATCGAGGTTGGCATTGCTAAGGTCAGTACGGCTCAGGTAAGCACGGGTAAGGTTGGCAGCCCTAAGGTCTGCATCCCTTAAGTCGGCACGGTTAAGATTGGCACGTATGAGGTTTGCATCCCTTAAGTCGGCACGGTTGAGGTTGGCACCACTGAGGTCTGCACGGTTGAGGTCTGCACGGCTGAGGTTTGCACGGCTGAGGTCTGCACCCCTTAAGTCGGCATAGCCAAGGTTGACACCGCTGAGGTTGACACCGCTGAGGTCAGCATCCCTAAGAAATAATCCAAGGTGGTATTTGTAAATCTCAAGATTGAATACTAAGTTTCTATTGTTTCTATTCAAAGGAGAGAGGCTCAGGCAGTGGCTATAGTCAATAATACGAAGTAAGCGTTCTGAGTCAAATTCATCAGCATTAGGTTGACCGCAGGGGTGAAAGCTGATTTTGTCCTTGAGGTCGTCTTTTGTTCGGGCATAGCGATGTAACTCTAGAAGCAAAATCATCACATTCAACCCTGTATGAATATCCACTTGTCGCAGTCCCAAGTGAATTTCTCGATCTGGTAATTGCTCCCTCAATTGTTTTTTCTTAATTAGGGGTAAGTTTGCATCTTCTGCATCAATAAATTCCCCATCAGACCAACGAAAGTAAAAATACTCTAATCTTTGGAACAGTTTCTGCAAGCGTTCTACATCATTAAATTCTGAACTTTCAGCCAACAAACCCATCAAATATTCGACAATCTCATGTGTTAAATTTCCATAGCCCAATAAATCGTAAATCTGCCTATCCATTACATCAATGGTAATCAAGTCATCTTCGCGCTGACGCTTGGTTACTTTCTCTGTCCAATCTACAAAGCTTTCTATTAAACGCTCTGCGAATAAAAATTCGCCAAAACTCTTGTGGACAAATTCCACAGAACCGCCTTTATCACCTGAAGCAGGTTTTATATAAAATGCAGTCAACAAGTTATTGAGTAGCTTATCTTGTTGATTTTTTTCTGAGGAATTCTCTTGTCTAGCTTGCTGAATTAACTTTGCTGCTGGGCTTTTGCTTTCTTTGAGTCGTGCTTCTAACATTGTCACTTTTGCAGATTCATTCCCTGACTGCACCACACATAAGGCAGCTTCAGTCAGAAACTCTCGCAAATCTTCGCTCTCTAATCCAGTCAAGCGGGAGTTATCATTCTGATTTTCACTTTCGCGCTGTTTTTCTAATACCCACTTCACCGATTCGTCATAGATGCGAATTTTTGCTTGGATACCTTTTGCATCTGTAAACATTTGCACATTAAGACGCTGCTCCCGGTGCATCCGTCCCAGTAAATAAAGCAGTAAGGGTTCTCGTGCTAATTTATCTTTAATTTCATCAGGGCAAGCCTGCAAAAACTGCTCAAAGTCGGTGGCTTCCTGCATCCCAACTTTATCTGCCCATTTCTTCAGCCATGTTTGCCGAATCGAGTCATCCATTGGCTGAAGTTCGGCGCGCTTTAAGCTTTTCGTTTGTGAGAGTAAGCGGTCAATTCCTTGTAGTGGGAGGGAACGACCAGTAACCAAAAATTGATGATGGCAAAGTCCGTCTTTTTGAAACTGCTCTACCTGATACAAAAATTCCTGCAAGCCGCCGCTAGCTCTTCCTTCTAGCAACAGCTCGTCAAACCCATCCAATAAAAATAAAAATCTGGTATTTTTATCCGTAAGCCAGCCTGAATCATTTTGGACAAAATCAAGGTTTTCTAAATAGTTCTTAAGAGTCTCAGTTAAGTTATCCTTAAGTACCCGCAGTTCCCGCAACCGAATCAGGATTGGGGTAAAGCTAGGATGCAATTCTCGTCGCACCCAGTCGGCGAACATCCGACAAAAGACACTTTTGCCGCGTCCGGCTTCACCTTGAATAAATAAAACTTGTTTCTGTTTATTTGGGTCTGGGTTATTAAGTACTGCTTTAACCCATTCTTCTATTTGAATACTTGTATTGTTTTGGTCATCGAGTTCTTTTACTTGCAACGGTACATACAAATCTCGAAAGCTAATGTCAGTTTCATCAAAAATCTTTTCTTCTGGCTTGGGTTTAATTAGCTGCTCTAAATAATCTTCAATACTCAGATTCTTCTCTAGCTTCTTTTCCCCTCCGGCGCTATACCATTGCACCAGTTGCTTAACTTTATCGCCGAGTTTTACCAATGTCGGCACCATGTGTTCATTGGTCTTCCAAGCCACTCGTTCAGTTACAGCTTTTGCGTCTATTTCGGTTAGCCCTGCCTCTTGTAACCGTTGCTGTAAAATCTGATTAAATACTTCTGCTAGTTTTGATTCGTGGAAATAAACAATAGCTTTTTTCGTTTCCCGATCTTTAAATTCTTCTTTACCTACTTGCTTAATCTGGTCAGCTAAATTCTGAGTAGCTGCTTTTTCTTTATCAATTTTCTCTAGTAATTGGGAATCTTGATTGAGAATTTCTTTAAAGCTGTCTATGTAGGCAACTTGGCTAACCAGTAGCACGCAGATTTCTAAGCTTGGCTCTTTTTTGGTGGCATCAGAAATCAGCTTGATGATGGTAATGGCGATGGGTGCAAAAGGAATCACTTCCTTGATAATTTGACCCAGAGGCGTATTAAATACATCTAATAGTGACGAAATTTGTTCTACATAAGGCTTCAAGTTTTGAACGTTGTGTTTTTGTGTTTGAACAGCTTTAGCCAAATCAAACACAGCTTTAGCAGCTTTGGCTCCAGTCTCTGTTACTTCTGCACTTTGTTTCCAATTCAACCCCTCAATATTTGTCCAAAAATTCCAGAGTTTCGTCGTCATAAACTATTTTCCTGCCCTATCAATTTTGTAAAAATGCACTGGTATTACTTAAACTTAGAGTTAACTAGTTAACAATCTGTGATAATTTTGCTCAAACGGCTAGAAATCGCTGCTAAACAAACGAAGTCTGCTTTAAAGTAAGTGACACGGACTCAATAATTGCTCAGAAGAGTAATAAATTAGACTTAAAAAATATCATTTTAGAGAATTTTTGCGTAAATCCTGCTCATGTTGTTCTATAAGTTGCGTTATTGTAATACATATACTACAATATTTTAATATTAATGCTTTTGTCAGACTAATACTGTAAGGATATAAAAAATATATCCTACCAGATTAAGTTAGCAGTCCGGAAAAAGCTCAAATAAAATATATTACAAATTACCAATACTTAATAAAGTATATGAACGCTGACCGAAAATCATATTTTTTAATTGTTGATTTAGAAGCTACTTGCTCCAACGACGGGAAAATTCCCAGTCACGAAATGGAAATTATCGAAATCGGTGCAGTAATGCTTAATCGAACAACATGGGAAATTGATGCAGAATTTCAACAGTTTATCCAACCTGTGAGACATCCACAACTGACAGCTTTTTGCACTGAATTGACTAGTATTCGACAAGAAGATGTTGACCAAGCACCGCAATTTGCAGAAGCAATTTCTCGTTTTAAAGAATGGATTTACTCATTTACCAGCCATATTTTCTGCTCCTGGGGAAACTACGATAAAAAGCAATTTATTCAAGATTGTGAATTTCATCATATTCCTTATCCTTTTGCTTCAGAACACATAAATATCAAAAATGAATTTTCAGAATATCTAGGTGTATCTAAAGGATTTGGCATGGCAAAGGCTCTCCAGCATCTGGGAATGGAGTTGATAGGCACACACCATCGGGGTATAGATGATGCCCGCAACATTGCAGCTATATATAGACATATTAAAACTAGAAAACCACCTCATGAAAAAAGAGAGTAGGGAGTAGGCAAAGAAACATTTTCATGCTTTGTTGTGCATAACAAATTATTGGGGTCTGTGTTGCCTGATGATGATAAGATTTTGTATTATACCCACAACTGCGATCGCAAATTTTAAATCCTGTTAACGATATGACATTAGCGCTGGGCATGATTGAAGTTTATGGCGTTCCCGCAGCACTAGAAGCCGGAGACGCTATGTGTAAAGCTGCCCGCGTTACTCTTGTTGGTTATGAAAATACAGATTTGGGACGAATTACTGTGTTGATTCGGGGAAATGTGGGTGAGGTAAATGTGGCTGTAATAGCAGGATTGGAGGCGGTGCTGCGAGTTCATGGAGGTGAGGTGCTTTCCAAACATATTATTTACCGTCCCCATGAAAATTTAGAATATGTTTTACCGATTCATCATAGCGCCGATATGGAGCAGTTCCATGCAGATATCAGGTTTCCTCCGCCTTTATCAGCGTAAACACTTAGGAGTTGTCAATTGTTATTTGCTAATGACCACTGACCACCGACCATTGACTACTGTACAGACGCGACGCCAGTCGCTACAACGGGGAGCCACTGCGGTCTTGGGGTTTCCCCAAGTGGAGCAAGTGGCGTGGGAACCCCCGCAACGCGCTGACTTATTAATCGCGTCTCTACTACTGACTAATGACTAAATTAATCTCTCGGATGCAGGCGGTGCAGTCGCCAATTATTCCTGTGGTTGGAGAACTAATTAAAAACTCTCCCGGAACCATTTCTCTAGGACAAGGTGTGGTTTCGTATGGCCCACCACCTGAAGCTATAGAACTTTTGCCAAAATTCCTCGCCGAACAAACTAATAATTTATACAAAGCAGTAGAAGGCATTCCCCCTTTATTGGCAGCACTTGCAGCAAAATTGTCAGTCTTTAATGGCATTGAAATCAACGCGGAAAACTGCATCGTTGTGACAGCAGGAAGCAACATGGGCTTTATGAACGCTATTCTTGCTATCACTAGTCCAGGCGACGAAATTATTTTGAATACGCCCTACTATTTCAACCACGAAATGGCGATCGCTATGGCGGGTTGTCATGCAGTGTTAGTAGAGACAGATGAAAATTACCAACTGCGCCCAGAAGCGATCGCCCAAGCAATTACACCAAAAACAAGGGCAGTAGTCACAATTTCACCGAATAATCCTACTGGAGTTGTCTATTCGCAAGCAGCATTGCACCAAGTCAATCAAATCTGTGGCGATCGCGGCATTTACCACATCAGCGATGAAGCCTACGAATACTTTACCTATAACGGGATAAAACACGTTTCCCCTGGTGCATTTGCTGGCAGTAGCGAGTACACAATTTCCCTTTATAGTCTTTCTAAAGCATACGGTTTTGCTAGTTGGCGCATCGGTTATATGGTGATTCCTCAACACTTACTAGTCGCCGTCAAAAAAGTTCAGGATACAATTTTGATTTGTCCGCCCGTAGTTTCTCAGTATGCAGCTTTAGGAGCTTTGCAAGCAAAAGACGATTATTTAAGAGAAAATATTGGTGCGATTGCCCAAGTGCGGCAAGTAGTACTTAAATCCCTCAACTGCCTACAAAGTTTATGTAGCATTACTCCTGCCAATGGGGCTTTCTATTTTTTCCTCAAAGTACATACTCAGATGGATGCATTTCAATTAGTTGCAAAATTAATCCAGGAACATAAAGTGGCTGTTATTCCTGGTACAACCTTTGGTATGAACAACGGATGTTATCTACGAGTTGCCTATGGTGCGCTGCAAAAAGATACTGCAAAAGAAGGTATAGAAAGATTAGTACAAGGTTTGCAAACGATAATTAGGAGTTAGGAGTTATGAATAGATATTAAGTTTTTGGATGAAATTACACTGTATTAATGTACTGGTTTTACAATTTAAAATCTAAAATTCCAGCTTGAAAAAATGTCGATTATTAATAAGTTAGTTGAAATTGAAACTAGTCAGGGTATTAATATACATAACATCACGCCACAAATCAAAGATTTTATTACCTCAAGTTCAATTAAAAACGGTCAGGTCTTAGTATTTTCTCGACACACTACAACTGCCTTAGCTATCAACGAAAATGAAGTCAGGTTGTTAGAAGATATCAAGGTTTTCTTGCAGAAATTAGCACCTGAATCAGAGCGTTACTTGCACAACGACTTACATTTAAGAGATGTCCCCGAAGATGAACCAATTAACGCCCATTCTCACTTGATGGCAATGATGTTGACTACCAGTGAAGTAATTCCTATTGTGGATGGACAGTTAGCTTTAGGAACTTGGCAATCTGTTTTGTTTTTTGAGTTGGATGGGCCTCGCAAAAGGACTGTATTTCTGCAAATTTCAGGAGAACGATCTGGGAACAACTAAAGAGGACATAAATTAATGACAAATCTCAACCTCATCTCAGAATCTAAAAGCTTTGGCGGCAAACTCGGCTTTTACTCTCATCCTTCTTCAACCTGCAACGGTGAAATGCGCTTTGCTGTCTACCAGCCACCCCAAGCCACTCAAAAGTCAGTACCAGTTCTCTATTTCCTTTCTGGGTTGACTTGCACTGAAGAGAATTTTATGGCCAAGTCGGGGGCACAACGCTACGCGGCTGAATATGGCTTAATGCTAGTTGCACCTGATACTAGCCCGCGTAATACTGGCATTGCAGGTGAGGATGATGAATGGGATTTTGGCACGGGTGCAGGCTTTTATGTTGATGCTACAGAACAACCGTGGCATCAGCACTATCAAATGTATAGTTATATCGTCCAAGAATTACCCGCTTTAATTGCCACAAATTTTCCCGCCCAAACTGACAAACAAGGCATTTTTGGTCATTCCATGGGGGGACATGGGGCACTTGTCTGTGCGCTGCGAAACCCACAACTATACAAATCAGTTTCAGCATTTGCACCTATCGTTGCACCCATGCGTTGTCCTTGGGGTCAAAAGGCGTTCAGTCGTTATTTGGGAAGCAATCAAGAAAGTTGGCGCTTGTATGATGCTAGTGAATTGATTAAACAGGTGGGATATCACAGTCCTATTCTCATTGACCAAGGCACTGCTGATAAATTTTTAGCTGAACAATTACTGCCAGAGGTATTTGAGCAAGCTTGTGCAGCAGTTAACCAACCCCTCAATTTACGTTACCAACAGGGCTACGACCACAGCTATTATTTCATTGCTAGTTTTATTGAAGATCACATACGTTATCACGCGTAAACTACAGATTTCGCTGCACGTTTCGGCTGTCGCAATCATTGAGACGGGGAGCAAGGGGAGACAAGGGAGAAGGCTTCGCCTGGGGAAAGGAGCAAAGGAAAAGATCCGTTCTTTTCCCTTTACCTTTTACCCTGCCCAAAGGACTTGGACTCCTAACTCAGCAACGCCACTTGCTTCAAGTCGGGGAACCCGCCCAACGCAGTGGCTCCTCAGCTGTTCAGTGCTACTGACTGCTGAATAATAGTTTTTTACTTAACTTCTAGCAATTCCACATCAAAAATCAGGGTGGCATTGGGTGGAATTACGCCACCAGCACCACGGGAGCCATAACCTAACTCTGATGGGATGATTAACTCACGACGGCCGCCTACCTTCATCGAGCCGACTCCTTCATCCCAACCTTGGATGACTTGTCCGACACCGATTTTAAACTTGAAAGGTTGACCGCGATCGCGGGAACTATCAAACTTTGTACCATCTTCCAAAGTGCCGGTGTAGTGAACAGTCACCGTTTGTCCCCTTTGAGGAGTCACCCCTGTTCCCTCCTTTAAGTCTTTATACTGCAATCCAGAGGGGTTAGTTACGACGTTGTCGTCAGACATAGGCTTGCTCGCAATCAAGATATTGTTTTCAGTAACACTAGTGGGTGCTGGCGTTGTTTGAGTCAAATTAGCAGCGATGGCATCCTGTTTACTGCCAACTTGTGCCAATACTAAAACTACAACACATGCCAGCATGAACCCCACGCTGAGTAAAATCGCTTTCAAAATTAGTTCTCCCTACTGAGGTAATCTGAAAATAAGAATACCAACAGGACACATATAGTTTAAATCAGAAAAGACATTCTAACGCCAAAGCTTATTTTCTAAATCGCGCACTTGACGCTCTAAACGGTCAATTCTGCCCCGCAGTTCATCCACCTCAGATTGACGAGCTACCCCCAAATCCTGCATCATATTTCGCATTTGCCTTTGCATTTGGGTTTCCCAGTTTCCCTGCTCGGACTTTAACTGCTGTACAACATCATCCATCACCGCCCGAGCTTGCTCGGGATTAAGCTTACCGTCTTTGACCAATTCATCGCTGACTTGCCGCAGTTTTTCTGCCATCAAAGATGTTGTGCCAATACCAAGCATCATTAACTGTTGTAACCAGTTGTTGTTGTCCATACTTCCTTCCTCTTCATTCTTCAAACCAGTCGATCCTTGCTCTTGAATGTTTGCCATCAAGCTATGCTGGAAGCGTAGTTCTTCTAGCCTACACCTCTATTTTGGCAAATTGGCATCCACAAAGCTCAAAGGCTGTGGTGATAGAACTGCTCAAGTTTAAAGTTGTGCCACATCGGCGGGAAAATTTTATCCAGAAGGATGTGGAAATGTAGACAGCAGCGCCGACTTAATACACCACCAGAAGGGGAATTTCTACCTTGTCCTCCAGAAGTTCGCCCGCAAGGAGACCACATGCTACTTGCTTTAAGTCGGGAAACCCGCCCACAGTGCTGTCTGTCCAACGCAGTGGCTCCTCGTTGCGACTTCTCTCCTTGTCTCCCCAAAGAGGTGAAATTTTGGCATTGAGACTGCCTTCTTCAATTGTTTGCTGTTGTCTGAAATTAAGACTGTTAAGTTACTCAGCACGTGTAGTTTTCACCTTAACACTGTGTTAATTATTGTGACATTAACAGGAGTATAGATACGTTGCTCAAGCTTTCTCCAGAATCTCCTCTATTTATTTTCTTAATTATTATAAGTTTTTTACTAGTAACTTTATCAGCGTGGTTATCACCTCAACCATTTATTTTAAAACCATTTGGGCTTAATGATATTATCCAGTTGCTGTCATTACTATTTTTTATTTCTTTGTTATTAGAACGTTCTTTAGAAGTATTTATAACTACTTGGCGAGGTTCCACAGCAGAGCAGTTAGAAATTTCTTTACAACAAAAAACTACTCTGCTTTCTGAAAAACTAAAACTTTTTGAAGAGCAACAAAAACAAAATCAAACAGCTTATTTTGAAGCCTATAAATTTAGTGGACTCCCACCTGAAGGAATGAGTTTGGAACAGCAAATGTCCCAGAATTACAACCTAAATCAAGAAGAGCTACTCAACATAAATAAGCCACAGATTGACGATTTAAACACTATATTTAACGATGTAAATGAAAAAGAGCGTAAAAAAGTAGCATATAAGTCTGATACACGAGTTATTGCTTTATGGACATCTCTTTTATTCGGTATTTTAATGAGTGCAGTCGGCATTCGCTCTGTAGAACCACTCGTAGTTCTTGATTTAAATAATCCAATACAAATAACTATATTTCGGTGTTTAGACGCATTACTAACAGGAGGTTTAATTGCCGGAGGTAGCGAGGGAATTCATAAGTTTATAAAGGTTTTTACTGACTTTATGGAAGTTAGTTCCAAACAAATAAAAAACCAGAAATTGTCTTGATTAAACGCAGTATTCCAAATTTACGAATATCGGAACAGGCTGTGAGTGATTATAATAGTATAATCAAGTATTTTCGCACCTAAAAAAGCGATTCAATTGAGTTAATGAATGCGCGATCGCTCATTCAAATACACTCCATCGGCATTGACTAATTAGCTACATCGAGATGAATTTCATAGTTTAAACGTTTTGGTAACGAAATCTTATAAACATCGCCTTGATTCATCTCATCTGGTGCCTGCATTTGACTTAAGGCAGTGACGACTTCATCAGAATTTGCCGTGAGAATGACAACCGAGCGATCGCAAGCTATGGGAAAATCATGCCACGTGCCAAGATGCAGTAAAAGTCCGTAACCAGCTGGAAACCTTAGTGCTTTTACTTGGTTTAAAGTCGGTAAGTTTTCCCCGTTCTCATGGTTAGGTGGTGCCATCACCATTATGAATGGTGCTTGTCCTAAGCCGATAAACATTTGAGTCATGTGCATGTGTCGTTCTAACCAAATAATCGGCGGATATCCTGGTAGAATTTTGGCTGTTCTAAAGGTGGCAATACCGCGATAGGTAAAGTAAATATTTTCGCCTTCTAGTACTCGTTCTTGATAAAAGGGAATTCCTAATCCGGGTTTGCTAACGTCGTCGCCTAATACATGTCCGTAGGGTTTGATGTTTTCTGGGGTAGCATCAATTACAGGGATTTTGAGAATTTTGTTTTGTGAAATAGTCATTTTTTAACGAACCGCTGAGACGCAGAGAACGCAAAGAAAGAGGCAAGAAGAATATTTTTATTTTTGTTGATTAATCCATTCATAAATTCTTTCACCTGTGGTTAACCAAGTATAAGGCTGATTTTTTATGTGCAGTAAGCATTGTTTTAAATATTTTAACCGTAGGGGCTGACCGACAATAAAGGGATGCAAGCCAATTGCCATTACCCGTCCTTGGGATTCTCCTTCATGCCATAGTTGGTTAAATTGGTCTTCTATTGCTTGAGCAAATTCTACACCAGAAAATCTATTACTCAAACATAAGGTAATATCATTTGCTTCTATGGTGTAAGGTATGGCCAATAAGCGACCATTGGATACTGGATACCAGTAAGGTTGGTCATCGTTTACCCAATCAGCGGTGTAAACGATGCCAGCTGCATGTAATAACTCAAAGGTTGATTCTGTAATCGAAAATCCAGGTGTTAGCCAGCCTCTGGGTGTTTTACCTGTGGCTTGTCTCAGTAAATTTAGAGTTTTATTAATTATTTCAATTTCTGTTTCTTTATCCATGCCACTATGCCCAGTGGAGTTATTAATACCATGCGCCATTATTTCCCAACTATTTTGCTGCATGGCTGTCATTATTTCGGGATAAAGCATACAAATTTCGCCATTGACTGCGGCTGTTACCGGAATTTCTAACTCGGCAAATAATTCAAATAATCGCCAAATTCCTACACGATTACCATAGTCTCGCCAACTATAGTTCGCAATTTCTGGATGACTATTTAAATGAGGTTGAATCGCTGTTCCTAGTTTGCCAAATGTGAAGTGTTCTACGTTCATTACTACCCAAACAGCAACTCTGGCATCATTCGGTAATTTTAAAACCGGACGTTGTGCGATCGCTTGAAAAGACGGAGGCTGCATAATTAAAATTAAAAAATTTGCTTTGCGTCTACTCGTTCAGATTTATGAGGTAAAGTCAGGTAAATTATTGGCTCTACTTAGAATGAATAAACTTCCATCTCCTCCACGTCCAATTCTTAAGGTTTCATCCAAGTAAGTAATGTCGAGGGTGGGAATTCTGTCAATAGGATTATTAGCACTCGATACCTTAAATGGGTTTAGTTGGGGTGTATGAATGCCAATAATCTTTTCAATTGATAAGTAGCGTTTGTCAAAATAGACGTTGAGGCGTTTGTTCGCTACAGACTCTAAATCTTCTTTAGCTGGCTCAAAGCTAGCGGTGACTTTCACATACCCTGATAGTAGTCCAAGAGAATGTTGAACTTGAGCTAAATTGAAAAATAATTTGTTTGTCACATCAATCACTTGAAAGACTTTACCCAGCTTTAATCCTAATGGGAGGGAAGCTAAAGAACGAATTTCTCTAGCTGTAGAGTATTGGAGTTGCCATGCTCCATCTAACAAAGGAGTAGCATACAACAAAGGATATGGATTAGGGTTGACGCTTTCTAGTTCCGTCGTCAATTGTTCAATTTCTGAGACGGTAGTTTTGTCTAGCTTCAAATTAGTAATAGGCGAAGCATCGCCGTTAATTTGAATCTTCTCAAGTGAGGCTTGTAATTTTTCCTTCAAGAAAAGTTGATTGTTCAAGGGGTAAAGATTTTCCTTATTTTACTAACTCAAAAAATAAACGAACTCTTGTACAGACTCGATTAATGAGCCAGCGCGTTGCGGTGAATCAGCGCTACGGAGAGAAGTTGCCATAGCGTAGCGAAGCGCGAGTCTTCTCCCAAGGGGAGCCACTGCGGTCTTGGGGTTTCCCCAAGTAGAGCAAGTGGCGGGAGACGCTACGCGAACAAGCGTCACGAGCGTCGGAGGGTTTCCCTTTGGTTTCCAGGTAGCCAAAACAACGAGTGCGATCGCAACCCATCCTCTGCCAGCAGTCATATTTTCCGTCCATAGCGGCGTATATGCAAGAGAGAGATAACCCCCTGCTAACTCTGCCATTACCCCACCAAACATCACTGCTAATACCAATTCGTAATTCGTAATTAAGAAAGTCCCATTTAGTCTAGGTTTCTGGGTTTGGCTCTGTATCATTATTTTTGGGAAATGGTATAAGTAACGAACTCTAACTGAAGCGGTAATAAAACCAGCTACCGCAACAACTCACATCATTCCCTCAACACTGATATTTAATACACCTGATTTTTCAGTTATTAATTCACCTAGTGCTGTCTAAATTAGGGGTATAGCTATCTGTAAGGTATCACTGATGATTTGCGACTGCTGATGCTGCTGTTAGCATTTTTTCTTGGGCTTGCATTTCCAACAGTTCGGGTATTGTCACAAATCTATATCCCTGTGCCTTCAGACCCTCGATAATTACTGGTAAAGCCTTGACTGTTCGGGAACGGTTACCGCCACCATCGTGCATTAACACAATAGCCCCAGGCTTTGCACTTCTTAGTACATTTTTGACCATTGCTGGCACTGACGGCGAACGGCGTTCAGCGTCTCCCGACAATTCTGACCACATGATGACAGCGTATTTCTGATTTTTAGCGTAATCGGCTAATCCATTATGCAGAAAGCCACCTGGGGGACGAAACAGAGTTGTTTTCACTCCTGTAGTCTTGTAGATGATGTCTGCTGTATTCTCAATTTCACTAGCCGCAGTAGCTACGTCCATCTGACGATACCAATGATGCCATGTGTGGTTGCCAATTACGTCACCATCAGCTGCCACTTGCTTGGCAATCTGGGGATAATATTTCACCATTTGCCCAAGCATGAAGAATGTCGCTTTGATATGATTTTTCTTTAAAATCTCCAATACCTGTGCTGTATTTTTCGGACTAGGGCCATCATCAAAGGTCAAGGCAATGACTTTTTGGTTTGGTTTCAATTTCCCTTGATAAACAATTGTTCCCTGAAATGCTTTTGGTAATTCTAATGTCTGGTTTGTAGCTGGGGCAACAGTCTCTATAGTTGCGCTCATCGTTTTACCTGCTGGCTTTTTAATTGCCAACATCTGGTTAAATCCACCTTTAGGTACAAGCATACTCAAACTTAGACCACTACCAGCAGTCACTAGTATTATTATTCCTACTTGAAAAATCTGAGATAATTTATTGGTAAACACATTAAATCTCCTGAAATATTGGTGATTAGTCAAGAGTTAGCAATTGTTAACCTTTTCTCCTACTTTTCTATCTTTCTATCTCTTAACTATATTCAGACTCTTTTGTAAATTAATATATCTGCCTCTCCTAGACTTGTCTGTTGAAGCCTACCTAAAATTTTTGTTCCCAGTTATCTAATTTTTACTTTGTTGTAGATAAATATATCTACTGCTAAAAGAAAAAAGAATAAAATACCTTGAAACATTCCAGCTAGTGCAGCGTGGCAGAAATATCCATCCAGTTAAAAAAGGTCAAAAAGCTGAATATATAGCTTTTTTCCCTTCTACCTTCTGCTTTCTTGGACTACCAAATGGGTTTAACCGACCAATAAAGGCGGCGATGATGGCAGTATAACCATAACCAGGAGAAATTGTCGGGCGTAGTTGACCTATAAGGACTAGAACTTCGCACACTCCAGCTAATCCACCACTGATTAATAGAGTTAGCTAAATAATGCGATCGCTATTTATCCCAGCATATACCGCAGCCTTGGAACTGGAATCAACTACGCTCAGGCTGTGCGTAAACGTTCAATATCCTTGATTGGTGGCGCACCGAACATGCGGGAATATTCGCGGCTGAACTGTGAGGGGCTTTCATAACCCACCTGATAGGCAGCATTAGCCGCATCGGAGTTTTCCGCAAGCATTAGGCGACGCGCTTCCAATAGTCTTAATTGCTTTTGATATTGCAGTGGACTCATCGATGTCACTTTCTTGAAATGGTGATGGAAAGATGAAGCAGACATACTCGCCTGCCCAGCTAGATCCTCAACCCGCATCGGCTTTGTAAAATCAGCCTTGAGCCGTTTGATCGCCTCAGCGATGCGCTGCATATTACTGCCAGATGTCGCAATCTGGCGGACAGCTTCGCCTTGTTCGCCCATTAAAAGCCTGTAATAAATTTCACGGATAATCATCGGGGCTAGGATAGGGATATCCTGCGGCGTATCCAAAAGTCGTGTCAGTCTGATCGCACAATCGATTAACGCTACATCGGCGTTGCTGACGAATAAACCTCTAACAGAGTTTTCTTTTTTACCCGTGCCGAGTCTGGTTTGGGCAATAATATCACAGAGTTGCACTGGGTCTAAATTCAGCTTGAATCCTAAATACGGCTTGTCTGGCGTGGCTTCTACAACAAATCCACTGATTGGCAAATCAACCGAGACAACAAGATATTGAGCCGCGCCATAACCATAGGTTTCCTCACCCAGTAACGCTGCTTTTTTGCCCTGAACGACGATGCCAACAATAGGTTCATAAACACCACAAATTGCCGTGGAAGCAGAAGATTCCCGCATAAATTCCAGCTGATTTATATCTGTTTTATGGGCACCGTTCCCCTTGCCGTCGGTGTGCCGGGCTACTAATACCGCCAGTTCTTGACACTCATTGATGACCGCGCCGTGCTTCAATACTGCAATCGCCATGCTGGCTTCCTGACTGATTTAATCATTCTCATTCGCTCATTATAGAGAATATTTATCCCTCCACGAAGCATTGTTTTAGAGGATTAGGCAATAATCTGCGAGGTCTGTGCATTTAAAACCCTGCTGTCTAAACATATTATGAACACATCGAAGGATAACAGTGAAAGGATAAGGCAATGACGAAAGACAAGACAAAAATTGCATTGGTGACGGGAGCGAGCAGAGGGCTTGGCAAAAATACCGGTTTGACTCTTGCCAGAAAAGGCATTGGTATCATCGTGACGTATCATAGCAACCATCAAGAAGCCAAAAACGTCGTATCTTCTATTGAAGAGATTGGCGGTACAGCCGTTGCATTGCAACTAGATACTTCAAACACTAAGAACTTTGACAGTTTCGTAGGGCAACTCAAGCAGTCACTCAACGACAAATGGCAGACAGAGCATTTTGATTTCCTCGTTAATAATGCTGGTATTGGTGTTTATGCATCTTTTGCAGATACGACCGAGGACGATTTCGATCGCCTGATGAATATTCATGTGAAGGGCGTTTTCTTCCTGACGCAGAAACTTCTCCCTTTGATAAATGACGGCGGACGTATCGTCAATATTTCGTCCGGTCTTGCCCGTTTTGCCCTGCCGGGCTATGCAGCCTATGCAGCCATGAAGGGAGCTATAGAGGTTTTGACTCGATACATGGCCAAGGAATTGGGACAAAGACAGATCGCCGTAAATGTGGTGGCTCCTGGCGCGATTGAAACAGACTTCGCCGACGGCGCGGTGCGTGACAATCCAGAAATTAACAACTTCATTGCCTCGCAAACTGCTCTGGGCCGTGTCGGTCTTCCTGATGATATTGGAGGCGCGATCGCTTCTTTGCTATCCGAAGAAAACAGATGGGTAAATGCACAGAGAATTGAAGTCTCCGGCGGTATGTTTCTTTAATTCAAACCAACTTAAATAGAAAGGAAAATAACCATGTTAAATGTAGAAAATAAAGTCGTTATCATCACTGGAGCCAGTAGCGGAATCGGTGAAGCTACCGCCAAGCTGTTAGCTAAAAATGGGGCAAAAGTTGTTTTGGGTGCGCGACGCACGGAAAAGCTGGAAAATATTGTCGAGGATATCCGCAAGCAAGGCGGCATAGCAGAATTCAAAGCCGTGGATGTTGCTAATCGTGAGGATATGAAAGCGTTTATTCATTTTGCCAAAGACAAGTTTGGCCGCATCGATGTCATTTATAACAATGCAGGCGTTATGCCCTTGTCCCCGATGAATGCCCTGAAAGTCGAGGAGTGGGATAACATGATTAACGTGAATATCCACGGCGTGTTAAATGGCATTGCTGCGGGTCTGCCGATCATGGAAGCGCAAAGCGGTGGTCAGTTTATTAATACCGCATCCATAGGCGCGCATGTGGTAGTACCCACCGGCGCGGTCTATTGCGCGACAAAATATGCCGTTTGGGCCATATCCGAAGGATTGCGTCAAGAATCGAAAAATATCCGCGTGACAACAATATCCCCTGGTGTGGTTGAGACCGAACTCGGCTCTGATATCACGGAAGAGTCAGCAAAAGGCGCTTTGAAAGAATTCCGCAAAATCGCACTCACCCCAGATGCGATCGCCAGAGCTGTCTTGTATGCGGTGTCTCAGCCGGATGATGTCGATGTCAATGAAGTGATTGTCCGTCCGACGGCAAGCGCATTCTAGCCGTGGCAGGGCTTAGGCAATATCGAAATATTGGAACCATATCGGCTTGACAGCAGACAACAGATAATATCGCGTCCGGTTAAAGACTTATCATTAAGACCGCAGAGGGGGGGACACTTCCGTGCGGAGAGAAGTCGCCATAGCGTAGCGTTAGCGAGTCCTCGCCCAAGGGGCGACGCTAAAAGCGACCGAGCGTCGGAGGGTCTCCCTCCAAGCGAACTTCGGAGGGTTTCCCCCGTTGAGGAGCCAGTGCGTTGGGGAGACAGCGTTGTAGGCGGGTTTCCCGACTTGTTCGCTCAAGCGCGTTCCCGTAGGGTAGCGACTGTCGTCGGTTCTGCCTGAAGCAACTGGCGTGAAAGTGTCCGTCGCAGAGGTGCAGAGGGGAAGGGTTTTCGGGCTTTCTGCATAGATTTGGGAATTATAACTAATTAGCCGGACTTAATATAATTTGCGATCGCCTAAAAAGAGAATAGAAGGCGATCGGGCGGTTTTAGGTTCAATTGAGCGCTGGATAGGAATCCTGTTAGAAAATCACGGCGGAGCGCTACCGTTGTGGCTGGCTCCGGTACAAATTGCTGTAGCCTCAATTTCTGAAAAATCGGTGGATTGGGCTGAGGCTATTGTACAAAGGCTGAATGGCGCGTCTCTTGTTACAGATAGTTTTCCATCCGTGACCTTATTCCACAAATCATACATCCGCTGCCAATTTGGTATTCATAGTGAGTGAGTATAGAGAGCGATCGCCCAAATCGCTCCATTCTCAACTAATTAAGCCTGCAATGCTTTGAACCACTTATTTAAAACTGTATTGATGGTTTGTTTAATTTGATGTTTGCGATGCCACTTTTGGAAAGCCATTTCATACTCTTCGCCTTTAGCTTGAAAGGTATTCCAAATATCAAGCCCTACTGCCATTCCCCAAAATAGCAAAATATACAGCGACCAACTAAGAACGCCGCCACCGATGAAATCCACCAGTATTAAACAACCATTGACAATTGCATAATTGCCAAAACGCTTTCTAAATCTTGTGAGCCGGTAACTATCAAATGCTTGCCGCTGTTGGATTTCGCTCTGTTGCGATCGCCAATCTCGTTCTGCTAGCTTTAAAGAATCAGGTGATATTTCTAACTCAGTAGCAATTTCTAACAGTAGCTCATAGGAAAACTCTTTATCTTGGTCATCAGCTTGACGGGCGATCGCTAGCTGAAGAATTTGTTGTACATCTTCTTGGCTGTAAGAACGGAGGCTCTTAGGTTCAAAGTCCGTCATAATTACTATCTCTTAGTGTTACTTTTAACAATAATTTGTCGCCCGCTAGCTGTAACACAGCTACACCACTATTAGTAAACTCTGCACTACACCTACACTAACAAATATAGATAGAGATGGATGTACGGATTTCTTGAATAAGGAGATGAGCAAACAAAGGGATAAGAGAGATGAGGGAGACACAGGGGGTAGATAAGGAGAATTTCTTCATGCCCCCTAGCTTGAAAATAGGGACTGGGGATTAGAAAACTACTTCTTCATCTCCCCCTGCTTCCTCTGTCCCTCTGCCCTTCTGACTCCTGACTCCTGCTTCCTGCCTTATCCCAACGACAAATATTTATGCCAATCTTATTTAGCTACATCGCCTACTAAGGAAAAGAATAGAGCGATCGCCTGTTTGGGCTAGCTACTATAAAATATTCTTATGACTAAGTTTAATTTTTTGTGTCAACTCTTGTTGATTAATCGTAATAAATCCGTTACAATTATTTACGATAGACTAACCAGCAACTCATGTAAACCACTGTTAACGCCAACAAAATCATTCCCCATAACTTCGGCTACAGAACAAGAAATCCACTACGCTGCATAGCGCTTCACATAGCAGTGGCTTAATCGCTCTGATTTGATTCTTGTGCAATTTTTTAAAAAATTTAGACTTCGGTATCTTCCATTGACATTTGGGCTTCTCCTACTAACCTCGGCTATTAAACCGAGGTTTTTTATTACCGAATAAACAAGTGGCTCAAAATCGCTAAATTCTAGTTGACTCTCTGTTCAGCAAACGGTGACAATTGCCTAGGAAAGATATTTCTGCGTCCAAGAGGAGTAAATTTATAATGTCCCGTCTGCTAACAGTGTTCGCGCAGCGATTTCTACGGTGTATTACCTTTGCAATATTTTTAACTCTAATTAGTAGTTTAATACTTCCTATTACTACTTGGGCTTCTTCTAACTTGGGAGTTGATAATGGTCATCTTAGTTCTTGTCCGGCCTCAAACAACTGTGTTGTGAGTCAAGACCCCGATGCCAAACACGCCATTGACCCAATTGCTTATCACGTAGACCGGGATACAGCACGAGAAATCTTACTAAAAGTTCTCGGCGTTGTTCCTCGTACAGAGATTATAGAACAGACAGATAATTACATCCATGCTCTTTCTAAAAGCCGCATCTTCAAATTTGTTGACGATTTAGAGTTTTATTTCCCTACTAATGAGTCAGTAATTCATCTGCGCTCTGCATCTCGCATAGGAGACTCGGATCTTGGTGTCAATCGCAGGCGGTTGGAGCAAATTCGTCTAGCTATGCGCGATTTAAACATTTGATTTTAGCTTTGTAACAATCAGTTGGCTTATTTGAACGAGCAATCTCTAAAAAATGCCTGGAATCCTTTTTTCAAGAACCATTTAGTTATTGAAGCTAATTTTTTTGAGGTAATTTTATTAAATAACCCCTGTAGAAATTCAGGGGTTACACAAGTTTGAATTTGCAGTTTAGATAAGGGTCTAGGTCAGAAAAATCTTTACACCCTTAGATTCAGTATCAGATGAAATTCATCTCTATTGAGTTGCGAGGAAATTAGGTGAGCCAGTACCACCATTCTTACCAATAGCAGAGATTTCTAAAAAACTGTCTGTGGCTTTGCCTTTACCATCATTAGCAACAGAGGTAAAGTCACCTGGATGTCCATTGGGAACGAACAATTGCGGGTGGTCGAAGGGCGCTTTTTCATACTTGACTCGCTCATCGGTAAGTGCTTCGAGGAAAGCCACCAGATCGTCTTTTTCGTCATCAGTGAGTTTAATATCACCAAGAGCTCCTTGCGGAAAGTCTCCGCGACGATTGTAGAAATCTACTACTTGCCGCAGCGTTAAATAGCCACCACTGTGGAAGTAAGGAGCTGTAAGTGCGACGTTACGGAGTCCTGGTGTCTTGAAGCCTCCATCTATGACTAATAAGTCATTGGAACCAACTGTAGTGTTGGGTTCAGAACCAAGAAGCTGCTTGAAAGTCCCCAACAAAGCTAGTTGTGTTTCAGATAGGGGATTGCCAAACGGGTCATTACTACCAACACCAGGATCTTCTAAGGTGGGTCTAACGCCAATATTAAAGAAACCATTGTCAAAGAGAACTTTTAAATTCGGGACATTGATTATCCCGATGCGTTGCTGTTGTACAGCGCTAACTGAAGCAACAGAAAGTTCGGCTCCATTGTGGCAAACGGTGCATTGAGCTTTGCCTTCAAATAGTAGTTTTCCACTTTGTTGCTTCTCATTAAGGGCAGTTTTGTCTCCTTCTAAGAAGCGATCGAGTGGTGTATCGTCAGAAATGAGTGTGGACTC
Organism: Nostoc minutum NIES-26; assembly: GCA_003326215.1. Classification (GTDB taxonomy): domain Bacteria; phylum Cyanobacteriota; class Cyanobacteriia; order Cyanobacteriales; family Nostocaceae; genus Dendronalium; species Dendronalium minutum. Next base: position 72,357 of record LXQD01000185.1, on the reverse strand, counting down.
GTACATCTGCACCGCCAGCCCAAAGAATAACGGGAAGTTGTACTCCATGAGAGTGTACTCTTTTGTCTCTAAGGAGCGGTCTGGTTTATTGGCGAAAGTTCTGCTACCGTCAGGATTGACTCTGATAATGCGATTCGATTTCCACCACTCAGGTTTAAAAGCCTGGGCAATTAGTTGGTTGTAGGTTGCAGTTTGCAATCCGGGTTGTGGCGACCTACTTTCCGTAGCTAAAGCGCTATCTTGCGGATCTACAATCTGTTTACCTAACGGTCTGAGAGGAAGTAACTTTTTCGCTAGTTTTCTGGGTAGTTTTTTACCCTTACCAGCGCTGTGAGTTTTTTTGTCAATTGTGCCGAACTTATCACCAATTTCTTCAAAGGTGCGACCATCAGCAGACATCTCAAAGGAACTGAGTGGCGGGCCGACAGCTTGGGATGCTAAAGATGAATGATTGAGGCTGACTTTAACAAATTCGAGGTGACTTGGAGTTGTTGCCTTGACGATCGAGGCGTTGGGGTCTCTTAACCCGAATTCGTTGACTCCATTGAAGATTTCTTGCGCTCTTCCATCCCAGAAGTTGCGGAAATTAAATACTGAATTGATTACAGTTGGTGTGTTGCGCGGCTCAACGCGACGCACATTTGCACCTCCGACATTAAACACTGGGTCTGGTATAGACTTTACTCGATCTTCGGCCTTACCGGGTATGACATCTACAAACTCGCTATTGAAGATACCTTGAGAGGAAACGACATCGTTACGGTCAGATATCACGGTCGATTTGTCATTTGGGTTCGATAGCTGGTGGAAGGGAAAATCTTCTGGCTTTAGCTGGTAATTAGGTGCCCCGCCAACATTAAAAACTGTATCTGGGTTTGCTGTGCGATCGCTATTTATCTGCAACAAACCAGGAGCAATTTGATTTTTGGATCTGTTATCAGCACCAGCATGGAAGTGGCAACTTGCACAGGCTGTCACGCCGTCGCTACCAACTTGCATATCCCAGAACAGTGCCTTTCCTAATTTAATGGCAGCTAATTTGTTAGAGACAAACTCTGTGAGATTGTCAGGTTCTGGAACTGTAACTGTTTTCAGCGAAGCTAAGGGTCGTGATGTAACCTGCGCTGACACAGTATATCCAGCTAGGATGGCAACTATTACAATGGCAGCAATTGTTATTGCCTTTGAGAATCTGGATATTTGTCGGTGGGGTTTAACAGTGTTAAATCTCCACCTTTTTCGCAATCTACCCTTTGAGGTGAGTAGCAAGTACATGAGTAAGCTTGTAAAAAGCGTTACTAAACTTATGAACGCTATAATTCCCATGTTTTTTAGGAACAAAAAACACTTATATGAATGAAACTGATTATACAGAAAGTTGTTAGCTTGATACTAGATATCTATAATTTTATTAATTTATTTCAGTACCGCTAGGGGACTTCCAGAAATTGAATTATTCAATTGTAAGAGCGAAGACGATTGTGAGATTCTTCCTCCCCTGCTCCCTCTGCTCCCCCTGCTTCACGGCAGTTGCTACAACGGGGAGGCAGTCCGTTGGGCGGCTTTGCCGACTTGAAGGAACTGCCGTGGGAACCCGCGCAACGCACTGCCTCCCCTGCTCACCAAAGCGATGGGATATTTTTTTAGTTGGAAGTCCCTAGGCTTCTACTTACGGAGACGCTACGCAACCAAGTGTCACCCATTCGGCGAAATCTATGTAGGAGGCGATCGCCGTGTTAAATAGCGGAGTTCAGGCGATCGCTTGTTTGAGCGAATAAGTGCGTCTTTGCGTTTCTTATTTAATTCCTGTAAGGGTGCTGCCGCTGTAGTAACCCTGCTCACTCCTCACGCTTTGACTTCATCAGCAAAATTGCTCCAACGTACAAAGTGAAATGGCCCAGCTATAGAACCCCACAGACGCTCATCGCTTTCAAAATCTCGTCCCCGATCGAGGCTGAGAAATTTTTCAGTGTCAATCTCAAATTCATTATCAAGATAAGTGTTTTTACCATTGCGAACCACGATGCAACCTTTACCTGGTTCAACTCTGCCTTTGAAACTATTTCCTGTCCACTCTACAATCATGTTACAACCTGGCATTTTCTCCAGTTGGTCAATAGATAGGTTTTTGAGGAGTTCGAGGTCGCGGGATGCACCGTAAAACTTTTGTTCTTCTTTAAGATTGTAGTGTTCGATAACAATGTGGTTTTCTGCCTCAATCAACTTCATTACCCGCATTCGGTAGGGTTGATTAAGCATATAGTCATAAGCCTGTTCGAGAAACAAGCCGATACCAGATAACAGCTCTAAAGGCAGAGGACGGATACAGACGCGAATGTGGGCAAACAAAGGCGGATTTTCAAAGGCTTGTTCCTGATTGCTAAAATCTGCTGCCATCCAGCGAGCTAAAGTGACAATATCCGTAGAATGAGTCATTAAATACGATTGACCAATTGCTTGAAAATTATATGGGAGTATTGTAAAGCTTGGAAATCAACAATGGGGATAATTACCAATGTTTTATGCGTCAAACAAATTGGCAGTTAAAGTTGTTAGGCATAGGCATAATTACCAATGTCTTATACTCAATGCCTGATTACCACCAATGAAACTTACTCTAGGTAAGGTAAAGTACCAATGCTACGGCGCTTAATTGTTACTATTGTCGCTATACTTTTTAGCAGTTCTTTGGCTTTAGCAGAGAGTAAAAAGCCAGAAGAACTCGATAAATTTCCTCCCAGCCCATTAGAAATTACTACACCCGATCCACTGCTGCCAACTTTAAGCAATAACCAGCAGTTAACTCTTGGAGACCAACTAAACCTGGAAGTAGCACTGAATGAGTTGAATCAACAAGCAGCGGCGAAACTGCAAGCAGGGGATAAGGTAGCAGCGTTTGAGATTTGGAACCGAGAACTACGCTTGCGGCGCTTTTTAGGTTCATTGGCAGAGGTGCAAGCACTATCGCGGGTAGGTGCGATCGCCTGGAATGAAAACGATCGCCAAGAAGTATATTACATTACTCAACGATTGCAAGGCATTCAAAAGCAGGCACAATCACCCAAAAATGTTACCCAAAAAAGTGTTGACATGGAACTGTTGCGATCGCTGGGTGAAGCTTACCAAAAAGTGCGATCGTTCAAACCTGCCCTAGAAGTTTACAACCAAATTTTGACAGTAATGCGACAGCAGCAAGATGAAGTAGCAGTAGTACAAACTCTTCAGACGATTGGGGAATTGAATCTAGCTTGGTTTGATTATACTCAAGCTGCTACCACCTACGAGGAATTGTTAAATTTAGCTGCTTCTAAAAGCGATCGCCCCAATGAGTTAGCATACTTACAACAGCTAGCTTATATTTATAAGCAGGGAAAACAACCACAGCAAGCAGTAAATGTGCTAGATAAGCTAGCAAAAATTTACATAGATGAAAACAATCTTACTAAAATACCAGAATTAAAACTGGCGATCGGCTCAAATTATGAATCCTTAGCAAAGCAGAATCCTAGTTTACTGCGAGAAGCTTTTAACAATTATCAAGAAGCTTATACTACTGCTTGGCAATTGCAAGAGTATACCCGTGCTGGTGAAGCGTTGCAGAAATTAATTGCGCTATATCGTTCTCAAGGCCAAATAGATGAGGCTTTACAAACTAGTCAAATTCTCTTGGAAACCCAAGAACGAGCCGTCAACTTTTACGGACTGATGCAAACCTATGACCAAATAGGGCAAATTTATCTAGAACGCAAAGAGTATCCTCAAGCACGAACAGCCTTTCAAAAAGGTTTAGAAATGGCGCAACAACTCAAACTTGAAGAAGCATATTTCACTCAGCAGATTGAAAAATTACCGGAAGCTGATTTTTAGTTAGGAGGCAGGAGGCAGGAGGTGAGGCAGCGCGGTCTTGGGGAGCCACTGCGTTGGGCGGCTTTGCCGACTTGAAGCAAGTGGCGTGGTTTCCCCCATGAGCGACTGCCGTTAGCGCAGCGTTAGCGACGCAGGAGCGTCACCCGAAGGGCAGAAGGCAGGAGTGAAGACTTATCTACCTTGTCCCCCTGCTTTCTCTAATATCTATTTGCTAAAAGCATCCTTGATATTATCAACAGCTTTTTCAACAACATTCTTGGTGTTGTCTACTGCTTCCTTTGTCCGAGATGCATCTTCGTCTGCTCTTTGCTGAATTCGAGCCGCATCTCTTTTAGCTTTGCGCTCTGCAAAACTACCGTTGTCTGTTGCTTCGTCAACTTTAGCGGCATTTTTATTTGCAGTTCGCTTAACTTTGTCTTTCGTATCTTCGATGAAACCCTTGGCTCGTCCTGCATCTTCACTAGCTTTGCTTTTTACTTCATTGCCTGCGTCTGCTAACAGAACCGAGTTGGCAGAGGGATTAGCCATTGCTGAGGTGTTCGAGAAAAATGCACCCTGCCAAACAAAAGCGATCGCTAACAAACAAAATAGAGTTGTAGCCATCCAGCGTCCTATAGTTGAAAGCCGTTGCATAAAGTAATTGTGTTTCATAGAATACAATCTCGATTAGATTTAACATTCTCATATTTACTTCATTTGGCTTATCAGCTATATCGTTCCCCGGACAGAGGTTTTTTCATCAAAAGTTATTAGATAAATTAGGTCTTTTAATAGATTGAACGAACGAACATCATGTACTTATGGATAGGGTAGGCGATCGCCCAATATAATAAGTCAAATGCTAGGCGATCGCCAAACTATCAACTCTAACAGTTAGCTAATTAATTTAACTGCTGCGAAATCTACCTCATTTGCTGCTTCTACAAGCTGGTAGAGTTTATCTTCAAATTTTGCCATACATGCAGACCAGTCGAAATCTATAATAGAGGGACGAGCTAGCCGAGTCATATCTGCTTTTAAGTCAGGATTTTCGAGAATTGCAATCACTTTTTGAGCAAAATCTTTTGGGTTGTTAGGTTCAGCTAAAAAGCCGTTGCGACCAGGGAAAACTTGCTCTGAAGTTGAGGGTGCAATTACTGCAACTACTGGAGTGCCAGAAGCCAGAGCTTCATTATTTGTCGTGCAGAAGTTTTCGGTGGCAGAGGGGTTAACAAATACATCTGCTCGTGCAAACCACCCCAACAATTCTGTACCGTGAGACTCACCCCAAATAGTCACACCAGAGGCAAATTTTTGAGCGCGCCGACGGATTTCTTCATCTAAAGGCCCGCTACCAACAATAACTAAATGCACATCAGGAATTTTGGCAGCGATGAGCGGATATGCATCTAGAAGTTGGTCAACATTCTTTTCCGCAGTCACTCGCCCGACAAATAAAATAGTTGGTCGGCGATCGTCGGGAATTGGATCGTAACTGATATTTCTTGGGTGAAATTTTTCGCAATCAATACCTTGATAAGGAAGATATTCACTACGTTGAGATTTCAAGCTTGTATACTTAGCAAGCTGTTCTCTAGAAGAAAAGAAATTAGCGTCGTAAGATTCGCTGAACTGCTTGATGAAAATCGGAAGAATCGGGTGAAGAAGGCTGAAGAGAGAATCTCCTAAGTAATATCTGATATAGGCAACGATATCGGTATGGAAAACAGAGATGATTGGAGTGCCTGTGAGTTTGCCATATTCAGCCCCCACAGCCCGACCGTAACCTTGGAGGAAAAGTGAGTAAAATCCTCTCATTGCTGGTGCTTCTTCCACTACCACAATATCAGGCTGGAAATCAGACAACAATTCTGTATCGCTCCAATGCCGATAGTGTAATGGTTCGGGAAGAGACTTATAAAATATTAGGGGCTTAGTGGGATATGCAAAAGCAGAAAAGTTCGGATACTGCTTAAGTTCTACTAATCCTGGTACGCAGCGGTTTCGTACTTCTTGAGGAAATTTATCGTTGATTTCTGGATGGATAAGAAAGACTTCATGCCCCTGCTGTAATAACCAGCGAACTCGTTGGTGTACTGCTACTCCTACCCCTGATAAGAATGGAGCATACACGCCCGTAATAATTGCAATGCGAAGTGATTGTTTTTTCATAATTCGAGGAAATCTTTCATGAAAATGCTGGTTTGCGATTTAGGACTTACGCAGCAAATCTTTCATGAAAATCCTGATTTCTGTATCTATTATGAATTGATACAGTTGGATTTAGGACTTACGCATTGACAAATAGTAACGATTCTAGATTACAGAGTGTATGTTTTTTGTCCTGCAAGAACTATTAAACATCAAACTCTTCAGCCGAAATTCCCCCTAATTAATTTCTCTAAACTTTGTTATCCATGTACAAACATCTTGGCAATTCAAGTTTGACAAGGATTTAGTTTTTGGCTAATGAATGAGATTAGCTACCTAATCATATAATTACTGAATATAGCTTGAGAAGGTTTAGGAATATTAAAGCCTTCTAACTGATGTTTTTTAGTGCGTATAGCAATCCTATCTCCTATCTGATTTGTGAAAATTACCTAGATCCAATAAAAGAGAGATAAGTAGGTAGGTAAAAATTCATAACTACGTAATTGCGAGTGAAACTAAGCGATCGCATTGGTTACGAAATTTTATATTTCGTAGTATAGCTAGATTTATTTGTACCTGCCTACTTAGAGGATTTCACGAATCATTGAGAATTGCTATTTTCTTCATAAAAGTACTATTTAGTAGTACTTTTACCAGTTGTAAACATTAGGTCAAAGAGAAATTTTGCTATCAATAGGTTGATCCAACAGATCGTAAGGATGGTATTCTACTAATCGGATATTCCAAGGGCCTTGAATTCGATAGACAATACCACGCCATTTAACTGTTGATATCGATATAGAAGACAGCATTGCTATTCCATATACCCACTGAGTTAGGGGTATACCAATTAACATTTTTGCTACTGTGGCAACTGATAATTTTGTGACTGGCTGACCTTGAGCGCGAATTACTTGCTTTACCCCTTGCTCTAGAATCAGCATTAGCAAGAGTAATCCTAGAGTATAGATGCCATAGCCACCCAATAATTGAACCGCAGTATCCCACTGTCCATCTCCTAACGCCATCAGAAACAATACTATGACTGCGGTAGGAAACAGGATACTAGAAACGGCTTCACTCACTAAAGCTAACCAACGGGGATGATAGAGTCGAGAGTAAAGTACTAAGCGTTTGAGATAGTCTATTAAGCCCAGTAAATCGCATTCTTCGCGGTTGAGCATAATTAGTGAAGGCACAAATTTGACCCGCATCCCCTGTTTTTTGAGGATGTTGTGCATCATCATATCTTCGCCGAAAGCTTGTCCCCACTTGTCTAGCAATCCTGTTTGTTGAAGGACTTCTTTTTTGACTGCTAAAGTCCCACCCCAAGGAATACCGAACAGATACATCTGCACGATAGTAGATCCGTTACCTAGATAGCGTACTAAAGAACCCCAATAATTACCTGTCGGTACATACCAACGATTACCCGTTGTTACCCCAACTTTAGGATCGGTTAGAGGACTAACTAATTCACGCAGCCAATTGGGATGGACTATTGTATCTGCATCTACTAAAGCAACCACCTTATAAGAATCGTCCAAATCTGAAACAGCCTGTATTAGAGAACTGCATTTGAGACTACAGTTGTGGCGGATGATCCTCAAATGGCTGATCTGGACGTTGGTTGCTCCTAGTTCGTTGATGGTATTGCTGGCAATTTGCCAAGCAGGGTCTTCTTGACTATCAACGATCAGCTTTAAATCGTATTTTGGGTAGTTCTGCTTTAACAGCGCCTGCAAGCAGTTGGGCAGAAATGGGTCGGCTCCACGTAGGCAAAGAATCACCGCCGTTTTGGGTAACTGCTCATCGAGTAATACATTTTTAGGACGCGATCGCAGGTACAACAAAAAGACAAATGTGATACATGCCTGAATCGCCAGCCAACCCACCAAAGACTTAAACAGGAATATTGTTAACTCATTCATTAAATCTGAGGAGGATGAGGGGACAAGGAGGACAAGGAGGACAAGGAAGACGAGGGGGATGAGGGGGATGAGGAGTTAAAAATTCTCCCTCTACTTCCCCAGCCTCCCCTAGCTCCCCCTGCTCTCTTCTAGGGGTCGAGGGAATATTTTAAGAAAATGTCGATCTTTGTATTTTTGTTCACCACAAAGCTGGCATCACGGAACTTTGGTGTACCCGTTAGCATTGAGACAGTGGGATTTTTGGAAAGTCCAAAACCTTCTTTGGGAATACCTAAAAAGTCTGTGTTGAGTTTGCGATCGCCGTTCTGATCGTCTACTACTGCTACTGCATAAGTTCCAGGCTTCAAGCCAGAGAAACTCTTGGTTACAGAATTACCTATAATCTTGGCGCAACCACTTTTAACTTCGCTGGTATTCTTCATCGGAAAGCCTTTTTCACCAGCATAAATTCTGAAGCAAATTTCACCTTTTTGGTGACGGATGCCATTCACTGAAATAGTCAACTTTGTGATAGGTTCTGCATTTGCAACTTGAGAACAGCTAATGCTTAATAAAGTCACCAACAGAAGATGACGTACATGAGATATTTTCAACATAATTTGGTACTCCTCAATCAAAGATTTTTTTTGACGTTCAAATAATCAGCAACAGCATCTGGCTAGTTGATGCAATTATTTCCAGTAATTTGCTTTTTTTGATTATCTTGTTCTGCCAACATTTAGATAGCATTTTAGACGCTATAATTAAATCTTTTAGCAGAAGATATTCTGTGCCTTTTAACTGTCGATATATGCTGATATGGCAACATATCCGCTCATATAAAGTCGGTGGCAACATCCATATAGAAAGTGTATACTCCCATAACATTCTCCAATGAGGAAGCAGAATCTTTCCCTTTTTTGCTGAATCAAACCAAACTGTATACGCGTAAAAGTCTGAGCTAAAAGTGAATCTAGCACTGCTCGGATAAATTTTTCGCCATTGTATACAGGTAATCCTATACTCAACCTGGGTTGCTTATTGCTCATAGGAAATAATTTTCCTGAAAATCAGCGGACTATTTAACTAGTCTTTGGATATCAGTTTTTTGTAACCATTCCTGTGTAAGATGCATTCCTGCTTCTAGGTCAATTCTAGGTTTGTAATCTAATAAACTCTGTGCTTTGGCAACAGAATAAGCATGTGGACGAGTCATAAAATCTACAGATTCTGGGAGAATATCAGCTTTTTTACGAAAAAGTTTTTGTCCCTGATGACGTAGCCTTAGAAACAACTTCATTTCATCTTTTGGTAGAGACATGGGAGCAGGTAAACCTTCCATTGCGGCTAAACGCATGAAGTACTCTTTCCAAGAAGTGTCTTGTCCATCGGTAATATTAAAGATTTCTCCATAGGTTTCTTTTTCTATCGTTAGAAAAATGGCATCAATGAGATTGTCTATATAGACATGATTGATTACTCCTTTACCGTCGTTGGCATAGGCAAACAATTTTTGACGCATCATTAGAATTGGTCTGACTATCCAGGGAATACTTCCAGGGCCGTAAACATCGCCAGCGCGAATGATGATGATGCCAAAATCAGGAGGAACATTCAGCGGTAAAAGTTCAGCTTCGGCTTCTATTTTTGTCTGACAATAGGGATTATTCTCATCAGAGAGTGGCCCGGATTCGGTGATGCCATCTACATAATTAAAGCCATAGACCATAACACTGGAGAGATGCACGAAGGTTTTAACACCAGCATTTTTAGCAGCTTTAGCTATATTGACTGTGCCACCAACATTGATTTCTCGAAAATGCTTTAATGAGCCAGCTTCTTGGGTAACTTGAGCAGTGTGTAAAACAATATCTACTCCCTGACAAACCTTCTGTGCAATAGTGGGGTCGGTAACATTGCCAATAATCACCTCAGCACCCAAATTTTGGGCTTCTTTGTCGCTAGAAGTTTGCAGTCCACGAACCTTCATTCCCTGCGCTATGGCTAACTCGGCTGCACGCAAACCGATAAATTCATCAATCCCGGTAATCAGGAGGGTTTTGTTTTGCAGATTCATAGAGCAGAGGTTACACTAATTTTGGATTTTAGATTATAAGTCTTCAGTACAAGGCTGTTCCAGAAATTTCAATAATACTATCTATGTCAATTTTGTATTTTTAGTAAAATTGAATTGTTCCTGGTTTTTGTACTAGTAATTGTTGATCGTGTGCGATATATTTTTGCTTTGGTATTCAGGAGCTAAAAGCTGAAACTCAGGAAATATAGTTATTCTGATACCAAATTCGGTTAATTGGTTACAGTTCAAAAATCTCTGCAACCCTGCGTCTTTGCGTCCTCTTATCTCATATCTTTTAACTCATTAACCAAAAGTATCTTGCAGCAATCGCATATTTACAGCAGATTTCAAGGAGCGTGAAGTACATAAACTTTTTCTAAAAGCCAGGGATAAAGCTTGTTTTACTTCTAAATTATGACTTCTGAACGGCAGTTACTCCACTTGGGAAGACCCCAAGACCGCACTGCCTCCTCCTGACTTCTAGAAAATATCAGCTGGGTCTGCGGAACGGAGTTTATTGATAGCAAGTGCCCCAGATGTTATACATATCAAAACTGCTGATATGAAGACTAGTACCGCATTATTAGCAGTCATGACAATTGGTAATTTAGTGGCTTTCATTGCAAAATCATATAAAGCTATAGAGACGATAAATCCCGGTATATAACTTAATAATGCCAAGATTAGTGCTTGTTGAAAGACCACATTTAATAAATAGTTATTGGCATATCCAATAGCTTTCAAAGTAGCGTAAGCAACAAATTGAGTAGCAATGTTGCTGTAAAGAATTTGATAGACAATGACTACACCTACAACAGAAGCCATTGTCAACATGAGATTCAAGATAAAACCAATAGGCGTTCTATCAGACCAATATTGTTTTTCAAAATTAATAAATTCTTGGCGAGTAAAAACTTGAACATCATTAGGTAAACTTGCTTTCAAATTTTTCAGAACTTTGTTCGCATCAACACCAGATTTGAGAGTTATGACACCGATATCTATCTTTTCTGCCGGACGAGTATTGGGATTTATCCTCAAAAAAGTTGAGTCACTGACAATTAAATTGCCATCTACACCAAAGGAAGGGCCTAAGCTGAATAAACCTCCCACTCTGACTCTGTAGCCAAATGGGGCATCAAAGGGAAATATTTCAATTGTCTGTTCAGTGTCTCCCTTGTCAAAATTTGCGGCGATTGGACCAAACTCTGGCCGCGAATTCCTGTCAAAAAGCATGACATCGGGAATTTTGAGTTTGTCTAAGTTTTGCTCAACTTCAGGTATATCCATCACATGCCTTCCTGGATCGAACCCAATCACATATATTGAGTATTTCTCTCCGGTTACAGGATTTTTCAATTTTGCAAATTGCAGATACATGGGGCTAACTGACTCTACACCATCAAACCCCAAAGCTTGGTATAATCGAGTCCGCGAAAAGCTTTGATTTGAGGTCAAAGATTTATATTGAGAACTGACTAAAAATAAGTTACCTCGGAGGCTCTGATGCACTGCGGTTGCGCTGGAATAAAGAGCATCTTGAAAACCGAGTTGCACAAACATTAGCAGGACAATAAAAGCAATCCCAGCTATAGCCACTAAAAAGCGAACTTTTTGTTGGGCTAGTTGTAGCCATGCTAAAGGAATCTTAAAATTCATGGATATTAGTTGTTAGTTGTTAATTATTAGTTGTTAATTATTAGTTGTCAGTTGTTTTTTCATTTGTTCTAACCACTGACCACTGTACAGACGCGACGCCAGTCGCTACAACGGGGGGAACCCCCGCAACGCGCTGACTCATTAATCGCGTCTCTACTACTGACTAATGACCAATGACTATATCTGAATTGCGACATCCACCTGTAAATTGGTCAAACGAGCCACTCGTTCACTATCTGCGGGATTATCGATGGATATTTTTACCTCAACTATTCTGCGGTCTGTGTCTGAGTTGGGGTTGAGGCTGAAGATACTTTGTTTGTCAACTTGCCAGCCAATCTCACGCACAGTTCCTTGTAATTTTCCTGCAAATGCAGTGCTGGTAATGAAAGCTTTTTGACCTATACGCACGTTTTGCACATCAGTTTGATAGACTTCTGCGATTACATTCATTTGCGATGTCTTGCCGATCGCAGCAAAGCCAGCACTACTGATAACTTCTCCAGTTTTGGCATGAATTTTCAAAATTTTGCCATCTATGGGAGATTTAATATAAGCTAAATTCTGGTCTGCTTTTGCTTGTTTGATAGCAGTTACAGCACTCCTGACATCGGCTTGTGCTAAGTCAACATCAACACTACGCACTTCTTGAATGCTGTTGAGTTTAGCGTTAGCTTCCTTTTGCTGTTCTTGGAAAGTGTTCTGAGTCCGGCTGAGGCTGGCTTTGGCTTCTGTTAACTGCTGTTGTGTTGTCTTGAGTTGTAAAGCTTTAGTATCTGCTACAGAAGCAGCGATCGCACCTTGTTTAAGTAACTGCTGATATCGCTCATTCTCGGTTTGAGCATTGTCTACTTCAGCTTGGATGCGGTTGATTGTTGCTTCTTGAGTTGCAACGTCTCCTTTAAATTGTGATTCTAAACTCGCGATCGCAGCTTTTTGAGCATTAATGTCTCCAGGCCTAGCCCCAGACTTTACCTGCGCTAGTTTAACTTTGGCAATTTGCAATTTGTCTAACGCCTGTTCTAAAGCTGTGGTAGCGCGAGTATAATCTTCTAAATACGCCAATACTTGCCCAGCTTTCACCTTATCCCCTTCCTTCACCAACAGTCTTTCGACTCGGATACCGTTGGTGGAACTGGGAGCAGACAAATTAGTAACATCACCTTCAGGTTGCAAACGTCCCAAGGCAGTCACAGCAACTTTGACAGGGGTAGCTTTTGGAGGGTTGGCTGGAGGAGCCTGAACTTGAGGGCGAAACTTGATTGGTGAAAAACTATAGAAAGATATGAGTCCGGTAGCTAAAGTAATAGAAGCTGCCAAAAGCAATTGCCACCGACCTGGGGATTTTTTGAATAACCGGCTTTCTTTGTTGACTGCCATATTTTTATTCCAATTGTGCTATGCCAAGAGACAGCCTAGATGGCTATATAAGTTACTTGCAATAGACTCGTCCGCAATTAACCAAGAATACTTTTCCTCTGTCGTTTTACCTTCGGCAAGCGGAAACTTGAGTTAGTGCTATGTGAATGTTCTACGCCTTTCCAGCCGCCAAAAGTTACTGGTTTGGTGGCAAAATCAATGGTGGCGTTAGTGCAAATCTTCTTCAGTTTTATCCTAATTTGACATTGAATCAAGTATCGTAAAATACGATAGCGCTAGTCAGAAACTTAAATCTCAAAAGAATGAAGCGCCAATAAAAATGCCTTGGAAAAACTTGGATAAACTGTGTCCAAGTATGGCAAAAAACTTTGATATTGTCAATCAATTTATTGGAGATTGGGACTGGGGACTGGGAAAAAACTTTTACTCCACATTTAATTACCAATCCTTAATTTAAATTTTTATTGGTAATCTAGCTGTTTTGTTATTATGAACAGATTGCGATCGCTACAGTTGTGTACTATAAGACATTTTCATCAACTGGCCATTGCAGAGAATACTCTACCATACCGTCTCTCTAGAAGTAAGAGGAATCGCTGCTTATCCTTCGCAGTCCCCAGTCCTCAGTCTCTAATCCCCAATTGAAACTTTTTAGCTGTATCTTAGTCGTATTGTTGATGTTTTGACTAAACGCACTGAAGAATAGTAATTATGCCTATAGTGCCCATAGACCAAATTCAAATTGGTTCTAACCGCCGATCGGTTAAAGGCGAAAAAGTAGATGAACTGAAGGAATCAATTCAGGCTAATGGTCTGTTGAATCCGATTACGGTAGATCAAAAACTGAATTTGATTGCCGGATTACACCGTCTGACAGCCTGTAAACTGTTGGGACTAAAGGCAATTGAGTGTAATATCGTTAACTATCAAGATTCTGACCAAGCTCGTTTGGCAGAAATTGATGAAAATTTGATCCGCAATGAGCTAGAACCGCTAGAGCGTTCAGAACTGTGGTTGGAACGAGATCGAATTCTGGAACGCATGGGACTGCGGGCTAAGGTGGGTGATAATCAACATACCCTCAAAGCTGGTGAAATGATTTCACCACCTAAGAGAACTGTAGAGTTAGCCAGAGAAGTTGGATATTCTGAACGCACCTTCCAGCACGGCAAGCAGATTGCTAAAAGTATTCACCCATCAGTTAAACAGCTAATTAAGGGTACGGCGATCGCTGATAGTCCTACAGCACTATTGAAGGTGGCTAGGGCTGGTAGTAAAGAACGCACCTTAGCCGAAGAGGCACAAAAGGCTTTGGAGTTAGCCCAAGCGAAGGGAGACGAAGAAGAAGCAGCACGGCAAGCTAAACTGGTTGCTGAATTCAAAGCCAAGCAAAAAGAGTTACAGATGTTGGCACATAAAAGTGCTATGGCCCAAAAAGAAGCTAAATCGGCTATTAAGAAAAGCCAACGCCAGCCAGAACGATTAATTGAGCAATCTACAACTCTTCCAGCACCCAAAGTCAAAGTTGGTGAAGAATGGTTGCTGGGTCGGCATTTAATATATTGTGGCAATACTGCAACTCCAAAATTTCGGAAACTGCTGCCCTCAGATGCGGCGTTGGCGATCGCTACCCTTTCCCCTACTTGGGAGCATAATTACTTAATAGATGAAGCTAAGATTGTAGCTGTGCTGCGTTCAGAAGGGCATATTTATGAATTTTACAAACATAATCAGATGCCCTTTCAATATGAATTAGTCCTAGGCAATGTTTATATAGGAATTTTTTCTCATCAATTCATACCTAAACCCCAAACACCAATTAATGCTGAAGGAATAGAAGGAATCGTCAACTACCTAATAAATTTGTATACTAGTCCGAATAATTTTGTGATTGCCCCATTTATGGGACACGGTGAAATCCTCATTGCTTGCGAAAGAATGGGGCGTATCTGTTTTATTGGGGATACTCATCCAGAATTGGTCAGTCGCGGGATTCTCCGGTGGCAGAAATGGGCGGGAAAGCAACCAGTACTAGGGTCTGGGGATTAGGGAGACAAGGAGAATAACTCCAGCCTTCAGCATTTTAATTGCTGACTTTTATTGTCCAATAATTATGATATGTGTATCTATATCTGATACTAAATTGGAATAAGAATAAGTATAAGTATTATTGTTTTAGATTTTCGTAACACGCATTTGGTAAAGACTTTTAATCCTCAATCCCAAATAAGTAAGTACGCGAATATTGTTAAACAATAAAATACCCATTTGTGAAACTTAATTAGGAAGCAAATTTCACCTTCTGCCCTATCTTTCTCCTAAGGTGACCGCTACGCGTAGCTTGCTTCCCCGCAGCTAAGAGCGAACGGGTGACGCTCCTGCATCGCTAACGATGCAAAGCCAAAGCACTCCGGTCTTAGGTTTCCCCAAGTAGAGGAAGTGGCATCCAAGACTGCTTCACTTCTGCCTTATAATTATGAGTATTTATATTTATTTTTTGATTCATAAAGACAGTTTTAAATCTGTAACTTTTTTATCAGACAATACATTATGCAATCAAAATCTTTGTGATTGATAACAAATCATTGGTATGTTGTTTATGAAGCACTATTTTAAAAATTAATATTTGCTTTAGAAATAACTAATTATCACTAGTAATTGATTTATATTTAAAATTCATCAAAAAACATTTCCTAATTATGATGTTCTGCTGAAAAATCAACACTGATAGTCATGCTCTGCAATTTATGTATTTATTGAATGCTTACTTTAGTGCGAATATCTTTGTAAAGTCTTCTAAATTAGGAAAAAATTAATGTCGTAGGTATCATTAAGTCAAGTATTAGAAACTATATTTTCGTCAAAAAATATACTTATTTACTATGTTTTATTCAAATTTTGTATCAGCAAACAGCTAGCCTTTTTCTGAAATTAATTTAAAGGAATGATTTAGTTTCTATAAAGTATGCTAGTCTTTTTATTAATTCAAACGTTTCAAAGCGGCAAGGAAAATTAGTTATTTGATTGAACGTAAAAAAACAAAAACTAACCTCAACCGCATTAGCATCACCTCACAAGTCGTCAAGGATTGTTTCAGAAGATTGCATAAATTAAGAGTAAATGAGATGTGTTTTCTGTAACGAACTTGTCAACTCTTCTTGGTCAAATTCCATAAACTATATTATCCTGGACGTTGAAACTGGCTATGGCATTTATCAAGATACAGAACGTTGTCATTAACACCAGCTACGTTGTTGCAGTTAAGCTAGATACTCAAAGTAGTTCGGGAGAAAAAAGCGTTTCTGTCCTAATAGCTACTCCTAAGTTTTCATTGCTCCAGTGGGATACAATTGCTCAAGATATTTGCCATTACGAATGGATTGAATTTACTGGTCAAGCAGCTAACGCACTCCAAGACTATTTTACCAGTTTTAACAACGTCATCGACCTGCTGCCACAATATCAAGAGTCGAGCGCTGTCTGAATTATGAAGTATAAAATTTTATCCTTCATCTTTTATCCTTGTCGTGTGGTGTTTGTTTGAATAAAAGCATTTAGCGTCAGCAGATAGGATAGCTAGCTGCTTAAAAGAAGAGATAACTCATTTTTGGTCAGCAACAGAAATTATATCAATTCTCCAAAATATTGCTACATATTAATCTCCGCGTCCCCGCGTCATTCATTATTTGTAGCCATCTTAAAGAGAAAGAGTATGACTGTAGCTTCACCATCCACAGTACTCAAGAAGTCTATGTCCTATGTCTGCTAATTCAATTGATACTGCCTTGGCGGAGTTGGAAGCTCAGATTAACAATTGTGAAAAGGATTTGATTAAGGTTATAGAGGGAAGAAAAATGAAGTCTGAAAAACCAATGTCAATTAGTAAAATTAATAGACAATTACAACAAAATCCTATAGCCATTGTGGGCATGGCTTCTCTATTTCCCAAAGCCAGAAATTTACGAGAATATTGGCAAAATATAGTTAATAAAATTGACTGTATTACCGATGTGCCTGATACACATTGGAGCGTCAAAGATTACTACGATCCAAACCCCAGAACGCCTGAAGATAAAACCTACTGTAAAAGAGGTGGGTTTATCCCAGAGGTTGATTTTAACCCGATGGAATTTGGCATTCCTCCCAGCATCTTGGAAGTAACAGATGTATCGCAACTATTAAGCTTAGTAGTTGCCAAAGAAGCAATGGAAGATGCTGGTTATGGCGAATCTCGTGAATTTAGTCGCGAGACTGTCGGGGTAGTTTTGGGTGTGGCAATGGCCAAGCAATTGGGAATGCCACTTTCAGCGCGCTTGGAATATCCGATTTGGGAAAAAGTTCTCAAAAGCAGCGGTCTGTCTGATGAAGACACCAAAAAAATCGTTGATAAAATCAAAAGCGCCTACGTGAAGTGGGATGAGAATGCTTTCCCTGGGATGTTGGCTAATGTAGTCGCTGGACGTATTGCTAACCGCTTGAACTTTGGCGGCATGAATTGTGTAGTTGATGCTGCTTGCGCGAGTTCCTTCGGCGCTTTGAAAATGGCAATCAGCGAACTCATAGAACATCGTTCTGACATGATGCTGACTGGTGGTGTGGATACCGACAACACCATCATGGCTTACATATCCTTCAGCAAAACCCCGGCGGTTTCTCCTAGTGAGAATGTCAAACCCTTCGATGCTAAGTCTGATGGGATGATGCTGGGTGAAGGTATCGGCATGATTGTCCTCAAACGGCTAGAAGATGCCGAACGCGACAACGACAAAATTTATGCAGTCATCAAAGGCATTGGGACTTCTAGCGATGGACGTTACAAGAGTATTTATGCTCCTCGCAAAGAAGGCCAGGTGAAAGCCTTAGAACGTGCTTATGAGGATGCTGGTTTTTCTCCCGCTACCGTTGGGTTGATGGAAGCGCACGGCACCGGCACAATGGCTGGCGACCCCACTGAATTCGGTTCTTTAAAAGACTTTTTTGGCGAACACGACTCTAAAAGACAGCACATCGCTTTGGGTAGCGTCAAATCACAAATCGGACATACAAAAGCAGCTGCGGGTGCGGCAAGTTTAATTAAAACAGCTTTGGCACTGCATCACAAAATCTTACCAGCCACAATCAACATTACCGAGCCAAACCCCAAACTCAATATTGAAAATTCGGCATTTTATTTAAATACCGAAACTAGACCCTGGATTCGTGCAGAAGGTGAAGCGCCAAGACGTGCTGGTGTGAGTTCTTTCGGCTTCGGCGGTACAAATTATCACGTCGTTTTGGAAGAACACGAAACCGAGCAAAACCGTCCCTACCGCTTACACAATAGTCCGCGTGAGGTGGTGCTGTTTGCTCCCAACCCCGCGCAACTATTAGGTAAATGCGAAGATGTTTTAGGTAAGTTGCAATCGAATGAAGGTGACAGACACTATGCACAGTTAGTTCAGGAGTGTCAATCAGCAGAAATTCCTGTAATTGCAGCGAGAGTTGGGTTTGTAGCTGAGAATGTGCAAGAAGCTTGCAAGTTGATGCAAATTAGTATCGACTGGCTAAAACACAAAGCTTCAGCAGCATCCTGGGATCATCCTCAAGGAATTTACTATCGTTCCACTGGCATGGAGTTGGGCGGAAAAGTTGTAGCTTTATTCTCCGGTCAAGGTTCGCAATACTTGGAGATGGGCCGGGAACTGGTGATGAATTTCCCTTTAATGCGGCGTTTGCATGGCTACATGGATAGCCTGTTAATCAAAGATAATTTGCTGCCGCTGTCGGAAATAGTTTTTCCTCGTCCGGTGTTTGAAGAGGCAGAAAAAAATGCCCAGGTTGCTGCTTTGCAACGTACAGAATACGCACAGCCTGCTATTGGGGTGTTGAGTGCCGGACTCTATTCCATACTGCAACAAGCTGGGTTTAAGTCAGATTTTGTTGCCGGACACAGCTTTGGGGAACTAACAGCTTTGTGGGCCGCAGGTGTTTTGAGCGATCAAGATTACTTGTTCCTCGTGAAAGCCAGAGGTCAGGCGATGGCAGCGCCAGAAGACCCCGATCATGATGCGGGCAGTATGTTGGCTGTGAAAGAAGATATCAGCAAAGTACAAGCAGTACTGCGGCACTATCCGCAGGTATCCATTGCTAACTTCAATTCTCCGACGCAAATTGTTGTCGCCGGGCCAACCGCAGAAATCGCTAAGGTGCGGCAGACTCTGCACGAGCAAGGATGTGCTGCTGTGTTGTTACCTGTATCCGCAGCTTTCCATACATCACTGATTGCCTTCGCTCAAAAATCTTTTGCGATCGCTACCAAGTCCGTCGCCTTCCAAAGTCCCAAAATCCCCGTTTTCAGCAACGTTACCGCCAAGCCGTATCCTAAAGAACCCCAAGGCATTCAAAAAATCCTGGAAAGCCACTTATCCAACTCGGTGCTGTTCAAGCAGGAAATTGAAAATATCTATGCAGCGGGTGGTACTTGCTTCGTTGAGTTTGGGCCGAGGAGAATTCTTTCCAACTTAGTGAAAGATACCCTTGGCGATCGCCCCCACATCACCGTATCTTTGAACCCCAGTACTCAAAAGAATAGCGATCGCTCTTTGCGAGAAGCAGTTGTGCAGTTACGCGTACTTGGTTTGCCTTTGAAAAACCTCGACCCATATGAAGTAACACCTACACTTCCCGCAACTGAGCAAAAGAAAGCGTTGAATGTACGTTTAAACGGCATTAACTATCGCTCGGAAAAAACGAAAAATGCCTTTGCTCTAGCTTTAGAGGATGGACATAAAGTCAGCTTACCTGCTGCTTTATCTAACAATTCCACCCATGAGTTTTCTGAAACTGTGGTTTCCACTCCAACAGTAAAAGAGAGTAATGGGCATGTTGCTAATCCTACACCTACTCTCGCCAAATTTTCAAATAATACTAATTCCTCCGCATCTAATATTACCACCCAACAACCGCAAATGAATCCTGCGACCCTTTCACATCAACTAGCCCAGGAATCAAAGATGCAGCCAACACCAGAAAAATCTATAAATTTCCAACGGGTGCTAGAAAGTTTAGAGTACCTATTGACAAAGTTTCAGCAAAATCAAGCTGAGAATTTACATGCTCACGGGACTTACCTCAACCATCAGACGGAATACACTAAAACGTTTTTCCAACTGATGCAGCAGCAACATTCTTTGTTTGCCAACGCTAAATCTTCCACAGAAACAGCGCAGCTGAAGCAAGTTGTAATGGAAAGCGTAGAGCGCAGCATGACGCAGTTTCATGCCCAACAAGGTGAAACCCTACGCATCCACGAGCAATATCTACAAGAGCAGATAGAATACGCGAGAAACTTTTTCCAACTGATCCAACAAGAGTATTCGCAGTTACTCTCTGAAGATGCAAGTACTCAACCAACCGAAATATTATCTAATGGTGTAAGCGATCGCCACGTACCTTTCACCATCGCTACACCCGTTACTGATGCACCTGTACCCTCTACGACTCAGATAGTCGAAAGCCTGCCAGAACCCGTACAGAAGCCTGTAGTGAAGAATGGCTCAAAGGTTACTGAAGCACCTGTACCTCCTGCTCCCTCTGTTTGGGAAATCCAGCCTGAGCCTGTAGTAGAGGCACCTGTGCCCGCTCCTATCCCAGTCGTAGAAACTCAGTCTGAGGTTGTTGTCCAAATTAGCACGCCGACCGTTGTCGAATCTGGTACAGAACCTGCACTGACAATTACTGCACCTATATCTATACCTAGTATTGATGTCTCTGACTTGGATAAAAACTTGTTAGCCATCACTAGTGAGAAAACTGGCTACCCAGTAGAGATGCTGGAACTAGACATGGATATGGAAGCAGACTTGGGGATTGACTCCATCAAACGGGTGGAAATCCTGGGAGCGTTGCAGGAGATGTATCCTGACTTACCCAAGCCAAACTTAGAAGAACTCGCAGAACTCCGCACCATCGGTCAAGTTGTCGAATATCTGCAATCCCACGCTTCTAGAAGTGTCTCTGTAGAAATCGCCATTAACGAAGTACAACAGACATCACAAACAACGATTGTAGCTCCAGCAACGGTAACGGTAGTTACTACACCTGAGCCAGTTGTTAGCTCAGTCATTATAGAGACTGAAACTGAAGAAACAATTACCAATGAGTATGCAGACTTAGGTCAAACTCTCCTAGCCATCACCAGTGAGAAAACTGGCTACCCAGTAGAGATGCTGGAACTAGACATGGATATGGAAGCAGACTTAGGGATTGACTCTATCAAACGGGTAGAAATCTTGGGGACGATGCAGGAAATGTACCCCAACCTACCCAAGCCAAACATCGAAGAATTGGGAGAACTCCGCACCATCGGTCAAATAGTCGATTATCTCCAGCAGTTAGTTGGAGGTGAAAAAAAAAAGTCTCAGCCTGAGTTTGACTTCCAGCCAGTCCAGATAATCAGCAACGTTGCTCGCCGTCCAGCCAAACTCAAATTCCTGCCACCACCGGATAGTTTAGATTTCGCTTTACCAGAGGGACACATCGGTTTAATTACTGATGATGGCTCCCTCACCACCTCCCAAGTAGCTCAATCCTTAGTTGAACGCGGCTGGAAAGTAGTGGTTTTAAGCTTCCCCCAATCGCTCGTCCCGCAACAATCGCCTTTACCAGCCGAAGTCAATCGCATCACCCTAGCAGATATGAGTGAAGAACTACTCCAACACAAATTATCAGCGATCGCGACTAACTTCGGCACGATTGGGGCGCTGATCCACATTCATCCAGCCTTCCAGACGAGTCACACTAGCACAATTTCCTATTTAGAACAGGACAAAGCGATAGTTAAGCACGTCTTCTTCATGGCCAAACACCTGAAGAAATCCCTCAACGAAGCAGCGCATTACGGACGTAGTTTTTTCCTCACCGTAACTCGTTTGGATGGAGCCTTTGGATTTGAGCATAACACCAACTTTGGGGCGATCGCTGCTGGTTTATTCGGATTAGTCAAAACGCTGAGATGGGAATGGTCCAAAGTGTTTGCTCGTGCCATTGATTTAAGTCCCACTTTGGATGCCCAGCAAGCAGCCCAACATATTATTGCCGAACTTCATGATCCTAATCTCTACATTAGTGAAGTCGCTTACGGTTCTCAGGGACGCGTCACCCTTACTACTTCCTTTGATAAGTAGGGGACAAAGAGGACAAGGTGAGACAGCGCTGCGGGAGGGTTTCCCTCCGCAGGCGACTGCGAACCCGAAGGGAGGACAAGGGAAATTCATGGAAGAACTTTTACCTGAATTAACTCCTATACCAGTGTTTCCCCCCCTACCAGAGCTTCCCCCCGACCCTTCTCCCACTGTACCGGAACTTCCCTCTATACCGGAGCTTCCGCCGCTACCGGAGCTTCCGCCGCTACCTGAGCTTCCTCCTTTCAAATCGAGAGCATTCCAATTAACCCTCTGCGTTACTTTGCGTAAACCTTTGCGTGACTCTGCGTTTAAAAATTCAAACATTCGGGATGCTCCGAAAACTCAATACTTCTCTATGCACCTCTCTTGATTAATTCTCAATCTCAAATAGTTATGATCGCACAAACCCAGGTTCGTCCTTCTTCTGTCTTTCTCGTCAGTGGTGGTGCTAAAGGAATTACGGCTGAATGTGCTATCAAAATGGCACAGCACCAACCTTGTACATTCATCCTCCTCGGTCGTTCGGAAATAGTAGAAGCCGAGCCAGATTTTGTTCGAGATTGTTTTGAAGAATCGGCATTAAAAAAACGCATCATGGAAAATCTGCTTTCTCAAGGAGAGAAGCCTACACCCATGAGCGTACAAAAGATATATAACAAAATTGCTTCTAGCCGAGAAATTAAAAATACTTTGGCGGCAATTCAACAAACAGGAGCAAAGGCTGAATATATTAGCGTTGATGTTACAGATGTTGCAGCTTTACAAAACAAATTAACTGCGGCAGTTGCACGTACAGGAACAATTACAGGCATTATCCACGGTGCGGGAAATTTAGCCGATAAATTGATTGAAAAGAAAACTGACCAAGATTTTGAAAAAGTTTATACTGCTAAAGTTCAAGGGTTGGAGAATCTACTAACTTGTATAAACCCCAAGCAACTAGAGCATTTAGTATTGTTCTCTTCCGTCACTGGTTTTTACGGTAATATTGGACAGTCGGATTATGCGATCGCTAATGAAATCCTCAACAAATCAGCCCATTTAATCAAGCAACACTATCCTCAATGTCACGTAGTTGCAATTAACTGGGGAGGTTGGGATAGTGGTATGGTGACACCAGAACTCAAAAAAGCTTTTGCCGAACGCGGAATTGATATTATTCCGGTAGAAGCTGGGACACAAATGCTCGTCAACGAACTGCATCCCGCTCATCATGAAACCACACAAGTTGTTATTGGCAGTCCTAGCATTCGACCACCCGCACTTCTAGATGCAGAACTGCGAAGCTATCGTATCCGTCGCCGGATGACAGTGGAAGCTAATCCTTTTCTACACGATCATACGCTGGCTGGTACTCCGGTATTACCAGCTACCTGTGCCATGTCCTGGATGATTAATGCTTGTGAAGAACTTTATCCAGGTTATCGGTATTTGCGTTGTAAAGATTTCAAAGTTTTGAAGGGAATTACCTTCGGTGAAAACTCCCCCAGCGAACATATTCTAGAATTACAAGAAGTTGCTAAAACTGAGTCTGATTTTGTTGAATTTGAAACTACAATCTTGAGTAAAACTCCCGCCGGGAAAACTCATTTTCATTATAAATCGCTGATTAAACTGGTGCGACAGATGCCAGAAGCTCCGATTTATGCAGCTGTGAATCTCACAGAAGATAACACGATCGCTACTACTGGCAAAGACTTTTATCAAAATGGCGATTCATCACTGTTTCATGGCCCGGCTTTTCAGAAAATTGTCAGAGTCTTAAATATTAGCCCAACAAAAATTACCATCGAATGTTTTTGGGAAGAAATTACAGCCCAACAACAAGGACAATTCCCCGTACAATGGCACAATCCCTATACAACTGACTTGAGTACGCAAGCCTTATGGATTTGGTTAAACCATTTTCATCAAGAAGTTTGTTTGCCAGGACAGTTAACCCATTCTGAACAGTTTAGAACAGTACCTTGTAACGCACCTTTTTATGTTTCTTGCGAAGTTGAGGCTAAAACAGCAACTGGTGTAACTGCTAATTTCTACCTCCATGATGCTGAGGGGAAAGTTTACTCACGTATTCTAGGAGCTAAAGCTGTGATTGCACCTATGAATTTACATAAACGTAAGTAAACGCTTAGATAAACCTCACTCCCTAACCCCCCTCTCCTAAAAAGCGAGTAGGGAAAAATAGAAAAGTCAGGTTTTGACTCCCCTCTCCTACGAAGCTACGGTGTACACACAAGTACTATCTGCAAGGGTTTTAGGCGTTATAGACCCAATAAATGGTCATTACGAGCAAAGCGAAGTAATCACATAATCCCGTGGTTAAAGCGATTGCTTCGTCGTTCCTCCTCGCAATGACAAGCTTCTGGAGCGTAAAGCACAACCTAAAGCTAGATGACCAAACCAAGTACTAGAGGGAATTTTAAGACTTGTGTGTACACGGTAGCTCCTACGAAGAGAGGGGTTGGGGGAGAGGTCAAAACAAAACTTGTCGGATTCACGTTAGGTAATTACTCCCAATTATTCAGCTATAGCAGTCCTATTGAAATTGTGAAATTAGATTCTTCAAAAAACTAATACAGAGAAGTATCAAGTAGCAGAGCTGCTGTTGAACTTCAGTGAAACATAGAAGACACAGCGAGAAAAGAAAAGTGTCAAAATTTCACCAATCATTTAGGATTGCTATAATAAGCTGATATTATATCTATTCTTTTCTCACTAAAAGATTACCTATTTATTCTTCTCCTTTGCGTCTTCTCTGCGAGACGCTGCGCGAAGGCGGTACTCTGCGGGAAGACGCTAGCCTGCGGCAAAGCCTAATGGCGAACAGGTCTACGTAAAAAATTTAGGTATTCTTGTAGTAAGACAGAATTAGCTGACATCTCTGCTTGTTCAAGACTCTTCGTAAATCCTTATTCCGTCAACCTCTGCGAATAGCGTAAATCCTTTAAAGTTTGGGGAATCGTGTAAATACCGTCAAGTTTAGAGAGCGTAAATTCTTCTGGCTGCCCTGAAAAATTGCCCTGTCACTTAATACCCCAACGAGGAATCAGTAGTGGAAAAAATAGCCATCATCGGATTATCGTGCCTCTTTCCTGATGCTAACAATCCTGAGCAATTTTGGCAGAATCTTACCGCAGCAAAAGATTCAACGTCATCTGTTACTGTCGAAGAAATGGGCGTAGAGCCTGCAATATTTTACGACCCAGTTAAAGGCAAACCAGAAAAAATCTACTTCCTCCAAGGAGGATTCATTCGCAACTTTAAATTTGATGCCAGCGAATATAATCTTCCTGTAGAATTTCTAGAAAGCTTAGACAATACTTTTAAATGGTCGCTTTATGCTGCCAAGCAAGCAATTGTCCAGAGTGGTTATTGGGGAAACAGAAATGTACTCTCAAAATGTGGCGTAATCTTAGGAGCTTTATCTTTACCAACAAAACTATCAAATCAATTAGTCGCGCCCATTTATCGGCGAACCATTGACCCGGCGATCGCAGAACTTTTACAAGATAAAGATTTCCACTTATCAGCTTTACCAACAACAACTAAAGCATCAATATACAATGCTATGGTTTGTGGTTTTCCGGCTGCATTAGTTGCTCAAGCTCTTTCTTTATCTAGTACTCATTTCTGTATAGATGCGGCTTGTTCTTCATCTTTTTATGCTATTAAAATGGCATCTCATTATCTCTGGACAGGTAAAGCTGATTTAATGCTAGCTGGTGCAATCAGTTGTTCAGATCCGCTATTTTTACGAATGTTCTTTTCTGGAATTCAAGGTTATCCAGAAAACGGTGTTAGTTGTCCTTTAGATAAAGCATCACGAGGATTAATTACATCCGAAGGCATTGGGATGGTTGTACTGAAACGATATAGTGATGCTATCAGGGATGGCGATAAGATTTTAGCCACAATTTGCGGTAATGGGCTTTCTAATGATGGTAAGGGTAAGCATTTTCTCAGTCCTAATTCTAAAGGGCAAACACTAGCTTTTGAACGAGCCTATCAAGAGGCACAACTGAGTCCCAAAGCAATTGATTATATGGAGTGTCACGCTACTGGTACTTTACTGGGAGATACGACTGAATTTAACTCAATAGAAACTTTTTTTGGACAACACCAAGCATCTCCTTTAATTGGTTCTACCAAGGCTAATGTTGGTCACTTGTTAGTTGCTGCGGGTATAGTTAGTTTGGCTAAAGCAATTCTGAGTATGTCTGGTGATGTGATTCCACCAACTATTAATGTGAATGAACCTCTCGGTTCGGAAAATAATGTCATTTCTTCTGAAAACATTGTGCGAACTCCAACAGCTTGGCCAAATGCAACAACTAAACATGCGGCTTTAAGTGCTTTTGGTTTTGGTGGCACTAATTCCCATCTAATTATTGAACAGACGAAGGAAGGATGAAATCAAGCCTTTGTACAGCATTTTATTAATTTATAGCGAATGAACCGAAACAAGCTTCGCGTTCCTCTGCGTTAAACTCCGCGCCCCTCTGCGTTTCAATTTCAACCCCTTACACTTTTTTATGATGTTGGAACAAGAAAGTAATAGCATAGACAAAG
The DNA here is from genome assembly GCA_003326215.1 of Nostoc minutum NIES-26. GTDB lineage: Bacteria > Cyanobacteriota > Cyanobacteriia > Cyanobacteriales > Nostocaceae > Dendronalium > Dendronalium minutum. The sequence goes on along the minus strand of LXQD01000185.1, from coordinate 45,595 downwards.
TTGCCATTGTCGGCATGGATGCCTTTTTCGGTGAGTGCAATGGATTAGATGCTTTTGAACGCAGTATTTATGATGGCAAACAGCATTTTATTCCCCTACCGCCGAAAAGATGGTATGGCATAGATGAGCAAAAAGACTTACTGCAAGAGTACGGTTTAGTAGAGGGAAAAGCACCAGTAGGAGCATACATTACAGATTTTGATATTGATACTCTCGGTTACAAAATCCCACCCAATGAAGTAGAAAAACTCAACCCGCAACAACTATTACTGCTAAAGGTTGCCGATCGCGCCCTCAAAGATGCGAAAATTCCAGAAGGTGGTAATGTGGCGGTGATTATTGCGGCTGAGACAGAGTTATCTGTCCACCAGCTACAGCAACGCTGGGATTTGTCTTGGCAGATTAAAGATGGCTTAAACGCTGCGGAAATTACTTTACCACCAGAACAAATTGCCCAACTAGAAACCATTGTCAAAGATAGCGTCCACCATCAAGTAGATATTGGTGAATATCTGAGTTACATCGCCAACATTATGGCGAGTCGGGTTTCTTCGTTGTGGAATTTCACCGGGCCTTCGTTCACCATCACGGGGGTAGAAACCTCCGCTTTCAAGGCGTTGGAAGTGGCGCAAATGCTACTGCTTTCTGGGGAAGCAGATGCAGTTGTTGTTGGTGCGGTCGATTTAGCCGGTGGGGTGGAAAGTGTCTTGTTGAGAAACCAGTTGTCAACAATTAACACTGGTGCCAATACCTTGAGTTACGACCAGAAAGCCAATGGTTGGACAATTGGTGAAGGTGCTGGTGCAGTCGTCCTCAAGCGTTATGATACTGCTAAACAAAATGGCGATCGCATCTATGCAGTGGTTGATGCCTTGAGTTTTGGGCAAGTCTACTCTAGTTCTGGCGATGCAGCAACTGTTACTCAGGTTTGTCACGAAGCTTTTCAGCAAGCGGGAATTCAATCAGCGCAAGTTAAGTATGTAGAAGTTTGCGGTAGTGGCGTTCCTCATGAAGATGAAGCAGAAATCGCTGGCTTAGTGCAAGCTTATCCTGCGGTGGGGAATGGTTTGCACTGTGCTATCGGTAGCGTCAAAGCTAATATTGGCAACACTCACGTAGCTTCTGGAATTGCCAGTCTAATCAAAACTGCTTTGTGTCTTTATCACAAGTACATTCCCGCCACTCCTAACTGGTCTGGTGTGAAAGCACCACAAGTATGGGAAGGTAGTCCTTTCTATGTAGCTACGGAATCAAGACCTTGGTTTCTCGCTAAAGACTCTACACGGCGCATTGCAGCAGTGAACAGTATCGGATGTGATGGGACTTACGCCCATCTAATCTTGTCGGAAGAACCCGACCAACAGAAATACAGCAGCAGCTATTTGGAACAAATGCCTTTTTATCTGTTCCCCATAGCAGCCGACCAACGCGCACAATTTTTAGAGGCTTTAAATAATCTCCAACAAAGTATTGATAAGAGTTCTTCTTTATCAGCTGCTGCAAGCCTTGCTTTCGCTACCTTTAGCCAACGCTCGCAAGCCCAGTACGCCTTAGCAATTACCGGACGCAACAAAAAAGAATTACTCAGAGAAATCGAATCAGCCCGTAAAGGTATCAATAGCGCTTTTGACCGGGGGACAGACTGGTTAACACCAGCAGGTAGTTACTTTACTGCTAACCCATTGGGTAAAAAAGGTGAGGTTGCTTACGTTTATCCAGCAGCAGTCAATTCTTACGTTGGTATCGGTCGCAATCTATTTCACTTATTCCCCAGAGTCTACGAAGACTCGATGGTGAAAAGTATTTACCAACGTGTTGCTGATGTGGAGAGGTTGGTTTTTCCCAGAAGCTTGAATAAATTGTCAACTAGACATCTGGAAACGCTAGAAAAACGATTGCTAAGTGATTCTTTGGCAATGTTTGAAGCGGAAATGTTTTTTACCAGATTAATCACGACTATTATTCGTGATGATTTTCAAATTAAACCCAAATATGTGTTTGGGTATAGCTTGGGTGAAACTAGTATGATGGTTGCCCAAGGTGTGTGGAGCAATTTTTATCAAGGTAGTAGTAGCTTTAACTCATCGGCTTTGTTTGGTGATAGATTATCCGGGCCAAAAAATGCCGTGCGTGAGTATTGGGGATTACCAAAAAATTCTCCAAATTCAGACAATAATCTTTGGAGTAACTATGTTCTCATGGCCACTCCATCTCAGGTCAGAGAATGTCTGAAAAATGAACAGCGCGTTTATTTAACTCAGATTAATACCGATGAAGAAGTATTAATCGCCGGCGAACCAGCAGCCTGTCAGCGAGTGATTAAAGCTTTAGGTTGTAACGCTTTTCCTGCTCCCTTCGACCATGTGATTCATAATGAGGCAATGCGATCGGAGTACGATGAGTTAGTGAAATTAAACACTTTACCATCGCAATCTATTCCTGGTGTTGTGTTTTATTCGGCGGCTGAATATCAACCTATCAAACTTGAGAATGGTGAAATTGCTCGCAGTATTGCTACCGGACTTTCTCAACAACTTGATTTTCCCCAATTAGTTGACCGTGTTTACAATGACGGAGCCAGAATATTTATTGAAGCTGGTGCTGGTAGTGTTTGTTCTCGCTGGATCGATAAGATTTTAGAAGACAAAGAACACATCACAGTATCTCTCAATCGTAGAGGTATGGATGACCATACTTCTATTGTCAAAGCATTAGCAAAATTGGTCAGCCATCGAGTTGCTTTAAATTTAGCACCACTCTATAGTTCTGTTGCTGCAACTACCAATCAAAATAAACCAACGCTGAGAACTGTAACTTTGGGAGGCGACTCGATTACCGCCACAATCTTGAGTGAAGAGAACCGCAAACTTTTCCAAAATATTGCGGATAAATATAGACGCGATCGCACTGCAAAGCTGCATCAAAATATACCATTATCCAGCGATGCTCAACTCATAAATTCTCTGAAAGCCCCCCAAAAAGTTGCTAAACCTGACAGTCCTTTTCAGAACATTTCACCAGCTAAAACTCAGCCAGCAGAAGTCCAGATGAAAACTATCATTGAACACGGTTTTGCACCTCAAGAACAACTACAATTTTCTGAGTCAACTACTAATAAACAGGCAATTCCTCAAGCAATTTCATCTTCACCTGTTAAAAATAACCAAGTTGACAACACAATCAACATTTTGGATGCCAAGCAATCTCAGTATCAAACACTGACTGCTAACAATTCTCGGATCACAAAATCCCATACTGCCTTTTTACAAGCCAGACAAGATTTTAGCAAACAAATGAGCGAAATCATTCAACTACAAATAGTTTGTGCTGAGAACTTACTGAATGAAGAATCTTAGTAATTAAATACCAAGGATGAAGACTGAAATTTTCAACTTCATCCTTTACCCTCCACCTCCATCCTTTAGAAACCATTGCTTATACTTTGAGGAATAGCTACTGTGACCACTGTAGATGCGCTGCTCAGTAAACATGATAACGGTCTTGACTTTTCTGCCTATACCTACAATCAAAACATGGTTTGGAAAGGGTCTTTAGATAGTATATCTTTTGAGCAGACAGCCATTAAGGAGAAATTACAAGTCTTAGATAAACCTTGTTATATCCTAAAAGTTGCAGGAAAAATTGGTGTAACAAACGAAGGTTACTTATGCCCTGCTGAAAATGGGACAACAGCACAAGTAGAACTACTAACATCTGTTGCACCAATCTGTATTCAACAGTTGGGCGATCCAAATTTTCTCTCATTTCATGGCGTGAAATATGCCTATGTGACTGGTGCAATGGCTGGGGGAATTGCTTCTGAAGAAATGGTGATTGCCCTCGGTAAAGAGAAAATTTTAAGTTCTTTTGGTGCGGGTGGTTTAACTCCAGAACGTTTGGAATCAGCAATTAATCGCATTCAACAAGCTTTACCTCACGGCCCTTATGCTTTTAATTTAATTCATAGCCCGAATGAACTTGCAATTGAACGCCGTGCTGTAGATTTATACCTCAAATATCAAGTAAGAACTGTAGAAGCTTCGGCATTTCTAGACTTAACCCCCAACATTGTTTACTACCGTGTTGCTGGACTGAGTTTAAATGATGCCAATCAAATTGAAATCAAAAACAAAGTCATTGCCAAAATTTCTCGTCGAGAAGTAGCCAGTAAATTTCTCCAACCAGCACCAAGCAAAATTATTAAAGAACTTCTTGAGCAAGGATTAATTACTGAATTACAAGCGAAACTTGCAGCTAAAGTTCCAATGGCTGATGATATTACCGTTGAGGCTGATTCTGGCGGTCATACAGACAATCGTCCCTTAGTTTGTTTGTTGCCTTCTATTATTGCCTTGCGGAATGAAATTCAAGCACAATATCATTACGAATATCCCATAAGAATCGGAGTAGCAGGCGGAATTGCTACACCACAATCAGCCTTAGCAGCCTTTATGATGGGTGCTGCTTATATAATGACTGGCTCGATTAATCAATCTTGTATTGAATCAGGTGCTTCTGAACATACTAAGCAATTACTAGCGCAAGCAGAAATGGCCGATGTCATGATGGCCCCAGCAGCAGATATGTTTGAAATGGGAGTCAAACTGCAAGTTCTCAAACGCGGAACTTTGTTTCCCATGCGGGCGCAAAAACTGTATGAATTCTACAGAACTTACGACTCAATAGAAGAAATTCCTCTTGCAGAAAGAGAGAAATTAGAAAAACAAATTTTCCGCAAAACTATTGCCGAAGTATGGGAAGGAACAGCAGCTTATCTCTCCCAAAAAAATCCTGAAAAACTTGGTAAAGCTGTCAATAATCCTAAGCTGAAAATGGCATTAATTTTTCGCTGGTATTTAGGATTATCTTCCCGTTGGTCTAGTTCTGGCGAAAAAGGTAGAGAAGTAGATTATCAAATTTGGTGTGGCCCAGCAATGGGTAGCTTCAATGACTGGGTACGAGGTTCTTATCTAGCCGAACCACATAATCGTCGAGTTGTTGATGTTGCTTACCACATCATGACTGGAGCAGCATTTTTATTTCGCATCCAATGTTTGAAAATTCAAGGAGTACAAATTCCTGAATACTACAGTCAGTATTGCCCAGAACATTCTAATAATTTATCTGGCATGATTTAACTATCAGAAACCGAGTGATTATAGCATTCCTAAATAATTCGTTAAATATTCTCTTTCTTATCTTGGTGTTCTTGGCACTAACTTGCGGTAAGCCGCTTTGCGTCTACATTAAAAAGATAAATATTACGCAGAAGTGCAGAGAGTTTGAATATGTAGTTTTTTGAGGAATGTATGACTAAAAAATACTCGGTTTCTGGCACTATCTTTTCATTTGAGCTAATACTTATTTTCAAGGATTGCACATGAGTTCATCTAATCAAATTCCCACTTATACCGCAGAAGAAATTCAAACTTGGCTAACATCTCATCTAGCTGAATTACTAGGAATCAAGGCAGAAGAAATAGACATTCAAGCACCTCTCGATAGCTACGGTTTAGATTCAGCACAAGGTATGCTTCTGGCTGCGAAAGCAGGTAAGTTTTTAGGATTTCAGTTGTCTCCCTTGCTACTGTGGCATTATCCCACTATCGAATTACTTTCTCAACGTTTAGCTGAAGAATCTCAAGCTGACGAGTCAGAAGTGTTTGAAATTTAAAAATAGGCAATAGAGACGCGATTATACTCTGACGAGAAGCCGCTCTTACGAGCGTCTACGCGTCTGTACAAGGGAGTGGGGAAGAAGTTTTTTATGTTTTCTTGTGCGATCGCATCATTTGAGCAACTGTCTTAAAATAAATTGGAAATTACTATGAATGCATCCGAAATTTTGGCAACTCTCAATCAAAAGGGCGTACAAATTTGGGTTGAGAATGAAAAATTAAATATCCGTTCTCCTAAAGGAGTATTAACACCAGATATCCAGGCAGAAATAACTGCTTGCAAGCCAGAAATTCTGGAATTTTTACGCGAACGTAACTCTTCTCCTATTACTCCTACAACACTATTACCACAAGGTTTAAGTTTACAAACCATTGGTCGTTTAATTGGAGAAACTGGCGATCAACTAAGCTTAGAGTGTAAGGAACCGATTATCGATCCTAAACTTATGGCTCAAAGGCTAAGTATTACTTTTAGACCTTTGCCAAAGGGATACAAAAATACACAAATTCTCAAATTTCGCACTGAACTAGAACAGAAGCTGCAAGAATATGGAGTAAAGGTTACACCTTGGCAACAAGCTACTACAGAGTTCCGCTACGAAATCAATATTCCATTTACTAACATTAAAAAAAGCATCAAAACTAGAGTAGTTAAAACTGGAATTAATGCTGTTATTGATGTTGACAGACCGTCTACGGTAAGAAGTATTGCTGAAACTTTTGCAGCCGAAAAGTTATATCAATTGTATTCGCGCTTTATTTTGAAAAACCGAAAAATATCGGTTACAAGAATTGGCAGTTTGATTGGTTGGGCAGAAGATTGTGCTGCTAAATTTATCGAAGATCCTACCAATACTCAAGTGATTGTGCTTACCAACCTAGATAAAGAGTTTGTCAATTTCCAAACTCCGTATCAACAAAAAATTAAGATGGGTTTGAATACTCTAGTTAGAACTTTCTCGGAAATTGTCATTGGAGTATCTGATTCCCAATTTTCCATTTTAAATATGAATCTATCGGATTCAGTCTTTTCAATGGATGAAATTGATAGGTTTGTCTTAAAATCACTTATTCCTAAAGTTTATGTCCCCATACTACCGTTGCCTTTAAGCAAATTTAAATTAGGGAATTACAATCCGCAGTCATCAAGCTATGCCCAAAAATTAGTCAGCTTGAGTACTCAGCTAGCGGATACAAATCTCTTTCCTCCAGGTTCCAAGCTGAGTGAAGTGATTAAAAGACAATCTCATCGGGATATTGTCGATGTGATTGTCAATGGTAGAACTGGTGTTTCTTATGGTTTTGTTGCCTATGCGGAACCACCAAAGTACATTGGTGAAATTGAAATACCCGAACGTGAGTGGGAAAGCTTAACTCCTGTTAATGGATTCAACAGTAATGAAGTCCGGCAAAATTCCATCGGTAGACGGTATTTAAAAACCAAAATAGGAGCAGAATATAAATTTAAACAGATTCCTGATATCTGTATTTGTAGCGCTCGTTCTGGCTCGAATAAAACCAATTTACAACTAGAAAGTGACATTTTAAGAATTGGCTTAACGGATAGATTATTCTTAGATGTACCAGAAGGAGTTGACCCAAAAACAGCAGATATCAAACCTTCTTATGATGTGTATGTGATGCTGGCGATCGCATTATCTGCATCTCTCTATGCACCAAGCTTAATTAATAATGGGATGCCGATGATCCATTTCCACGGATACCCAGCAGTTGAATGGTTGCAACAGCATGAATATGTTATGGGAGTTGACAATCCTTCTGTACCTTGTGGCACTTATGAATCAGGCGTGTTTAATTTTTTAGGTATTCATAATTTGGTAAATCAATATGGCACAGATATTAACTTAGCCTGCTTGATAGAACCAGATCATGGCACTAATATTATCACTCCTAATTTGGAGTATCTCTTAGCAAGATTGAAGACAGGTTGTGAACAATCAGCAATTGAGCTAGGTGGTAAACATTTTGCTTCTTTGAAGGACAAGTCAACTAATAAATGATAGCTGAAGAGTCGCACAAAGTTAAGTTTGCACTTTATCAAAATACCAGTGGCTTAAAATGACAACTCTCAAAGGGAAGACAGTGCTTTTGACCGGTGCCTCACGCGGTCTGGGCGTATATCTTGCGCGTGCGCTGGCAAGAGAGCAGGCAACTGTAGTTTGCATTTCTCGCTCAAAATCAAAGCTAGATACAACATGCGATGAAATCAAAGCTTTGGGCGGTCAAGGAATTAGTATTCCCTTTGATATTCAAAACTTGACAGAATTGCCATTACTAGTGCAACACATTCAAGAATTTGTTGCTCCAGTTGATATTTTAATTAACAATGCTGGCGTAGAAATTCATCGGGCTTTTACAGATTATTCTATAGAAGAGATTCAGTCTGTATTAGTAACTAATCTTCTGTCCGCTATGGAATTAACTCGTTTATTACTCCCTAGTATGGAGGAACGGGGTAGCGGTCGCATTATTAATATTGCTTCTCTAGCTGGTAAAAAGGGAGTTGCTTACAACAGCATTTATTCTGCTAGTAAAGCAGGTTTAATTATGTGGACTGATGCCATGCGTCAGGAATTTGCGGGTAGTAACATTCATTTCTCGACAATTTGTCCAGGATATGTCTCTGAAACTGGGATGACAGCTGACAGTCACATACCTGCACCCAAGTTAGCAGGTATTTCTACACCAACTTATGTGGTAAACGCTATTATACGAGCGATTAAGCAAAATAAAGCAGAGGTAATTGTCAATGAAAATCCGATAACAGAAGCTTTGACAAAACTTATGTTTGCTATCGGACAAATTTCTCCTACTTCTGTTGATACAATTTATCGCTTATTGGGTGTGGTTAAATTAAACAAACGACGAGTAGAAAATTGGACTCCAAATCGTCGTTTAGAAATCGTTACACGTCATAAATAACGGCAAGAATAAGTTGTCAGAAGGAATGTTAAATTCTTTCTCTTCATCTCCCCCTGCCTCCCCTGCTTTCCCTGCTCCCTCATCTCCTTTATCTCCCCAGTCCCCAATCAATACTGCCAGCACTTTACATTCCACCCGATACCTGCTGCGGCAACAGCAGCAAGATAATTGTCAGCAGGCACTAACTCCAAGAGACTCCAGTTTTTATATCTCTCCAATCTCGCTGGTTCTGTGGGAGTTAGTGCTATTTCAACTTGCTCTAACTGAGCGATTCCTTCTCCAGTTGCTTTTAAATAAGCTTCCTTGCAAGTCCAATAGCGGAAAAATACTTCTTGCTTTTTGTCAACAGGGAGCGATCGCACTACAGCATATTCTCTAGGTAAAAAGAACCTTTCGGCAAGGGCTTCCACATCGGACATCGGGCGGATATATTCTAGGTCTATACCAATTTGGCGAGTGTAATTCACTGCACACAGCGCTAACCCTTGGGAGTGAGACAAGTTAAATAGTAAGCCAGTACTAGCAAAAGTATCTGCTAATACTGGTTTGCCACGGGGTTCATAATCAAACTCTATTTTTTGCGGCTCGATACCCAAGTAGCCACCCAATATCCTCCGCAGGCTACCGCGACCAGCGATAAAACGTTGCCGATGCTCCTCAAAATAAAATCGTTTAGCACGAGCAAGTTCATCGTTGGAGAGAGTTGTTGTCAAATCTTCTAGCTGTGCTTCCGCTCGATCAAGGTCAATTCGCCAGACATGAACTTCGTCCGGCAATAAAGTTAAATCTGTCGGTGCAGGCAGCCACGTATGATTAAGACCAGTCATTCTAATTAGTAATTCGTGAGGTAGCCGCCGTCTTGGTGATTCACTTGCCGTCTTGGATGCCACTTCCTCTACTTGGGGAAACCCCAAGACCGGAGTGGCTCTGCTTTGCATTGTTAGCGCAGCGAAGCGCGAGTCTTCTCCCAAGGGGAGACGCTACGCGACCGAGCGTCACCCGGAGGGTAATTCGTAATTAGCCCTACGTTTTAAATTGCTCGTCTACAGGAATTTGATAGCCGTTGGCGAGACGATTGGTTGTGTTTGCCGTGGCGATTATTCCCATTAGTTCCCCAAACATGGTATCACTCATACCCTTGGCACGGGCTGCTGTTGTGTGCGAAGCAATGCAGTACTCGCAGCTATTCGTCACGCTTACAGCAATGTAAATTAGTTCGCGCATTAATGGGTCGAGTTCACCGGGACTGCTCATTACTTCCTTCACCGCCTGCCAGGTTCGTTGTAATGTGGGAGGATGGTTGGCTATGGCTTTCCAGAAGTTGTTGATGTAGTCATTTTGGCGGGTGGCCCGGATGTCGTCATACACCAAGCGTACTTCGTCGCTGGCCTCTTCGTATTCGATTAACTTCGTCATGTTTCCATTCAAAGGGACTGGGTGCTGGATACTAGGGACTAGAAAATTCTTTCCCAATCCCTTTCATAATTTCAAAAATTAGGCATTTTGGCACACCTTTTTTGGAAAGGACGGGTATGCTTTTGATGTGGGATACATTTCATGTAAAAAGTATTGGAAATTATAAGTCCCTCAGGTAGCTACTGAGGGATTTTTTATCCAAGCGATCGCAGCCTAATTTCAATTTAAGATTTAACCTTTTGCTTGCATTGACCGCTGTTTGCGACTGATTATAAACATTAGAAGAGTTAGCAAAAGAATAGCTTTGAGCGTTGACGGTTCCATTACCTTCTTTACTTCTGGTGTCGGTAGAGGAACATTGGTGTCACAGGGAACTCCGATAACCTGACCATTACCGGGAGTCGCATTACCGCCAGGAGGAATACATTCTGGCTGGTTGGGAGTAGGAGGCGGGACATTATTCCCAGGTGTATTTCCCAAGGAATTTGCCTGATTGGAAGAATCATCTCCTCCTCCAAGAGCCAAAAGCAATGCTACAAGACCAAGACCTCCAAGTACTGGCAAGACTGGAAAATTAAACCCGCCACCTTCTGCTGCTGGTACAAATTCTTCTAAAGCCACAGGAGCATCTGGAACAGCGACTATATCTACTCCGTCCGAGAATACTGGCTCTATACTGAGAGTTTCTCCTGAAAGAGGTGTTCCTTGGAGTGCCAACTGATCCGCAGCCGCAATTGGTACACGTCCATACTCACCACCACTCACGGAGACTGGAGAGTATGGAAATGAGAATATTTTCAAAATACTATCTTGAAGTGCTTGGTCATCTCCAGCTTTTAACGCATTTAATCCTCTAGAGAGGTTAGTCAAATAATATTGCGTCATATCTGGCGGTAAATCTAAAGACCGAATTTGCTGTTCGGTATTAGGAATTTTTGCTACCTCATTCAAAAGGACGCGTCCATAGGCGTATTTCAAATCCAGTAATCCACTACGGGTATCGAGTTTATCACCTGTTGTTAACGGTGACCAGGCGAATTTCTTAGTTACAGTTCCTAAACCTTGTACGGGAGTGCGACTCACAGACTGCCCAAGAACATATTGGGAACTGTCTAGAATTGAGCCAGTTGATTGTTGTTCTCGCCAGAATGATATATACGGAGTGTCATAAACTTTAGAACTATTACCATAAAACGCAGTAAAATCCCGATAGTTTTGCGGTCCCCCAGCTGCCCGCATTAACATTTCATCGTAGTTAGGCCCGCCATTTGACCTGACTATTTGCTCAAGTATTGTTCCAGTTTTGTTGCAGCTTAGACCAAATCCCACACTACATTCAGGGATAACTCGTATCTGGCGCAGATCGTTATTATGGTCAAGCTGGTATCTAAGAAACTCTTGCTCCTGACCTGGTGGGATACGATTGCGCCCACCAATATCTAACCCAACTGGTTTTGCAGAAGCTGACTGGCATACAGAAACTACCACTGCAAAAGACGAGAATAAAATCGCAATGCTTTTAAAATTTAACTTCAACAAGATACACCTCACACAAACGACACAAGCAGCTTCTATCTGCAATTAACAATCGAGCATAATTATTGGTTGGGTCTTAAGGTATTTCTTAGAGAGGATGGGAATCCCGTCTTCGTAGAGCCAGAATTTAAATTCTTGGGCAACTGGATGTTGATTGTGATTGCTGTACCCTTGAGTTCTCCAGCTGTGAGCGTGTGGTATAGAACTAATGCACGGTTGGGTTGGTCAAAGAGAAACCCACGACGCGAGGGCTGTATCTTTCCTTGCTTGACTAAGGAAACGAAAGCTTCCAAATACCTGCGTATACTTTGCTGGTTCTCTTGACTGGCATTCATATGACGTTCGACGAGCGTCATAAAGAAGTCTATGCTGTGGTTATCTTGTCCATTAATGAGAGTACCGCCATCAAGAAAAGAACTGCCTATGAGCTTTCCATCAAGTTCTTGAACTTTAAAAACAGTATAATAACGCCCCTCTTTCTTGGGATCGTTGGCATAACATACCCAGGCACCTTCTTGATTTCGTATAAAACCTTCTTGGCCTAGGTAAGAAAGCACAGAATCACTTTGCTTGTTTTGTTGTGGAGGAGGTAATAAATCCTCAACGGGATCTAAAGAGCAAATCCTCTGAGTTGTTCGCAATTGAGGCAGAGTTGGGGTTTGCTGTGGTGTGGTTGCTGGTTGAGGCAGAGTTGGGGTTTGCTGTGGTGTGGTTGCTGGTTGAGGCACAGTAATAGTCTCTTGTGCGCTTGCAACGCCAGACATAGCAGCCAACATAAATACTTGGAAAGCAAATTTTTTAGACGACACAACTATATTCATCTTTTAACCTTGTTTGCATTATCAGTAATACTGAGGCTCTCGATTATGTGCAATACACTCTTGCTCTGGTATTCGGGAGGCAGGGGTTGCTTTGTTCAAAGTTGTAGCAATTACCTTCCAGAAGTCAGGATACAGGAGGGATGATATTGCTGAATTCTGACTTTATGAATATTCTTGGACGTATTTCATTCAAGAATTACTATTTGTCTTTTCTATATAAATAAGTGTTTATATTTAGATCATAAAATGAAAGTGACATTCTATTTGTTTAGTTTTGTCGGTAATAACACTACAATTTACTGAAAAAAGAAGATTTTATGAAGTACCGAGGCAGTATAAATTTGCATTATGTTTTACAAATTCCGTACGTAGATTTAAGGTAAAAAATGTAACATTATTGCCTTTGGTAAAAATTTATGCATTTACTATGTGGTTCTAGTTGCTAAAACTCCACACATTATTGAGGAGAAATTTTCTGCTCTCACCTACGGAAGGCTTTTCCACCTTAAATTTTCAGAACTACTAATATAACGTTGAGCATTGCCAGTAATGTCGTCTTTTGATGTTTTTGACACATGTATATAGACACAAGTTCACTTACTAGTAATATTTTCCCACGATCGTTTAAGCCAGATTTGTGCTATTTATAACAAGCTTTTCTGGGCTGCATCACTTATGTAATATTTTTTTTAAATACTTTATTTAGTTACAAATGTAACTTTTCTGTATCATTCTTGGATACGACAATATCAATATCTTCATCTTCTCGGCAAGCTATTAGCTTGATATATTGATACTTTTGTTGATTCTCTGGTAAATATTGAATAAGTTGATGTTTTTTAGAAGTAGTGTACCCAAGTAACTTGTTGACCGAGTTTCTCATCTGAGTTGTAAAACATTATTCTTCAGTGGACTGACTGTACCATTAGCTCGTGAGGATAAAAACCTTGCATGGGCAACTTTAAAAACCGAACACTATGGATTTTTACGGACTTGTATATCAAAACTTTGTCAAGCAACCGATAGGTTAATAAGTATATATATTGAAAATTATATATTTGTGTAAAGAAATATCTCAAGTTTAGCAATTAGGCAATTAGGTATTACTGATTGTGGCTTAGGAAGAAATTTTCCAAATCCCCTCTGCCCCCTTGTGCCCAGTCCTCCTTGTTGACATAACCTTAAATATACGCAAATGAAATTGTGACGGCGATTCATGGCAAGATACCTGGAGTCTGTTACGCGATCGCATCTATTTACACGCTTGCAAACAGTTCCATCAATAGTTACACTTTTTAAAACATTCTCATTTTTGCTTGGTGACTGCATAGACACCTCAAAGGCGACTTCCGAAAGATTAGCACGTCATAATGCTCAAAAGCTTTAAGGGCTTTTGTCAGTTTCCTCAGAAATTAGGGAGGCGTTTTCATCAGAGAAAACTTCTCGGCAGTTATACAGGCGATCGCTAATCCAACAGGTAGAGCTAGCAAAGTGTGTCAGCATTGCCAAACTAGCCACACTGTCTGTCTCATAAGACTAAGCTGTGGTGAAGCTCAGAACCCTGGCAATAACAAAAACTCAGAGAGTTCTCTGAGCTGCGGTGAGACAGCACTGTATTTAGGTTGCTGAATGCAAGTGGCTGACCTACCCAAAGGGGTTCCGCCTCTCAGAATCTCAGTAAGAAAATTGCTTTGTAAACATAAACTCATCGAGGAGGAGCGTAGTCGATGGGACTACCTTGGTACCGAGTACATACAGTCGTTCTGAACGATCCAGGGCGGCTGATTTCTGTACACTTGATGCACACAGCCTTAGTGGCAGGCTGGGCTGGTTCGATGGCACTGTATGAACTAGCCATTTATGACCCCAGCGATCCAGTTCTCAACCCAATGTGGCGTCAAGGAATGTTCGTGCTGCCCTTCATGGCACGCTTAGGCGTTACCCAATCTTGGGGTGGTTGGAGCGTTACCGGCGGGCCAGCAACTGACCCAGGTTTCTGGTCATTTGAAGGCGTTGCCGCTGCTCATATTATTCTTTCTGGTCTGTTATTCTTAGCTGCTGTCTGGCACTGGGTTTACTGGGATTTGGAACTCTTTAGAGATCCTCGCACCGGTGAACCTGCTCTAGACTTGCCAAAAATGTTTGGCATTCACCTGTTTTTATCTGGTCTACTTTGTTTTGGCTTTGGTGCTTTTCACCTCACCGGACTATTTGGCCCGGGATTGTGGGTTTCTGACCCTTATGGAGTCACTGGCAGCGTGCAAGCAGTAGCGCCAGAATGGGGACCAGATGGGTTTAACCCATTTAACCCAGGTGGCATTGTTGCTCACCACATTGCTGCTGGTGTTGTTGGCATTATCGCCGGTTTATTCCACTTGACAGTCAGACCCCCCGAACGGCTCTACAAAGCCCTGCGGATGGGGAACATTGAAACCGTACTATCTAGTAGTATTGCTGCGGTATTCTTTGCTGCCTTTGTCGTTGCTGGTACTATGTGGTACGGTAACGCTGCTACCCCCATTGAACTATTTGGTCCCACCCGTTATCAATGGGATCAGAACTACTTCCGTCAGGAAATTGACCGCCGCGTCCAAGCTAACGTTGCTGATGGAGCATCGCTTTCACAAGCTTGGTCGCAGATTCCTGAAAAACTTGCGTTCTACGATTATGTCGGTAATAGCCCTGCTAAAGGCGGTCTATTCCGTACGGGACCAATGGTCAAGGGTGATGGTATTGCCAAGTCTTGGCAAGGTCACGCAGTATTCAAAGATTCTGAAGGAAGAGAATTGACTGTGCGTCGTCTCCCCAACTTCTTTGAAACCTTCCCTGTAATCTTGACCGACGAAGACGGAATTATCCGTGCTGACATTCCATTCCGTCGGGCAGAATCCAGATATAGCTTTGAGCAATCTGGTGTTACCGTTAGCTTCTATGGTGGCGACCTAGATGGCAAGACCTTTACAGATCCAGCTGATGTGAAGAAGTATGCCCGTAAAGCTCAAGGCGGTGAAATATTTGAATTTGACCGGGAAACCTTGAACTCCGACGGTGTATTCCGCACCAGTCCCAGAGGTTGGTTTACCTTTGGACACGCTGTATTTGCTCTGTTATTCTTCTTTGGTCATCTCTGGCATGGCTCTCGGACAATCTACCGAGACGTATTTGCTGGTGTTGATGCGGATCTAGAAGAGCAAGTTGAGTGGGGTCTGTTCCAGAAAGTGGGTGATAAGACAACCCGCCGGAAGGAAGCCCTCTAATTTCTAGGGACTAGGGACTGGGGATTAAGGATTGGGGAATAGAGACTGGCAAAGAGTTTTCCCAATACCCAATACCCAGTACCCAGTAACCAATACCTTAATTACTGGCTGCATAGGCAGGAGCTTTTAAAATGGAAAGCGTTGCGTACATCTTGATTTTTACCTTATGTATAGGTGTTCTTTTCTTTGCGATCGCATTCCGCGAACCCCCTCGCATTGAAAAGAAAGATGATTAAGTTGCTATTACAAGATTTGTAAGGGCACATAAAACTTTATCCGCTGTCATCATAACTGGTGGCAGCGGATATTAGAACCTACGTATTTTATCAACAGGTTATGTGATGGGTGTAACACCCTGGCATAGACTCTGACTCATCACTAACCCGTATATTATATGATATAATTCTCAATCTGTAAGTTGATATGTGTTAACACTAGCTTTTCTGCGCTAGGATGAAAAAAGATGTAAGTGTAGACTGCCATTCAATCAATGGCCTACATATACACAGCACTCATGCCACAACCTTTACGGAGACTAAAACCAGGAACCAATCAGCATGGTCAATCAGAATTTAACCGCTACAGAAATTGGATTTACTCACGAAGATTTCGCTGCTCTACTTGACAAGTACGATTATCACTTTAGCCCTGGCGACATTGTACCAGGTACTGTTTTTAGTATAGAGCCGCGCGGCGCTCTGATTGACATAGGTGCTAAAACAGCAGCATACATCCCCATACAAGAAATGTCTATTAACCGGGTGGATGCCCCGGAAGAAGTCTTACAGTCAAATGAAACGCGAGAATTTTTCATTCTCACTGATGAAAACGAAGATGGTCAGCTAACACTTTCTATTCGTCGCATCGAATACATGCGGGCTTGGGAACGCGTACGTCAGTTGCAAGCAGAAGATGCCACTGTTCGTTCCGGTGTATTTGCTACCAATCGTGGGGGTGCATTGGTACGGATTGAGGGATTGCGAGGTTTTATCCCTGGTTCTCACATTAGCACCCGCAAACCGAAAGAAGAATTGGTAGGCGAAGAACTGCCTTTAAAATTCTTAGAGGTAGATGAAGAACGCAACCGCCTAGTTCTATCCCACCGACGGGCACTAGTTGAGCGCAAGATGAACCGCCTGGAAGTTGGCGAAGTAGTCATCGGTACAGTTCGTGGTATCAAGCCTTACGGTGCATTCATTGATATCGGCGGAGTCAGCGGACTGTTGCACATCTCCGAGATTTCCCACGAGCATATTGATACGCCTCATAGCGTGTTCAATGTCAATGACGAAGTAAAAGTTATGATCATTGACTTGGATGCTGAAAGAGGTCGGATTTCCTTGTCTACCAAACAGCTGGAACCCGAACCTGGCGATATGATTAAAAACCGCGATTTAGTTTACGATAAAGCGGAAGAAATGGCAGCTAAATACCGAGAACAGTTGCTAGCTAAACAGCAAGGCGCTCCTGCTGCAATGACCATACCTGTGGAAGAAGGTGCAGAAGCGATAGAAGCAGTAGCTGAAGAAGAGATACCAGCAGCTATTGAAACTGAAGAAGAGATACCAGTAGCTATTGAAGAATAATACAGTTTTACTTTTACTAATCTGTAATTAAGAGTATCAAAGCACTATATAAAGAGGGATTTCCCTCTTTTTTTGTGACTGATGACTGATGAACGCCAGTTGCTACCCTGTGGGAAGGGCTACGCTAACACCATGGCACTGTTTCGCCAACGTAGTGTCCTCCGCAACGTAGTGGCTTCTGATGACTGATGACTTCTAACTCAATAAGCGGGGTGGAATCTTTTGGCAACTATTAAATGTAGAAACATCACATTTGCCAATATCCAGGCAATTTTTTTTGACAAAAACGGTACATTAGAAGATTCAGAAGCGTATTTGCGATCGCTTGGACAAAAAGCAGCGCGGTTGATAGACGCTCAAATTCCTGGAATTGGGGAACCATTGTTAATGGCCTTTGGCATTAATAGTAACACCCTCGATCCAGCAGGTTTAATATCTGTGGCCAGTCGCCGTGAAACAGAAATTGCCGCAGCCGCATATATTGCCGAAACTGGGAGAGGATGGTTTGAATCGCTTAAAATAGCCCGTAAAGCTTTGGACGAAGCTGAAAAATATATTGGCACAACTCCTGCACCACTTTTTATCGGTAGCCTGGAGATATTGCAGTCCCTTTCAGCAGCAGGAATTAAACTTGGGATAATTTCAGCTGCAACAACAGCAGAAGTAAATACTTTTGTCACGCATCATCAATTAATTGATTACATCCAAGTGCAAATAGGAGTGGATGAAGGACCGAGTAAACCAGATCCAGCGCTATTTTTGCAAGCTTGTCAAGCTTTGGGAGTTGAGCCAGAAGCTACATTGATGGTGGGGGATTCTGTAGGTGATATGCAAATGGCTAGTGATGCCAAAGCAGCAGGTTGTATTGGTATCACTTGGGTAGGTAAGTTAGATAATGTACGAGGTGCAGATCTAGTAATTAACCAACTTGACGAAATTCAGGTTGTCAAAGCTTAATTCTGTAACTTAAATATAAGGCAATACATTTGAGTTAAGGACTTCTTTCTTCTCTTTGTGTTCTTTGCGGTACCCTGCGCGAAGCCCTTGGGAGAAGAGTAGGGCTTCGCTGCGCTAACAATGGGAACCGAAGCCACTGCGTTGGACGGGTTCCGCAGCTTGTACTCCTTCTCCTAGGTCGCCGCTAGCGCGAACGGAGAACCCGCAGGTTAGCAAGTGGCATCCAAGACTGCGACCCCCTCACCGTAGAAGCGTCTACGTTCAAAAAATTGACTTTGACCAAGCAAGAGTTTTAGCCTTAACTGAACCGTATTGAAATATAAGGCGGACAAGGAGAACACAGGGACAAAGAGAAATTGTTTAAGAATTCTCCCCTCTGCGACAGACACTTTTACGCCAGTTACTTCAAGTCTGGCGACCGAATGCACTGGCTTTTCAACGGAAGTCCTCTCTGCCTCCTCAATCTTCTTGCCGTTATACTCAACCAACAGTGACAAGAGGCACGCCTAACCACCCAGCAAAGTTCTCTTTCTGGGTGGGATCGGGATTCTGCACGGCAATTACCTGATACTTGGTAGGAACCGATGCAGCAAGGGTGACAGAATAGGTACGCAATTCATCTTGATGAAAAACTGTCACCTGGATAGTGTCATTTGGTTGGTAATCTTTGAGCCGATCGCTCAGTTGATTTGCTGTTACTTTAATTCCCTCAATAGCTAGCAACTCATCACCTGCATCAATTCCCGCCAATTGTGCAGGCGAACCCACTTCAATAGACCTAATTATCTCCCTTCCATTCTCAGTTTTTACCTTCACACCCAGGTGAGGTTCATCCTCTTGCTCCGCCAGCAAATGCAAGCCAAAAGGTTCTAGGTACTTATTAAAGGGTAATTCTTCAGTGCCATCAATGTAGCGCTCAAAGAAATCAGCTAAATCTACTCCCGCTACAGATTCAATTACTTGCTGCAATTGTTCTGGGGTATAGCCAATTTCTGCTTGCCCAAATTGTTGCCACATTTGCCGCATGACATCATCAAGAGAGCGCTGATTGTTATGCCGTACTCTAATGAGTAAATCTAGCAACAAAGATACCATTTCCCCCTTCAGATAGTAAGAAATTTGGGAATTGCCGCTATTGGCATCTGGACGATAAAGTTTAATCCAAGCATCAAAACTCGACTCGGAAAGCGGTTGCACTTTGCGTCCTGGTGTCGTGAGAAACCTAGTAATTTCCTTATTCCAATTATTTAAATATGACTTGGCATCATAAATTCCTGCCCGCAAAGGAATCAACAAGTCGTAGTAACTGGTAGTACCCTCACAGAACCATAGAGATGGTGTATAGTTCTCCCGGTCGTAATCAAAAATCTCTAAAGCTTTTGGGCGAATCCGCTTGACATTCCACAAGTGAAAGAACTCATGTGCCAGCAATTGTATGAAGCGCTCGTATTTATCCCGAGAGCGAAACCCAAAGCGCTGGTAAATCAATGAGCAAGAGTTTTTATGCTCCAAACCCCCATAAGCCTGGGCAAATAAATGCAGCAGAAACACATATCGCTCGTAGGGCAAACCGCCAAACATCTGTGCTTCCACTTGAATAATCTTCTGAATATCAGCTATCATTCGCTGGGTTTGGAAATTGCCCTCTCCCCAAATTGCTAGTTCGTGAGGTTTTCCCAATACTTCAAAGTGGTACGACTGATGGGAACCAATCTCAAAAGGAGAATCTACAAGGGTGTCAAAATCAGTAGCACAGAAAGTATTAGCTTGATCGCTAACGGATGGTAAGGCAGTAGTTACTCGCCATTCTGGGCGTGGCGGTACGATGGTGATGCGAATGGGTAGTTTCTCCCAACTCGGTAGTCTGAAAAACAAAGCTGCACCGTTAAAATAGCCGTGGGTGCTATCCAAGTGATTTGTCCGTACCGATAGTTCATTTGCAAAAATCCGGTAACGCACAGTTAATTCAGAAAAACCACTTTTGTTGATTTGCCAGTGGTTTTTACTGATTTTCCGCCAAGGCAAAGGCTTATCTCCTACAAAAGCGCCAAAATCTTGCAGATTCTTGGCGTATTCCCGCACTAAGTAGGAGCCTGGTGTCCACACTGGCATTTTTAAGTCAAGAGTTGGTGACGGATAGTTAACAAGTCGCAATGTCACCTCAAACAGATGCGTTTCTGGTTGGGGCATTGCCACTTGGTAATAAATCGTCGGTACGGTTTCTTGGATGCCAATTTCGATACGAGGTGCTGTTGCTTCAGTCATCTGTAGTTAGGAGTGATAAGTTCAGAGTCAATAGTTAATAGTCAATAGTTGTTAATAGTCAATAGTCAATAGTTAGTAACGAAAAACTTTAAACTTAGGACTCAGCACTTCATAACTCCATACTTAACACCCCATATTCAACACTCAGCAACGCCATTTGCAAAGGCTGTCGGTAGAGCCGACGACACTTGCTACCCTCCAGCAAGGCTTTCTGCCTACAACTTTAGGAAAGGGAGCAACGCACTAGTTCCTCAACACTCAGCACTGAATCAGACTTTACCAGCTAAATTCATCAACTGTTTGAAGTTGATTAAGTAAATTATGTTGTTGGTGTTGTCAATTGCAATCCAACCTTTTTCATGTAATTTTTCCATTATTTTAGTCGTTTCTTCAACTCCGATTTCTGTCACCTCTGCTAAATCTTTAAAGGGAATATTAAAAATTTCCTTGCCTTTGTCTGATTCTTGCCCATAGCTTTCGCCCAAACTGACTAAGGTATGGGCGAGTTTGACAGCTGGCGGTGAAGAGCGGATTTGCAAGCGCTGGTTTATTTGTCGCAATCGCCGTACCATCAGTTGCAGCATCCGGTGATGTAACTGCGGGTCTTTAAACAGTATTTGAATAAAACGCTCTCTGGAGATGCTGAGTAATTTAACTGGTGAAAGGGCAATCACATCGGTTGAACGCGGAGATTCATCCAAAATCGCCATTTCTCCAAAAAAATCACCCCGTCCCAAAATTGCCAAAGCAACAGAATCATCTCCGCAGGTGCGTCGGACTTTAACCCAGCCAGAAACCACGAAGTAAACTGCGTTACCCCAGGCATCTTCCATTAATACAGCTCGCCCAACTGGGTATTCATGTTCAATTGCAACATTGAGCAGCCATTCCAAAGTCTGTGGGTTGGCTGTACTCAGTAGGGGAAAAAGTTCGCTAAAAACCTCAGTCTGCATGAAATATCTGCAAAATAATGACTTCAGGAGCGGAAAATTAAACTGGCTAATATAGGTTTTAAAACCGATATCTTAATATGAATACGGCATCAAAATTGTTACAAATCGAACCAAAACCTTTTAAGCCAATAGGTCTGGGGTTCCATTACAACATAACAATAATGGATGCGATCGCAATCAGCGCTTTCACTGACAGAATTTTTATCCACTGCCTGTTGGTGGCTCGTTAGTTGCTGTCAGTATTTTTATTTGTTGCTCTAAATTATCTACTAGTCCATTTAGGGTAACTAAAGCTTGGAGTTGCTCGGGCTGGAGGCTGGGATTGACGATCAGTCGTTGGTGTAGTTCGCGCAACTTCAAGCTTAGTTGTTGAGAAATTCCCAAGGCATCTCGGCTCAGACGAGTCAATTGTTGTTGTTGATAAAACTTTAAAGCTGCTCCCCGCAGTACTTGTAACGTAGCTTCTTCGCCATAGATTCCCGGCATTACACGCAGGCGTAATAACAAACGGTTTTGTTGATACAGGCATTCTTTTTCTACCTGTTTTGGTTCTGCAAGTGTAGCGATAGGTAAGGAAGTAAATCGTTTTAACTCATTCAGCACGCCTTGGAAAACGGAGAGAGGCAGATTTTCTAATACAGACTGCAAAACTCCATTGTCACTCCAGAGTATCCTACCTTTATAAGGCTGTCTTTCCAAATACAGGCGACCAATTCCCCCACCTAGTACGCGCCCTAGTAATTGTTCTAGCAATTTCTTGGGTGGTAGTGTTGCCAAAACTTCAACAGGACTGAACAGTTCCGGAACTTGCACTTGTAAAATAGTCAAGTTGCTTGGGTCTACTACCTCGGAAGTATTCTTTTTGCTTTCGTTTACAGAAGCAAAGCTATCTAGATGAGATATAGGAATATTTGCCTGTTGGCGAGAATGTTGAAGGGTTTCTGTCCCGCCTAGAGTCGATTGAGGCTGCTGATTTTGTTCAAAGGAGGTTGTTGCAGAGGTAATTAAATCATCGGCGATATTAGTTACGCTCTTTTCAAAAGTAAAGTCTGCTGCCGTTTGTTCCAGTTGTTTGGCATCAGGGCGAAATGTATTTTTATGGTTGAGATAGGCTGAAAGTATGGTGCGATGCATGTCAGTGGCAATTTCCTGAATTACCATTGTGCTATTGATATAAGACAATATGCGATTCACGTAATCTAGTGCCCCACTGTCTTGTGGATGAACCATACCTAGCAAAAGTTGGTTATCCTCTAATCTAAAGGGGACAATTTGGTGATACAAGCAAGCTTCAAAGGACAAGAAACTATCAATCAACTGGAATATTTGCTTGAGATCGCGTCCTTGCTCTCGATGTACTGGAGTTTTAGACGATATCTGCTGCCCACCTGCTCTGGTATCAGTTGGTTTGCCCTCTGAAGACAACATAGGTTTAATAATTTAGTATTTCCTTATATTTTATTTTGCTCTAATTTAGCAGTAAATAAAGATACTTTGTTACCTGATTAAACGTTAAATTAATAACTAAGTAGTACAAGAATACAAGGGTGAATTTGGAAGTATCGAGTGCTGAGTGTTTTGAGAGTGCTGAAGAGCTATTGCGCCCTTGCGGTTCACCGACTTGTTCGCTGAAAGCGTTCCCGCAAGGTAGCCAGTGGCGTTGCTGAGTTGGGAGTTAGAGATTTTCTCCCCTGCTCCCTCTGCACTTCAGGTAACGCTCCTTCTTCGCTAACGCAGTTCCTCATGGGGAGCCACTGCCTTTTTGTACTAGTTATTCCTGAGTTCTTAAAGATTGGGCTGCAAGATAAATCTTAGTCCATTCACCCATTACCTGATGGGTTTTGAGTTTTAATTGTTGGGCTGTCGCTTCTATGGAGTTGCCTGCTTTCCGTAAATCCAGAATCTGCCGCTCAATGGGAGTTAATTTTTCATCAAGTTGCTGCCATTGGCTTTGTGTTAACCCCAAATTATTTTCTTGTAAGGAAATGGCAAGCCAGTTATCCACGAGTTCGGGTTTATCTTTGAGGGCAAAGACACGTACAGCGTGATAGCTAATTTTCTCTCGCAAACGGTAGATTTCTTTAATTGGCTTATTTAGTCTCTTGGCAATTTCATCTTGAGACTTGCCTTGAAGATAGAGTTTTAGCCACTCTACTGCCTCTATTCCCAGATTTTCCTGTAAGTAATTGGCAAATTCTTTTTGTACTGTCTGCCGCAGTGATTGTTGTTCTTCTAGTTTCTGCGCTTCTTGATATTCTGCGATCGCCTGATTATCTACCAAGTTCACTCGATTGTCGTTGTCGTCTGTGAGAATTTCTTCGGAAACTAGTCTCACTAAGTCACTGCTGGGTACTTGGGTTAAACCGCCACGTTGAGTCCGGCGCAGATAGTTTACAAAACGATACGCTAACAATGGTTGATTGCGTACTGGTCGCAAAGAATACTCTTCTATACTAGCAAACAGCAAAGTATCCTGTAGTCGTCGATCAGTTGTGATTTCAGAGATCCAACCCATCTGCTGCTGGATGTAGGAATCGCTTTGCAATAATTCTTGGAGTACTTCTTGCAGTACGTCTATGACACTGCGTTGGCGATCGCGACTCAGGGAAACCCAAGTCTGAATTTTGTTTCTTAATGTGACTAAACTCCCCAGCCGAGTAATGAGGTTACGATAAGCACGTTCTCGCCCGATACCCAAGTAGCGTTGACACAAAATCCGATAGCGATATTCCATTGCTTGCTTGGCGATATCGAGTTCCCTAGGGTTGAGCAGATCAAACCGTTTGGAATCACGTCCTAAAAGCCAAAAAATAATACTTTCTCTATTAGCTACACTTTGTTCTGGACACTCAGCAGCTAGCCGCTTTTGCCAATATTGCGCCAGTTTTTCTGCTTCTGTTGCCATAGCGAGATTGCGCTCCTCGAAACCCTGTTTTACAGTTTGCATCACAACCCCCATTTCTCGCACTTAACTTACTAGCTGGTAGCCCATGAGTCCGTCATCTTCATGAAGACATTTCAGCGATTCCATTGTTATTACGTCTTTATTCACTAACTTTATGCAGGAATTTTTGCATCCCTGTTTTTGTTTTTAATCTCTAAGTGCCATAAATTGCGGCATTTCGGGCATTTGCTTGAATGTAAGCAAAATTTAAATTTTTGTAAATTTAAGTTTTGGAATTATGGAATCGCAATCTAGATTTATGTGGGTGGATATAGATCCAGATTGAGAGCGGTTGAAAAAAACTAACATTTTTCACCTGTTGGGAAGAGCCAATACGAATTACCTCTATCCGGACGTTGTTTTACCCAGATAAGTTTCATTGCTTCGTGTTTTGCCTCGATAACATGAAGATTTGGCAATTTTTTCACCATTACACAATTCCCATCAAATGTTTAGGCAATAATTTTGGATTAAAGATTTTAAATCTAAAATCCACAATCCAAAATTCGGTTAGCAGGCTTCTGGACTCTGAAAAAGCCATTTAAAATTTAAAAGTACCCTTATGGGTACCGTTTTAAGCAAGTAAAGTCGAGTGTGAGTTTAATTAACAGACTGTGGTATTAGTCGGGGTTAAACTGAATAACCGAGTTGTTCATAATAATTCACTAAGTTGGCTGACTCAGCTTGCTGAAACTAGTTCCATTCAATGACACTTTAATCTTAGTATTGCGTCTTCCAAAAACTCGATAATCAAAGGCTAAGAGTCAAGAGTGAATAATTAATTAGCACTCTGGACTTTTGGCTTTTGTCTAATAACTAAAAATTCTAACTTTACCGCCCGTTTCCTGACCTAATAATTGGGTTTTCTACAGATTCTCGATACTGTTGGACTTCTTCTGTGTACGCGATTGGTAAGACAGCTTCGACGTTTTCATGGGGACGAGGAATAATCACCCAAGATTCTAAAGTGCCACCATATACGTTTTCTGCGGCTTCAACACCAGCAGCCATAGCGGTTTTTACCTCAGAAACATCACCGCGAATATTGACTGTAAAACGAGCGCTACCAACTCTGATATAACCCACAAGGGTGACTCGACCGGCTTTGACCATAGCATCGGCTGCTGCTAGTACAGCAGGAAAACCCTTAGTTTCAAGCGATCCAACAGCCTGTAGTGACATTAGCAATCTCCTGTATAAATAAACGTATGTGGCGCTAAAAATTAATTGTACGAAGCTTCGCTACAGATTTTAATGGCAAAATCGTTTAGAAGATACGGAAAGGTTCGGATTTTTGGGTGAAGTGGATTGGTAGTATGGTTTCCACATTTTCCGGGGGATTGGGAACAATATAATGAGTGATTACTGTTTCAACTTTTACTTGCTCTCCAGCATTAATACCTTCTTCAACAGCTCTTTTTACTTCAGCAACTTGTCCCCGGACGGCGACTACAAAGCGACCACTCTCCGCTAGACCATAATACACCAGCGTGACTGCGGCAGATTTCACCATTGCATCTGCTGCGGCTAAGACACTAGGAAAACCTAAAGTTTCAATTACGCCAACCGCCATTGGCATGGCATTAGCTCCTGAGTCAAGAATAAGTGATATTTATTGTACGAGGCTTTAGTCCTAATTTTGACATCTAGGAAAACTTTCTTTAGTGTCATGCACCCTAGACTCCTACACTCCTATTTAGTGACACCAGCCAACTGAATGTAATACCACTCAAAACTGCATAAATTGGCGAAAAACTTATTATGAATATGCCAATCCCAGGTAAGCCACCGATGTTATAATCCAAAATCAATACATCCAGTGCTGCTAGCAGCATAATCGCGCCGTTGACTGGAATCCACCAAAATGATTGCAGCAGCGTCGAACGCAGAATTAGCCACTAAAATAATCCCATTAGCGTGCCTGCTAATGTAACTTGTGCGATCGCAGGCAGAGTTGGTGGTAAGTAGAACGGTGCAAATAAACAGAACTATATTACGAAAAGTAAACTTAACTAAAACTCTTTTCCCTTCTGCCATCTGCCATCTGCCCTCTGCCTTATCTTAATGATAAATATTCACGCCGACCTACTTAGTTGCTCTAAAATAGTTTTCTCAAAATTAGGTGTACCTGTTGCTGGAATGGTTTCATAGAGCATCTTGGTGAGTGTGAATCCAATACCGCACCATCCTAAAGCTGATGCCAAAATCCACCATTGCGATCGCTGTACGATGTGTCGCAGAATGAACCACTGGGCTGTACCAACTGCCAGACCGAGTCTCATAGATGCACCTAATGTTGCACCGATGAGTATACATCCAATTGCACCTTGACCTTGACAGCCTTTGACTACCCCTGTCAATGGGTAGCCGATGAATGGGACTCCCAAAAATCCTCCAGCTAGACCCATAATACTACCAACTAAGAAACCTACCAACGTTATCAAAGTTCACTGCCATAGACTAGAACCAAGGAATCGATTTAATGCCATAAGAACCTTAATTTTGCTTAAATTACCCAAAATTTAGAAGAACACAGAGTACTTTTAAAAAGTTAATTGAGTTGCTAGCAAAACTCGGTAGGTAGTATGCATGAGTGGGCGATCGCGATAAACTAAAACTTATGTTTCCCAGCTTTTTACCTGCCGCAGTTAGTCAACTAACAGAATCTGAGTCGATCGCTTTAGCTCAAAGTATTCAATCTCAGGCGATCGCAACTCCTCTTACTAATCAACCGATTACCACCACCTATGCGCGTCTGGGGAGTGGCGGTACACCCATTTTATTGATTCACGGCTTTGACAGTTCGGTATTAGAATTTCGTCGCCTTTTGCCACTGCTAGCAGCAGATAATGAAACCTGGGCAGTGGATTTGCTCGGTTTTGGGTTTACAGACAGACTTGCAGGTATACAATTTAGCCCCGTTGCTATTAAAACTCATCTGTATTATTTCTGGAAAACTCTGATTAACCAACCTGTAATTTTAGTTGGTGCATCAATGGGGGGTGCCACGGCGATTGATTTCACCCTTACTTATCCAGAAGTAGTGCAGAAACTGGTGTTAATTGACAGTGCTGGTTTGCGGGGAGGTTCGCCGTTAAGCAGATTGATGTTTCCTCCTTTGGATTATTTAGCTACTGAGTTTTTGCGTAATCCTAAAGTACGCGATCGCGTTTCTCGTGCTGCTTACAAAAATCCCAGTCTTGTCTCTGTCGATGCTCTCAATTGTGCAGCATTACATCTACAAACGCAAAGTTGGAGTCAAGCTGTGATTGCTTTTACTAAAAGTGGTGGTTACAGTGCTTTTAGGTTTAAAAAACTCTCAGAAATTAGGCAATCAACTCTGATTTTGTGGGGTGATTCTGATAAAATTTTGGGCACGGAAGATGCCAAAAGATTTAAAAGAGCAATTCTCCATAGTCAACTCATCTGGATTGAAGATTGCGGTCATCTTCCTCATTTAGAACAACCACAAATCACTGCTCAATATATTCTTGAATTTCGAGGTTAATTACAAAGTAACTGACAAATCAAAAAATATCCTATTGTAATTATTAACTATTGACGCGATCGCAGAGGTCGCGATCGCTTTTATCCACATTAAGATTGTAATGCAGATAATTACTTGCCAATTTGCAGCCGCGCCTTAGTAGTTCATCTAGATTCTGATTCCAATCTTTTTGCAGAATTACTGTGCGGTCAAAACTGCCGGAAGCTAAAGTTTTGCCGTCGGGGCTGAAATTGACGCTCATCACATAATCGCTATGCCCCTTAAGAGTGCGTATTTCCTTTCCTGTGGTGACATCCCAGACTTTAACGGTGTTGTCAGCACTACTGGAAGCTAAAGTTTTGCCGTCGGGGCTGAAATTGACGCTCATCACATAATCGCTATGCCCCTTAAGAGTGCGTATTTCCTTTCCTGTGGTGACATCCCAGACTTTAACGGTGTTGTCAGCACTACTGGAAGCTAAAGTTTTGCCGTCGGGACTGAAAATGACGCTATATACCTCACCACTATGCTCTTCAAGGGTGCGTAATTCCTTTCCCGTGGCAACATCCCAAAGTTTGATAGTCTGGTCAAAGCTGCCAGAAGCCAAGCTTTTACCATCAGGGCTGAAACTGACGCTCCTAACATAATCGCTATGCCCTTTAAAGGGACGTATTTGTTTTCCTGTGGTGACATCCCAGAGTTTTATGGTGTTGTCAACACTGCTAGAAGCTAAAGTTTTGCCATCAGGGCTGAAACTGACGCTATAGACTTCACCACTACGATCTTTAAGGGTACGTATTTCTTTTCCCGTAGCAACATCCCAAAGTTTGATGGTCTTGTCGAAACTGCCAGAAGCCAAGGTATTACCGTTAGGGCTAAAACTAATGCCGTAGACCTTACCGCTATGCCCCCTAAGGGTGCGTATTTCCCTTCCCGTAACAACATCCCAGAGTTTGATCGTCTTGTCAAAACTGCTGGAAGCCAAGGTTTTGCCATTGGGGCTGAAACTGACACTATAGACCTTATTACTATGCCCTCTAAGGATAGGTATTTTCTTTGCTGTAAAGACATCCCAGAGTTTGATCGTCTTGTCATCACTGCCAGAAGCTAAGGTTTTGCCATCCGAGCTGAACTTAACGCTCCTCACATAACCGTTATGCCCCTTGAAGCTGTTTATTTCCTTTCCTGTGACGACATCCCAGAGTTTTACGGTCTTGTCATAGCTGCTGGAAACCAAGGTTTTGCTATCTGGGCTGAAATTAACGCACATCACATAATCGCTATGTCCCTTAAAAGTGTGTATTTCCTTTCTCGTGGCAACATCCCAGAGTTTTACGGTATTGTCAAAACTGCCAGAAGCTAAGGTTTTGCCATCAGGGCTGAAATCGACGCTCATCACATAACCGTTATGTCCCCTAAAAGTTTGTATTTCCTTCCCCGTGGCAATATCCCAGAGTTTTACGGTATTGTCAAAACTGCCAGAAGCTAAGGTTTTGCCATCAGGGCTGAAATCGACGCTCATCACATAATCGCTATGTCCTTTAAAAGTGTGTTTTTCTTTTCCCGTGGCAACATCCCAAAGTTTAATAGTCTTGTCAGCACTACTGGAAGCTAAGGTTTTGCCATCCGGGCTGAAACTAACGCTATTAACCCGACCCTTATGCCCTGTAAGGGCGCGTATTTCCTTTCCTGTGGCAACATCCCAGAGTTTAACCGTGTTGTCAACACTACTGGAAGCCAAGATTTGACCATTGCGGCTGAAACTGACGCTATTAACCCGACCCTTATGCCCTGTGAGGGTGCGTATTTCCCTTGCTGTGGCGACATCCCAGAGTTTGATGGTCTTGTCAGCACTACTAGAGGCCAAGGTTTTACCGTTGGGGCTGAAACTGAGGCTATGAATCCGACCGCTATGTCCCTCTAAGCGATCGCGCTCTTTCACCCAATCAATTGCTTGTTGCAGCGCCCCTTCTACTCGTAACCGAGTATCATCTTCTACATGAGTCAACCATTTTAGTGGTATTCCCGCCTTTAAACTGACGATTAGGGCATCAAACTCTTTTCCTTCCTGAAAAAATAGATCTGCTTGGTGAGTGAGGGCATCACTTTGACCGACTTGAATTTTGTCTGCTCGTTGCTTTCCCACTTCCACTACAATCGGCAGCCCAAGTAACCCTAATACTCCCAAAATTGATGAAACAATTAGCACCCGCTTGAGAAGATAATTTAATTGTTGGGCTTGCCTTCGTTGCTCTTGCTCTTTCTTTAGTTCTGCTAATAGTTCAAATCCCTGTTGTTGGCGGATAAACGACACTAGATAATCATGAACCAGTTGATAACGGTCAGCAGGAATTTCTGGCAACAGCAATACTAGCCCTGAGTTCACAAAAATCTCTAACACTAAATCTATTTTGTCAGTTTCTGCTGCTAAATTTGCTGCCAACTCAGCGCGAGTTTTTTGAGGACGAGTACCAGTTTCATCTGTGAGTAAATATAAAACTAATCTGGCAGCGCGTTCATTCGGAGTTCCACAGTCTTTGATTGCTGCTTCCAAAAATTGCTCGACAAGTTTTTCTTTAGTGCCAAACTGGCGATATTCCTGGAGAGTTGTAATTTTAGCAGTTTGTAATTGCATTCCTACAATTTGCAACTCAATAGGGCGTACTTCCCCAGATTCGCCTGCTAAATCATCTACTAATTTATTAATCAACGCTGGCTCTAAGTGAGAGTGAGTTTTTTTATTTAAAACTTCAATCACTACTTTGGCATCTTCTGGTGAGAAGTTGCCCAATTCATAACGAATATTTTTATCGAGAATATTATTGTTAGTTACACTGAAATTTGCTAGGCGATCGCACTCCAATAAATAATGTAAATAATCTTCTCTTAAAGATAAAATAACTTTGACAAAAGGAATATTTAAGCAGACGCACAAAAATTCATAAAATTGCCGCCTGTAGCTTTTGTTTGTATAAACGAAGAAGAACTCTTCAAATTGGTCAAAAGATAAAACAGTTAATAGATTGCGATCGGCATTTTTTCGCAATTGTTCGATAATAGCTGCTTCGGAATCAAGATTGACAGACAATTTATCGCCTCTTACTTGCTCAAAAGCATCTGCTAAAGACTGACCTAATATCCCCACCCAATCTGTATAAACTCGCAGTGGAGTCACAGGTAAAGCATCTCGCTCCCCAATTGCTTGCTTTTGCAGCGCAGGTATTAAACCTGCATTTAAAATCGAACTTTTTCCTACTCCTGATTGACCATGAATCACAATTAATTTATGTTCAGTACCGCTAATTCTTGTCATCAACCGCTTGACATCTTGGTGCCGACCTGAAACAGCAATTTCTTGGGCAACTGTATCGTGTTGATTCACTTGCGTGAGTGCAGGGTTAATTGCCTGTTTCTGTGGATTTAAATAAGTTGCGCCGATGAAAGCTCGAAAACCATACTGATGTTCGATGCGGATTTGTTCTTGCTTAATTTTAAAAGCTTTTTGATATTGACCTTGCTCAAAGTAAAGCGATCGCAATTTTTCTAAAATAGAGATATACAGTTGCGGATTGTATTGAGGATTACTTTCTTCCCTTGCTATTTTTAAATTCAAAATAGCTTGTGAAACTTGACCTAAACCCTGTTCTGACATAGCTAAAATTAATCTATATAACCCCCATTCACATGGTTGTAAATTGGGACTTTGATCTAAAATCACTAATGCTTTTTGAGCAAGTTTATTTGCTTCTAGATAGTGCGATCGCTGTAGCATTACCTCTGCTAAAAAGCCGTAATCTTGAGCTATTTGCAGCGGCGTACCATAATTTTGGTGTAGTTTCAAAGAATTCTGGGCAAGGCTGTGCAATTCATCCCATGCTTTTAAGAATCGCAAAACCTCACCCAGTTTACTAACATACTGAGCAACTAAATCTAAACGGTGTGCTTGTTCAAATATATCAATAGATTTCTGAAGATAATGCCTACTTTGTTCCCAATAACAGCGGTTTTCTAGCCAATTTTGTTCAGCCTTGCGGTAATAAGCTAGCGCAATATGAAGTAGTAATATTCCTTGTCGTTCTAAATAATGATTTTCTTGCCAAAAAGTCAAACTTGACTGATAGTATTCTAAAGCAGGCTCTATCTGGTCGTGTAAGTATTCCTTTAACCCCAGCACAAACTCTAAACTGGCTTGCAATGATGGAGCTAACACTTGTCCACAACTTTGCAAATCTTTGTGAGCAGTTTCTAGTTCTCGGAAAATTTGTGGATTTAGATTGGCATCATCAGCAAAAATTTCATCAGTTTTTTGCTGTAGGAAATTGACTAAATCATCAGTAACTAGCACAAACTCAATGATAGTTGCCCAATTCTCCAAGTCAGTCGCTAATCTGATAAATTTTTGCAGAACTTGGTCATTAACCCACAGCAGTAAAGGAAAGGGTAATTGTTTGCTAAACTCTTCCCGTACTTGGTTTGCTGCGGTAAGAACCGTATCGATTTCTTCCACCACATCCAACCCAAAAACCATCAATGCATTTGGTTGTTCATCTCCCAGTTCTGTCAGGATGCTTGTATAGAGAGTTTTGACGGAAGCGGGTAAGTGAATTTCTCGGATCGTAATTGGGGATAATTCTCGCAGCCGTTGCACGATGCGTTCTTGCAAACTTGCATAGTTACAACGCAACAAAATCAGCGAAAATTGACCTTGAGACAGTCTAATTGCCCGAACCAGAGTTTGCAAAGATTGTTCGTTTTCAACGGTCACATCTTCTGGTTGATGCCGTTTATTCATAACATAAATTCTCTTGCTTCTCTCAAAATCGGATTGATATCAAACCAAGAACCATCGTCATCCCGATATTCAAATACGAACATACTGCGGAGCAAAATTTCGTATTTTTCTTGACCTCGAAATATTTTGTTTTGACTCACCTCACGTAGTAATTGCCATTCTTCAGGGGTAATAGCTAAAGTTAGCTCATTACGGCGTTGTTTAATTACACCTTCTAGACATTTATGCGACAGTGGTGGATCTTCTTTTTGTAGACTGCGAAATAACAGCATTAACAAGTTACGCATATGACCACCACTAACTCGACACAATCGCTCTAAAGTCCCCGGACTGTCAAAAACTTGAGTAATTAAATGACGGCTTTCTTCCCAGTTGATACCAGGAAAAGCCCTCACCATTACCATTTGTTGCAACAGTTTAATTCCTTCCTGGCATTCAGAACCATCCCGTAAGTTTATGGGAACCATTGGCAATACTTTGGGGTCTACACCAAATCGATTTGTTAGTCTTCCTAAAGCATTGGAAAAAATTAAGACTAGGGGAATTGTATAAACTAGGTGACAATTCAGCTGGTTTAACTGTTCACCACGTTCTACAAATAGATATTCTGGCTGATAATAACCTGAAGGTTTCAAAGAATTATCTACTCGGTCGAGATTATCGACAATTACAACCAGTCCTTTTTTGCCTTGCAGTTTTAGTTGTTCTTTGGCTGGATTGAGCAGTTCTGTGTTGATTAATTTTAAAATGCCACTGGTACGTGGTTCTAAATATTGCCGTAACTGACTGCGAAGTTTAGGACTATCTTTAGTTTTGGCAGTAATCTTGGCAATACCTACAGACAATTCGCCTTTTACCCCAAGTTCGATGGGTGTTTGTAAAAAATCTGCAATTTCAGCAAACAGATTTTGAAAATATCCTGGTTTAAGGTGTATTTTTGTTGCTTCTAAACTTTGACTCACTTCCTGCGCTACGCTCATTAAAATGTCTGTAACGTCAACATCTGCCATATCTAGATTGTGACTAGACTCAAAATAAACCACATGAAATCTCTGCTTTTCTAACTCTGCCTTTAAGCGCAATAACTCAGTGGACTTGCCACATCCAATATGTCCTGTAAAGAGTTGGCAGGTAGGATCGTTAGGTGACAGACGCGTTATGGTTCTTTCCAGTTCTTCAATAATCTTGCCACCACGCACTGAGGAGAAATCAATATAATATTGCCGATCCTCCGCTTTGCTGACCACTAGAGTTTTGCCGGGGTTACATGCATGAAAAAACCTTCCTATATCTAGGTTCATGACTAATTACCCAACCCTAGACTGATATGCAACTTTATATTAATAATTCTCTAAATGAATGGCTGCTCTTTCAAAGCAGATTTTTGAAGGGCAGCTTATCCTATTTTTTATAACTCTAGAAAGATGAAAATTGGGTAAGGTGACTAAATATAGCGGTTCTCGTTTGCATGAAGTACGCTTGAAACCTGCCCCCAAATCCTCCGCACCTACTTATCCCTCTTTAGTCACTCTGGGAAAATAAAAATAGTAGCCAATTTTTCAACTGTAGATAGAGCGAGCATTTGAGCGTTTATTTTCTAACACAATGGCTGAAATCAAGATTTTTGGTAAAAATCCTATGTTGTAAGGATTCTAGATTATTCTTTCCTTAAAGTAACAAAAGAGGGATTACTGTGTATACAGTTCGGATAAGTACTCTTCACCTGCCTTGTGGTTTAGGAAAAGGGGAAGCACAAAGGTCAAAATTTTTCTATAACGCTTATCTGTGAAGCTTTTCAACTAATTTCAGTCAACATGTTACTGGAACATGATTTGGGGGAACTATGTGGCTATAGTTACAACAAATCTTGCTTGCAAGTAAATAGCATCTTTTAAGAGTAGATTTGAAAAATTGCCAGAAAAGCAGTGTATGGAGAAGTATTTA
Organism: Nostoc minutum NIES-26; assembly: GCA_003326215.1. GTDB lineage: Bacteria > Cyanobacteriota > Cyanobacteriia > Cyanobacteriales > Nostocaceae > Dendronalium > Dendronalium minutum. Next base: position 11,016 of record LXQD01000185.1, on the reverse strand, counting down.
TGAGAATAGAAAGAAATAATAATCTGGATACCTTAAGAGCATTAAGTATTGCTTTTGTTTTCATATGGCATTTACGACCAATTCAATTTATTGTAGAAAATGATACTCATGTGATTGTGCTTGTTATTGCTAAAATCATGAGAGATTTAGAACTGCAATTATGTTTAACAGCAGTTCCTATTTTTTATCTTGTTTCTCTTTATTTATTTTTTCAAAAATCCTCTGTAAATTATTTTAAATTAAGAATTTTTAGGTTAATTAAAATTTATTTATTTTGGCTAATTATTCAGAACATATTTTTTTTGATAGTTACAAGACAATTGCCTAGTTTTTCATGGCAAACGATTATAGGCTTAGAACCAGGCTTGCCAATTGTTGGTGATTCAGTTTTCTATTTTCTATTTAATCTAATTTGTCTAACCATTTTCGCATTTATATATCAAATAATTAAATCACCTTCTTTACTAAGAATTTTTTCTTTAACAATAGTAATTTTTTCTTTATTTTATTTTGAGGCAAGTTGCTTACTAAATTTTGATATTCTTTATCATTGGCTAATAAATTTTGTTATTTATGTTCCTATAGCTTTTTACTTAGTTAATTTTCCAGAAAAAATATTAGGTTTCAAGTTTTACTACTTGATTGCCTATATACTATTTTCGCTTCATGACATCTATTTGCGTACATATGGCTATTACTCAAGTATCTATGGAAGAATTGCCATTGTTTGTGGAGCATTGACTATTTTCTGCTATGTTTATTCTATAAAAGATATGAAAGAAAATTTGTTAATACAAAAATTATCGAAATACTCTCTTGGTTTCTTGTAAGGATTCAGGTCACACCTAAATCGCTATAACCTTTCCGGGATAAGAGTTTCCGGGGATTAAGTATAAACTCTGATTCTCAATAATATTTGCGTAACGCCTATGTTTTCGTTCCTTATTGCGACTAAAGGTATGTTAATAAACAAAATTCAATTTTGAAGTTGGCTCTGTGACTGGGTTTCAAACACCTGAATCCTTACGTTTCTTTTCATTACATAAATACTGGCAGTACTTATTTTTCTTGTTAGTTAAATACTATAAAGTTGGAGTAGTTGCAAGTATTTTTGCAATTCCTTTAAATAGAATTTTTCTAATTGAAGGATGTTGGGTTATATTTTTTACTACGTTATCAATTTATTTATTAAAATTAACTCGTTTCAAGCAGTTTATTACTTAGTAAGTAGCTGTCATGAATTGCATACACCAAAAGGCGTGAAAAAGGGACAGCAGGGGAGGCAGTGCGGTCTTGGGTCTCACGCCACTGCCTTGCGGAGCCAGCGCTGTGCGGAGGTTCCCTCCGTTGAAGCGACTGGCGTGGGAGACCCGCATACGGGGGTGGCTCCCCAAGTGGAGCAACTGCCGTGGAGCATGCTTCGCCTGGGAAAAGGGAAGATCCAAACCTTTGCCCTTTAACCTTTAAGATACCCGAAGGGCTTTGACTCCTAACTTCTGCCTTTTTTAGTCATACAACCAAGTATTGTTGGCAAAGTCATCTTTTTTCTCGGTTGGTTGTTCTTCTGGTAATCTTACGTCTCTCCGATATGATTTTCTATAGTTGAGTGGGTTATATTTTTCTGTTTTTTGAATTGAGGAATTGTTTACTTGTGTTGGTTGTGTTGGTTGTGTTGGTTGTGTTGGTTGTGTTGGTTGCGAAGATTTACTTTCTTCTATTAGTTTGGAATTAGCTTCTGCAAGTTGCAATACAGTTTTTTTAGCTTCGTCAAGTTCTTTTGTTAGCCGTTGTGTTGCTGCTTTTTGTTCAGATAAAGCCGATTTTAATTCAGAAATTTGCTGCTGGAGAGTTTTTTCCTTTTTTTGCGATTGTTCTAGAGTTTCTTTGAACTCTTTGATTGTAATTTCTAAGTCAGCCTTAGTGGGATTGCTACGCCTATTAGAAGTTGGTTCAGTTTCCTGAGTTGGCGCTTCGTCTGCTGCTGAAGCATTTTCGGCAACTTCCACAGCAGCGACTTCGATCGCAGATTCATTTTCAGTTGGTGTCAATTTTTGTGCTTCTTCTTGTAATAAGTCGGAGAGACGTTTCTTAACCATTATTTCCTCCAATCACGCTGTAGTTCATCAGCCACGCGGCGGTAGTCTGACTCTGCCTCACGAGCATTCTTTCCTCGCCATTGAGTAATCGCTACACCCTCTAGTGCTGCTCGTTCGTGAGCTTTATAGGCACGGATGAAGGCTTTGCAAGCAGGAATTCCCAGCCGCTGGAGAGTGTTTTGCGCTTCTATTGCTTCGCCTACACTCCGCATATCGACTTTAGTGAGTAGCACCCGATGAGGGATTTTCACAGGAACCACTGCTGTTTTGACTGTCTCAACGAGGACAGCTAAATCCATTGCTGCTGGGGGTGTAGGCAAAACTAGATAATCTGCGATCGCTACGACTGTGGCTAATGCTTCAGATTGCAGCGCCGGGGGTGTATCCACCACTACTAAATCGTAACCTTTTATTTTTCGTAAATCACCTAAAAGTTGCGGATCTGTTTCTTGAGATAGATCGAATCCCATGTCATTCTGATTCCGCCCGACCCACCAACTGGCAGAACCTTGAATATCTGCATCAACCAGAAGCACTTTTTTTTGCTGACTAAACTGTGCAGCTAGATTGACTGCGGTGGTCGTTTTGCCGACTCCTCCTTTACCGTTGAGAATAGCGATAATTTTCGGCACTGCTTGCTTCCGATGCTGGCATACATGAATATACCGCTTTGTGCGTCCCCTAGTACTAATTCATAATTCGTAATTCGTAATTCGTAATTAATATAAGTAATACAAGGCTATATATAGGTAGTTTTTGATACTGCTACTTGTGATTTCAATCATAGTTACTTTGCCAATTTGGTGTCAGAACCAAAAAAACTCGTAAAAATAAAATTCATCAGCCATCAACTCGGACAAAAGTTTATGACAGTAACTAACAGCTTGCCCGATGGGCCAAAAGTACCTCGTCTGCTGCGGCTTTTCAAGTTTATTACTCAGCCAGTGCAGTACGTGGAGGATTTCGCCAAAGTCTATGGTGACAACTTTACTGTCTGGGGGAGCAGGGATGTGCATATGGTGTACTTCAGTCATCCCCAAGCGCTGGAAGAGATTTTTACTGCCGATTCCAACCACTTCGAGACTGGCGAAGGAAACAGCATTTTACGATTTTTGCTTGGTGATAATTCCCTGATTTTACTAAATGGCGATCGCCACCAGCGCCAACGTCAATTATTAACGCCTCCCTTTCATGGCGAAAGGATGCGGGCTTACGGTCAAACTATCCGGGAAATAACTCAGCAGGTAAGCAATGAGTGGAATATTGGCAAGCCCTTCAAAATCAGAACATCCATGCAAGAAATCACCTTGCGCGTTATCTTACGGGTGGTATTTGGTGTGGATGAGGGACCGTTTTTTCAAGAACTGCGGCAATTGCTCACTTCCTTGCTAGATTTCATGAGTTCCCCCCTCATGTCCAGCATCTTCTTTTTTAGTTTCATGCAAAAGGATTTGGGTGCATGGAGTCCTTGGGGGCGAATTACGCGCTTATTACAACAAATCGACCAACTGATTTATGCTTTGATTCAAGAACGTCGGGCTGAATCTGAGCAACATCGCCAAGATATTCTCAGTTTATTAATCTCCGCTCGTTATGATGACGGGGAGCCAATGTCAGATGCAGAGTTGCGCGATGAATTAATGACAATGTTGGTTGCAGGGCATGAAACTACGGCTTCTGCGTTGACATGGGCTTTTTACTGGCTTGACCAGTTACCAGAAGTGCGTGATAAATTGCTGCGGGAATTGGATACCCTTGGTGTTAACCCAGATCCGAGTAGTGTTGCTAAACTGCCCTATTTAACAGCAGTTTGCCAAGAAACGTTGCGGATATATCCAATTGTCATCAGTGGTTTCTTTAGGATTGTAAAATCACCAATTGAAATTATGGGCTATCAACTGCCAAAGGGAACAGCAATAATCCCCAGTATTTATTTAGCCCACCACCGCGAAGCAGTTTACCCCCGGCCCCAGCAGTTCAGACCAGAACGCTTTTTAGAAAGGCAATTTTCTCCATATGAATATTTACCTTTTGGTGGCGGGAATCGTCGCTGTATTGGTTTAGCATTTGCTCAGTATGAAATGAAAATTGCTTTGGCAACAATTTTGTCGCAGTTTCAAGTATCTCTGATCGATCGGCGTCAGGTGCGTCCGGTGCGCCGTGGTTTAACTTTAGCCGCACCAGCCGGGTTGCAGATGGTGGCAAGACCGCAGGTAAAGCGGGTAAATATTTCTGTTGGGGTTATCTCAGAGCAATAAAATTTAAGTTCTGAATCTCAAAGTTTCGTGTTCCAAGCTCGAAGTTTTGTGTTTTGAGGTTGAATGATGGTGTTGTAAAGGCGATTGCTGGTCTCAATTATATTAATCTACATGAACAGCGATCGCTTCTAGCTTATCCGCATAACAGCCAAGTCGCACTCTTCAATCAAGATTAACTGGGATAGGCGATCGCTACTACTGCAATCTGCTATTGAGTCGAGAATTATTAAATTATTCCAACCTAGTTTCACTGTCAATATTTCATAACTTAATACAGATTGCTATATCAACATTGTAGAAATATTATCTTTTTGATTATTTAATTCAACATTAAGTAATCATTAAAATAATTATTTTGCCAATTAGAATATTTTATTCTTAATATTTATCTAAAAAAAATTATATTTCAGAATAATTCGCAACATTTATACATTAGTATTTTGTCTATTTATTCTGTGTAGCAGAGAAGAAAAATTATTGACAATGCTAATTTCCTCAAATACCATTGTGTCTGAAAGATAGCTAATACTATGCCACAGATAGTATTAAGTCGCAAAAATAATTTGTTTAGAGAATAACAACAAATAACAATAAAGAATTGGGATAAAACTAATGAACGCTAAAATTGTTACCGCCTTGACAATTATGGCAGCTTTTGCAACCTTAGGAAGCCCGGTTCGTGCCCAATCACCAGAAGTAACCAACTTAAATACACAAAGCTATAAATTAACTGGTGATGCTTTAGAAGGTGTTGGTAATAGAACAGCCCAGGACGACTTCACAAAATTTTTTGATAACAAAAATTCAGCAAGCATCCCTAGCAATAACGAACAGAAAAATACGACTCCAGGTAGCCTTCGCTTAAACCAGACAATATCGTTACCAGAGACTCCGATTTTATTACAGCCAGCGTCTCAGTCCGCGAACGGCAATGATGGAGTACAAGTGCAGTTAGATCTGGGAAAGGAGTAAGCAGGGGAGCAGAGGGAAATAAAACTACTGACTCCTGACTCCTGAATCCTGATTTCGCTCTTGACGCAAATGCTAAATCTATCTAATAGATAATTCTGCAAACAGTTTGCAGTAAAATTAGTCCTTTAGATAGAGGAGGGCAAAACGGATGGCTCGTGTCATCATTGTGCGCCACGGACAAAGCAGCTACAACACCGAGCGGCGTATCCAAGGACGCACTGATGTGTCAGTTTTAACGGAAAAAGGTCATAACGATGCCAGTAAAGTAGGCAAAGCCCTCAGTAATATTTCATTTAATGCGATTTACAGCAGTCCTCTCCAGCGAGCCAGACAGACAGCAGAGATCGTTCACAGGGAGCTGGCAATTCATCCAGCAAAGACTGCCGTAGTTCAAACTTCCGATAAGCTGCTGGAAATTGACCTCCCTTTGTGGGAAGAAATGCTCACGGCTGATGTCAAGCAGAAGTTTGCTGAAGACTATCGCATTTGGCATGAACGTCCTCACGAACTGCGGATGTTGCTAAATGATGTAGAGGGAACTAAAGAACATTTTCCTGTACTCGCTTTGTACGAGCAAGCGCGGCATTTTTGGCAAGAAATTTTGCCTCAACATCAAAGCGAAACCATTCTCATAGTTGGGCATAACGGTATTAATCGCGCTCTCATCAGCACGGCACTGGGCATTCCTCCCAGTCGCTATCATTGCCTACAGCAATCTAATTGTGGACTGACTGTATTGAATTTTGCAGGAGGATTAGGAGAAGCAGTTCAGCTTGAGTCAATGAATCAGACGCAACACATGGGAGAAGCAATGCCCACATTGCGACCCGAACATCAAGGAGTAAGATTGTTACTAGTGCGTCACGGAGAAACTGAGTGGAATCGTCAAACCCGATTTCAAGGACAAATTGATGTTCCTCTTAACGAGAATGGCAAACATCAGGCGCAAAAAGCAGGTGAATTTCTTCAAAATGTGGCAATTGACTTTGCTGTTAGTAGCTCAATGCTACGTCCTAAAGAAACAGCAGAAATTATTTTGCGTCACCATCCTAGTATAAAGTTGGAATTACAAGATGGTTTAAGAGAAATCAGCCACGGACTCTGGGAAGGAAAATTAGAAAAAGAAATAGAACAAGAGTTTCCGGGAGAGTTGCAGCGCTGGCGAACAGAGCCAGCAGCAGTACAAATGCCCGAAGGAGAAAATTTACAGCAAGTGTGGGAGCGTAGCGTCGCAGCTTGGCAAAAGATTGTACAAACAGCATTAGATAATCAACTCAAAACCGGTTTAATAGTGGCTCATGATGCTACTAATAAAACTTTGCTGTGTCATATTCTGGGTTTACCAACAGAAAATTTCTGGAATTTCCGCCAAGGTAATGGTGCAGTCAGTGTCATCGACTATCCCACAGGAATAAATGGTTTACCAGTACTACAAGCAATGAACATCACTACTCACTTGGGTGGAGGCGTACTGGATAAAACGGCGGCTGGAGCTTTGTAAATAAAGTTAGGAGTGAGCAATAAAGTCAGGAATCAGGAGCATGGTAAAAAAATGAGGAGTGAGGAATAAATTCAAGAGCAATGTACAAATGTACAAAAGTTAGGAGTGAGAAGTGAGGAATAAATTGAGGAGTGAGGAGTAAATAACTTATAACTCCTAACTCTTGCACAGACGCGATTAATCGCGTCTCTACTCCTAACTCTTGCACAGACGCAATTAATCGCGTCTCTACTCCTAACTCTTGCACAGACGCGATTAATCGCGTCTCTACTCCTAACTCAAAATTTTTATGACTGAACTGCTGCAACAAGTACGGGCAATCGATCCAATTTCTGGAACTAACCAACTATCTGATGTGCTAATTGCTGATGGTGAAATCCAAGCTGTAGCTGCACAAATTTCTGATATCGGCTCCGACACTCAAATCCGAGATTGTCGAGGATTAGTTCTAGGGCCTGGCTTAGTGGATTTGTATAGCCACTCCGGCGAACCAGGATTTGAAGAACGGGAAACCTTGTCGTCTCTGTTGCAAGCTGCTGCTGCTGGCGGCTTTACCAGAGTTAGTATTTTACCTGATACATCGCCACCAATTGATAATCCTGCTCTTGTGGCACAGTTGCAGAAGAGGAAGGCAGAGGGGCAGAGGAGCAGAGGGACAGAGGAGAGTTTGTATACTTCTTCTCCCCTGCTTAATATTTGGGGTGCTATTACCTTGGATGTTGCTGGAAAACAGATGACAGAATTGGCAGATTTAGCTGCTGCTGGAATTGTTGGTTTTACTGATGGTAAGCCTTTGGAAAATTTGGCTTTAGTGCAACGGGTGTTGGAATATCTCCAGCCATTGGGTAAACCAGTAGCATTTTGGCCTTGCGATCGCCAACTCGCATCCAATGGAGTCATGCGGGAAGGGCCTGATGCACTGCGTTTCGGTTTGCCAACAATACCCGCCAGTGCGGAAACAACTGCGATCGCAGCTTTATTAGAATTGGTAGCCGCCACAAGTACACCAGTGCATATCATGCGTGTCTCCACAGCTCGCAGTGTGGAACTGATAGCATCAGCCAAGGCTGCTGGTTTACCCATTACTGCCAGCACCACTTGGATGCATCTTTTACTAGATACCAGAGCGATCAAAAGTTACCACACTAGCTTGCATTTAGACCCACCTTTAGGCAATCCCAGTGATGTAGTGGCTTTGCGTCAAGGGGTGCGTGCGGGGGTTGTGGATGCGATCGCCATCGATCACGCACCCTACACCTACGAAGAAAAAGTCCAAGCCTTTGCCGAAGCACCACCGGGGACAATTGGTTTAGAGTTAGCATTACCTCTGCTGTGGCAGTATCTCGTAGAAACTAGAGAATTTACAGCTTTAGAATTATGGCGTGCATTGAGTACTCGACCAGCGCAGTGTTTAGGGCAGAAAATGAGCGCCATTAGTTCTCATCAAAAAGCAGAATTGACTTTATTCGATCCGCAGCAAACCTGGAAAGTTGAGAGGAAAAATCTGCATACACTTTCAAGTAATACACCTTGGCTAGGACAAGAATTGCAAGGACGTGTTGTACAAACTTGGTGTTAGTTGTCTCAATAACGACATAAATATAAATATGTCAAAATTAGAAAAATCACAGCGCTGGCTCTGCAAGGCAGTGGCTCCAAAATCTCAAATTGATATCAGCCTTTTTTGATTGTTTCGCCAAATAATTCCTCTATTAAATCGCTTACTTGCTCTAAGGATTTCAACACTCGGTAAGCCAAACTTGTGATTTCCGGAGATGGCTGTTCTATATCAGGAACCATAATAGTACACATCCCAGCCGTCAAAGCTGCTTTAACGCCCACAGATGAGTCTTCAAATACCACACATTGCCAAGGCACAACATTAATTCTGCGACTAACCTCTAAAAAAATATCTGGGGCAGGCTTGCCAAGAGCAACATCTTCGCTCGTTACAATTGTTGTGAAGTATTGGTGAATAGCAGCGTTGGTTAAGCGTCGAACTGTTCTGACTCGAGATGTCCCGGTTGCTAATCCAATAATTACCCCCAGGTTGTTTAGCCTATTGAGCAAATCTAAGACACCTGCTTTGGTTGGCAAACCTTCTCGCATTTCTCGCTCATCGCCGATTTTAATACGTTGTGCTGTTACAGACTCAAACGGAAAGTTTTCTCCATATCTTTTTTTTAAGATTTTTTCCCGCCATGACAAATCTCGACCGATAAACTCGTTGTATAACTCATCGCTCATCGCATAGCCATGACTTGCTAGAGCTTCCTTCCAAGCCCAGCGAGCAATGCTTTCCGTGTCAAAAAGCAAACCATCCATATCAAAAATTGCGGCTCGAATACTTGGTGACACACTCAGTCCTTTATTAAAGCTTGACAACATTCTAACTATGTAATTATGCCCGTGATGGCAATCTGATACTAATTTTGATTACTAACTGCTGACTGATGAACGCTAGTTACTACCCTGCGGCAAAGCGTTCCGCCCACAACTTTGGGAACTAAAGCAACGCACTGGCTCCTGATGACTATCGCTTCGGTTCAAGTTCAAAGTTAAAAATTAAAAGTCAAAAGAAGGAAAGGTGATTGTCTTGAGAACATCCCAAATGTGTAAATAACTATTTTGTCATTGCGAGCGGAATGACAATCTATCATCTTGGTAAATTTGCAAAATTGGGATGCTCCCGATTGTCTTTGTTTTTACTTGGTTATATTTTGCTTTTTTGGACTGATAACTATTAACAACTATTTATATCAATTTCAATGAAAAGCAATTTGAAAAAAATAGAAATAAACCTGCTAACTTCATCTAGTAAATTACCTCTATATGGCAAGAGAATTTTAGTGACAGCACCGAGAAACTATGCTTCTAGGTTCGCTGAACAAATTATCCAAAAAGGTGGTCTACCAATTCTTTTGCCCACTATTGAGACCTGCTATCTCTCGAACTACATTGAGTTAGATACTGCCCTTAGCGGAATAGATAAATTTAACTGGATTGTCTTCACAAGTAGAAACGGAATTATTGCATTTTTTCATCGTCTGCATGATTTGGGTATTCCCACATCTATGCTACACAATTGTCAATTGTGCGCTTTGGGAAAAGACTCAGAAAGCTTATTATCTTTTTCTGGTCAGGTAGATTTAATCCCGACAGAATCTAGTCCAGCAGGAATTGTTTCAGAATTTGCAAAAACACCTCAAATTTACGACCAAACAGTGTTGATACCTGCTCCAGAAGTTGTGGGTATACCTGAGCCTAATGTTGTACCCAAGTTAGTTTCAGATTTGCAGAAATTAGGTATGAAAGTGACTCGCGTACCCACCTATATTACACGGTGTTTAGACAAAAATATTTATCCAGTTGAATTAAACCTGATTCGTCAAGGAATGATAGATATAATTGCCTTTAGCAGTACGGCGGAAGTTGAAAGTTTTTTGAGAATGGTCAACTCACAAAGCGATTATAAACATTGTATTATTGCTTGTTTTGGCCCCTATACAACTGCCAATGCCCGCAAGTTGGGTGTAAATGTCTCTATCGTGTCAAAGGATTATAGTTCATTTGAAGGATTTGCTGAAGCGATCGCGGAATTTTATACTCTGACTTCAAAATAAAAAAGCCCATTCGCATGAAGTGTTAATGGGCTTTTGATGACTGAATATGGCGCTAATTCAATATTAGAACTTGATGATAGTCTGTGTTGCTGTAAGTAGATAGACTTAAAAAAATATAATATGCTCTGTCATTGGGAGGAACGAAGCAATCCCAGTCTTTGCGATTGCTACTCTGCGAGAAGGTTCTGCCTACGTCGTTCCTCCTCTCTACGAGACGCTACGCGAACGCAATCACATCTTACATTTAATTATGTCTACCTACTTAGCTACTGGAGTTTAGACTAGTTCGCGGTGTGACGACGAAAAAATAAGGGGTGTGCTTGAACACAGGCCCCCTATTAGCAGAAGCTGAGAAAAGAACCACCAATTCTCATCTGCCAATATGAACCGTGCCAAATTAGAGGAGTTTCGTCAAGCAGCGTACAGTTATTTAGGAAGAGCGCATGATGCAACATTTGAATTAATGGATGCAGTATTGCTGACTCGGAACGCATACAGTTTGGCAGATTTATCGCTATCACCAGCATTTAGACGTAAGTGGCCAAGCATCTACGAAGCATTACAAG
>LXQD01000184.1 GCA_003326215.1 Nostoc minutum NIES-26 | reverse complement strand
TGATTTCTCGCCCTAACAGTACTTGTAGTATTAGCTTTAATCTGGCTTCCCTCAATTGCTCAACTTTCCACGGTGATTCTGTTAAGAAATGCAATAGCCCTTGCTCATTACTTAAGCCCACCACGCGTGATATTGCCGGTAGAGTTTTGCGTTTAATATCGGAAATCATCCCTACGTGGAGATGTTTAAACGCCTCAAAACTTCTCACTTCTGGAAACAGCTTCCTATACCATTCACAGTAATCGTCTATAAATTTTATCGTTTCGGCAGGTTTTCTTGCCCCAAACATAGCCTAGCAAGGAGTTTGCGACATTTTACTCTATTATTCTCTCATAAGAGTGATGGAAGAGCGCTAGGTAGGGGAATCAGGAGGTAGACTGCCCCCAACTTGGTATGCGTAAGTCGGGCCTGATGCTGCGTTCATGGGAGAATTTATTGGCGATCGCAAAAATACTGACAATACAAGTTACACAAAGGCATAATATCATTGCCCCTCTGCAAGTTAATTTAAAAATAAATTGTGCCTCATGCTGACAGAAAGTTATTCTAAGTATTTAAGCAAAATTAATTACACAACGTCATTGCAAATGGAGCGTAGCGAAATGTTCGCCCTTGGCGTTCCCGTTCGCGTTAGCGTCTCCCAAGGAGAAGAGTAGCAGTCGCAAGGGTTGGGATTGCTACTCTGCGAGAACGCTTTCAGCGAACGCTTCGCTCGCAATGACTGTAAATATTTTGTTCATTTACTTACATCTACGAGATAGCCTACTTTCGCTCAAGTGAAAGCTGCGTAAAAAAATTGATACAAATATAGTCAGACTTACCAACATCTACTTTACCTGATACCTTGCAACTACATGAGTTCCCAATCTGCTCGCTCTGACAAAATTCTGGTTGTCGATGACTCTCCTGATAACGTGTTTTTGATCAAAACGATTTTGGAGGAAGAAGGCTACACCATTAGCACAGCAGAAAATGGTATTTCAGCATTGACACAACTACAAGCATCGCCTTGCGACTTGGTACTGCTAGATTTGATGATGCCAGGGATGGATGGATACGAAGTCACCAGGCGCATTCGTGGGGATATAAAGATGCAGCAGCAATATATCCCGATTCTGCTGATTACGGCCCATGATGCGCCCAATGTGGCACATGGATTAGACTTAGGTGCTGATGATTAGACTTGTCCGAAAACTCCAAAGCCAGACTGTTCAAAGCTTTGGGACAAAACTTTGATATCTTCGTAAAAACGGAGTCATAAGGGTTTGAGATAGTTAGTGATAGTTTAGAGGCATAAAAATTAACTCCTAATTTCTTAGAACTTATGATTACTGCTAATAGCTAAGTTGTCAGAACTAAGCTACCAATTCTTAACCTAACTAATCCGCAAACTGTTAAGATAATCTGCTCATAAGTATCAAGTTTTAGTCGAAATCTTTGTGAAGCAACCCTGAATATTTTAAGTAGCCGGATTA
>LXQD01000183.1 GCA_003326215.1 Nostoc minutum NIES-26 | reverse complement strand
ATACTCAGGATAAAGGCATTAATGAAACAACAGATCCAGTTGTTACCAAATTCCAGGAGCATGATTGGTGGGACTTTGGTCAAGGCTGGAAAAATCTACTCAATAATTTACGCCTAGTTATTCAACCTTACCAATTTTTTAATTTACTTAAACCTTGGCTAATCGTATTTCCAATTTCTCATTTATCGATTGGCTTTTTAACACTAATTGCGTTGATGAATCGAATGCGAGGTGCTATCCCAAAACCCTACGAAGGAGAGGATTTCTTATTTTCCTCTGCTTAGAGTGATGGAAGAGCGTTAGAATACCCGGAAAGTGACAGAAGAGGGATACAGCGTTTTTCAGGTAAATGAAGTACACAGGTAGGGGCGAACGGCCGTACCCTTCTCCTGACGGAGACGCTAACGCGAACGGGAACGCTAAGAGCGAACGCCCTTACAATTATCTGTACCTCACCAAGTTGCAATCTGCTGTAACTTTTGACATCACAATTTTGTGGAATCAAATTTTGTTGACTGTATCAAGACCTAAACACTACCACTTCTTTCAGCCTCTTCCATGAGCAATAACACTCGTGTCAAAACAATTTTGATTTTGACAGCTAACCCCGTAGATACCGCTCGCCTGCTGCTGGATAAAGAAATACGAGGAATTAATGAAGGGTTGCAACGGGGAAAAGAGCGGAAGCAGTTTAAATTAGAGCAGGTAAGGGGAGTGCAATTGAAGGACTTCCCTAATGAAATATCACATCATCAGCCCTACATAGTCCACTTTTGCGGGCATGGTGTTGGAGAAGATGGTATTGTCCTGGAAGATGAGAATGGACAAATGATTCTTGTGCAGGCAGATGTTCTTACCGATATGTTTGAGGTGTTTGCCAGCAAAGGTGTAGAGTGCGTAGTTTTGAATGCTTGTTATTCAGAGGTATAGGCGCAGGCAATTAGCCAACACATTAACTACGTAATTGGTATGAATAAAGCTGTTGGAGATGAAACAGCTATAAAATTTGCTGTAAATTTTTATAGTTCCCTTGCTAATGGCTATACATTAGAAGAAGCTTATAATTTAACTTGTTTGATAAACAAAGATTCTCTGAAATATCAAACTTCGATTATTAAGAAAGATTCTTCAACTACCTTTACAACCGAAGTTATAATTCAAACTCAGCCAAAAAAAGAGAAGGGAGCATCTCACTTTTTGAAGTTGCTCAAACCGACAATAAACCATTGAGGTAAGCAGTGCGATGAGCAAGGACTTGAGATACATTTTCTCGTTTCCATTGTGCGCCTGAAATCTTGGTTCGACGGTCAATTTGCTTAACGGCAGATTCAACCGAACCAGAACCAATCGAACAAATTTGTTCAGCTTGATGGTATTCGTAGTTAATAATGCGCTCACTATGTTTATCGAGATAATGACAAAAATTTTGTGCTTGTTTCCCCTTACAATTAGCAAATAAAGCTTTAGTCGGCTCAACT
>LXQD01000182.1 GCA_003326215.1 Nostoc minutum NIES-26 | reverse complement strand
CTGGAGTTTAGACTAGTTCGCGGTGTGACGACGAAAAAATAAGGGGTGTGCTTGAACACAGGCCCCCTATTAGCAGAAGCTGAGAAAAGAACCACCAATTCTCATCTGCCAATATGAACCGTGCCAAATTAGAGGAGTTTCGTCAAGCAGCGTACAGTTATTTAGGAAGAGCGCATGATGCAACATTTGAATTAATGGATGCAGTATTGCTGACTCGGAACGCATACAGTTTGGCAGATTTATCGCTATCACCAGCATTTAGACGTAAGTGGCCAAGCATCTACGAAGCATTACAAGATAGCAGACCACAGCGGCAGAAATTGATGCAGTTATACATCAAACAGATGCCAGCAGAGGGTCGTCCGTTATTGGCTGGCGACCACACCGCTTGGTCGCGCCCAGATGCGGTAACTTTGCAGGAAAGGACGATTGAACACAGCAGTGTTTCAATGGGAGGAGACAAGCCAATCACGGTTGGTCAGGGCTATAGCACCATTGCTTGGATACCGGAGAATTCGGGCAGTTGGGCATTACCTGTAAGACATGAGCGAATTACCAGCTGGGAAAGCCCAATACAGAAGGCGGCTTGGCAACTACAACAAGTCTGTGAACATTTACCCACCAGACCAATTACTGTTTGGGACAGTGAATACGGTTGCGCCCCTTTCCTGTTGAAAACAGCCAATATCAAAGCAGATATTCTCGTCCGTTTGCGTTCAAATTTATGTTTGTGGGGCGCACCGCCACCATATTCTGGCAAGGGGCGACCGAGAAAGCATGGTGATAAATTTAAGTTAAATGATGCTTCGACATGGGCTGAAGCCACTCAAAGTATAGAAGTAAACCATCCCAAACTGGGACAGCTCAAGGTGAGCCTGTGGTTAAATTTGCACTTTCGCTCATGCGCTATACGCCCGATGTCTTTGATTCGGGTTGAACGTTTTGATGAGAGGGGCAAATTGAGAGTCTCAAAACCTTTGTGGTTGGCTTGGTTGGGAGAACAAATGCTTCCCTTGGAAGAAGTTTGGCAACTTTATTTGCGACGCTTTACTGTTGACCACTGGTATCGATTTTTGAAGCAACGCCTACACTGGACTCTTCCGAAACTAACTACCCCTAAACAATGTGAGCGTTGGAGTGATTTAATGCCCATCATGACTTGGGAGTTGTGGTTAGCGCGTGATATCGTGGCCGATAACCCTCTACCTTGGCAAAAGTTATTAGACAATTTGACTCCAGGAAGGGTTGCTCAGGCGATGGAGAGCATTTTAACGACTATTGGTACTCCTGCCCGTCCACCCAAACCCCGCGGAAAGTCCCCAGGCTGGAAGACCGGACAACCTCGACAACGTAGAATTCGCTATCCTGTGGTCAAAAAAACTACAACTAAAGCCCGGAAAGAACAACCAAAATCTGCATAATATCTAACTCTTTTCTCTTTTCAACTTGTCTTACATTAACTCAGTCCTGCTGGGGGTTTTTTTCATGCTTAGTCTAACGTCCAG
>LXQD01000181.1 GCA_003326215.1 Nostoc minutum NIES-26 | reverse complement strand
AAAAATACGTGCTAGCTTGTGAGCAGCAGCAGTAATAGCTTTGGGAGCGCCCATCTTGGCTTGCATACGACGGTAATAAGCGCCTAAAGCCGAGTTACTACGACAAAGAGTTTGAGCCGCCATGCGGAAAGCGTTAGCAGCACGACTAACAACTGAACGAGTTTGAGAACTTTTGACTTTACCACCAGTCACTCGACTACCAGGACATAAACCTAACCATGAGGTAAAGTGCTTGACAGTTGGGAAACGAGTAGGATCTAATCCTAACTCGGACAACAATATCAATACAGTCAAAGCACCAAAGCCCTGGATTTGAGTAAAATCAACGCCACTAATACGATAAAGATGAGTACGCAGGTCAAATTGAGGTGCATTGCCGGGCTGCTTTTTACCTCGGCGCTTTGGTTTGGTTAATGGCTTTTTTGTGACATCAACTTTATCAGCAAACGCAGCCAAGTATTGCTCAATTTGTGCATCAATGGCAAGAATTTGTGTCTGGTAAAACTCGTAAAGTTGTAACTCTTGTTGCAGGATGAAAATCAGTTCACAGCGATAGTCACCCTTCAAAGCGGCGGCAATGTCTTGGGTAGAGGCTTTGATACGCCCATCCTTGAGTGCTGCTAGTGTGAGTGGATTACGTTCACCCCCCAAAATAGCTTTGATAATGTTCAGCCCAGTAGTACCTGTAATGTCACTAATCACTCTGTGCAGTTGCAAATTCATCTCGGTCAAAGCTTTCTGCATTCGTTGTACGTGAACACCAGCACTTTTGATTAAGTTATCCCGTTGTCGAATGTAACTACGCAGAACACAGATTTGGTCATCTGGACGGAATGAACCGGATAATAAACCGTAGCTATGTAACTTTTGCAACCACTGGCAATCCAAGACATCCGTTTTACGACCAGGTACAGTTTTTACATAGTGGGCATTTACCAACTTCACCTCAAAACCACGGCTTTCTAACACTTGAAACACAGGTAGCCAATAAACTCCTGTTGATTCCATTGCTACTGTTTCAATTCCACACTGCTTTAACCAATCTGCCATTGCATATAGGTCAGCAGTAAAACAGGCAAAACTACGTACACTCTCACTATCTCTGCTTACAGGAACACTCACCCAATGTTTATCAGCACCAATATCGATACCTGCGGCATTCGGGTTAATTACAGGTAAATTTTTTTGAGGCGAACTAATTGGCTGTTCCTGCTGGCTCATAAATTTTGATAAAAGGGATTCCGTCGTTTTTGTTTTAGATGTACCATGCCTGGGTGAGGCCAATAAATCTAATCTCTCAAACGGGATAGTAACAATCGTTACTTCACCAATATTTCTGCCAAAATCACCCAGAACCAGGCTCAAATTCGGGCGAATAATGCACCATTGATCGGACGGTTTTTGCTGTCATGGTACTACTCAAGTGTAATATTTATTCGCTTTAAAACATTCGCTAGACTGTGTTTCTTCTATATTTTGCTAGTGCGTCGCCGCGCTAGTTAAAGGCTCAAAT
>LXQD01000180.1 GCA_003326215.1 Nostoc minutum NIES-26 | reverse complement strand
GGGTGCAGACGCTTGGTTTGTGCGGTGCGATCGCCCAAGCCCCTGGATTGCATTATCAGCCCTCCAACCAGCTTCCAAAAGGTAGTGCGATCGCCTTCCACGATTGACAGCATTGAGGTCAGCGTGATAGCTGCGACCCGTGCCACCCGCATCAGAGAAGATGAGAATTTGCTTGTCTCCTTGCATAAATGCGTTAGTTTCGGCAATATTTGCCCCACTGCCTCGTGAATCAACAAATAATCGTCCAGATTCATCTTTTAACACCCGTTTGCTGCGACCAGTGACTTCAGCCACTTGCTTGTGACCGAAATGCCATAGCAGCTGTTCTAGTGCGCCGGGAATGGGGTCAAGGCTGGCCAATCGGTCAACTAGGGCATCTCTTAAGGCTACAGCTTCAAGCGAGATAAGTGGAGAACCGTCTGCGTCAAAGGCAGGTTCGGATCTTTCTTCTCCATCTTCACCGGAATGGATGGAATGGAGATGGATTGGGAACGCACTCATCAAGTAGTCCATGAGATATTCCCTTGGGGTTAGATCCAGATTCAGMTCCTTCCATTCCTCGGTAGGAACCTCATCAAGCCGACGTTTCAAAAGTTCTTCGTTAGTAGAAACTATCTGGATGACAACAGCATTAAGAGCAGCCAAATCTTGCTCAATTGCTTTGATCAGCATGGGACACTTCATGCCAGTCAACAAATGATTGAAGAACCTCTGCTTGTGGCTCTCAAACTGTGACTTGGCTGACATCTTAGCAGCGCGATTGTACGTTTTTGCACCGGAAATATTGCAAGCTTCTAACGCCTTCTCTAAATTATTATGAATAACACCGAAAGCTTCAGAATAGCTGTTATAAATTCGTTCTTGCGTCGACGTTAACTCGATTTCGAGAGTCTGATACTCAACTCCCTCGAATGAAAGCGATCGCGCTAAATATAAACCGAGTGCTTTGAGATCCCTAGCAACCACCTCCATTGCAGCAATCCCACCAACAGAGATAGATTCAACGAAATCCTCTCGTGAGGTAAACGGGAAGTCGCCAGTCTGCCAAAGGCCTARGCGATTAGCATAAGATAGGTTTGAGACTTTAGTTGCTCCGGTGGCTGATACGTAGATAACCCGTGCCAAGGGAAGTGCATTTTGCAGCCTTAGTCCCACGATACCCTGCATTGATGCGGCAACCATACCGAGTTTACCCTCAACTGCCATCGCATTTCCCATTGAATGGCACTCGTCAAATGAAATGACACCCTCAAAGTCAGCACCAGCCCACTCCACGATTTGCTTAAGCCGACTTTTACTGTTCTTTTGCGATGCCTGCGGCAACCTGACGGAACGCAGGGTTGAGTATGTGCAGAATAATATGCCTTGAGTGAATCCGATTGGATCGCCCAGCTTGATGTTCGAGAGGTCAATAATGTCCTTTTCATTGCCTCCTAAAGCACACCAGTCTCTACGGGCATCTTCGATTAATGCAGCACTTTTTGATACCCAGATAGCTTTTCGTCTGCCCTGACACCA
>LXQD01000179.1 GCA_003326215.1 Nostoc minutum NIES-26 | reverse complement strand
GTAAGGATTCAGGTCTAATATTGCGGAAGCAAAGAAGGACGAGACAAATAATTATTGGAGTCAGCAATTAGAGCTTGTGCAAAAAAATCAATCACAGACCGACCTTGACGACGGCAAGTCTGCACCACCGTCAGTAAATTAGCAGTGTGTTGAAACCGCTCCATCGAACGGGAACCACCACTAACCTTGCGTTTCGTGACAGCCAAACGTAGCGAACGCTCAGCTTGATTGTTATCAGGAGTAACTTCAGGGTTATCAAGGAAATACCACCATTGATTGGCTTTATCCCGTAAAGAACGTAAAAGTTTTCCTGCTGTAGCTCCAGCTAAGTCAATCCATTGATCGACAGAGGATTGCAACTTGGATTTGAATTGATTAACCCAATCGTTGTAACTGGTGCAGTCAAGAGTCTCAAACCATTGGGCATAATTTCTAAAAGCTTCATCAATTAAATCAATGAAAGCTTCACCAATAGCTTGGTTGTGAAGACCTGGAAGTTGAATTAATTTCTTGAAGTGACGGCGTAGATGAGCCAAGCATTTTTGTTGGTCAGCCACTGCATAACCATTGTAAACACTAAAATCGTCGCTGCTGAGTACTCCTGTATACTCAGTCCCTAAAATGGCTTCTAGTTCTGCTCTAGAACGAGTATCAGCCGCAGTAAACAGGCAGAAATCACAATTAGCAACTACCCACAACCATTCTTTGACTCCTTTAACTGACCAAGGAGTTTCATCTACATGAACATTCGGTTGTGTCTGTTTTACCCAATTACTTAATTCAATAATGCTTGGTTCGATTGCTTGAGTAATTCGTTCATTGGTGACGACTAAAGTTCCTAGCCCAATTTCAATTTCACCCAATTCCCACAACATTTCTTGTTGTTTTTCATAGGGCATGTGTGCATAATTGTTTGCCCACCCTAAAAATGCCTGTAACGACGTTCCTAAATCTTGTCCTGGAATAATGTCTTGTGGCCAGGCGGCTGTTTGTAAATTGCCACAACACTCACATATACAGGTATGGCGTTGATACTCGACTATTTCTATGGGACGTTCTACTAGTTGCGCTACCGCGTGTTTTTCTACTTTTACTGACACAGGTGCAAATGCTTTTTGACCACAACAGGCACAATCAGTCGGTCGTAAGATTTCATAGCGATCTACTCTACCAAAACCCTTACGAGTCTTACCTTGATGTCCTGGCTGCCCACCTGGTTTCTTTTTAGGCTGGTTTGATTCCTCTTGGGGAGGAACTTTTTTATTTTCGCTCTTTTTGTGAATGTCTCCAGATGGTGGCTTTGATGAGTTAGAACTGTCTAAATCTCTACTGACTTTTAAACGTTCTATTTCTTGCTGTAGTTCGTAGATGATTTTCTGTAACTCACGTATTACCTTGCTCTGCTCAATGATTATCTCTACCAGTTCTTCCTTCGACAACTGGTTCAAGCTTTCTCTATCTAGTTCTTGAGGCAGGTTTTGGTTCATATTTGTGATACTCCACCTCCAATGTCCCCTTTGTCAATACTCTTTCACCTGAATCCTTAC
>LXQD01000178.1 GCA_003326215.1 Nostoc minutum NIES-26 | reverse complement strand
GATACCGTTGGCGAATTACCCAAACAGCTAAACTGAACCGATTAGTTCAGTGATGAAACGATTGAGAGCTTTCTGAGCAGTTTTATACCCAGAAGCTTGCGTACCTAACTTCAGTTTAGACAAAACATGGTCACGTAAAATTTCAAGTTCCTCTATCGCCAACCCAACAGACTGTTTTACTGCCTTATCAGATGTCTGATGAAACTCCCTCTGCCGTGTAATACTCGGTTGAAGTTCGTTTTCCCCTTGATGGGGAACTAAAAAATCTGTGTCTTCCCGTGTAATACTCGGTAGAGCGTTATGCCGAGCAATGTGTTCTAAATAGTCAGCCCTGGTTAAACCTGAGCATTCAGAGACAATACCAAGTGCCTTCCAGGTATCATCAGTCAGTCGCAAAGAACGTACTTCACGATAATCATCATTCTTGAGCGCAAACTTTCCCTGAATATCCCGTTTCAACATCAACTTTACCGTGTATTACATCGTAATTTTAGCTAGAAATGACGATATCTATCCATGTAATACACGGAATCAAACTTAAATCTTATGATATTTTAGCAACAAAAGAAACGAGTATTATCTAGTACACAGTAGTGGTTGCTAGTCTTGCAAAGTGTAAAACTCGACTTAGATTGATAGCGGCAGCCGTCAGGATATGCTGTAGATGAGTTTTAGCTAGCCCAATATAACGGCAATCGCGTAATTCAAATGCTCGGATTCCTTGAGATATAGTTCCTTCAATGCCTGAGCGCAGTGCATACTGTTTTTGAAATTCCTCAGTTTTTTGTCGAACTCTAGCTTTTTGAAGAGCTTCATACTCAGATTGCACTTGTATAGTTAACCCACGTGGGTTTGTTTTTGCGTGAGTACATTGATTCCGAACCGGACAGGCTAAACAATCACGCTGCCGAAATTCGACATAAATTACAGGTTTACCGTAAACATTTTTATTCTTTTTCCAAAGGTAACTACGCTTACCTTGAGGACAATAGACCGCTTTCTGCTCCCAATCTATCTGAAAGTGAGATAAATCAAATCCTAGTCCGGCCTTTGCTTGCCACCCAACATTGAGAGCTACTGGCCCCAACAGGTCAATGTTATAGTCTCGCTGTGAGGTAGAAAGTAATTGTGCTGATGTGTATGCTTGGTCAACCAAGTGCTGTTGAGGCAGGAGGTTTTTTTCTCCCAAAGCTTGGTGAATTGAGGGAACAACAGTTAGGTCTTGAGTTGTGGCAGCAGTCGTCTCTACATGAGTAATAATATGAGGCGAATCTTCATCACAACTTTCTGTCAAATGCACTTTGTACCCTGTCCAGTTAGTAGTGCGTTTGGTGCTGTTACGGGCATCTAAATCGTAAGATGAGCGAATTCGTACAGCTCCGGGTGGCCCATCTTTGTCATTGCGTAATTCAATTTTGTCTGTTGGTGCATAGTATTGCTGTAACCAAACCTGACGCAAAACTTCTACGGCTGGCAGTTGTCGCAACTCAATGGGGGAAGTTTGGGAATAGATGTTATCGAGTAAATAAAAGCCATCAGCCCCAATTGTCTGAGCTAAAACTTCTCG
>LXQD01000177.1 GCA_003326215.1 Nostoc minutum NIES-26 | reverse complement strand
TTTAATCCGGCTACTTAAAATATTCAGGGTTGCTTCACAAAGATTTCGACTAAAACTTGATACTTATGAGCAGATTATCTTAACAGTTTGCGGATTAGTTAGGTTAAGAATTGGTAGCTTAGTTCTGACAACTTAGCTATTAGCAGTAATCATAAGTTCTAAGAAATTAGGAGTTAATTTTTATGCCTCTAAACTATCACTAACTATCTCAAACCCTTATGACTCCGTTTTTACGAAGATATCAAAGTTTTGTCCCAAAGCTTTGAACAGTCTGGCTTTGGAGTTTTCGGACAAGTCTATTTTATCAACAGCCGCCGCTACAAGTTGTAGTGTACTAGCTTTATTCTCAGTTGCACTTAATACAGCAAATGGCAGTAACCCTGGGGTTCGCAAAAATATTTCTTGCGGTTGTTCCCACAGACGAATTACTTCAAACTCATGTCGAAGTTTCCTAGTAGTAAAAGTGGTTTTATAAACTTCTTCAGACTTTGTTTTATCCAAATAAATCACAACTTGGTGTATTTCTTTATTGGGATAGCGACGATATATCCTCAAGTAATAATCTACCATCCGAAAAGGCATATCTTTATCTGGTTCAGTTTGAAATTCTATGTGGAGAACAACTTCATCTGATTGCAACATGATTAAGGCATCAGCCCGAATTGGTTCTATCGATAACTCTGTCGGGCTTAACTTTGTTAAAGTAATAGGTTTCCCTAATAACCAACTAGCAAAATCAGGAGAATATAATTCAGCAATCAATTTACAAGTATTGTCAAACATGAATAGTTTTTTTGATGTATTTATTTAGGAACTAATTGAAATTTTTGGTTTGTTTTTAGTTTGAATTGATTACAATAGTAAATTATATGATATTTCACTTCTCTTTTCTCTATTTAGCTAAACAATTAAGAGCTTCGCTAAAAGTTTAGAAGTTTGTCATTCAACTATTTAAGAAATGAATGTACAGACAGCCTCTCTAAAATAGCATTCAAGAAGAATCGGAGATAATGGCTAATGGCTGAAATCAAACTAGGCTTAGGTAATCCACCACTACCAGTTTACTTATACGTCAAGAAGTTAGAAATCAATGGTCAGGTTTATGGTTGGTACAACTTTGATGTCGCTCTGGACAAACAGACACCTGTACCCCAAAGAGCATTAACAGGTTATCTGAGTGAATTACAATTGACAGATAAAGACTACAAAGGTAAAGACAACCTGAAGTTAGATATCTTCATCTTAGCTGATGAACTTTATGTCATCAGAAGCGGAATTGAGACGAACTTTACTAAGTCTTTCTTACTCGCAGCATCAGTCGTAGAAGATTTCTCTAAACCTCTAACAATTGTTGCTACTCCTGGCGAGGAGAATGTCGTCTTTTGCGGATTATATGATGCTCTAAGCAAAACCAAAATCCGCCGGGATTGGGATGTAAACGCTGATTGGGCAGAGTTAATACAGCAGATTCAAGCAAAATTATCTGGCAGTCTTAAATATGATTTAGAAGAAGATGAACGCGATCGCCTTGTTGTAGAACCACCCTCTTCAACCCCGACAACACCTGTTGTTCATCCTCACGA
>LXQD01000176.1 GCA_003326215.1 Nostoc minutum NIES-26 | reverse complement strand
TGCTTTTTTGGTTTCGCTTTTTTTGTGGATATCTCCAGACGGGGGTTTCGATGAATTAGAACTATCTAAATCTCTACTAACTTTTAAACGCTCTATTTCTTGCTGTAGTTCTAGGATTATTTTTTGTAATTCACGTATTACCTTGTTCTGCTCAATAATTATCTCTACCAGTTCTTCTTTGGACAACTGGCTCAAACTTTCTCGATCTAAATCTTGAGGCAGGTTTTGGTTCATATTTGTGATATTCCTCCTCAACTAGCCCCTTTGTCAATACTCTGCCACCTGAATCCTTACGTTTTTTGTTGTCGGTAGTAGAGAAATTTTGAGTTGATAATTCCGAATTTTGGCATTTGGGTTATCCAGAAAAAGGTGCAATCAAAAATGTGTCATCCAGATATACAAATGCTGATTAATGCAGCAGTTTTAATCCTCAATGAAATAGCCAAACATCCTGATTACAAAGCACTTGATTATCAATCGGATGTAACAATTACTGATGCTCTAGCTGCTTTGAGCTATTTGCAGTGTGAACTCGATAGCAAGCAAGAGTCTTCAGTTGTATCAAAGAGTTCTGTTTAAGAAAAGCAATCGCCTCAAATAGTGCCGTTACTGGGGCGATTGCCAATAGCTTAAAGTTACACTTCGCTACATTATTACATGCTCCAGAAAAAACATGAGTACTGAAATCAAACTCGGTCTTTGCAATCCCCCTGAACCCATTTATTTATACGTCAATCAAGGAGAAGTAGATGGGGAAGCTTTTCTTTGGTACAAATTCAACATCAACCAAGAAAAGAAAATTCCTGTTCAACAACGTGGATTAACTGGTTATTTGTCAGAACTACGAGTGACAGCCAAAGAATTTAAAGGAAAGGACAACATCAAGCTAGATATCGTTGTTGCTGCTGATGAAGTCTATGTTATCAGAACTGGTGTAGAAACAAACTTCGCCAAAACATTCTTATTATCTGCGTCACAAGTATATGATTTCTCCAAACCCCTGATCCTTGCTGTTACTAGCGGTGATGAGAATACGGTTTTCTGTCGGCTTTATGATGCAGTCACCAAGGTGAGAATTCGTAGGGAATGGAATCCGAATGCTGATTGGGCATTAATCATTTCTGAGATTCAATCTCGATTAACTGGGTCATCTTCTTCTATTCCATTAACCCAAGAACAACCACCACATCCACAAGATTTGCGGATAAAACAGATTCGGACTTTGTTGGATTATCCTCTTGATTTAGTCAAAGAGTATCTGCAATTCCAAGATGTTGACCGCCCAAGCTTACTTCGGGAGCATCCCAGTTTTTTGCAAAGAGGGCGAAAATCAGTCAGTCTAGGTAAGACGAGTGTATTTAACTACCGATGACCCCAGAACAAAAGCAAGCTCTTCAAGAACATATTCAAGCGATCGCTAAACTACTGTACGAAGATACGTCACTAGAAAGACTAACAAACCTTGGAGGAATTGAAGAGGCAGTGCGAAGTCAAATGCAGAAGCACGTCATGCCAGAAGTAGGGGTTTTTTTATCGAAACGATTACAGGCACAAGCGCAGGATATCAACGACGACTGAAAAGTATTTTGGGAG
>LXQD01000175.1 GCA_003326215.1 Nostoc minutum NIES-26 | reverse complement strand
TGGCAAAAGTTATTAGACAATTTGACTCCAGGAAGGGTTGCTCAGGCGATGGAGAGCATTTTAACGACTATTGGTACTCCTGCCCGTCCACCCAAACCCCGCGGAAAGTCCCCAGGCTGGAAGACCGGACAACCTCGACAACGTAGAATTCGCTATCCTGTGGTCAAAAAAACTACAACTAAAGCCCGGAAAGAACAACCAAAATCTGCATAATATCTAACTCTTTTCTCTTTTCAACTTGTCTTACATTAACTCAGTCCTGCTGGGGGTTTTTTTCATGCTTAGTCTAACGTCCAGTTAGGAAGCTTTCCCAAGTTAAATGCTTTTTAACTTCCTCCCACAATCTCTCTATTGGATTAACTTGAGGTGTATGTGGAGGTTGAAATAACAAAACTATGTTTTCTGGTATTTTCAGATGCTGACTTAAATGAAAAGCCCCATTGTCTAACTGAAGAATATGAATATCTTGAGCATAAGTCTCTGAGAATTTTTCTAAAAAAACATTGAAACAGGCTGTATTTAAATGAGAGAATTCCCAGAGAAAATACTCTCCAGTTAATGGTTCCACTAATCCATATAAATAAAAATTATCACGCTTCCATTGCATAATGCCGATGGGCTTGACTCCTTTTTTAGTAATTAGTCTCCCAGCTTCAGTCTTCAACCCCACACGGCTTTCGTCCCCGCACCAATATCTAATTGTTTTTTGTCTATCTACTGGTGCTATAACGTGTTTTTTAATTACTTCTAGATATTGTGGCAGTTTTTTTTAAATTCTGATTCTGCTTCGCTATCGTATTTAATACCTACTGCTCGCGGCACTTTTAGCTTTGCTTTCATTTGATAGCGCACTGTATCGTGTACTACTTTATATGATGCTTCTATCCCTTCTACTGCTTTTAACCATGTTCGTATTTCCTCATAACTTTTGAATCCCTCCGATTCTTGAAGCTCTTTGTCTAGCTGCTCTCTTACTTGTAAGCTAATTATTGCTGGTCGCCCTGGACTCTTTTTCGTTGTTAATAGACCCTTGATTCCTGACTCTTGATAATCTTTTAACCATCTTTGTAACGTTACCCTTGCCCTTCCTACTACCACCGCCACATCTTGTATTGTTTTCACCTGTCCTATTTTCAGCAAATACAAAGCTTGAATCCGTTCGAGACTTGATGCTGTTTTTTGTTTTCTCAGCAACTCATGCAATTCCTCTACTGACTCTCTTATTTCTACTTTGGTGACTCCAGCCATCTTTGCTCGTTAATATTTATTCCTTATTTATCTGTATCATAGTTTTCGTGAATTGGTATTAGACTTTAAACGAGCGATCGCTAAAATATACATTTAAGCAGAAAGTTATTTTTATAACAAAGTTTACGCAGAAAAGCACGAAAATTAATCTTGATGAGTTACCTCAAAAAGATTGCTGGGAAGTAATTTGGTAATAATCTAGCGTTAATACTAAGTATTAATTATGACAAAAAGCTGGGGATGAGAAAACTTATGTATAAAATTTTTTAAGCACTGCTGGGGTTAAGGAAAGAATTAAAAATAGAGTCACAAAAATTGTCCCAACTACAAGCGCACCATTGGCATCGCAGATGTAAC
>LXQD01000174.1 GCA_003326215.1 Nostoc minutum NIES-26 | reverse complement strand
GGTGCTTCTTACCATCGCTCACATCTGATTCAAAACTTTTTAGATGAAATCAATCAAGGTTTATCTCAAGAGCAATGGAAAATTCACTGTGTCCGCTTTGCTCCTCATTGTCCATCACAAAATCCTATAGAAGATATTTGGTTACAAGCAAAAACCTGGGTTAGACGTTTTTGTGCTTTAATTCCAACATTTTCTCATTTAAAGTGGATGTTTGAGTGGTTTATCCGAAACACTGCCTTTGATTTTCTGTCTCTCCAGATGTACGGAGTTTTTTCAGAAATCAAATACTAGTCCTATAGCATGATAATTTATTAATTTATTTTCTGGGTATGCCATCCTAGAACTTAGCAAAAACTAAATTGATTACAAAAATATTAAAATATCGAAGATGAGGGTACATAAAAACCCTCCTGTGTTTGCGAGAGTTGATACTAATCGAACAATTCTACAATGCAACTCTTTTTTATGTTATTCCAGATGTGGAAAAATTATAGTTGCTAACAAACTTGATGAATATGTCTGAAGAACAAATAACTCAAGCCAAGCTACCACCAACTAGTGCTATTGATATGCCATCAAATCAGACCTTTGAAGGATGGTTTGAATATTCTGTAAGAGTGCAACCACATCATACTGACTATGCAGGTATTGCTTGGCATGGTGTTTACATAGCTTGGATGGAAGAAGCACGTGTAGAATGCTTGCGATCGATAGGTATTGAATTTGCTGATTTAGTGGTGTTAGGTTGTGATTTACCAGTTGTAGAACTTTCAGTAAGATATCACCGTTCAATTCAGTTAGGTATGGCGGTGGTAGTCAAAACGCGCATGACTGAGGTGACTGGTGTCCGCATTAACTGGGACTATGCTATTGTCTCCACAGATGGACAGCAATTGTATGTCACAGCCAAGGTGACATTAGTAGCACTAGATCGCGAAAGAGGTAAAATCATGCGTCAGTTACCTGCAAGTGTCAAAGATGCATTAGCAAAAGTTTCTACATTACACAAATGAAAGTTGGACACTTGGAGATCCCTTTTTCAAGGGTGAAGCTGAGAGTTTTGTCACTTCATACTTCACCCCTCATAGGCAACAGTTAATTTTTAATTTTTTACTTTCCACTACGTATCTGCGACACGGTTTGAGCAAACTGTATTATTTGATGCCAAATATCTTGTGGTGTAATGCCAAAACCAATATTTAATAAGATCAGAATGGCAGCAATAGTCAAGGCATTGCTCACAGTAGTTTTGAGTATCTTCCACAAAATTACGAATACGAACCAAGCAATAATCAGGGTAGGAATCATAAATACCAATTCCTTTAGAATCGCTCTTGATAAGAGAGGTTTTATTTAAAAAGGGATATTTTCATACACTTAACAATTACTATTGCGAAAGCTAATTGACCCAAGTTATAATAGATACTATGTATTGGAAAATATGGTAGATTTTTTAAGTAATTGCCGCTTCAATAAAATACCATAAATCGACGCAATAATTTGTGGTTTACAGAACTTTTATAGACAAATGACTAATTTTTTTAATTTTTTGGTAGATATATATAAACTATGAGTTCTAGGGAATAAGGGTAATGAGGGTGGTGTAGTCAAATCACCATCCTCAGCAGTATTTTTATGGTAACTAGCTCCTTAGCGCACAGAAATAATACGCGCAGGAGTAGCTAATTTTTGAGTTGCATTTAAAACTTCTTGTCTTGCCCATTTATCTGCTGCCAAAATGTCATCTAAAGAGGGATTTGAACGGTTATCATTTTGATGGCGATCGCATACCCATTCGATACACCGGGGAATATCTAAAAATTGAATTTTCTCTTCTAAAAATAACGCCACAGCTTGTTCATTAGCGGCATTTAACACAGCTGGCATTGAACCACCAGCCTTACCCACAGCGTAAGCCAACTGCATACAGGGATACTTTTGGTGATCTGGTTCGCGGAAGGTTAAATTTCCAGCCTTCACCAAATCCAGTCTTTCCCAGTCAGTATAGATGCGGTCAGGCCAAGATAAAGCATACAGCAAGGGTAAGCGCATATCAGGCCAACCGAGTTGGGCTAAAACTGAGGTATCTTGCAGTTCAATCAGTGAGTGAATAATGCTTTGGGGATGAATGACAATTTCGATATCTTTATAATCCAAGCCAAATAGAAAGTGGGCTTCAATTACTTCCAATCCCTTATTCATCAAAGTGGCGGAGTCAACTGTGATTTTACGCCCCATTGACCAATTGGGATGCTTGAGAGCATCAGCAACTGTAACTTCTGCCAATTTTTCTACATCCCAATCTCGGAAAGCGCCACCAGAAGCAGTCAGTAAAATCCGCCGTAAGCCGCCTTTTGGCACACCTTGGAGACACTGAAATATTGCTGAATGCTCTGAATCGGCTGGTAGTAGTTTTACCCCATATTTTTCCACTAAGGGTAGAACCACAGGACCGCCAGCAATTAAGGTTTCTTTGTTTGCTAAGGCGATATCTTTCCCAGCTTCGATCGCAGCGATTGTGGGTAATAATCCAGCACAACCAACAATACCCGTGACAACCGTTTCAGCATTGCCGTAGCGGGCGACTTCTATTACTCCGGCTTCGCCAGCCAGTAAAATAGGTTGGGGATCGAGGTCTTTGATAGCTTCTTCGAGGGTTGGCAATTTGTCTTCTGAGCAAATCGCTGCTATTCTCGGTCGAAACTGTCGAATCTGAGCTGCCAACATTTCTACATTGTGCCCAGCTGCCAATCCCACAATCTGAAACCGATCTGGGTTATGAGTAACAATATCTAAAGTCTGAGTACCAATTGAGCCAGTGGAACCAAGAAGAGTTATAGCTTTCACAATTGCTTAAGGATTTACAGATAACTCCCACTATAAATTGCTTGGGACTCATTCATCACAGCGATCGCCACATTATGGCAGGCGGAGGGGCGGAGGCACAAGGGAGACAAGGGAGAAATAATAACTACTCTTGCGTTCCGAGAACTGACAACTATTTATTAGATTTATTTATATAAAAAATGTGTATACAAACACTATATATATAATTATAAATGCTGAATCTTTTGGCAAGAATAATTCAATAGTAACTACCGAATAATGACCTCTAACTAAGTAATAGTTATGTAAATGTTCAGTTGGTTACTAATTTTCTCGTGAAATGGACGTGCGGAATGTTACTAAAAAATGGCAGTGTCGCAACCATAGGTAAAAGGATGCACAAAGGAGCCTGTGTAAACGCCTAAGCCTATGGATAAAGCTCAAATAGTTATAACAAAATTTTTATGGAAAAATGATTTCCTGTTTCCTGCAGGAATGTGGTTTTTCAGCCGAATATTGATTTGGACTGCCATGTTGCTAATTGCGCCCAACTTACCGTCACCATCGACAGGAATTACGCCCCCATTTGGCTGGGAAGTTTTTGACGCGTGGGATAGTATGCATTATCGCGCGATCGCTACCTCCGATTATGAATTCGTCAATGATGGCAAACAACATAATTTGGCTTTCTTTCCTCTGTTTCCCCTCAGCATCTGGGTTTTGATGAAGCTGGGCTTAACCTTTGAAGTGGCAGGCTTGTTGGTAAATAACCTGGCATTTTTAGCGGCACTTTGCTGTTTGTACTTTTGGATCAAGGAGCATTATGGCATTAAAATAGCGCAGTGGGCCACGGCTGTGGTGTCCTTGTATCCAGCGGCTATGTTTACAGGAGTGATTTACACCGAGGGGCTGTATTTATTTTTGAGTACAGCTGCTTTGCAGGCCTTCGATCGACAGCAGTATCGCTGGACTGCTTTTTGGGGTGCAATGGCAACAGCAACTCGTCCCACAGGTATAGCACTAATCCCAGCGTTTGCGATCGCAGCTTGGAAAGAACGCAGGGCCCCCATTGCCTATATTGCTGCTTTAGCTAGCGCTATGGGACTACTTGTATTCAGTCTGTATTGTGCGATTCGTTTTCATGACCCCTTGGCTTTTATCGCAGCACAGCGGGGATGGCGGCCATCTTTAGGGTTTGATTGGCAGGGTTGGTTAAACATGCTCATGCAAATTGCAGTTGGTCCAAGCAATTGGCAGTTTGGTTGGATTCAAGATCCATCTGGCGGGATTAAAGACCCTTGGTATCCGCTGTTATTTGGCATGATTGTTAGCAGCGGTTATCTTTTATGGCGCTTCCGTAAAAATTGGAGTTCTCTCAAGTTAATTTATGGCTTTTACGCTGTAGTCATATTTTTGTTGATAGTCGCCAACGAACAGTTAATTAATAACTTACTTAATACATTGATGGTGTTAGGTGGCAGCTACCTTTTATGGTGTTCGCGTCAGCAACTAACTGCAGTGACTATAAGCTATGGCTTTTGCGGTATTGGTTTACTCCTAGCTTCTGGAGGTACGATATCTTTGAGCCGTCTTGCTTACGGTATTGTGCCTTTGAATATCGCTATTGGTGTGCTGCTGTCTCGCCATCCTTGTCAAGGATATTTAAGCTTAGGCTTATTTGTAACATTACTTACTAAAATAGCTGTAGGATTTGCTCAAGAGCGTTGGGTAGGGTAGCAGCCAACAGGGACAAAATTTTGTACCAAGAATTGCCTGAAATAAGATTGAATTTTACATCAGTTGCAAGGGCGGGCGAGATGCCCACCCTAAAAATCTGTAAACTTCTTATACTCACAAAAAAGTAATTATAGTTAAATGAATAAAAGAAGAATAATTAAGGTAATTTTTTTACCTTCAATCATATGCAGTGCATTTATTTTTTGCACTGCTATGGCAATGTTCGTAGATCCAGAAGCTTTTTATAAGTTCTTTTCTGCAACACAATTAGTACGCGACATCCCTCCACAATTACCTCATAAAAGTTACTACTGGGATGTAGAACATTACGCTAAATTAGCTTTAAGCCCTAGTTGTAACGCCTTCTACCCTCTCTGGCCTTTGATCGTTCGTACCGTATTTCATCCTCAAAGTATAGAGCAGGCTGCACACTACTTTTCAGTAGTAGCAACTGCTCTATTTTTTATTTCCACGTTTTTGCTATTTTGGGTTTTTCAAATAGGTTTACAACGCGTAGATTTAGCTTTTTGGTTAGTTCTTGCTTATTCTGTTAATCCTATGGCTATATTCCGAGTAATAGGTTACACAGAAAGCTTATTTACATTCCTTAGTAGTTTATTGATTTGGATTTGCTTACCTAAATTAAAATTAAATGAAAATCTGAAGTTGTGTTTGATTTTCGTTATTACCTTTTTAATGGCTTTAACTCGACCAGTATTAATCCAAATACTATTCTCTGCTATAGCAAGTTTGGGAACAATATTTTATTTTCATTTGATACAACTAAGACTTACTCAGAATAATTCCTTCGCTACATTTACTAAATACATATCTGAAATTAAAACAACTATTACTATCTGCGTATCAGCTTTATTAGGTTACTCCATTTATGGAAGTTTATGTTTGCTAACAAGAGGTGATTTTTTTGCCTCTTTTCAAGACCAAAAGTTATGGGGTAAAAAGTTAGGTTTACATTTAGAACTATTATTTACTCCGAAATCACCATTGTTTGATTTGTTAGGACTTCACCTACCTGTGATAATTTTGTTTTTGGCTGTTACTTTTGTTTATTTTAAGTTAAGTGAACATGATTTATATATATTCGTTCCTCAATCTCAATTATGGAATTTATTATTAATTTATCCACCTTTATTGATTTTGTTATATGTATTGAATTTCATAAGATATAAGAAGCAAGCTAAATTAGATAATTTTTTAACAAGTAAATATACCCAAGATTTAAGTAAAAACTATATTTTTTGGTTTTGTCTGTACTTTAGTTTTATTCATTCTGTGATTATATTTTTAACCCAAGACCGTCTTTTTAGCTTGGCAAGATTTATATTTGCAGTACCTTTCTTTTTTATGGCTGTTGGTTATCTATATCTCTGTATTCCTGGTAAAAAAACATATAACACTCTATTTTGCTTCATTATAATTTCAGCTATTGCTTTATTTGAACAATGGATTAATTATGGTCAAGATAGATGGTTAGGTTAATAGAAATAGGCAATATCTATCCAATATTTGTGAAGTTAAGCAAGCAAAGCTATCTCGATAAAGTCAAGATTATTTATTTGGTGGTGCTATCAAGGTAAAATCTTCAGACGTACCCAGAACTGTACTACCAATGAAATTTATTTTTTTTAACGTTGTATTATCTAACAACAAATAAGATTTATTTGCCCACATCTGTTGTAAAACGGGTACAGTTGCGGGAATGACTTTGCAATCGCAGTAAAAGTCTAAACTAGGACGACCATAAGGAAAAGAGGTATAAACTTTTGTTCCTGATGAGACATGTGACTGAATTAATGCGGCAACTGGCTTGACTGCAAAGGCTTCATTTAACTCCCAAATCCACGATCGCGAACTCATCAACAGTGCTAAAACTAAGTACATCCCGGAAAATAGAACTGGGATAAATCGGCGATCGCGCTGTTGAATCAGCCATGCTACGATGCCCATACTAATTGCTAAAACTACACTTATAACGATTAAAACAGGCTCTTGCTTGGCAAGGGTGAAGTAAACGCCACCTCCAAAACCTGCGATCGCTATGACAGCAAATAATACTGCCCACCAGACCCTAAAATAGCGATGCTGCCAAATTTCGCTGAGTTTAGCACCGATTGCTAAAGCTAAAAATGGATAAATAGGCATGACATACCATGGGAGTTTCGTTCTCATCAAAGAAATAGTTACGAAATAAACGATTGTGCCTACAAGAACTAAACAACCCCAGGTAGTCTGACACTTTTTCCAAGCTAGATAAAAGCCTCCTGGCAAAAATATCAGCCAGGGAAAACCATATTTGAGCAATTCAATTAAATAGTACCAGGGTGGCCCGCTATGACCTTCTACTGGTTGTACGAGGCGACTAAAGGTTTGGGCTTGAAAATTTATTTGTAAAAAACTACTGCCATAATATTGCCATTGAGCAGCATACCAAGCGATCGCTGGAGCATTCCCTAAAAACATCCCTATCCATAAATAAGGGTTTCTCAACAAAGCTAATTGTCTATCTGCTAGGAGAAATAAAAAGACTATCCCTCCCAGCAACAAAACTATCATTCCCTTTGTCAGAGTAATTAACCCTAAACAAATTCCCACACTAATGGCATAACATTGGTTATGACGTACTTTTAGTAGACAAAATAACGACACCAGAAAAAAAGTAATGATTGCACCATCTAGCATCGCCAGTCGCCCGTGACGTACCACAGGCAACATTGTTAAGTAAACTAAAGCAACAAACAAAGCTGGCAATCTTTGCTTAAAAAGCATACAGCCAATTAAGTACAGCAAAGGTACTCCCAAGGCTGTTAAAACTGCACTAGGTAAGCGTGTTGTCCACTCATTCACGCCTGCTAAGGAGTAAGCCCAAGCAATTAGCAAGTGAATCAGAGGCGGCTTATTATAATAAGGTTCACCTCCTAAAGTGGGGTAAAGCCAACGCATGGAACCGATGGGGGCACGCCAAATTTCACGCGCAACTTGTGCCACTGTACCTTCATCCCAGTCTCGTAAGGGGGAATTCCCCAAAAATATCAGCCACAGAACTAGAGATGCTGCAAGTAGGCTAAATAGCCATTTTTTTTCTCGGTTCGGATAATTCACTTCTACATACCCTCTAGCCCACCCTGGTACTGAGAGGCGTGGTTTTAGTACTAAAAATTACATCAAAATTCAGTTGCAATACGTTAATAAATTCTTCGCAACTTATATTAACATTTCTAAGTTGTAAAGCAGCGGTTAATTTCAGTGTTTATACTGTAACCATGTATCTTGAATTCTAATATTAATGGTGTAAGAATTCTCTTTTACTTGCTACTAAAACTAGCAGGCAAAAAGCTGGAAGTATTTTAAACCAATTACAGGTACTGAATAGCTAAAGCATCAGTAGCTAAAGCAAAACTCAGGTAATCATAACATTATTGGGAATGAATGAGTAAAGAGTATAGAGATTAACTACTAAAAGCCTCTTGGCAATGAGAAACTATATTCAGTTAATTATCGTCTCTCTGTTTCTTAGAAAGCAAAAAGGGAAATTCAGTAAGTCGAAAACTTAACTTTTTCTTAAAAAGGAAGTAATGGTATTAGGCAGTAAAATATACCTTATTAGCTATAAGTTTTATAGTTAGCTCATTAGAGTTGTTTTGGTAAACAACCTAACTCCTCGTAAAATAATTCACTAGTACACCTCCAGAACCAATAGAGATAATATAGAAACCTGAGTACATATAGATAGGAGATAGCAATGAGCTAATTTAGGACTACTAGTAACATGATTTCTAAATGAGCAGTCAATCACTTGATTGTGTTGTGTCATATAAGTATACGTAAGAAGATGAATCAATTTTCATTTTCTTTCAAATCAAGTAATTGATATTAAGAGCTAATTTGTAAACTAGAGTAAAGTCTTTGTCTCGTAAGGGTTTCATAAATTTGGGCGAATCAAGCGTTTATTCTCTGAAAGTCATACCCAGCCATAAATTGGGTATCCT
Source organism: Nostoc minutum NIES-26 (assembly GCA_003326215.1). Taxonomy (GTDB): domain Bacteria; phylum Cyanobacteriota; class Cyanobacteriia; order Cyanobacteriales; family Nostocaceae; genus Dendronalium; species Dendronalium minutum. Next base: position 121,523 of record LXQD01000174.1, on the reverse strand, counting down.
TAAGATTTTCTTTACGAATCAGTTCTAAATAATACCAGTATTATATCGACTGCACTCTTCAAAAGCCTGATTATTCAGTTTGGCTTTGGAGTTTTATCAGCATAGCTCAGATTTTTTTAATTTCTGTTAATCTGTGTCCACAATTTCAGAATTATCTAAAAGTAACTGAGTATTTAATATTTTAGGAAAAAGTGCTAAAAACTACCGTTAGAACCGTGACCGATGGTTCGACCTTGAAGGAGCTATGAAGTGGAAAACAATAAGTCGTTTTTTTGGCCGCAAGGAATAATAATTGCGTTGCTTTTATTAAGTGCAAGTTTAAGCGTTGGATTGATGATGCTGATCAAACCAAATGCTTCTGAAGCTCAAAGTAGACAAAATATAAATACAAATCATGTAGTAGCTAAAGTAGGAACTCAGCAGCGTATTGAAGGATTAAAAACGACGATGCTCACAAGTTGGCAGCGTGAGGCACAAGCTAAAGGTCTTTCTTACGCTGTATCACCGCACTTTCAAGGAGCAACAATTAAAGCAGCAACGCTCTCTCAAGGTCAGAAAGTAATTGCTCTCACTTTTGATGATGGCCCTTGGCCTCAAAGCACAGCGCAAGTATTAGATATTCTTAAAGAAAATAATATTAAAAGTACATTTTTCGTAGTTGGGCAGAACGTCAAAAATTATCCAGACTTATTGAAACGGGTAATAGCTGAAGGTCACGCTATTGGAAATCATACTTGGCATCACTGGTATCATTACATGAATCAACAGGCAGCAGCCTATGAAATTGACCACACAACAGACTTGATTTATAAAACAACAGGCGTTAAAACCAATTTATTTCGTCCACCTGGAGGAATCATGCACAATGGGGTGGCTGCTTACGCTAGAAATAGTAAGTATGCCATTATCATGTGGTCTTCTGACTCGGTAGACTACTCGCTTCCTGCTGTACCTAAATTAATAAATAATGTGTTCAGGCTGGCAAAACCAGGTGGTATAGTGCTGATGCATGATGGTGGTGGTAATCGTACCAAAACTGTGCAAGCTTTACCAGAAATCATTGCTGGCTTTCGCAAGCAAGGCTATAGCTTTGTTACTATCCCAGAACTTTTAGAAATGCAAGATAAAGACCAAAAGTTGATTGCAAATAAAAAGTAGTTAACTGTTCACTACTGACTGTTAAGCACTTCAAGAAATAGCTTAACTGGTCATGAAAAATGATACAGCAGATTTCAAGTTGGTGAAGTCCACAAGCTCAGTCTCAAAACCAAGCATAAAGCCTGTTTTACTTTTGAATTCTGATTCCTGAATTCTGCTGTAAGTATATGAATCTAAATAAATATTTAGATATTTCGTCATTGCGTTGGCGCAGCCTTTCCATAGGGTATGAAGTGTACTCCTTTGGAGAAACCGCAGGGTAGCAATCGCATGAGATTGCTTCAACTACACTGCGTTACATACCCTACGGGAAGGCATTCCGCCAACGCAATGACATTTTATATTTTAATTTCACCCACCTACTTACAGCAGTATGTGTCAGGCTGAATATAAAAGCAAGACTATACAAAATCCGTAAATACTAAGAATTAGCCATTAGTCTTTATTAAATCAATAAAGACTAATGGCTAATGGTAAATAACTAGACAGGACTTAGCTGTTTGTCTGTTAAAGGAGGATTAGCTTCTGGGCCATCAGCCTCAGAAGGTGGAACCAACTGCCAAAACTTAGGTAAGTATTCTTTCCAGTGTTGCAGAATCATTTTAGCTTTTGGTGAACCAGTGCGATCGCAATGAGTTTGAATTAACTCTCGTAATTGCTTCTCACCTGCTTCGGTAATCACCCTCTGGATTTTGACAATTTCTCGGTTGACTAACTCAGGGAAAGAGTCACTTTCATCTAGGAAGTATGCTAGTCCGCCAGTCATTCCGGCAGCTACATTACGTCCGACTTTGCCAAGGACAACAATTACACCACCAGTCATGTACTCGCAACAGTGATCCCCAGCGCCTTCAATCACTGCTACGCCTTTGGAGTTCCGCACGCCAAAGCGTTCTCCAGCCAAGCCGTTGGCAAACAATACGCCACCAGTAGCACCGTAGAGACAGGTATTGCCAACTATGACATTTTGTGCTGGGTCATAATTAACAGCTGCTGGTGGTTTAATGATGATTTCGCCACCGTGCATTCCTTTACCCACATAGTCATTGGCTTCCCCTTCCAAGGTGAGAGTAATACCGGGGAGATTGAAAGCGCCAAAGCTTTGCCCAACGCTGCCTTGGAATTTAAGATGAATCTGCCCGGCAAAACCGCTGTCGCCGTACTGAGAAGCGATCGCTCCTGCTAACCTTGCGCCTACTGTTCTGTCAGTATTAACTATTGCTAAAGTCTTAGTGACAGTCGTCTGTTGACGAATAGCTGCTTGAATGTCGGGATCGGCAAGCAATTGGTCGTCTAAAACTGCACCGTTGCTGTGAACTTCTTCATGCACTAACCAGCTACGATTTTCTCTAGTATCGGGTAGCTGAAGTAAGCAATTGAGATTCAATCCTTGGGTTTTGCTCAGTCGCACATCTGGGCGCACTTTCAACAAATCTGCACGTCCAATAATTTCCGACAAAGAACGGTAGCCGAGTCGTGCTAGCAAACTCCGCACTTCTTCTGCGATGAAGTAGAAGAAATTGACGACGTGTTCCGGCATTCCTGTAAACCGCTTGCGGAGTTCTTCTTTTTGCGAGGCGACACCCACAGGACAGTTATTTGTGTGGCAAATCCTTGCCATGATACAGCCTTCAGCAATCATGGCGATGGAGCCAAAACCGAATTCTTCACCGCCCATCAATGCAGCTGTTAAGACATCCCAACCGCTCTTTAAACCGCCATCTACTCGCAAAATCACGCGATCGCGCAACTTATTCTGCATCAAAACGCGATGCACTTCACTTAATCCGAGTTCCCAGGGTGAGCCAGCATGTTTAATTGAACTGAGTGGTGATGCGCCCGTACCACCATCGTGACCAGAAATTTGGATGATATCGGCGTTAGCCTTAGCTACACCAGCAGCAATAGTTCCAATGCCGACTTCTGCCACTAGTTTCACCGATACCTGAGCTTTGGGGTTAATTTGATGCAGGTCAAAAATTAGCTGTGCCAAGTCTTCAATGGAATAGATATCATGGTGCGGTGGCGGTGAAATCAGCGTCACACCTGGCTTAGAGCGCCTTAACATGGCAATGTATTGGCTCACCTTTGGCCCTGGTAGCTGTCCGCCTTCCCCAGGTTTTGCACCTTGGGCAATTTTAATTTCAATTTGTCTGGCGCTGCTTAAATATCCTGGTGTGACACCAAAGCGTCCCGATGCTACTTGTTTGATGGCACTGGAAGCAGTGTCACCATTCTGCAATCCTTTCAAATGAGGGAGAGTTGGCGAGTGGCCATCTTTAACATCATTAAGGATTGTGTAGCGTACTGGATCTTCGCCACCTTCCCCAGAGTTGGATTTACCGCCGATGCGGTTCATGGCGATCGCTAAAACTTCATGGGCTTCGCGTGACAAAGCGCCCAAGGACATACCACCTGTGCAGAAGCGTTTAACAATCTCAGTTACTGATTCTACTTCTTCTAAAGGAATGGCCTGGCGATCGCTGTCAAAGTCCAGCAAGTCACGCAAAGCTGTGACTGGTCGATTTTCCAGATGCTTTTTGTAAACTTCGTAGTGGTCATAGTTCTTGCCATCTACAGCTTTATGCAGCGCCTTTGCCAGTTCGGGGTTGTTCATGTGGTACTCACCCTTGGGAAAGTACTGTACAAAGCCCAGGTTTTCTAACTTTTTGACTGTCAGTTCGGGGAAAGCCTTGCTATGGAAGGAAAGCACCTCTTGTGCCAGTTCGCTGACACTCAAACCACCGATGCGGGAAGTGGTACCCCGGAATCCTAGTTCTAATAAATCGCCACCAATACCAATAGCTTCAAAGATTTGCGCTGCTTGATAGCTAGATAGTAAAGAAATTCCCATCTTGGAGAGAATTTTCAGCAATCCTGACTGTATAGCTTTGCGATAGTTTGCGATCGCTTGCTCTAAGGAGATGGCAGCAATTTTCCCTCGCTCCATAAATTGTTGCGTTTTGGCATCGAACCACCAATCTCGTACAGTGTCCAAAGCCATATATGGGCAAATCGCACCGGCACCGTAGCCAATCAGACAAGCAAAGTGATGAGTACTCCAGCATTGAGCGGTATTGACAACTATAGAAGTTTTCATCCGCAAACCTTCACTAATCAGGTGATGGTGTACCGCACCCACCGCTAACAAGGAAGGAATATAAGTGTATTCAGTGCCGATACCATCACCGAAGCGATCGCTCAATATGAGAATCTTCGCACCTGCCCGTACTGATTCAGCTGCTTGTGCTTGTAAAGATTGCACAGCTGCTTTCAATCCTTCTGGCCCGTCAGTAATTGCAAACAGAGTTGACAACTCAGCTGTGGCAAATCCTGACAGTTTAATAGTCTCCAATTCTGCCTCTATCAAAACTGGCGATTCGAGCTTCAGCCTCTTAGCATATTCTGGTTTCGGTTCTAATAAGTTCCCCCGCTCACCCAGTTCGACTTTCAAGGACATCACCAACTTTTCCCGTAGGGGGTCAATTGCTGGGTTCGTCACCTGAGCAAAGCGCTGTTTGAAATAGTCATAAAGCAAGTGAGGTTTTTCTGACAGCACTGCTAGAGGAATATCATCCCCCATGCAGAAAGTCGGCTCTGACCCTGTACTTGCCATTGGTTGAATCACCATTTCTACATCTTCTGAGGTGTAACCGAAAGCAAGTTGATGTTGCAGCCAAGTTTGTCTATCAATTTTGTTAGTTGTTAGTTGTCCGTTGTCAGTTGCTTTATGTCCATTGCCATTACCGTTGTCAGTTGCCTGATGTCCGTTACCATTGTTAGTGGCTTGGTGTCCGTTACCATTAACAGATGATGGCTGACCCTTCGGGTTCGCAGTCGCCCCTTCGGGGTTCGTCAGTCGCTCATGGGGGGAACCCCCAAGACCGCGCTGACTCACCTGCTCTGGGAAACCCTCCCGCAGCGCTGTCTCACCGTTAACGATTTGCTTGAGTTCTTGGCGATACTGTTGCAGCCATTCTCCATATGGCTGCTGTTTGGCGATGCGCTGCTTAATCTCCCAATTCTTCAACACTTCATTGTTGACCAAATCCACGGCAATCATTTGCCCTGGACCGAGTCTACCTTTCTCAACAATATTAGCTTCTGGGAAGTCAACTACACCTGCTTCAGAAGCTACGACGATGTAATCATCTTTGGTGATGGCATAACGAGCTGGTCTTAGACCATTGCGGTCTAATGTTGCACCAACTTTTTTACCATCGCTAAATACAAGAAGTGCTGGCCCATCCCACGCTTCTTGCAGACCGCTGTAATATTCGTAGAAATCGACAATTTCTGGATAGTCATGCAAAGATGGCTGATTTTGGTAAGCCTCTGGTACCATAATCATCAAAGCTTCCAAGGGGCTGCGTCCAGAACGCACTAGTAATTCGAGTACGTTGTCTAGGGTGGCTGAGTCGCTATTGTCAATGTGGACTAATGGCTTGAGTTCGTTGACGCGATCGCCCCATACTGGATGATTCAGGCTAGCTTCTCTGGCCATCATCCAGTTGATGTTACCCAACAGCGTATTGATTTCGCCGTTGTGCCCCAAAAGCCTCATTGGTTGGGCTAGAGGCCATTTAGGCATTGTGTTCGTACTAAAGCGGCGATGATAGACTGCAAAGGCACTCTTGTAAGCGGGATTTTTTAAATCTTCGTAAAATTCTCCTAAAACAGCAGAACGCACCATGCCTTTGTAGACAATTGTGCGGCTTGACAAGGAGCAGACATAAAACTCTTCTGAGATACTGTTGGCAGCTTGACCAATACGGCGGCGGGTAATGTATAACTGCCGTTCTAGTTCATCACCACTTTTATCAGCCGCTAAAAAAACTTGTTCTATCTGGGGCTGATTTTCTCTTGCTTGGACTCCCAATAAATGAGGCTGCACTGGCACCACTCGCCAGCCCAGTACAGTCAATTTTTCTTCAGTAACTACTTGCTCAACTGTTTTCTTAACTCTTTGAGCTACTTCTGGATCTTGCGGTAAAAATATCATTCCTACAGCTATATTGCTGCTGGATAAACCTGTTAATTTTCCTGGCAAATAGTCTTTTTGAAACAAATCCCAAGGAATAGCTGTCAATATGCCTGCACCATCACCAGAGTCTTGGTCTGCACTACAACCACCCCGGTGTTCCAAGCAAGTCAAAGCAGCTAAAGATTTTGTGACAATTTCGTGGCTGGCTTGATTCTGACGATGAGCAATAAAACCCACACCACAAGCATCTCTTTCCTCTACTAACCACCTTTGTCCCTGGTAGGTATCTGAAAATGTCATTGTTTGTAATTGATTCATCGGTTGATCGTTCATAGCCCATTCCTGAAATGTTGAGTCACAAATTTCGCCACTACTTGTGAGGAAAAATTTCTAAATTCCGTCTTGGAAAAATAAATACGTGACCGAAATTTAGGGAAAAAAAATTTTAACTTCGGTTTTTCTTTTTTGTTCTTCCGTGTTAAAATAGCTGCGTTATTTATTTATGTATTTATGCTGTGTTAGACAAATTACCTTTGCCTTGACAGTCTTTTATTTATATCGGGAAGCTAAGTTTTTTCTCAATTCTCTTTATTCCAGATGAAAGCTAAGCCTTAGCTAGACAAGGTTCTTGCTTACTGCAAAAAATTCCAACTGAAAGTTTAATGTTTTGAGAGCCGAAATCATCCTGATTCAGCTATAAAATCAGCGTATTACAATATATACCCATTTGACAATTCCTAAATATCTCTGTTGTTGTCTATATTTTTCTTGATTGCTTGTTGCCACTTGTGTTACTACCAGTTAAACCTCACTTAAGTAGCAACAATAGCAACCATCGGTGAGGATGGAATAAATATTTTAATCCAGTTTTGCTCAACAAGATCGCTATGTATACTCTGGTTGCAGATCGTGTTATCTAAAACACTTGTTTACAGTGGTTGTGGGAAAAAACTGCTTGTTGTGTTCTACAAGAGATAACAAGCCAATATATAGATTATCACGTTTATTCAAAAGTTAAATCACTATTTTTTAAGATTTCCAAATAATTAGTTAATTTGTGCTTTGGGTGATAGCTTTCAAAAGTACTTAGTAAATTATGGTAAAAATGACGAATTGTTGCTGCCAACAAAATTATAGTGTTGTTGCTAATCAGTTAAACCACAGGTGGTTTCGGATGACTGTATCGCCATTCATTGCGACATTACTGTGCTTGTCTACTACCTATGTTGCCACCGCTCAACAGTCTCCGACCAATGCCAAGCCAGTCCCAAGGGTAACTCCACAATCTCCAACACCTGCTGTCACTGGGGTATCAGCTTCGGGTAGCCAAATTTCCCTCAATGGTCGCATCTTAGCAGGAACTTGGTTGCGGCAATCAACAAAGGCAGGTCAGGTAATAACTTATCTCAGTGACGGTCCATTTCGGCAATTAATCGGAGTAGATTTTTTAAACAGTAGCAATCCAGCTAGACAACCGATCGCCTGGTTTTCGTCAGCCACCAAGCCAGTAGTTTTAACTACCAGACTATTGGGAGCATATCGCTATCTCAATATTACAAATTTTGCTCAAACAGCAGGATGGCAGTTGCAAGTTAATGGCAATACTTTAGCGATCGCCACTCCCAAAGCGCAAGTAACAAATATTCTTCCAAGTCAGCAATCTACCAATGCAAGCATTACACCTGCACAGCCAAATCGCGTTGTTGTTGATTTAGATCGTCCGACTCCTTGGCGAGTCGCGCAAGGATTACCAATCAAAAGACCTCCAACTCCCACCGCTGACCCTGATACAGTAACCCCTAAATCCTCCACACAACCAAATAGAGAGTGGACAATTACCCTGGATGGAATAGCCGATCCCAACTTAATCCAGCGCTACACTCCTCTACCACCTGCGCTACCAGACACGGCACCAACACCGACTCCATTGCTGGAACAGCTCAAACAATTGCCACAAGCGCCAGATCCCGACCAACTTATTCAAAAAGTCGAAGTAGTTAATAACCAAACGATTATTAGTCTTAGTGTTCCCTTTGGTCTGTCTCCTCAAATCAACACCACAGCTAACCCCTATCGTCTAATTATCGATATTCGACCCGATGCGATGGTATCACGCAATATTGCTTGGGCATCAGGATTACGCTGGCGACAGCAATATGTAAACTTAGGAACAGAACGTTTTCCTGTTGTCTTGTTAGAAGTCAATCCCCGTGCTGTTGGACTAAAACCCATCTGGACAAACCCAAGCACTCTTGTAGGCACTGCCCCTATAATTCAAACGGCACAGCAATACTTAGCGGTAGCAGCAATTAACGGTGGTTATTTTAACCGCAACAATAAATTACCCTTGGGGGCAATTCGTCGGGATGGTCAGTGGTTATCCAGCCCAATTCTCAACCGAGGAGCGATCGCTTGGAATGATTCTGGACAATTTTACTTTGGTCGTCTCACCTTAGAAGAAACTTTAAGTGCGCCCAATAATCTCAAATTGCCAATTCTGTTTCTCAACAGCGGTTATGTCCAGAGTGGTATTGCTCGCTATACTCCAACTTGGGGGACCAGCTATACTCCTTTAACCGACAACGAAATTATCCTTATTGTTCAGAAAAACCAAGTTACCAATCAGTTACCAGGAGGCAAAGCGAATGAGACTGCCATTCCTATTCCTCAAGATGGCTACTTGTTAACTTTACGTGGAAATGCTGTTAGTAATGCATCACAGTTGCCCATCGGTACAGCGCTTGGTATTTCTACAGGTACGAATCCTGCTAATTTTAACAGTTACCCTCACATTTTGGCAGCCGGACCACTGTTAGTACAAAATAGTGAAATTGTCCTTGATGCCAAAGCTGAAAAATTTAGCAATGCCTTTATTGCAGAAAAGGCTATTCGCAGCGGTATTTGCACAACAGCAGCAGGTACACTAATGATTGCTGCCGTGCATAATCGGGCTGGCGGCCCAGGCCCTACCTTAGCAGAACACGCTCAATTGATGAAGAGTCTCGGATGTGTTAATGCCCTAAATTTGGATGGTGGTAGTTCAACTAGTCTTTATCTAGGAGGGCAACTACTCGACCGTTCTCCTAACACTGCTGCTCGCGTACATAACGGAATCGGGATCTTCCTACAAAAATAAGGAATAAGGAGGATGAGGGAGAGTAATAACAAATTTGCTTCCTCATCTCCCTCACTTCTCCAATCATCAGTCCCTTTTTAAAGTTCACAACAAGCTGCCATTTTAGTTGATGAAGAATTGGTGTAGAGACAATAGTTTTTGTAGTAATTGTTTACACCGTAAAGTTTGATTTTGCTATGTTTAGCAAGGTGGAACTAAATTGCTGATTTTCACGGTTGCAAGATTGCGCCAGATTTTTCATCAATGGTTAAGAGTAATGACGGTTTGTTATGTCACCAAATGAGGTAACTATGGCTCAATATCAAGAAACCACACCAATTAACACTCTGCCCCTCTCCGCTGCGATCGCCACTCGAGGTATTGCTGCAACTGAACTACGTCCTTGGGGTTCTTTTACCGTTTTGGAAGAAGGGCGCGGGTACAAAATCAAACGCATCGAAGTCAAGCCCGGACATCGCCTCAGTCTGCAAATGCATCACCACCGCAGCGAACACTGGATTGTCGTTTCTGGTACAGCTAGGGTAACTTGCGGCGAGCAAGAAATACTACTGGGCAATAATCAATCAACATATGTACCCCAATGTACATCCCATCGTCTGGAGAATCCTGGTGTAATTCCTTTGGTGTTAATTGAAGTGCAAAATGGTGAATATCTAGGAGAAGATGATATTATTCGCTACCAAGACGACTATGCCCGTACTGAGAATTAAAACTCAAACTAGACTAATCTGGAATAATAAGGCTGTAAAGGTTTGAAGCTAAAAATTAAATATTATTGTGCAAACCGTCTAAGGTAATAACTGCGCGCTGAATCTCCCTGCCTGTTTGAGGTGGGGATATTTAGTGTGACCGGAGGAAGGCAGAGGAGCCACTCGATCTACTTCGGGTTCCCTTCTGCCTTCTCAAAGCGATATCCAGAGTTAGTCTAGGAAAGCTTGCTCCACAGGGAAACCTCGTGGCTCAACTTTCCGCAAAATCAAAAATTGATATGACTTTTGTAGCCAACCTATCTGTAATATTTAAGATGGGGTTTACTATTGTCAAAACGAATTCCATGATTCATTTGAGTCCAACCGCTGCAAGTGAAATAGGGCGATTAAAGTCAAAGCAGCCACATGCCTTGTTTAGATTAGCAGTTAAACCAGGTGGTTGTTGCGGTTGGTTTTACGATATGTCCTTTGATGAAGCGGTAAAAGCTGGCGATCGCCTTATTGAGTTGAACGGCATTAAAGCAGTCATAGATGCTGAAAGCTTGGATTACGTTAACGGTTTGGCGTTAGATTATTCAGAGGATTTGATGGGGGGAGGTTTTCGCTTCCATAATCCCCAGGCGATCGCTACCTGTGGTTGTGGCAATTCTTTCTCCATTAGTCAATAGTCAAAAACTTTTGAACAATGGGCTATTGAACACCAGTTGCTACCCTGCGGGAAGCCCTACCCTTTTCCTAAAGTCGCCGCTACGCGTAGCTTGCTTCTCCCTAAGAGTACGTCGCTAACGCTGCGCTACACTAGGTGCCATGGGGAAACCGCACCACTTGCTACCCTAGCCTGCGGCAAGCCGCTTTGCGTCTACGGGTTCTCCTTCGCCCTAGCGGTGACCTAGGAGAAGGAGTACAAGTCGGCTTTGCCGACGGCAATCACTTTATGTTGGGGAACCCTTGCACCGCGCTACCTCCACAACGCACTGGCTCCTATTGACTCTGCAAAATAGATTGACATGAAACCATAAAAAAAGTTATAATCAGGATTTGTTAAAACTTAGACCTCTAAGCAGCTTCACGCGCTGTAACTCATGCCAACAATACAGCAACTCATACGTAATGAACGCGAAAAAGCGCGTCAGAAAACCAAGTCCCCAGCTCTGAAGCAATGCCCACAACGTCGGGGTGTTTGTACCAGAGTATACACAACCACACCTAAAAAGCCTAACTCAGCTCTCCGCAAAGTAGCAAGGGTAAGACTTACATCTGGATTTGAAGTTACAGCTTACATTCCAGGAATTGGTCACAACTTGCAAGAGCATTCCGTTGTAATGATTCGTGGCGGTCGGGTTAAGGATTTACCAGGTGTGAGATATCACATAATCCGTGGCACCTTGGATACAGCAGGAGTGAAAGACCGCAAACAAGGTCGTTCCAAGTATGGAACCAAGCGCCCAAAGGAAGGGGCTAAAAAATAGGACATAGGCGATTAATCGTGTTTGATGCGATTAACCGTCTTTTTTAGGAGTGCCAAAGGACAGAAAAACAAGCTGTGCTGGCTTTTTCAGGAAATCAAGCTACACCCTTGAAAGGGCGAGCAAGTGTAGGGAATTTTAAGTAGCATCCTAGAGTGGCAGCAGCATTTGAATCCAGATATTAAGGTTTTTAATGTTGTTACCTTGTATGTCTAAATAGTGGGCAGCAAGTTAGTAGGTCAGCCTTGCTGTAAGCAACTGTAGAAGAAAATTAATTTAAGTCTGAGCGGAGGCTTTAGCCGCTTAGAACCCAGTGTCTGATAGCATATAATTTCGTTGCCAAATCCGAATTAAAGGTTGAAGTATGTCTCGTCGTGGTGTTATTCAAAGGCGCCCAGTTCCGCCTGACTCCGTGTATAACAGTCGCCTTGTGAGTATGATCATCAGGCGGATTATGCGCCATGGAAAGAAATCCCTGGCAGCACGTATCGTTTATGATGCTTTAAAAACTATTGAGGAACGCACTGGTAACGCAGCTTTAGAAACCTTTGAAAAAGCGGTGCGCAATGCAACGCCTTTAGTAGAAGTAAAGGCTCGCCGTGTAGGTGGAGCAACTTACCAAGTACCAATGGAAGTGCGTTCAGAACGGGGTACAACCTTAGCGTTACGTTGGTTAGTGCAATTTTCTAGATCTAGACCCGGTCGCACAATGGCAAGCAAATTAGCTAACGAGTTACTTGATGCAGCCAACGAAACCGGGAATGCAATTCGTAAACGTGAAGAAACACACCGGATGGCGGAAGCTAACAAAGCCTTTGCACACTATCGTTACTAAGTAAATAAGCGATATATCGTACTCTCAGAGTGATATATCGTGGAATTACAAAAATTAAAGACGGTTTTCCGTAGAGTATAGAATCTTAACAAAGAGTAATATACAAGATATCATGAGGCAAAAACTATAGGAGGCTACTGTGGCACGTACGATCCCGCTAGAGAGAGTACGCAATATCGGTATTGCGGCGCATATAGATGCGGGCAAGACAACAACAACAGAGAGAATATTATTTTACTCTGGGATAATTCATAAAATTGGTGAAGTTCACGAAGGAACTGCCGTAACAGACTGGATGGATCAGGAGCGGGAGCGGGGAATTACCATTACTGCTGCTGCGATCACTACCAGTTGGAAAGATCATCAAATTAACATTATCGATACTCCAGGTCACGTTGACTTCACAATCGAAGTCGAACGCTCTATGCGTGTGTTGGATGGTGTAATCGCAGTATTTTGTTCTGTGGGCGGCGTGCAACCACAGTCAGAAACAGTGTGGCGACAAGCAGATCGCTACAAAGTACCGCGTATAGCCTTCATCAACAAGATGGATCGCACAGGGGCGAACTTCTATAGAGTTCACGAGCAAATGCGCGATCGCCTGCGGGCTAACGCCATTGCCATTCAACTGCCAATTGGTAGTGAAAATGATTTTAAGGGTATCGTTGACTTGGTGCAAAAGCGTGCATATATCTACGCCAATGACCAAGGAACGGATATTCAAGAAACAGATATTCCAGCAGAATTGCAAGAGCAGGCAGAGGAATACCGCAACAAACTTATAGAAGCAGTGGCAGAGACAGATGACGATCTCATGACTAAGTACTTCGAGGGCGAAGAACTTACAGAAGATGAAATCCGTACTGCCCTCCGTAAAGGTACGATCGCGGGTACGATTGTGCCAGTACTTTGCGGTTCAGCATTCAAAAACAAAGGCGTACAGTTGATGCTGGATGCAGTTGTAGATTACCTGCCAGCACCAACTGAAGTGCCACCAATTCAAGGTGCGCGACCCAATGGCGAAACTGTTGAGCGTCGGGCTGATGATACCGAACCTCTATCAGCTCTGGCATTCAAAATTATGGCCGATCCTTACGGTCGCCTCACCTTCGTTCGCGTTTATTCTGGCATTCTGAAAAAGGGTAGCTACGTTCTAAACGCTACCAAGAATAAGAAAGAACGGATTTCTCGTCTGGTAGTTTTGAAAGCAGATGAACGACTTGATGTCGAAGAACTGCGAGCAGGTGATTTGGGAGCCGCGTTGGGATTGAAAGATACTTTAACAGGTGACACGCTTTGTGATGAAGGCTCACCAGTTATTCTGGAGTCTCTATTCATCCCTGAGCCTGTAATCTCAGTGGCGGTTGAACCCAAAACCAAGAACGACATGGATAAACTATCCAAGGCTCTGCAATCTCTCTCAGAAGAAGACCCAACCTTCCGCGTCCATGTCGATCCAGAAACCAACCAAACGGTGATTGCTGGCATGGGAGAACTACACCTAGAAATTCTAGTAGACCGGATGTTGCGCGAATTCAAAGTGGAAGCAAATGTCGGTGCGCCACAAGTAGCTTACCGCGAAACAATTCGTAAACACGTTACCAGAATCGAAGGTAAGTTCATCCGCCAAAGTGGTGGTAAAGGCCAATACGGTCACGTTGTGATCGATTTGGAACCAGGAGAACCCGGCACTGGTTTTGAATTCGTCTCCAAAATTGTTGGTGGTGTCGTACCTAAAGAGTACATTGGACCCGCAGAACAAGGAATGAAAGAAAGCTGCGAATCTGGTATTTTAGCTGGATATCCGCTAATTGATGTCAAAGCAACGCTGGTTGATGGGTCATACCACGATGTGGACTCTTCGGAAATGGCTTTCAAAATCGCTGGCTCAATGGCACTCAAAGAGGCAGTGATGAAGGCTTCACCTGTACTCTTAGAGCCTATGATGAAAGTTGAAGTAGAAGTCCCTGAAGACTTTATCGGGAACGTCATTGGCGACCTCATCTCCCGCCGGGGGCAGATTGAAAACCAAAGCACTGAACAGGGACTCGCTAAGGTGGCATCCAAAGTTCCACTGGCGACTATGTTTGGTTACGCGACTGATATCCGGTCGAAGACCCAAGGTCGGGGTATCTTCACAATGGAGTTCAGCCACTACGAAGAGGTGCCTCGCAGCGTAGCTGAAACTATCATTGCAAAAAGCAAAGGGAACGCTTAATTAAAAAAGGAAATGAGCATTCATGGCACGCGCAAAGTTTGAAAGGACTAAACCCCACGTTAACATCGGTACGATTGGCCACGTTGACCACGGTAAAACAACGTTAACAGCAGCTATCACCATGACCTTGGCAGCTCTCGGTCAAGCTGTGGCTAAGGGTTACGATCAAATCGATAACGCCCCAGAAGAAAAGGCGCGGGGTATTACCATCAACACCGCTCACGTTGAGTATGAAACCCAAAATCGGCACTATGCTCACGTAGACTGTCCCGGACACGCTGACTATGTGAAGAACATGATCACTGGTGCTGCACAAATGGATGGGGCAATCCTGGTGGTTGCTGCTACCGATGGTGCTATGCCCCAAACCCGCGAACACATCCTGCTGGCAAAACAAGTCGGCGTTCCCAACCTAGTTGTCTTCTTAAATAAGCAAGACATGGTGGACGACGAAGAACTGTTAGAGTTGGTGGAACTAGAACTTCGAGAATTACTCACCGACTACGAGTTCGATGGTGACAATATTCCCATCATCAAAGGCTCCGGTCTGAAAGCTTTGGAAAAAATGACTGGTAGCCCCAAAACTCAAAGGGGTGAAGATGAATGGGTAGATAAAATCTACGAACTGATGGACGCTGTAGATTCCTACATCCCCACTCCTGAGCGCGATGTAGACAAGCCCTTCCTGATGGCTGTAGAAGACGTATTCTCGATCACAGGTCGTGGTACTGTTGCCACTGGTCGGATTGAGCGGGGTAAAGTCAAAGTTGGTGATAACGTTGAACTTGTCGGTATTAGAGACAGTCGCAGCACAACCGTTACTGGCATTGAGATGTTCAAGAAGAGTCTTGATGAAGGCATGGCTGGGGATAACGCCGGGGTACTACTTCGGGGTATTCAGAAGACTGATATTGAACGGGGTATGGTGCTAGCCAAACCTGGTTCAATTAAACCTCACACCCAATTTGAAGGTGAAGTGTACGTTCTCACAGAGAAAGAAGGTGGTCGGAAGACACCGTTCTTCCCTGGTTACCGTCCCCAGTTCTACGTGCGGACAACTGATGTAACTGGTACAATCAAAACCTTCACCACCGATGAAGGTGGCGAGGCGGAAATGGTGATGCCAGGCGATCGCATCAAAATGACTGTAGAACTAATCAACCCAATTGCGATTGAGCAAGGAATGCGTTTCGCTATTCGTGAAGGTGGTCGCACCATTGGTGCTGGTGTCGTCTCCAAAATCCTTAAGTAGCACCTTTTTGCCCTAATAACAAAGGAGCAGAGATGGTAAAGTAAAAGCCTCTCTGCTCCTTTCTCTTCCCTCTATAAAGGGATTGGGTACTGGGTATTGGGTAAAGACAAAATAGAAGGGGAAAAGGGAATACTTTTTCCTTTGCCCTTTAACCTTTTCTGCTTCTTGCCCAGTCCCCATTCCCAGTCTCTTCAAAACTCAGAACCTGGACAATTTAAAAATGGCAACTCTACAGCAGCAGAAGATTAGGATTCGTTTACAGGCTTTTGACCGTCGCTTATTAGATACATCTTGCGAGAAGATTGTAGACACAGCTAACCGGACTAACGCTACAGCCATAGGACCAATTCCTTTACCAACAAAACGTAAAATCTACTGCGTGCTGCGATCGCCTCACGTAGATAAAGATTCACGCGAACACTTTGAAACCCGTACTCATCGCCGGATTATTGATATTTACCAGCCTTCTTCTAAAACTATTGATGCCTTGATGAAACTGGATCTCCCATCGGGTGTAGATATTGAAGTCAAACTGTAATTTAGTTAGTGGTGAGGCAGTGGGGTTTGGGGGACAGTGCGTTGGGCGACTTGTAGACGCGCTCTGCACGATGAACCAGCACGGTCTTGGGGAGCCATTGCGTTGAACGAGTTTCCAAGGTACTCCATTCGGTCGCCAGACTTGAAGGAAGTGCCGTCGGCTTGTACTCCTTCTCCTAGGTCGCCGCTAGCGCGAACGGAGAACCCGCAGGGTAGCAAGTGGCCTGGTTCCTCTATGAGTGACTGGAAAACCCGTAGACGCAAAGCGGCTTGCCGCAGGCTAGGGTAAGAACTGCCGTGGTTTCCCCCATAAACAAATGGCGTTAGCGAGTCCTGGTCTAAGAGACGGCGCTAAAAGCGAAGCGCGAGTCTTCTCCCAAGGGGAGCCACTGCGGTCTTGGGGTTTCCCCAAGTGGAGCAAGTGGCGTGAGACGCTACGCGAACGATCGTCACGAGCGTCACCCGTTCTGCGTTGCCGTACCCCTGCTCTTAAGCAAGCTACGCGCAGTGCCTCCCTTAGGAGAAGAGTAGGGTAAGTTTTCAGTCACAGAAAAACAACTGACCACTGTCCACTAACAACTTACATTTCTTAGTATGAATATTTACCTAGCCCTGAATAAAATTATTTCAGGGCTTTTTATTGGCGGGAAACAAAATGATAGAATGTAAACAAAGTACGGGAAAAGCAGAGAAGAATAAATTTTAAAGATTAAATTTATACGAAGGTAACAATGGCATTTTCTTCTAAAATTGCAGTCCGCGAACTACCTCTGTTCCCGTTACCTGAAGTAGTTCTGTTCCCCACTAGACCATTACCCTTACACATCTTTGAATTTCGCTACCGAATCATGATGAATACGATTTTGGAAAGCGATCGCAGGTTTGGAGTGTTAATGGTCGATCCAGTCAAAGGCACAATTGCGAACGTTGGTTGCTGTGCAGAAATCATTCATCACCAACGGTTGCCTGATGACCGCATGAAAATGTTGACTTTGGGACAGCAAAGGTTTCGTGTCTTAGAGTATGTTCGTGAAAAACCCTACCGCGTTGGTTTGGTAGAGTGGTTGGAAGACCACCCACCCACTAAAGATTTACGTCCTTTGGCTTCTGAGGTAGAACAACTGCTACGAGATGTTGTGCGCCTCTCCGCTAAGTTAACCGAACAAAATATTGAACTGCCAGAAGAATTGCCGGATCTGCCAACAGAACTATCTTATTGGGTGGCCAGCAACCTCTATGGTGTAGCTGCAGAGCAGCAGTCATTGCTAGAAATGCAGGATACTGTAGCTCGCTTGGAACGAGAAGCAGAAATTTTGACTTCTACTCGTAATCACTTAGCAGCTCGTTCTGTTCTTAAAGATACTTTTAATCAAAAGTTATGAGTTGAGAGTGAAGAGTGAACGGTGCAACTTATAACCATTCACTCTTCAATGCATTACCCTTTGGGAACGCGAAGAGCGAACGCGTGACTCTCATTCTGCGTTAACGCCAGTTCCCTACAAAAGCAAACCTTCTTTCAGGAGTGGACTCACCACTTGCTACAGCATTGGGAACCAAAGCAACGCAGTTGCTCTTGCTAACTTTTAACTTCATTGCCAAAAGCATTAATTGGCAAAACATTATAACTGCCAAATATTTTTAAGACTTCGATATACTTGTTTAACTTTGCTAAAGCAGATTGCATTTCTGCTGAGGTAGCATTTGATTCTACGTCTATGAAAAACAAGTATTCTCCAAGCGATCGCTTTGTAGGACGAGATTCAATCCGGCTGAGGTTAATTCCTAACTGAGCAAATACTTCCAAAGGTTTGAGCAACGCTCCCGGGACATTGGCAGGTACGCTGAAAGCTAGCGAAGTATGGCTAGCGCTTGCTGAAGATATATCGTCAACAGCCTCTATTTTTGGCTGACTTACCACCCAAAAGCGAGTACAGTTTTCTGGATAGTCGTTAATACTACTAGCTAATATAGGTAATTTATAGAGTTGGGCTGCTCTACTAGATGCGATCGCAGCGGTTGTTAAGTCCTGCTCTAATCGTTGTAGTGCCTCAGTTGTCGAATTGCTCGGAATCACCTGCACACTTGGCAGAAATTCCTGCAACCACCCCTGACATTGGGCCAAAGCTTGCGGATGTGAATAAACAGTTTTAATGCTATCTAAACTAGTTGCACAAGAAATTAATGCATGGACAATAGGCATAACCAAAGCCAACTGAATTTGTAAACGATCCAACTGCCACAGCGTATCCATTGTCATAGTTACACTCCCTTCAATAGAATTTTCTACTGGCACAACAGCCAATTGAGTGTGTCCAAAAGCAACGGCTTGGAGTGACTGGGCAATACTGGGATATGGGCATAAGATAGCCTCAATTCCCGTCTTTTTGGCTAGCCAATTAATATAAAAAACAGCTGCTTGTTCCGCATAGGTACCAGGAGGTCCTAAATGGGCAATGGATATGGTCATAGAGTTGGCCCTGAGTTATCTATTAGATTTTATAGACTATACCTTAGGCAAACCCAGCCTTTGTTAACTTGAAATATTGGTTTGAGATGTATCGCTTTTTTGGGTAGTACAATGATACAGTTTATAACTATATTCACCAGTAGATTTTCCGTATCGTGCGTCAGGGAAACATTGCTGGGATTCCAAATCGACTTGAGTACGGAATTCAACTAACCATAGGTCAAGAGGTCGGGGAATTTTAGTGAGTTGTTCTGAAAACACTTGCATGGCTTGAGTATAGTCTTTAGTCTTTGAGTCTTGACGAGCTAAGAAAAACTGCAAATTTTGGGTAGGCCAGTTTTGGTATTCCCAAGCTAACCCCATCATTCTCCCAGTTTGACCGTGGTGGAGGTGGGTAGTAGCTATCAGCACCTTCTGTGGAGATACTCTTTGGATGAGAGAAGCAAGAAGATCGGGGCGTTGGTTTTGCAGATAGCCCAGATTCCAGACTACCGTCACTCCGCCAAGCACCGCCATCAACCAAATGATACTTACCGCAACTTTCCCATTTACCAACAGCCGTAATTTCTGTCTATGCTGGTTGAAATTCTTTACTTGGTTCCAACAGCCTGCCAATGCAGCACCCAAAAGCAAAATTATTGCCGATACACAAACAAATTGGAAACGAGCAGCTAAGGTTAAGTCCATCCCTAGACCATAAGTGAAAGCTAGACATAATGCGATCGCTCCCACAAGATACCCACTTAAGATTTGAATCGCTAGATCGCTATCAGATTGCTTCTGGATTTTTAGTCCATAAATGAGATTAGGTAGGCTCCAAAGCAAAAATAGCAAGGTTACGATACCAGAAACAATCACAATCGCCAGAGGTAAGTTTGTGATTGCTGAAGGCAAAAGCAACAGCATACTCATAGTCCAAAGCAGTAGTCGCCCTATGGGTTCCAACCATCTAACATGAGGATTGCTACTTGCCACCCAAGTTGTGAGGTCATTCCCAGGAATACTTTTTAGAGCAGGTATCCAAACCAGACATCCAACCAGAGTACCCATGATAACTATCCAGATACGCCACCAATTAGTTCGCACATAGGCAAATGTGGTCTGGTTTGCTTTCACCCAAATTTGCCAAAGCAATACAAAGCCTTCAGCACAAAGAGTCAGGGTAAAAAAATAATGGGTTGCTACCCCTAAACTATTCATCGCTACCCAAGTTAATACCACCCAGATAGGCAGAGATTGCTGACGATGGATAGTCTGAATGGCTTTGATAAAACAACATAGAGAAGCAATTATTAGCAAAATCACCAAAGTGTAATGACGCGCTTCTCTAGCGAGGAAAACAGCATAAGGCGAAGTTGCCATCATTGCTGCTGCCATCTGACCTACTAACTTGGAGCGAAAAGTTAAATAGCCAAAGCCAAACATGGCAGGAATTGACGCTACACCAAAAAAAGCACTGAGCGATCGCGCAGCCCAAATTGAAACTAGTTCTCCCGGAGGCGAAAACAATTTCATCCAGAAATGTGCTAATACAAAATAGACCGGAGGATGAGTGCTTTCATCTAACAGATGCTCGATAACGGCGCTAATTCCAACTGTGGGGATAGGTTGCAGTGGCTGCAAGAGAACATCTGAACTAATGAGTTGATTTAGTGGTACTGGGCGAAAACTATTGCCCAAACTAAAAACTATCGTTGCACACTCATCAGTCCAAGGAGGTAGAGATTCCAGACGCACAAAGCGCAAACCAGTGCCAATAGCTAACCATAGCAGCATTAGCAGTAGGTGATAGCGGTTTTTCATTAACGCGATGTCATACCGAGTTGCAATCAAAAATAGTAAGGGACTTTCAAATCAGAAAACATCCCATTGTAATTGTTGGTTGCTGACAGTCAACAGTCAACATTTTTTGTCTGTCTTGCCTGTTTTAGCGAATAGCTTGACAATTGACAAAAAATATGAATAAGGTTTGCTAAACAATTACCTTCTTGTCGAGTTATAATTTATTTTTCTAAAGATAGTCAACGTTATTTATAAAACTATCTCAGTAATAAAGGATAACTATAAGCAAATATAGTTTTTAAAATAAATCAGTCTAGATGAATATTTTTTTCATTGAATTAAAAATAATAAACATAAAAAAATAATTAATAATATAAATATTAAACAATTACTTCCTTCAACTCATGGCTACCAAGTTTACTGCCTCCCAATCGGTAGAAATTGCTGTGCCACAACAGCCTATTCCCATTCAGCACTACTTGCGTCAGCCTCAACGTCTGGTTAATGCTTTGGTTGACAACAGGCGTATTCAACAGCTTTCCGAGGAAGTATTTCGCTTGAAAATCCGTCCTCTAGCTTTTATGTCCTTGAGTATTCAACCCACTGTAGACATGCGAGTTTGGGCAGAATCAAATGGTGTGATTTATTTGCGATCGGTAGGTTGTGAAATTCTTGGTGTTGAATATATTAACCAGCGTTTTGCTCTCAATTTACAAGGGCATTTGTCTCCTTACCAGCTAAGCACTGGCACTCGCCTGCAAGGAAGAGCCGATCTGGAAGTGCAAGTAGAACTACCACTGCCATTTTCCTTGACCCCGAAGCCAATCTTAGAAGCTACCGGCAATGGTTTGCTCAAGAGTGTGCTGTTGACAGTTAAGCAAAGATTGCTTCATCAACTGCTGGCAGATTATCGAAACTGGGTGAGTTCGCAAACGAAACAAAAAGCTCTAGGTGATAACAGTACTGAATTGCCAATTCTAAATATTGAGTAATTTTTGATTTACTTAGTTAAGAGGAGGCAGTGGTCAGTTGTTAACATCTGCTCTGCCCCTCTATTCTTTACTTAGCACTCAAATTGGCATGGACGAAAGGACTTGCGATGCAGGGGTGATGGGCCGTATTGTCGTAGTGCTAGCAAATGCTTTTGGCTACCATAACCTTTATTACGCGCTAGGTCGTACATAGGGTACTTTGCTGCTAGACGCAGCACCAACTCATCACGCCAAACTTTAGCCACAATACTAGCTGCGGCAATGCTAAGCGATCGCTCGTCCCCTTTAACTATTGTTTGTTGGGGCAGGAGCAAGTTTTTGATTGACTGATTGCCATCAACCAAACAGATTGTAGGCTGTACCTTCAACTTCTGGACAGCCCGCTTCATAGCTAACAGTGTGGCCTGCAAAATATTCATTTGGTCAATTTCAGCAGTGGAAGCAAAACCAATTCTCCAATCAATGGCTAGCGCGGAAATTAACTGCGCTAGCTGAGTTCTCCGAGAACTAGACAGCTTTTTACTGTCTTTGATATCAACTGCTATCAATTCTGACAAAGCACAAGCTGGTAGTATCACTGCTGCTGCAACTACAGGGCCAAATAAAGCACCTCGCCCGACTTCATCCACGCCTGCAATCAAGCCCGGAATAATTGACATGGCAGACAACTCCAGCCAACTCGATTCGCTGGAGAGTGCTAACGAATCAATAGCAGCACTTTGCTCTATCTCTACCATAAGATTCAGTTAACTGTCGTCTGAGGAGCCATCCTCTACCGCAGAGGAACGACGGCGACGGCGACGGTTCCCAGTAGAGGTGCTAGTCGCTTCAACTTCTTCTGCGATCGCGTTGGCGGATTCTCTTGCAGAGAAGCTTCCCGCAGGGGTCGCTACAACTTCTGTTGGCTCAGATGCTTTTTCTAGTGAGGATTTCTTTTTTAATTCAGTTTGCAGTGTATTTGTATTTACTTCAGTGCTTTCTGTTTCAGCGATCGATTCTGGGGTTGATTCTGTTGGCACTGTTGGCAGTTGCCCAGGCTGAACAATGTTAATAATGACGGACTTGGGATTTTTGATCTCCCGCTCTAACTTCACTAGAGGAGAAACTCCCATCAAGGCGAAAACATCCTGTTCCTGTAGCGTCATTTCTACAGTCCTAATCTCCGGTGGTTCTACCACTGGTTTAACTGGCTCTGCCTTGGTAACTTTAGTGCGTTCCGCCCGTTCAGTCCAACCTGATTTACCCAAGCTTGGTGAGGGAATATCTTGTGTTGTCCCTAGTTCTGCTTCGCTATCTAAGTCTAAATCTGACTCATTGTCAAAACCTAATGAATTAGCAGCAATCCGTGGTTCATCCTTGCCATTCCCGCCATTAATACCAATCCGTCTACGACGGTTACGGGTAGTACTACGCTTGTTATGCTCGCCAAGTTCTTGATAGCTGGGATGATTAATTAAATTCAAAGCACCCAAATCAGAATCGGCATCGAATCCTTCTGCAAATGCATCGTAGGTTTCTCGTGGTTCTGTTACGCGAGCAGCTGGCAGACGTGGTTCTCTGTGAGGCAGAGATACAAACCGCTCTGGTATTTCTACTGGTGTCGGTAATCGGCTCTCGGTTTCTCCAGGCAGACGCACAACATGTCCCAAACCTCCACAAGTGGGACAAGTGTCACCAAACAATTCATAAATGTTTTGACCTTGGCGCTTGCGGGTAAGTTCTACCAAACCCAGCTCGGTTAGTTGAGCAATCTGGGGACGAGCTTTGTCTGCTTTCAGTGCTTTGTTAAAATGCTCTAGGACGTGCAATTGGTCGCGCCGCGATTCCATATCAATGAAGTCTACGACGATTACCCCAGCAATATTTCGTAACCGCAACTGACGGGCAATCTCTGTTGCCGCTTCACAGTTTGTCCACAGAACTGTTTCTCTGGCTGTTGCCGATCGCGTAAAGGAACCAGAGTTAACATCAATTACTGTTAATGCTTCAGTCGGCTCAATGATGATGTAGCCGCCTGAAGGCAAATCTACTCTGGGTTTGAGAGCTTCTCGAATCGCCGCATTGATGCGGAAGTATTCTAAAATCGGAGAGCGATCGCGATGATGGTCAATCAACAATCCCTGCGGTGTCTGACCTCCACTCCAGTTTTGCAAATACTGCTTTACACGCTTCAACCCAGTACTAGAATCAACTACGATCCGATTCACATCCCCACCGTACATATCTCGCAATACGCGCTGGATAAAATCATCGTCTCGGTTGAGCAGTGCTGGGGCACGGGTGGAGTGCGCTTCCTGCTGAATAGCTTCCCATTGCTTTTGCAGCACTTCCAAATCTTCCATAATTGCTTCTTCTGGTTTGCCTTCTGCCTCGGTACGCACCAGCAAACCCATCCCCGCCGGTTTGATCAAAATAGCCAGTGCCCGTAAGCGGTTACGCTCGCTTTCACTCTTAATTCGCCGGGATAAATTTACACCTCTGCCATAGGGCATTAGCACTACGTAGCGTCCAGGCATGGTAATGTTGCCCGTGAGCCTCGGTCCTTTTGTTCCCGTTGGCTCTTTCATAACTTGCACCAACACTTTTTGCTGTGGTGCTAATAGTTCTGTAATTGCTGCTGCTGTCCGCTTCAACTTTAACGGCCCCAAGTCAGTTACATGAATAAAGCCATTGCGTTCTGGGTCGCCAATGTTGACAAAAGCTGCATCTATCCCAGGTAATACATTTTCAACTACACCTAAATAGATATCACCTATTTGGTGATGGCCTGTCGCTACAACTAGTTCTTGTATTTGATCTTCAGAAAAGACGGCAGCAATCTGATGCTGCTCCGCGATGATAATTTGTTTCGGCATTCAATTTCCTCAAAAACTGGCAGCACCAACGGGCTTGGAGGTTGGTTATGCCTCTCGCCCCTGTCAGCCCCAAAAGGCGCTGCTGATAATAAAAATTGTGAATTTAGGCTCAAAGTTAAAGAGCTATTGACTAGGGAATTGCGTTGACACGCCTGATTATTCCAGAACTGCTGCATATTGTTTAAGCAAATAAATCAACCGTCCATGGTTGATTTGCGATGCCATACCTTCACCATCTAGGGATTAGGCATTCAGCAGTTGTTTTAAAAAGCATAGGTAAGAGTTGCCGACGGAGCCTGTGATAGTTACTAGTTCACAAGGGAGCTATAAACAGAGAGTGTTCTTTAATCTGCCTGTTGTTTGTCTGGGATAAAATCCTAGAAGTTGCACTCTAATATATTTGCTTTCGCACCCTGAGTACCAGGGTAGTGAACCAGTTCATTCAATGCAGCGCCAGAAAATTTCTCTTCACCCCATTCTAACGCAACCTTGCTAAAAATCAATTCCCATGATGTGCTACATCAGGGCAACTACTAGCAAGTTACCCTTTAGGGATTATACTCCTAAAACTAGCTGATTGCGATGAATGTGTAGAAGTTGAAATTCCTTACCAGACACTATTTCTAGCATAGACAGAATATGTTCGGGCCGCAACAGCAAACCGTCAGGGCGACAGCTACCCACATAACGTAGGACAACTGTAGACTCATCCTTGCTATTGTTAGTTTCTACTAATTCTAGTTCAAACAAGCGCGAGCGCAGATTTACTAACTGACTCTTGCCTGATTTAGTTGTTTGTTCCCACCATAGCTCATCTTTTGCTTTGATTGTATTAATCCAGTCTTGCCATTGTGCGGATGTTGCCTCACAAAGTGCAGCCACAGTCATCAAATACTCTGCTGCTTCTATCATTTGACTAGCAGCGGCAGCTTTTAAATCCTGCTGTACCACATTATATATAGGTATATCTGTGGGTAGTTCTTGAGCAAGTTGTTTTCGGAAAGTATCAACTTCCACGACTTGAGTCAATTCAAAGTCCACAATTTCACCACTGCTGGTAGCTCCTAAAGCCAAGGCATTGGCCACAGAGATCCGCGGACTTGGATGAAACCCACCAGTAAAAGCAACTGGCAAACCTGCTCGCCTTACCACTCGGTCAAACAGGCGCATTAAATCTAGGTGACTCATCAAAGCCATATCACCCTGCTTGCCAAACCAAACACGTAACCGTTGTGCCTTGGTTGTGTTGGGGACAAACTCGCCAGCGAATTGGGGAATAGTAGGCGGCTCAATGACAATGTTATGACCGAAGTCAGTGCCGCAAACGCCACAGTGAGAACAACTTTCAAAAGAGCAGTCTGGTACAGTTGCAGCTTCTAGAGCGCGTTGTAAGTCCTCCACCAGCCACTTTTTATCAATTCCTGTGTCAATATGTTCCCAAGGAAGAGGAGTCTCAAGGGAGTGGAGAATGGGGAGTTGGGTATTCTCCCCTGCTCCTCTGTCCCCCCTATCCCCAACGGGGGCCCCGAGTCCCCCCTGCTCTTCTGCCTCCCTGCCTCCCTGAGCCTCTGCGTGAAACAAATTCCACTCGCCGTTTTCTACTTGGCGATATTTCCAGTCTAGACCTGCTTCGGCGATCGCATCTCCCCAAGCTGTAAAAGCCTTATCTAAATTGTCATACCAGGAATCCATGCCAGCACCCAATTCCCAAGCACGTCGCACTACTTTGCCCAAACTGCGATCGCCTCGTCCGATAAAGTCCTCCATTGCTGAAATTCGGACATCGGTAAAATTCACCTTCACTCCTCTAATGCGACGGAATTCATGGCGTAACAAATTTTGCTTGCGTTTAAATTCAGCCGTAGAAACTGAGTGCCATTGAAATGGCGTATGGGGCTTGGGCGTAAAGTTAGAAATCGTCAAATTAAAGTTGAGGGGTTTTCTTCCCTTTGCCCGACATTCTCGTTGCAACCAACTTACCGTTTCGGCAATGCCTACAACATCGGCATCCGTCTCACCCGGTAAGCCAATCATGAAATACAACTTGATTTTGTCCCAGCCTTGCTCCCAAGCAGTTTTGACTCCCCGCAGCAGTTCTTCATTGGTCAAACCCTTATTAACGATATCTCGCATTCGCTGGGTTCCCGCTTCTGGGGCAAAGGTGAGTCCACCTTGCCGCGTACCGCCAAGTATATTGGCAATATTTTCATCAAATCTATCTACCCGTTGGCTAGGTAGAGACAAAGAAATATTCTCATTTTTTAAGCGATTTTTGATTTCCATCCCCACTGCTGGTAGAGACAAATAATCAGAACAACTCAGAGATAGTAGAGAAAACTCATTGTAACCAGTTGCCTGCATTCCCTGTTCAATTGCTTCTACCACTTTCTCTGGTTCCACATCTCGTGCTGGTCGGGTGAGCATTCCTGGTTGACAGAAACGACAGCCGCGAGTGCAACCGCGTCGAATTTCAATTGTCAGGCGGTCATGCACCGTTTGTACGTAGGGAACTAGTCCTATGGAATAAGCTGGGATGGGAGTTGCTACCCGTCGCAAAATTCGTTTTGGCACATCTGGGCGATTTGGATGCACCGAACCATCTGCAGCCATGTCATAAAACTGTGGCACATAGACCCCTGGTATTTGTGCCAAGTCTAGTAGAGTCTGTTCTCGGTTCAATCCTGCTTGTTTGGCTTCTTCTAACACCAAACCAATTTCTGGTAAGAGTTCTTCGCCATCTCCGAGGGCAAAAAAGTCAAAAAAGTCAGCGTATGGCTCAGGATTTGATGTTGCTGTCTGTCCACCCGCAAAAATTAAGGGAAATGGCGACTGGGGAGCAGCTAATTCTCCTCTGCCCCCTCGATCCTCTGCCCCCCTATCCTCTTGCCTATCGCGCCATGTAAGGGGAATTCCAGCTAAATCCAACATTTCTAGAATGTTAGTTGCTCCCAGTTCATAACTGAGGCTAAAACCTAAAATGTCGAATTCTGTTAGCGATCGCTTTGACTCTACCGCAAATAACGGTGTATCTGTTGCCCTGAGTTTGGCTGCCAGGTCTTGTCCTGGTAGGTAGGCGCGATCGCATAACTGCCGCGGCTGGGCATTCAAAATGTTATAGAGGATGATATGCCCTAAATTAGATGCCCCTACTTCATATACCTCTGGGTAGGTTAATACCCAGCGTATTGCAGCCGTATCCCACGGCTTATGTACTGATAAGCGTTCGTTACCCAGGTAACGCGCTGGCTTTAAAATATCCGATGTTATTAATTTTTCAACTGCAACAGCCACTGTGCTATCTTCTAGCTACCTTAATTACAGCTAATCACCTCCAACTTAGCATTGATTAGGTCTATCAATAAGGTTTATTCCGACAACTTACAACTCTTTTACACAAGTTTGCTGTCAAGCCACGTTAAATGTTATGATTTGAAACCTGCAAAAATTCAGACAACTGCCAACTTGGATTCGTCTTCAGATATCTCAAAAACCCCATCTAGTTGGGTTAGTTCAAAGATGATCTTAATTGATGGCGGAACAGAGCAAAGCTTAAAATTCCTTTCTAAACTTTGGGCCAGCTTGAGTGCAGACACCAATGCCATTAAGCCACAGCTGTCTAGGGACTCTACTGCTGCTAAATCTATTAACAACATAGAAACATCATCTTGTGTCAACGCTGTCGTCATGTCTCGTTCCAGTTCCAAGGCATTGGTGGCATTCAGGAAGCCTTGAGGACGAATAACTGTAATTTTCGGGCACTTTATTAATGCTTGCATTATCGATATTAGAGTTATTGAATGTAAAGTCTAGATTTATTTGAACATAAACTCTTTTTTACAACATCGACCATACGTCTTAGAACTCTTTGCTGAATCTTTATTGCTTTAGTACCTCTGTTTAAAGATTGTCATAAATACAGGGTGAAATGTATTCATGTATACTTTTTTTTAGCCTCGGTTCAAAAACAATCAGCATAGACAGCCACACAATAGACCAATTAAATGTAACTATATCCAGAAAGCTTGATTGGTCTATAAGTAAAGCCGATTTTAGTCAAGATATAGTGGTAGATTAAATGCCCTGACTTGCACAGTCGATCGTGGTATGTGGTAGGGTTGATGGCAAGTTAACCATCTAATCATCTTGTGATCTAGATCACTAACATACTAGTGTTGAGATCGCATTATATACTTAGCTTTATCTTGGATAATTAGTACCATATACAATTGGATTATTACTGATGAGAACTAAGTACGCTATTCGTCGATTAGTAGAAAAAGCTCTGGATATTAAAAAACTAACTCCTGAGATAGAAAATGAAATCAACTCGGAACTAACTGAAAATGGTTATATATCTGACGTTGACTACGAAGCTCTGGAATTATTAATGGCAGAGATGGATGCTGGTCGAGTTCAGTTGGTTCCTAGCTGGGGATATTAGTCCTGACAGTTGGTTGATATTGCTACCTTTTTCTATCCCAAATTGATTTTGACAAGAAGTAGAATCAAAGCTTCAAAATAGTTGACACTAGTTGTAGTAACAGCAGTACCGATAAAAAGCGCGATAGAATTGCTGGTATTTTTCTATGATGTTTGCTATTTAGTCCCCTAGTGTGGCGTAAACTGTGCTAATGAGCATCTACATTTGCATTAGTAGTAAGTCGCCATGCAGCCCGCTAAACGCTTAGAAAAAATTCCTCCCTATCTGTTTGCTGAAATTAATCGCAAACGAGAAGAACTTGAAGCCAAGGGAGTGGACATCATTAATATGGCAGTAGGCGATCCGGATAAACCTACTCCTGCTCATATTCTTCAGGTAATGCATGAGGCGATTGATGACGCTTCTACCCACAATTATCCTCCCTATCAGGGTATGCAAGAATTTCGGGAGGCGGCGGCTAAGTGGATGGAACATCGGTTTGGGGTAACGGGTTTAAACCTTGATGCAGAGGTGATCTCTTCCATCGGTTCCAAGGAAGCAATACACAATACCTTTTTAGCCTTTGTGGAAGCAGGAGACTATACGCTAATACCAGATCCTGGTTATCCCGTATATCGAACTTCGACAATTTTTGCTGGTGGCGAGCCTTTTGCTATACCTCTGAAGGCAGAAAATAAATTTTTACCTAATTTGAGTGCGATTCCTGAAGAAATTGCCCGCAAGACCAAACTCTTGTGGATCAATTATCCTAATAATCCAACAGGAGCATTGGCAACGCTAGAATTTTTTGAGGAATTGGTAGCTTTTTGCAAGCAGTACGATATTTTGTTATGTCACGACCATGCCTACTCAGAAATGGCATACGATGGCTACAAACCACCAAGTGTGCTGCAAGTTCCAGGAGCGAAAGATGTAGCTATTGAGTTTCACAGTTTGTCTAAGTCGTATAATATGACAGGCTGGCGAATTGGTTTTGTGGTTGGTAATGCCATCGGTATTCAAGGTTTGAGACAGGTAAAAACCAACGTCGATTCTGGGGTATTTAAAGCAATTCAAAAAGCTGCGATCGCAGCTTACTCCATTAATGAAGCTGAACTGCAAGCTGTGATGTCTGTTTACCAAAAGCGTCGCGACATCATCGTTAAAGGACTGCAATCTCTAGGCTGGCCAATTGAACCTCCGAAAGCTACCCTTTACGTTTGGGTGCCTGTACCTCCAGGATATTCCTCAATTGAATTTGTGACTTTGCTTCTTGACAAATGTGGCATTCTCGTGCCTCCAGGTAATGGTTACGGTGCAGCAGGAGAAGGTTTTTTCCGGATTGCCCTAACTATCCCTGATGAACGGATGCATGAAGCAATCCAACGCATGGAAAATGCTGGTATTCGCTATACTTCATGAAGATACTAGGGATTGGGAAAAGGAAAGAACTGTCTTTTTGTTTCTCTTCTCTAGTCCCCAGTCTCCAATCCCTCTTGATACGCTTGCCAAAGTTGGTGGATAAATTGATTAAGTTGTTGCTTGGCAGCTAAGTCAAACTCAGTTTTTGGTTCTTTTGCTAAAACCTGACTCAAAATGGTAATTACTTCTGTGTCTAAGGCGGGTCGAAATAACTTGACAGGCCAAAGCAGATCGGGCGCATCTCGCAGGTCAGTAACTAGTGGTAGTTCTGGAGTGTAAGTGGCTAGCAATAAGGGACGCACCCAACACAAATCACGCGAAACAACAACTTGAATGACTTCTGCATATAGATTTTTGTCGCCATGCTCTAAAGACACAATTTGTCCTGGTTGGAAGTCTAGACTTATGTGCATAAATTACACGATTAGGGCATTGGCAAGGATTGTATAGCAGCTTTGTGACTTTTGTGAGAACGCAATAGCTTTGAGGATGTATGCCGTAACATTAACTTTAGCATTCTAAGGGCTGTAATGTCATAGGCATGTATGTTGCGATCGCCTTAATCATACTGCCTCAGTCAACCCTTGGCAGGAGATTGTGATGCTATCATAAAGTTTGGTATAGAGATGCTATAGAATAAGTAAATAACTGTTAAGTAAACACTAGACAGAAACTTTGTTGTAGTAAATCAACGAGAAAAGAGCAAAAAGCCGTGTCAGTCGAAACCATTGAGAAGCGTTCCACCTCCCGCAAACTCGCGCCTCGGTATCGTGTTTTGCTCCATAACGACGACTACAACTCTATGGAGTACGTAGTGCAAGTACTATTAACCACAGTACCTAACCTTACCCAGCCCCAGGCTGTTAATATCATGATGGAAGCCCACACTAACGGGCTAGCCTTGGTGATTACTTGCGCTCAAGAACATGCTGAATTTTATTGTGAAACATTGAAAAGTCACGGATTAAGCAGCACCATTGAACCTGATGAATAGTCATTAGTCAGCGATCGGTGGAAAAACAATTGACAACTGACCCTACCTGCGGGAACGCCTAACGGCGAACGAGTGACGCTCGTTCGCGTAGCGTCTCACGCCACTTGCTCCACTTGGGGAAACCCCAAGACCGCAGTGGCTCCCCTTGGGAGAAGACTCGCTAACGCTAGCGCTAACGTCAGTTATTTATGGGGGAAACCACGCCACTTGCTACCCTACAGGTTCCGCTTTAGCAGTACAAGTCGGCAGAGCCTTTCAGCGGTCGCTCATGGGGGAAACCCCAAGACCCTTTGAGTGACGCTCCTGCGTCGCTAACGCTACGCTAACAGCAGTTACTCCACTTGGGGAGACCCCAAGACCGTACTACTTCACCGCGCTGCCGACGCTCCTACGTCGCTACCGCTACGCTAACACTAATGCAGTGGCTCCCCAAGACCACACTGACTCATAACTGACCAGATGAAAATCAACCTTGCCTCTTTAGCCCAACACCCTACCCCTATAAGGCTAGGTTGTTTTATTTTGACTTTGTTGTTGCTATGGTTGCCTCTTGCTACACCAATTTACTTACTAGTACGGGATTCCAACCTAGTAAGTATTCTGACAATGGTATTGCTCTATGCTGAGTTTATTGTTATTCTCAAACTCTGGGGTAGGTACGTCTACCAGCAACCTCAAATATTAAAGCAGTATGGCTTAGAAATTACGCGGCAAAATGGTGTGGAATTGTTGCGTGGTTTGGCTATAGGAATAATTAACATTCTTATACTCTTTGGCATACAAGGCTTCTTAGGTTGGCTAGTGTGGCAACAACCAAAAGTTTTCTTACTGAAAGTGATTTCAGAGGGTTTAATTATCGGTTTGGGCATCGGCTTTGCCGAGGAACTGTTATTCCGAGGTTGGTTGCTAGATGAGTTGCAACGAGATTACAGCCCACGTGTAGCACTATGGATAGATGCCGTTGCATTTGCTGCATTGCATTTCATTAAACCACTGGAGGCAATTATTCAAACACTGCCGCAATTTCCAGCTTTAGTAGTATTGGGATTAACGCAGGTATGGGGAAAGCGCTGGCGTAGGGGACGTTTAGGTTTGCCAATGGGTCTGCATGGTGGTTTAGTGTGGGGATACTACATTATCAATGTTGGAGAATTAACGAAATATTCTGGTAAAGTTCCCGATTGGGTAACTGGTGTGAATAATAATCCCCTACAAGGAGTCATGGGGATGCTGTTGATGAGTGTGTTGGCCTTATGGATACGAGGAGGAACTCAGCGATCGCCTCTCTGATAATATAAGCGTTGGCTTATATCCAGATCAAAGTTGAGTATGGTCAAATCTGTTATTCTTGGGCTGCTATTGATACTTTCTTGCTCAGTGGCGCTTCCAGCTTTTGCATCTGTATGCCGCAATTACGGTAGTCACAGGATTTGCATTGTTAGCATCAATCGCAGTGCTAAAAATTATTGGGAATACAAAGCAATCGTTAGTGTAGATGCAGTGAAAAGACCTATAGAGGTTTACAACTGTCGCACTGGGGTTAAAGTTCTGCGAGATGGGACTGTTTTGGCATTTGAACACAACGACCCTGGCGAGCTGATATGCAGTTTTTTCCAGAAGTCGTCATGATGAACAAGTCGATCGCCTAGTCAATGTAAAATCAAGAAACCGCTTCCGCTGCAATTGTACCTACCAAACACGCCCTATCCAAATTAACGCCGTTCAAATTTGCTCCTTCTAACTCTGCACAGAGCAAATTCGCCCCTGTCAAATTCGCCCCTGCCAAATTCGCCCCCCTTAAGTCAGCTTCTTCAAGATTCGCTTCACTCAATAAAGTTCCTTGCAAATCAGTACGGCTCAAATCTGCACCTTTGAGATTTGCGCCAGTCAAGTTAGCACCCCGCAAGTCAGCACCCCGCATGTCAACGCCTTGCAAGTTGACGTTCATCAAATTAGCACCGCTTAAAAAAGCTCCTGCTAAAGACACATCGCTGAGTCTCGCTCCCATCAAGTTTGCACCGCGCAAATTGCTACCCCGCAAGTCAGCACCTGTTAAATCTGCTTGCATCAGGTTCGCTCCCATCAGGTTTGCCCGCAAGTCAGTTGCTTGTAAGTTCGCTCCCATTAAATTTGCTCCCTCCAAATGCCCACCTTCGAGTTTGGAAGCATTGAAATTAGTGCCTACAAGGATAGCGCCAGCAAGATTAATGCGGCTTAAATCAAGTTGGGAAAGTTCCTCATCTTCTAAATTTGCTCCAGGAAGTTGTTTGAGTTTTCCTAATCTAATGGCTTCAATATTCATTTGGGGTAACTACTAATCTCCTCACTAGTCTTGTTGTGGCTATCCCATCGGGAATCAAGTAGCCAGATGCCGGTGCTAACTTTGGGTGTCATTAGGGGTAAGTCGAGTCCTTGCTGCAAACCCATGACTAACAAAGTTAGTGTATCTACAAGTTTAGGATCGAAGCGGGTGGATTGTTGTTGTCTGCACTCATCCAAAGCTTGAGTAAATATCTGTTCTCGGCTCTGATTTGACGATTTTAACTGATTTACTCGCCATTGAAAGTCTGCCAATAATGCCAAAATTCTTGACTCAAGGGGAATTTCATCTCCAGCTAAACCTGCTGGTTCCCCTGTACCATTCCACCACTCGGTTTGGTGAGTAATAATTTGGGCAACTGCTCGCAGTCGTGGCATTGTTCGCAATACCTGCGCGCCTGGCACTAAAGGACAACTTAAAGCAGTACTGGGGGCATCTTCTTGGTAGCGTATAGATGTACCAGGAGTGAGAACGCTTTCTGCTTTTTGTAACGGATCTATGCGATGTAGTAAACCTGCCAGCCGTAATCTCTTAATCTGCCATGCAGGAAGATCCAAAAGCTGCGCCATTGTCTCGGCAAGTAACACTACTTCCGCGGCTGCCATGGGATTGTTGACATCTGCTATATCCATGAGTTGCGCCATCCGCAAAAATGCTTGAATTTCGTTAGAAACTAAGTTGCGGTCTAGCGATTGTTGGCGAAGGGCTGTAGGGATAGCTAAATTATCCTGACCAGTTTGGAG
Organism: Nostoc minutum NIES-26; assembly: GCA_003326215.1. Classification (GTDB taxonomy): domain Bacteria; phylum Cyanobacteriota; class Cyanobacteriia; order Cyanobacteriales; family Nostocaceae; genus Dendronalium; species Dendronalium minutum. Next base: position 87,232 of record LXQD01000174.1, on the reverse strand, counting down.
ATAATCTACTACGCGGGAGACAACTGTACTCAAGTTTTCCGATCTAGCGATCGCTGGTACAATTGCCTGTTGACGATCTGTAAGTTTGTTCGCTAGTTCTGGATTGTATTCTTTAATGTGAGCGATCGCCAATTCAGCTGTTTCTTTGACTAATTCTGGTTCAAATGTCCACAAGCCATAGAATTTGCGCTCTATGTCTGAAGCTGGTTGCCCTCCTTCGCCATAATCAACTTCTGATAGCTCTTGACAAAGCACCATCGCTGTGTATTTGGGCGATAAGATAATTAAGTGCCACTCCTGCGCCACTGGATCGGTTGCATCTAATGCTACTAAGTCTACGTTGGGTAGTTGGCTTGTGGGATGTTCGGCAAAGCCTGTATCCGGCGCTGCCATGATAACAATTTCACGGCTGCACTTGGCGATATCTGCGTATCGTTCTGCTTCTTGGAGATACCATTTACCCCGTTGAAAGGCTGTAATTACTAGGGGTGTACTGTCGTCAGTTAAAATATGATCTTCTAGGGCATGGCACAGAGAAACTAGGGTATTTTTGTAATACACCCCGAATCTGATTGGTCTGGTGCTATGGTGATGTGCTATTTTTAGCTTTTGTAAAATTGAACCTTCTAACATAGGGCTTGATAAAAGGGATTGGGGATTGGGTATTAGGGATTAGAGATTGGGTATTAGCGATTGGGTATTAGGAATAAGAATTAGTAAATATATCTTTCAGTCCTAGTTCCCAGTCTCTAGTCCCCAATCCCCAGTTCCTGTATTCTATGATACACTAGCTAGCTGTTTCTCTTTCGTTTCTATGGGAGCGGAAAGAGCTGCTTCTAAGTCGGCACAACCCAACTTTTCTTCTAATATTTTCATAACTTCGCGTCCAAAGTCATTGGGATTTTGTTGCCAAGCTTGCAAGCAGACTTCTCCAAAGAAGGAACCGAGGGGTTCGGGATTCCAAAGGAGTTTTTTAGCTGTCCACGGCATTAAACTCATAGGATTGTACCCTGGTTTGAGGATACCCTCTTTGAAGGCATACTCTTCTAGATGAGTATGAGGTTGCAGCCCAATAAAGAAGATAGCAGGTTCGACTTTATCCGCACCAAAAATTCTTTCTAATTCGCGGTGATAGGCAATGGTTTGGCGAATAGTTTCAGGTCGTTCGTCAATAACATTAAACGAGTAGTTGACGGAAACTAAATCTTGAAAGCCAGCTGCTTTTAAGTCACGGCAGTTTTGCAAGACGTTTCTGAGGTTGTACCCCATCCGCATTTTCCGCACGAGTTCTTGAGAACCACTTGTAATGCCGATTTCAAAGTAGTTCATTCCCGTCTTCACCATTAACTCACACAGTTGAGGTGTCAAGTTGTCAGCTCTGATGTATGCTGCCCAGTGGATATCTGTCATGCCAGAATCAACTATTTTCTGCAACAGTTCCACAGCATCATCGATAAATTTACGTGCGGGAATGAATTGGGCATCGGTAAACCAAAAGTTACGAATGCCGCGCTTGTACAATTGGCGCATTTCGGCAACTACTTCATCGGCTGGATTAATGCGTACTTGTTTACCTTCGACAACGGTGTAGACACAATAGCAGCAGTTGTGCGGACAACCGCGTTTAGTTTGTACGCCGATGTAAAAGTCTTGTTCTTCTAAGTAATAGTTGAATTCAGACCAGATGCTTTCTATATAGTCATAATCACAGGCCGTTTTTTCTAAAGGGGTGGGTTGTTCGTGAATCAGCCGCTGCCGTGGTTGAGTTTCTCCGACGATGTAACAGCGTTCATCCCCAAACTCTCTGCCACTTAAAAGTTTTTCTAACAGGGTTTCCCCTTCACCTACAGAAATAATTGTCCCTTGGGGTAAGCTTTTACCCAACTGTTCGTAAAATACGCTGACTGCACCACCACCCACAACTGCACGAGCTTTACCATTATATTTTTGGGCGCGTTTTAAACCACGTTTGATTAATCCGAGGTTACGCCACAACTCTACGTAGTAAGCAATGAAGATCCGCAAACCACCTAATGCCCCACGTAATCTTACCAATGGATTTTTAGCGTAATAAAATTCAAAGGCGTTTTGCAGTGGATTTCCACCACGTCCACCGACTGGGGCATAAATTTGAATATCTCGCCAAGAAAAGACTAGCAGTGTCGGTTTAAATTCATCGACACAGCTATCCAAGGCGGCAGCATAATCTAAAGGTGGCACTGTTCCCAAATCAAAAATGCGCTGTTTGATTTGAGGAAATTGCTTGTGTACGTGATCCGACAGGTAGACAACCCCAATAGGAAAGATGGGGTTACAGGGAAGGCGAACGTAGAGAATTCGATTTTCCATCATGGGGGTTTTAACTTCCATCTTGCCGTTCTTGAGGGGAAAGCGAGACATCTAGTTTTAAACTATCTTCGTTTTGTTTATCTTTCTTGCTTCAATCTTGCTTGACATTTAAGCCGATTTCTGCACAAAGTTGGTCATTTATTGACAACTTTAGTTAATAGCTAAATTTGCTTTGCATCAAACAAGATAGGTTTTATGAAAAAAGTTTTCATATATCTTTACCATAACATTGAGTTTATTCATTAAGCGACGATCCCTGGCGATCAATCTGGGGATAGATGAAACAAAAAAATTTCTGAAATTAAGATGAGGTAATGACTGCTTTAGCGTGACTAACTTATATTTACCTCCGGGTAAAATCTGAAAAATTATCTGCTGTAGTGTATAATTTCAAGAAAAGCAAACTTTTTTATATAATTTTCATCATCTGAACATATCTTTAGATAGAAATAACGTAGAAAATTTCAGTTGGTAGTCGGAGTTACAACATCTGGGGATCGCCAAGTGTTAGTTTTGGTTGTGTAATGTAAAATTGTGGCGTAAAGCTCCTCAGCAGTTATGGCTCAAATATTAGATCCACTACCACCTGAGCAATCGGGGAACATTCTCTGCTGCTACGTTAATGCCACGAGCAAAATCCAGGTGGCTCGCATCTCCAATATCCCTAACTGGTACTTTGAAAGAGTTGTTTTTCCTGGACAGCGCCTCGTGTTTGAAGCACCCTATGAAGCTCACATGGAGATTCATACGGGGATGATGGCAAGTGCAATTTTATCGGATAAGATTCCCTGCGATCGCCTTGCAATTAACGAGCCTAGCAGTAGTGAGTTTAATACAGACTCAATAGGGAACGACCCTATCAGTAAAAAAACAATGGTGCAATCAATTAAGACAACAACCGAAGATACAACAAGATCCTTAACAGTCGCTGGTTTAGCATCCGTTGATTAAAAAAACAAATTTATTTCATTTTTAAGGTTGCTGAAATTCAGCAGCCTTTTTTGTTTGGGTGTCAGGAGGCAGAAGGCAGGAGGCAGGAGGCAGAAGTTAATATTGATATTTATTATTCAAATTATTCAAAACTCTCCGCGTCTCCCTGAACTCCCAGTTCCCAGTCCCCAGTTCCATTTACAATCATTTTTATGAATTTACCTTCTTTTCTCTGGTTATGGAAAATAGCTGCTTGGTCAATGGGGTTGTCGCTGTTGGCGTATTTACTGTTAACGTTAACTGGCATTTGGATGTGGCGGACGAGAAATTTGCAGAATGTCCCTAGTTTTCTACCGTTTGCTGGGGGATTGCAGGGGATGCGATCGCTCCACTATACAATCGGCATTAGCATGGTTAGTTTAGTACTGCTGCTGTTGCTAATTGGCATTGTTGGCACGTTGGGACACTTTGGTTCCTTGGGACATTCATCACACCTAGCAGCTGGCTTGATAGTAGTAATGTTGGTTTTGCTATCTGCTTTCAGTGCGACGCAAATTCGTGCTAGACGACGTTGGGCAAGACCTTTACACATTGGTGTGAATATTATTCTGTTTATAGGATTTGCCTGGGTGTCCCTAACTGGTTGGAGTGTAGTGCAAAAGTATTTGCCTTAACGTGACACCTCGTATTGAGGCACTGACAAAGCTTATGGGTAGAACAAATGGCTATCCTACAATAAATAAAGAAAAGCATTATGATTAAGCCGTGACCGCAACCTCAGCCAATAACTCAGCTTCTGTTTTTCGCCTTTCTCCATTAATTCGGGTGACTCTGTTGAGTCTATATTTGGCACTCACAGCACCATTACCTTTTTTGTCCCAAGTAACAGCTGCACTCGTACCACCAGCATTGTTGTGGGTAGGAATTAGCGTCGGCTTAGTTGCCTTGTATGGGGTGTTGACTGAACGAGTAATTTTAGATGACCAAGGAATTCAAGTTACTTATCCTGTCTGGATACCTCGCTTCTTTCGTAAAGGTTGGTTTTTGCCTTGGTCGGAGGTAAAAGAGTTAAAGCCCCGTTCGACTGGTCAAGGAGGGCTGGTTTATTATTTTCTCAGCAAAGATGGGAAAGCTTATTTATTACCGATGCGTGTAGTCGGATTTGCCCGTTTGGTGCAAATCGTGCAAGCCAAGACAGGCATAGATACCACAGATGTTCGCCCTTTGGCACAGCCGTGGATGTATGCAATTTTGCTATTATTCACATTGCTGCTATTTCTTGTGGATGCCTGGACTATTACCACAGCCTTGGCGACCTGATTATTTAGTTGTCAGTTGTCAGGAGTTATTCTCCGCGTCCCCGCGTCTCCCCATCCCCACGTCCCTGTGTCCCCTCATCTCCCCATTGAACTTGGATAATGTCACTTCACAAGCCCAACTGAGGTTTGAGCAAGTTAATCTATTTACGAGGCTGAAGGGCAATCAGCAAGGATATCCTATCTTGCAGGATATTTCCTTTGAGGTATTTCCAGGAGAACGAATTGCCATAGTAGGCCCGTCGGGCGCTGGTAAGACTTCGCTATTGCGTCTTATTAACCGCCTGAGTGAACCTACTAATGGCAAAATTTATTTGGAGAATCAGGAATATCGCCAAATTCCTGCAATCCAACTACGCCAAGCTGTGACACTGGTATTACAAGAATCAAAGCTACTGGGGATGACAGTCCAACAAGCTTTGGCTTATCCTTTAGTTTTGCGCGGTTTGCCCAAAGAAACTATTCACCAAAGAATTAGTCACTGGACAGAACGACTGCACATTCCTAGTGAGTGGTTGGAACGAACTGAAGTACAACTTTCAGCTGGACAGCGACAATTAGTAGCGATCGCTCGTGCCCTGGTCATCCAACCGAAAGTTATACTGTTAGACGAGCCAACCTCTGCCCTGGATGCTGGTACAGCTTCTCATGTGATACAAGTCTTAACCCAGCTGTCTCAAACTCATCAAACTACAATTTTGATGGTGAATCACCAGCTAGACTTAGCCCAAATGTTTTGCACCCGACTGTTATTCCTACAACAAAGTCGGCTATTGGCAAATCAAATAGCCTCTGAGATAGACTGGGTTAACTTACTAAATAGCTTGATGCAAACAGAAGCTCAAGCTGCTGAGGAATGGAGTTAGTCGCTACTCTCCAATTAAAAATTAAAAATGCAAAATTAAGAATTGGATTCTTCTTTTTTAATTTCTAATTTTTAATTAATCTCTCTACGACCTTTGAGTACTAAGTGTGGAACGTTGATTACTGAATCTCTCTTTTGCTAATTTGGTTTGTGACTGCGGAATATTGGCATTCAAAATTTCCATGTTGAATCGGTATCCGACATTACGGATAGTTTGAATCAAGCTTGGTTGACGCGGATCGAGTTCAACTTTTTTCCGTAGCGATAAAACATGAGTGTCAATGGTGCGCGGGTTATCGATAGCGTCAGGCCAAGCACGACGCAGCAATTCTGACCTACTTAGCGGCACTCCTCCAGCTTGTGCCAAAACGTAAAGTAAACTAAATTCCTGGGGTGTTAAGTCGATGAACTCTCCTTGGAACCGAACGCGGCGCTGCACTAAATCGATTTGCAAAGTGCCATAATCCAAATATGCTGGCGCAGTAGGTGTGCGCTTGCGGCGAATTAATGCTTCTACCCTTGCTAAAAACTCTTGCATCCCAAAAGGTTTACTCAGGTAATCATCTGCTCCCGCTTTCAAACCTGCGACGATATCAGCTTCGTTACTACGCGCTGATAGCATCAAGATAAGAGGCTGTTGCTGACGATGCAACCAACGGCAAAACTCAATACCATCACCATCAGGAAGATCCGCATCTAGAATGACTAGAGTAGGTTGATGGGCTAGAAACTCTTCTCTTGCTTGATAAATGCTGGCGGCTTGATGCACCCTGTATTCCAACTGTTGCAAGTGCCAACCCAGCAACGACCTCAGATGGGGATTCCCCTCAACGATTTCAATACAAACCGAACCCACGGTGGTAAGACCCCTTAGCGTCGATGAATTTCAAGGTAACAAGCCCATGCTCAAGGTTTTGTAGTCTTTGTTACTTCAATTGCAATTAGCTTTACATTTCCATAAACAAAGAGTGAAAAAATCTTTAACTTACGCCTTGCCCAAAGCTGAGTTAGTAATATTCTTTAATTTTTTCTTAAATTTTTGTTAGACTTAATCAAAAGTTCTTTTGGTTCACTATTCTTCCCCTAGAAGGATGTAATCCCTTTAGGAACTATTACCAAACAAGGTAACCAATACCTGAGGCAGCTTTTAGCCTGATGGTATAGGTGGATTCCATCTCATCACAGCAGGTATCAGTTGCCAATACACTTAGGTAGGAGATAGAGAAAATCAAAAGAATAGCTTACTAAATCATCATATTCCGAATTTTCTGGAATAGGATTGAGTTAGGTTGTAGCTGCTGGAGGATGCTCTCCAAAGGAGATGTAGATATATTTATCTTGAATTGATGCCAAAAGAGTGGAAGTGATACTTCACATTTGAGCGTGAATCATTTACAATTCTCATTCCAAAGAGATTAATACAGCAGTTATGCTCCAAGACACACAAACCATCCGCTATTACCAAAGAATTACCGACGCCTTCGTCGAATTATGGAATCGCGGTTATCGTACGGATGATATGCGGATGTATTTGGATGGATATCTAGCCGCGCTGCGACATAGTAACGCTATTGAACCTATTCTGATTCATCGCCTAGAGGAGGAAGCCAGTCGCTACTTGTACGATGCATCCAATTTTGTAATGACGCAACCACAACCAGATTATTACTAACGCCTTCAAGAGGGTTATTGATAGTAATCATGGATTAACGCAGATGATTATAACATATCATTTGCCTCGATCGATGGTGCAGTAGTGTAAAATTTTGGTGATATTTTTTTGATACAACTATCCCCTCAGCAGAATTTTGGTTGTGCCAATGCTCTGAGGGGATTTTTAATTTTTCACTGTTAACGAAGACCAAATCCAAGCAAAGAAGACTATTTTTATCTTTTGTGTTTCTCCTGTGTTCCTCTTGCAGACTGAATCTTGCTTTATAACCAGGGGGAGAGGTACAAAAGGCTACTAACATGGAAATTTAAGTATTAGAGATGAAATTAATTTCACATCTCTGGTAGCTAATGAAAATGCCATGCAAAGCAATTTAGTCATGTTCCCCAGCGTTGAAGCTGAGGGAAAGAGCGTGCAAATAGGGGAAACAACAGTTACCAAGTACGGCAGTGCTGAGCAGCAATTTATAGAACTGTTGGTAACGGAAGATTTAGACAATCAGTTGGATGTAGAAGTTGCAAAGGTCAGTGAGTTTGAACGAACTCTCTCGACAGCAATTCGTGCCGCTTATCAAAACGCCTGTGGTGACCAACAGGCTCACCGTTTTCTCCAGCGGATACTTTATCGGATTAATCGGCTAAAGCTGTTTTGGTACGATGATTTGCAGCACTATACTAATGAACGATCGCTTTATTTGTCTTCATGTCGCAACCAAATTGAAGCTGCTTGGCAAAAGTGGGAACTGGCACAAATCAATGTATCAGTATTACAACAATGTGATGTTAAACAAGCTTTAATTGAGCGTGGGGCTGCCGATCTAGATCCGCCACTGTCAGACGATAGTCGCTACATCCGCGAACAAATGACTGAAGCTGGCTATCGTCACTTGCTGGCGATCGCTTCTTTTGATGGTTTAGTCGAAGGCAGTCGTCTTTCTCGGATTTTGGGCGGTGCTGCGAACGAAGTGCAGTGTATGCTGGTGCGGGTATTACTCGAAGAATACGGCAACGGTCGTTTATCTCGCAAGCACTCGACATTTTTTGCCCAAATGCTGGCTGAGTTTGGCATGAATACTGAACCAGAGGGGTACTTCGATTTAGTACCTTGGGAAGTTCTAGCTTGTGCTAATCATAACTTTCTGCTGACTGAGCGCAAACGTTATTTCTTGCGTTACAGCGGTGGACTGACTTATTTTGAGGTGGCTGGGCCTGCGGCTTACAGAAATTATTTGACAGCGGCGCAACGACTGGGACTGTCAGAAGCAGCCATGGGTTATTGGGAACTACACATTAGAGAAGATGAACGCCACGGACGTTGGATGTTGGATGATGTAGCTTTGCCTTTAGCTGAGCAGTATCCCGATGATGCGTGGGAGTTGGTGCTGGGCTATGACCAAGAGAAACTAATGAGCGATCGCGCGGCTAGTGCTGTTGTGCGATCGATACGCGAAGCCGAACAAACTGTCTTAGCCATAGGATAAATAGAAAAAATTAGAAATTAACAATAGCAAGTTTTTTACTTGCTTTATTAATTTGGCATTTTTAACTCGTCCTATCGGCGCTCTTCTCCTAAACCGATTTCTTTAGTGAGTAATTTCTCACTTAAAGAACATTTTTTATTGCCTTGATACAAGGTAGTAATTTTTGGCGTTGATTATACATTACCATTGAAGTACAATCACATGAAAGATATATTTTTCTGTCCTGAAGAGTCTAATTTCTACTCAAATTGTTTAGAAAATTTCGTACTCAGAGATTGTAGAAATTCTGAGTCTGTTGTTGAGTTTGGCTCAGGAGATGGTAGCCCTGTCATCAACTCATTACTAAAAAATAAGTTCGATGGATTGATACAAGGCTTTGAATTAAATACCTCTGCATGGAAAGCAGCAAATTTAACAATAGATGAATATAATCTTGCTAATAAATACATGATTCATAATTCATGTTTGTTCAAATCTTCTAAACCCAAAGCTAAGTATCTCGTAGCCAATCCGCCCTATCTACCCGCACCAGATCCAGATATTTATATGCCATTATTATTTGGAGGCACAGATGGAGCCACAGTTACTAATGAGCTTTTATCTTTGGATTATGACAATGTACTAGTTTTAGTATCTAGCTTTTCTAACCCTAAAAGTACTATTAACCAAGCCAAAGATAATGGCTATCTTGTCAAAAGCTTTATGGTTTTACCTTTAAAGTTTGGATATTACAGCTCAGAGCCAAAAGTTAAAAATTACATAGAATATTTGCGACGCAATCAAATGGCATTTTATTCTGGAGATTATTATTTTTTAGCTGGCGTTTTATTTCAAAAGCAACAAGAATGTACTGTTGATTTATCTAATGAATTAGCTCAAGTGATGACGAGTTTGTAAATAGTCATTAGTCATGAGTCATTAGTTACTTCTCCCTCATCTTCCCCTGCTCCCTCTGCTCTCTTATTCCCAGTCCCCGATCCCCGATCCCCAGTCCCCAATTGCGTTAAGCTGAATGCAATGATTAGATACCAAAATGGCTACCAGATATGTTTTGGAAGCAAGGATTATTATTACTTTTGGGGATTATGACATTTTTCCTAGCTTCCCCAGCGTTGGCAGACTGGACTCATCCGCTGTCATTTAGCAATGCAGAGTTATCAAGACGCGATTTTTCGGGTCAAAGTTTGCAAGCTGCTGAGTTTTCTAATGCCAATATGGAATTAGCTAACTTTACAGATGCTGACTTGCGAGGAGCAGTCATGAGTGCTTCGGTGATGACGCAAGCGAATCTGCACGGAGCCGATTTAACTAATGCCATGGTCGATCAGGTAAACTTAACTAAAGCTGATTTGAGCGATGCTGTTTTCAAAGAAGCTCTTTTGCTCCGCGCCATCTTTACTGATGTCAATATCAACGGTGCAGACTTTACTGATGCAGTTTTGGATAAGGCGCAAATCCAAGAATTGTGCGACAAAGCCAATGGAGTGAATTCTAAAACTGGCGTAGAAACTCGTGATTCTCTAGGATGTCAATGAAGCGTGTTGGTGTAATTGGTGGCGGTCAACTTGCCTGGATGATGGGGGATGCAGCAAAAAAGTTAGGAGTGGAATTGATTGTACAAACTCCTAGAAGAGACGATCCTGCTGTAGCGATCGCTCAGGAAACTGTTTTGGCCTCTGTTGGTGATGCCATTGCGACAAAAACTTTAGCACAAAAGTGTGATGTCATCACCTTTGAAAACGAATTTGTTAACTTAGATGAGTTATCTGTCCTGGCACAACAAGGAGCTTGCTTCCGCCCTAGGTTAGAAGCTTTGGCTCCGCTTTTAGATAAATATCACCAGCGCTGCTATTTACAGGATTTGGGATTGCCCGTTCCCAATTTTTTCGCTCTTGAACACCAAGAAAATCTCGCATCTAAAATAGAATCTCTGGATTTTCCGGTCGTCTTGAAATCCCGCCGTCACGGTTATGATGGTCAGGGTACTTTTATCATTCAAGATTTGGCTACTTTACAGCAAAAGCTATCCGACATCAATCTGTTTTTAATTGAGGAATTTATCCCGTTTGAACGGGAATTGGCGATAATTGCTGCGCGTTCTTTAGAAGGTGAGGTTGTCACTTACCCAATTGTCGAAACCCAACAAGAACAGCAGGTGTGTCGGCGGGTGATTGTACCAGCTGATATTACACTTAAGCAAGCAGCAGAAATAGAAGCGATCGCACATACTCTATTAAATAGCTTGCAAGTAGTCGGAGTTTTTGGTATCGAGCTATTTCTGACGAAGAATGGTAAGGTGTTGGTCAATGAAATTGCACCTCGCACCCATAATTCTGGGCATTTTTCTTTAAATGCCTGCAAAACCTCTCAGTTTGAGCAGCATTTGAGAGCAGTTTCTGGTTTTCCTTTAAGCGATCCCAGTTTACAGTGCGCTAGTGCTGTTATGGTCAACCTCTTGGGATATGAAAATTCTCAAAGTGACTACCAAAGCCAGCGCCGACAACTAGCAGAAATTCCCCAATCTCACGTTTACTGGTATGGTAAGACAGAATCTCGTCCCGGACGCAAGCTAGGACATGTCACCGTTTTGCTAGACGCTGGCAATTGGGATGCGGCAAATGCAACAGCGCACACCATAGAATCAATCTGGTATCCCAGCTAAATTTCCGAGAAAATCTCAATTTGAAACACACAAGCTGTTTTGGAAAGCTATAATGAGTTAGTTGCACTACGACGTTGGTGACTGCCATCAAGTTTTTTGATCTATGTCTTTAAAGAAAAGGGAACCAAATAGTTCTCGTGGCAGTAGACCGGGCATGTACCCGGAAACTTTAAACGAGGCACATCGGTACCCACCTGGTTTAACCAGGTCATAAACTTAGGTAAAACGGCGTCGCGGTGAACTCAAAATTATTAGCTCCCAAAGTTAGTAAAAACTTGGGAGCTTTAATAATAAATATCAGGGCAGCTTATAGGATAAATTAGTAATTAAAAAGTAGAAATAACAAATATAAAATTAGACATAGTTAGCATTTTGCTTATCTCTTCACATAGATTAAATTACCAGAAACTATGTAACTTGGCTGTTGTAAATCCAGAAAACAAAATCTGTATAAATTGATTCTAATTTAGCGATCGTTCAGAGTTAAGATTACAAAAATTAGATTAAATTGTGGTTAAAGCTACAGAAAATTGTCACAACAACAATTGATTCAAACTTCATTTCCTGCCTCGGTTCGCCGACTAGACAATGGTTTAACGTTTATTCATCAAGAAATTCCTACTACCCCTGTAGTTGTGGCCGATGTTTGGGTGCGTGCTGGAGCAATCCTTGAGCCAGAACCGTGGTTCGGCATGGCTCACTTTTTAGAACATATGATTTTCAAAGGCACAGCAACGCTAGCTCCTGGAATGTTCGATTACAAAATTGAAAACAAAGGTGGTGTGAGTCATGCAGCCACAAGCTACGATTACGCCCATTATTCCCTAACTACAGCGGCTCCTGACTTAGCAGATACACTACCTCATTTAGGAGAACTACTGCTCAACGCCGCGATTCCAGAGGATGAATTTATTCGCGAACGGGACGTAGTGCTAGAAGAAATTCGCTCCTGCCATGACGATCCCGACTGGATAGGATTCCAAACCCTGAACAAAAGCATTTACCAAAACCATCCTTACGGGCGTTGCATACTTGGTACGGAACGGGAACTCATGCAACAGTCACCAGAAGCAATGCGTTGTTTTCATCGCGCCCACTATCAACCGGAAAACATTACAGTAGTAGTGGTGGGAGGAATTGCCCAACAGCCAGCCTGGGAACTAGTAAATAGCTCATTCGTTAATTTTGCCGAACGCGCTGATTGTCCGCAATCTCAAAAAGTGACAGAACCAGTCATCGCTGGCATTCACCGTCAAGAACTTTATTTACCACGCATCGAACAAGCGCGGTTGTTGATGGCGTGGGTTGTACCAGGAGTAGAGCAAATTCGCACTGCTTACGGTTTAGATTTGTTGTCAGTATTATTGGCAGAAGGGCGGACTTCGCGTTTAGTACGTCATTTACGAGAAGAACTGCAATTAGTGCAGGGAATTTGTAGTAATTTTTCTTTACAACGAGAATCGAGTTTATTTACAATTACTGCTTGGTTGGAGGCAGAAAACCTGGATAAAGTTGAGTATATAATTCGCACTCATTTACACGATCTACAAATTACAGGAATTAGCGAACAGGAAATTGCTCGCACACGCAGGTTACTGTGTAATGAGTATGCCTTTTCTACCGAAACACCAAATCAGCTCACTGGGCTTTACGGCTACTACAGTACTATTGCCCAAGCTGAATTAGCAGTGGCATATCCTCAGCAGATTCAATCATTTGATGCCCAAGAACTGCAACAATTAGCTAAACAGTATCTTTCGCCGCAGAATTATGCGGTTACTGTCCTCAAACCCTGTTAGTCAGTGGTCAGTGGTCAGTAGTTATGAGTGCTGAGTGCTATTAGCGGTAGCGGGGCATTTAGCCCGTGCTGAGTTAGGAATTAGAAGTTAGGAGTTTTATCTTTGCTTTCCTCCCCTGCTCCCCCAGCTTTTTCAAGTCAGCTACTCATGGAAAAAACCCACAACCAAAGATGAAAATCTCTTTCACCCACACCCTTACACCTATTTTCAAGCTAGGCGGACACAAATATTTGTCGCTGAGGCAAGACACCAAGGGCAGATGGGCAGTGGAAGAAATAACTAATTCCTGCCTTCTGACAACTGACAACTGACTCCTGACAACTCATAATTCAAATCGTGAAACCTTCCCTATCCCACTCCCCTATCCATCGCACTGTATTAAACAATGGCATTGTAGTGCTAGTGGCAGAAAATCCGGCTGCGGATATTATTGCAGGGCGGATTTTTATTCGTGCTGGCAGTTGTTACGAAAAGCAGGAGCAGGCAGGGTTAGCCTATTTGCTCTCAGCAGTCATAACAAAGGGATGTGATGGACTTTCGAGTTTAGAAATCGCCGAACAAGTCGAGTCAGCGGGGGCGAGTTTGAGTGCGGATACAGCCACTGATTATTTTTTGCTGTCATTAAAGACAGTAACATCAGACTTTGCGGAAATCTTAGCATTGGCAGGACGGATTTTGCGATCGCCTACATTTCCAGAAGTCCAAGTGGAACTAGAACGGCGTTTGGCACTACAAAATATTCGCTCCCAACAAGAGCAGCCATTTACTATTGCCTTCGAGCAAATGCGGCAAGTAATGTACCAAAACCATCCCTACGCGATGTCGGTGCTGGGTAACGAAACTACCATGAGCCACTTAACGCGTGCGGACTTAGTAGAGTATCACCAAAATTATTTCCGTCCGGATAATTTGGTAGTTAGTATTGTCGGTCGAGTTACGCAACAAGATGCAGTCGCATTGGTAGAACAAGTATTTGGTGATTGGCAAGTTCCCGATCGAGCGCTGCCAATTCATGATTTACCTGAGATCCGAGTCGAACCGCAACACCAGATCAAGCCCATGCAGACACAGCAATCAATTGTGATGTTGGGTTACTTAGGATCGTCGGTGATTTCTCCTGACTACGCCCCACTTAAGTTGCTTTCTACCTACTTGGGAAATGGGCTTTCAAGTCGCTTGTTTGTGGAATTACGAGAAAAGCGGGGACTAGCTTATGAAGTATCCGCATTTTACCCAACACGGCTGTATCCAGCGTCATTTGTAGTTTATATGGGCACAGCACCAGAAAATACCAGTATAGCTGTAAATGGACTGCGTACAGAAGTGGATCTACTCTGTAACGCAGAAGTATCACAAAGCGCACTACAAGCGGCTAAGAACAAGATTCTCGGGCAGTATGCCTTAGGTAAACAAACTAACGGGCAAATTGCTCAAATATACGGCTGGTATGAAATTTTGGCCTTAGGAATTGATTTTGATACTAAGTTTCAAGAGTTGATTGCATCTGTGAGTGCCAAAGATGCCATGGCAGCCGCGCAGCGGTATTTACAGGAACCTTATTTGTCTTTAGTCGGTCAAGAAGAAGCAATTAATAACGCTCTTGACTATTGACTATTGACTGTTAACGACCGTTACGAGCAATTATACAATTTATACGTGATGCTAGCTTACCAGCTGTTTTCTAGACTCAAGCGGCTGTAATATTAGCATCAGAAGATTCTGGGAACAAATTCCATGAAAGGCAGCCTGAAAGCAAGTATCTTGAACTACTTAAGGTCACCGAAAGCATTTCGCTTCTTGAGCGTAAATAAGTTTTATTGGTTACTCCTTTGCTCTACGTCTCTGCTCATTGGTTCCTCTGGTGTAGTATCAATTGCCGCACAACAAGAAATTGCCCAAGTTAATGTCGGAAATAACATCAATCGTCCTACCCTCAAAGTTGGCAGCCAAGGCGAACGTGTATCCGAACTTCAGGCCGCTCTGAAGCTTTTAGGGTTTTACTCAGATACAGTAAATGGTGTCTATAACGAAAATACAGCTAACGCTGTTTCTCGTTTTAAACAAGCAGTTGGCTTAAATCCAGATGGCATTGTTGATGCCGCCACTTGGCAGCGACTATTCCCAAATGGACTAGCAGCTACACCAAGCGTCTCTTCTAACCCAACACCTAACTCAGCATCTAACTTGACAACATTTCCTGTTCCGACCCAGTCTAGTACAATCGTTCCAACTCAGACTACTACAATTCAAGGTGTACCTCTCAAACCTGAACCAAGACCTGCTACAACGCAAGCTGTAGATCCCAAACCTGAGCCAAGACCTGCTAAGCGCAAACCTAATACAACTCAAAGGTCACAAACAACGCCTAAACGTCCATCAACGCCAACTCGCAGCACATCAAACACACGCAATACAACAACTACACGTACTAGCCAAATTCCAGGCGTTCAATACACTTCAGAAGGATGGCCGATTTTACGATTAGGGATGCAGAATCCCGAAGTTACCAAGTTGCAACAGCGACTGCAAAGGCTTGGTTTTCTCAAAGGCGGTATAGATGGAGACTTTGGTCCGACAACCGAGGAAGCAGTGAAAGCAGCTCAAAAACGTTATGGACTAGAGGCTGATGGGGTAGTTGGTGGCGGTACTTGGGAAGTTCTCTTGCGGCGATCGTCAAGGTAACGGTAGGCTAAATACATATTTGACAGTTTCTTTAGTCACTTTGTTGATGGCTAATCGGTAACAGCTAATTGCCATTAGCCATAAGTGAGTCAATTTAAGCTTTTTCTTAATATTTGAAATTATGAAACATTTTTTATTAACTTGGCTTGGAACTGCGGTTGCTTTGCTGATCACTGCTAATATTGTTCCGGGGTTCTCTGTCAAGAATTTTGTAGCTGCCCTTATTGCTGTAGCAGTTATCGGACTAGTTAATGCATTTATTCGACCAATTTTAAGTATTTTGGCGTTTCCGATTACCTTACTTACTTTTGGCTTATTTACATTTGTGATTAACGCCTTAACCCTCTGGTTGGCAAGTGCTCTAACACCTGGTTATGGTTTTGAGATTCAAGGTTTCTTGCCTGCTTTTTTGGGATCGATTGTGTTGACGATTGTTTCTAGTGTAATTAGTTATTTCCTAAGAGCGGTTTTGTAAGATAAGTTAAGTGGATGCACGATAAGGGATGTAAATATCCCTTATCCTCGCACTCTTGAGCAACAGCTAGCGTTACTGCTTTTAGTTGCCCGTGTAAGCGAAAAATTTGTTTAGGAATCAAAAGCTTCACTTTTAATTTGGCAGGCACAGGGAGTAATTTGGAGCAGTTGGATGAATTGGGATGAGAGGCGGCGAGAATAGCCGCTGCTTCCGCAACGCTGGGTGTTCCCACTTGCGCTTCAATAATTTTCGCTGGATTAGGCACAGAGACAGTAGACAGAATTTCTGCTGTAAAGGTTTTTATAGGTAAATTGCGTAGGCGACAAAGTTCTACTAAAGCAACTTCAGAGGCTTTGGTATTGATGGTAGCAAAACCTGCGATCGCACGTCGATCGAGTTGATTATATTTAAAGACTTGCTCAATTGCTGTTTCAATTAACTGTAACGAACTACCACTCTGGCAGCCAATTCCCACCCATAAATCTCGTAACTGCCACTGCTGTTCGCTAATTTTTTCTTTTACCAAGGCGATCTCAGTTGAATTTTAAACTTGGAATTACTTAGCAATCCTAGATGAGATTAGCCTTTTCATTTGCCCGTTCACTATGATACTTGGAAACTGATCGTTATAATACTGTTCCACGAAATCAAAACCTATATATTAAGCATATCTAGCACAGTAGGAAACGCCGAGGGGGAGACTAGGTAAAACATTAAAGGTAATTTCCTTCTTTATTTTGGCTTCTTTGGTATCTTTAGAAGCAAAAACTTTTTACCTGTGCTTTCCCTCGGTATTCCAATTTTTTATCCTCTCCGCCGCAGCAAGCTCACAACAGCTGCGACGGGGTTTTGCTATTTTTACAATCTTATATTTGGATTTGATTCTTTATCTACCTCCTTGGTATTAAGATATATACTCTTCATTTAATGGTTTGTCAATATTTTTATAAAAATCTATTGAGATAAAATTTTTCTTAAAAATTTTGACTTTGCATCACAACAAAGAAAGCCTACAACACCTCTGAAATGGTTATTCCTGCGCTCCAGCCTTCTTTAGACTCCTTACTATATCTCTATAGCCATTAAATTCCGCAATCATTAAAGCAGTATAACCACCCCGGTTTTTCACATTCATCTCTGCTCCAGCTTCAAGCAGTATCTGCACAGCTTCACCATAGCCTCCAGAGGCAGCCCACATCAATGCCGTCGCCCCTGCCGAATCTTGAAAGTTCACATCAGCTCCCTTTGCCAGCAATATCTTGATGATTCCTGTGTAGTTGCGTTCGGTTGCTTTAATCAAAACAGTTTTGCCATCATCTCCCAAAATATTGGCATCAGCACCGTAGTCTAGCAACACCTTTACCGTCTGGGTGTGTCCCTGCGATACAGCTAGTCTTAAGGGTACTTCACCTAGATTTTCATCATTTACATCTCCACCACAATGCAGTAGTGCTTCGACGATTTGGCTATGTCCTTGCAATGCTGCTACAAGCATTGGTGTGTCACCTAGGTGATTTCTAATCTGTACATTTGCACCCCGATTCAGTAATACTTGCACTATATCAATGTAGCCTTCGACAACAGCAACGTGGAGGGCAGTTTCACCATCTTTGTCTTGAAGATTAATTTGGGCCCGATCTAGCAAAGCAGCTGCGATCGCACTATGTCCTGCTGCCGCAGCTGCTGATAGCGCTGTTCCACCATCCACATTTGTCAGATTCACATCAGCCCCAGCTTCCAGTAATGCTTGCACAACATCCAGATTTCCCAAGTCTGCTGCGATCGTTAAGGCTGTTTCGCCTTCTTCATCTTGAAGATTGACATCTGCACCATTTTGTAACAAAACTTTGACAACTGTTGTGTGTCCATGTCTGACAGCTAATTTTAAAGCAGTGTCATCATCTTTATCAGTGAAATTTACTTTGGCATCAGCAGCTAATAAAACTCGTACCACATCGACATAACCTTTGAGTGCTGCTGCCATCAAAGCTGTGCTGCCATCTTCATTGATTGCATCCACATCAGCTCCTCTGGATACTAAAAGCTGCACAATATCAAGCTGATTCGCACTAGCAGCCAACATCAAAGCCGTCAACTTGTAGCGTTTTCTGGGCAAATTGATATTTGCCCCAGCATCTAGCAGCGATCGCACAATTTCGGTGTAGCCTAAATTGGCAGCAAACATTAAAGCCGTGGTACCATCGCGATCGCACGCTTCCACCTCAGCACCCCCAGCCAGTAGCGCAGCTAGCCGCGTGATATCGCCACTTTTAGCAGCCTTAAGCAGCAAATCGTTGTTTTCAGTCATGAATGAGTCCCGCACTAACGGGTTTTGTTCGTCTAGTCTCAAAATTTAGTCTGAGATCGTTTAACCACTTTTGCAAGCAGGCTAACTATGAAATAGTAGAGGAAAGAGGACAGGGGGGATACGGTGACGCGCAGAGAAGTTGCGTGCGGGGGTTCCCCCCGTTGAGCAAACTTCGGGTGACGCGGAGAATTCGTTACAAAAACTCTCCGCATCTTTACTATCTCCCCATTTCTTTTACCCCAGGCCACTTTAAGCAGCGAACTTAGAGTTATGCTAATTTTTATGAAGATTTAAGAATTCAGCGAGAACACAATGAATCCTGTACTGTCTCCCTCGATTAAATATTGGCTGAACTTTTTTCACCCACTGCTCATGTGGGTACTATTGGCAATCTCACTTTACGCTGCTTATCTGGGGCTACAAGTACAGCGTACCAGAAGCGCTCAAGGGGAAGAGAAGAAAGAACTGATTAAAGGTAGATATAATGTTAAACACTATCAAATTGGGTCTATACTCTTAGCTTTGATGGTGACAGGTGCGATTGGTGGTATGGCTGTCACATACATCAATAACGGTAAGTTGTTTGTGGGGTCGCACCTGCTAGCAGGACTTGGCATGACGGGTTTGATCGCATTTTCGGCTGCCCTATCTCCTTTTATGCAAAAAGGAGCAAATTGGGCGCGTGCGACTCACATCTTATTAAATTTCACGCTTTTGGGGCTGTTTGCTTGGCAGGCTGTCACTGGCGTGCAAATTGTCCAAAGAATTCTTACTAATGCGTAGTGCCTAGTCAGTTGTCAGTTGTTTATTTTTCTTGACTGCTGACCACTGACCATTAACTACTAACAATTGACTCACCGCTTTTTGTTGGAACTACCAAAAAATGAAACTTCCAAGGATTGATGAAAATCCTCTTGGACTTTGCGTGTTAAGCGGCGAGACACTTGACGGACGATTTGGTTTAGTAAGCGATCGCCTGTAGATTGAATTAAAGACTTGGGCAATCGCTGAATAAACCGAGGAAAGTGAAGTTGAACTACTAAATCCAATTTCCATTCAACTCGTGTTACTTCACCCGGATTGTTGGAAGCATCCTGAGCCAAATCTCTTAACTGTAGCGATGCCCGATAGTCTACGTCGTAACCAGGCGGTTGATAGTCAGGAATGGGGATTGTACGAATGCGATAGACCCCTTCATCTGGAGGTAGTAATTCTAAACCAATTTTCGGCTCTACTTCATAACCAAAAGAGCCAAAACGACCGATTGTCAAAGCATAACCATTTTCACCCAGAGGTTGCACCTTCATCGGTTCAGCACAGCGCGTAAACCATGAACCGTGAGCATTAAGATACTTGACAACTGTATCTGCTGGGGCATACATTTCCATACAATCACTATAACGACCGTAAAACTTGGTCGGTGTCCCTACAGATGCTTCCTGGGATATTTCGTCAGTTTCTTGTTGGCTTGAGGTTACAGGTAAAACAGTTTCTGGTATTTCTAAAGAATGATATTCGCCGTTTGTTGAAAGCATCAATGCATTCCCCTCTAAGTTGGCGTTAGTCTATATTAATAATTCCCAGCTTGTTTGGGTCGTTTAGCAATGAGACTCCATTTTGACCGAAATCTCAAGAATATGTCACTAACTTTATAAAATCACTAAAATAAAGAACTAAACAAGCACATATTAGTTTCCCAGGATAGCGTGTGTCATGAAAGCATTTGTAGCAGGGGCAACAGGTGAAACAGGTCGTCGGATTGTACAAGAACTGATAGCGCGGAACATCCCCGTTCGTGCTTTAGTGCGGGATACAGAGACGGCTAGAGCTATTTTGCCTCCTGGCGCTGAATTAGTGGTAGGTGATGTGTTAAAACCAGAAAGCCTGACCGCTGCTTTGGGAGACAGTACAGTCTTGCTATGCGCCACTGGGGCAAAACCCAGCTTCAACCCCACTGGTCCATATAAAGTTGATTTTGAAGGTACTAAAAATTTAGTTGATGCAGCTAAAACCAAGGGAATTGAGCATTTTGTCTTTGTTTCTTCTTTATGTACTTCTCAATTGTTCCATCCTTTAAACTTATTCTGGCTGATTTTAGTTTGGAAAAAGCAAGCGGAGGAGTACATCCAAAAAAGTGGTCTTACCTATACCATTGTGCGACCCGGCGGTTTGAAGAATGAAGATAACACAGATGCGATCGTCATGCAGAGTGCTGATACATTATTCGATGGTAGTATTCCTCGGCAAAAAGTCGCTCAAGTTTGTGTCGAGTCATTGTCTGAGCTAGCTGCACGCAATAAAATTGTTGAGATTGTTGCTAAACCGGAGGCCACCTCTAAAAGCTTTGGGGAGTTATTTGCTAACGTCGCCTGATTGAATAGTGCTGAGTTAGGAGTCAAAAAGACAAGGGGACAAGGTATATAATCCCTCTAATCTGCCTCATTCCCCTCTTTCCACCTAGCGTATGGCGAACTTTAACGAAATCAGTACGTCGATTGTTGTTGTTAGCAAATATAGTGAATTTGAAGGAGTCTGACTCTGAAAGGCTTTGAATTCAAAGGCGTTGAAAAACTGATTGGCCCTATAGCCGCACTTCTCGCTTTCATATGTTTGTTGCAGTGGTATATATTTGGAGACTTGCGATCGCCTTCCGATCCCATGTTTAATGTCAAACAACCACCTTTGATCATGAAAGGGGGTGACCCTCACATCCGCGCCTTGATGCGAACTATCTCAGCCAGTGAAGCAAATGGCAAGCGTCCCTATTCTCTGTTGTACGGTGGACAGCAAGTTAACGACCTCAGTCGCCATCCTGAGATGTGCATCACAATTGTCACTGGCCCCAACACGGGCAATTGTTCCACCGCCGCTGGCAGATATCAAATTATCAATACGACTTGGTATAATATTGCCCCTCGTTATCACCCAAACCCAAAGCGGTTAATGTTTTGGGTTTCTTATAGTTTTGAGCCAGAATATCAAGACTTAGTAGTTTACCGTTGGTTAAATGATTCGCAAGTTTGGGGAACTGATATTGGTCAACTGCTGCGTCAGGGAAAGTTAAATGAAGTATTGCGGCGACTGTCTCCTACATGGACAAGTTTGGGATATGGCATAGAGACCAATTCCATCAGCAGTTCTTTGCCTAAGATTTATCAGACAATGTTGCAAGAGGAATTAAAAACAGCTAATCAATCGCCATCACCAAGTTTGACCTCAACACCAACCTCGCAACCTAATAAAAAGTAATTACAATCTAGTTTTATGGCTGCTGCTTAGTTAAAAACTCTCTCAGATTTTGCACAAATTCCAAAGTATTTTCAAAATGAATATTATGTGCAGAATTATTGATTAATTTAACTTGAGCAAATTTCAAGATTTTAGCCATTTTTGTATTAATATTTATAAATTTTGCATCATATTCACCAACTAATAAAAGTAAAGGTACTGTATGATTTTTTAGCTTTTCCCATAAAGAGGGTTGGCTACCAGTACCCATGAATTTTAGTGACTTAGTTAGTTCACCTGGATGATTCTGTAATCGACTTTCTAACATGCAATCAAAGTTAGGATGTTTGTTTATAAAACCAAAAATTGGCTGATTGTACCAATTTAATAGAAAAGTAGCAAAATCACTTTTGGTAATACTTCTTGCTAGTTTCTTCGCTATTTGAGCATCTTGTTTAACTCGTTCTAGTCTTTCTACTTCTGTTGCTAAACCTGGAGAAGCTGACTCCAGCACAACTTTAGGAAACCTTTCCGGAAAATGAAGTGCAAGATATAAAGCCAATCTCCCACCCATTGAATAGCCAACTAAAAAGCATTGAGTAATCTTTAATTCATTTAATAAATTAACCAAAGCCTTGGCAGTGTTTGCCATTGTGTAATCTTCATCCCCGCCCAAGACTTGAGTTTTGCCATGTCCAGGAAGGTCAAGTGTTAGATAAGAAAAATCATCGGCTAGTAATTCTATAACTTCATCAAATTCTTGAATATTGCCCATGAAGCCATGCAAGAAAAAAATCAGTGGTCTATCTGTATTAGATATTAAAGAATAGTTAAATCGATAATCGTCAAAAACCATATTATTAGTAAATTAGCCAATATCTTACGAAATATAGCTTGACAAAGAAACTATACTGGAAAAACCCTTCACATACAGCCAAAATATCGAAAGTTCAGTTGCCACAATATGTATCGTGGTACTAGTTGATTATTTGTATTTTTGAATTAAGGTAAAAACCGATCTAAGGCTGCTTTTAACTGTTCAATTTCAGTTTCCATATTGCCTTCTTTAGCGGCTCTGGCAATACACTCAGTTAAATGTTCATCCAAAACGATTCTTGCTACCCGATCTAATGCACCCCGCACAGCAGCAATTTGCAATAATACATCAGGACAAGGGCTACTTTGTTGCACCATTGTCTTAATGCCGCGAACGTGTCCTTCTATACGTGAGAGCCGATTGACAATTCGCCGTAATGACTCTTCGCTATGGACGTGAGGATGTATCGATTCTCCATGGTCATGAGTATGATCTGCATCTTCGTTGCTTGCATCGTGACTATGGGAGTTTTCTGCTTGCTGAGATATAGGTAAAGATTCTTTGGCTAGTCGGTTTGATCCATTCATGGGTTATCAAAGCACTGGTAGTACTAAGATCGTAGCCTAGAGGATAATGGTTTACTGTATGAAAACTGGGAATTTGAGACAGGGATAGGGGGAGATGAGGAGGCAGTGCGGTCTTGGGGTTTCCTCAAGTGGAGTAACTGCCGTGGAAATGAGGGGGACACAAGGGACAAGGAGAATAACAACTGACCCTTGGGGTAACGCTCCTTCTCCTGACGGAGACGCTACGCGTAGCTTGCTTCGACCTAGGAGTAAGTCGCTAACGTCAGTTGTTCATGGGGGAAACCACGCCACTTGCTACCCTAGCCTGCGGCAAGCCGCTTTGCGTCTACGGGTTCTCCGTTCGCGCTAGCGGCGACCTAGGAGAAGGAGTACAAGTCAGCAGAGCCTTGACGCTCGTTCGCGTAGCGTCTCACGCCACTTGCTCAACTTGGGGAAACCCCAAGACCGCAGTGGCTCCCCTTGGGAGAGGACTCGCGCTTCGCTACGCTAACACCAACGCAGTGGCTCCCCAAGACCACACTTATTCATCACTGACTCCTAACTCCTCAATTCTCAGTAAATGGGTAAAACCCGAACCTGCAAAGGGGGAATCTCCATAATAGCTATGGAGCTAAATATTCAATTAATTTTAATTAGGGTAGCTTACATAGTACCCTAACTTCAGTAATTCAGGAATGAAGCGAAACCTGAAACAGATAATAAATGTCAGTAAGCTGGGATTTTCATCCAACCTGTAAAAATAATTGTAGATAGATTTGTCACCTGAAGTATGAAGTTTCAAACATTAGCTTTTAGTCTTTACGCTTCCTTTTGTCATGAATAAGTAACAATTAGGCTTATAAATTTAGGTTGTAATTATGCGATTTTCCAAACTACCTCGTTCTATACGTCAACTCAGTACTCATGTGTTAGCAATCTTTTTAGGAGTTTTGCTAACAGTTAGTTCCCTGCGGGTATTACCCTCCCAAGCGGAACCTGCGCCAAATCCGGCGACTAACACGGATGCGCCAGAACTGATCGCCCAACGACAATCGCCAGCAACCACTGCTATAGGCAGTACTAGCTTTGTGACAGCAGCCGTGAATCGTGTTGGCACAGCAGTTGTCAGGATTGATACAGAACGTACAATTACTCGTAGAGTCGATCCATTTATGGAAGATCCGTTTTTCCGGAGGTTCTTTGGTGACAGCTTACCTCAACAGTTACCTTCTGAACAATTGCGGGGTCTTGGTTCGGGTTTCATCATTGACAAGAGTGGGTTGATTTTGACTAATGCTCATGTGGTAGATAAAGCTGATAAAGTAACAGTTCGCCTCAAGGATGGCCGCACTTTTGAAGGAAAAGTTCAAGGCATTGATGAAGTAACAGATTTAGCGGTTGTAAAAATTAACGCCGGTAACGATTTACCAGTCGCTTCCTTGGGTTCTTCCAATAATGTACAGGTAGGAGACTGGGCGATCGCAGTTGGTAATCCTTTAGGATTTGATAATACTGTGACCTTAGGAATTGTCAGTACCCTCAAACGTTCTAGCGCCCAAGTCGGCATTTCTGACAAACGCTTAGACTTTATTCAAACCGACGCAGCGATTAACCCTGGTAACTCCGGCGGGCCACTATTGAATGAACGCGGTGAAGTGATTGGGATTAACACTGCAATTCGTCCGGATGCAATGGGTATTGGCTTTGCTATTCCTATTGATAAAGCTAAAGCGATCGCATCTCAATTGCAACGTACTGGAAAAGTTGCTCACCCTTATTTAGGCGTGCAAATGGTAACTTTAACACCCCAGTTAGCAAAGCAAAATAACACCGATCCTAACTCTTCTATTGAGATACCAGAAGTTAACGGTGTTTTGGTAATGCGAGTCATACCAAATTCTCCAGCGGCTACAGCTGGCATCCGGCGCGGCGATGTCATTGTCCAAATTGATGGCACAGCGATCGCCACTGCCGAACAGTTGCAAAATATTGTAGAAGATAGTCGCCTTGGTCAGGTGTTACAGGTGAAAGTGCGACGGGGTAATCAAACACAGCAGCTATCAGTACGCACAGCTGAGTTGCAAAATGCTTCATAGTTAGTGCTGAGTCTAGGGGTAAGCCTTAGACATGGGTGTCAATTAAGAATCAAGAGGCCCAAATAAGCTGAGTGTCAGCGTTAATTTCTCGATAACGCTGACACTCAGCTTTAAAAAGTTTCCATCAATTCAATACACTTGTGCATCTGCTGGCGCATAGTATCGGTATCAGCATGAAACCTGCGCCCATGACCTGGTAGCACCCATTCAAAAGAGTAATTAGCCAATTTACGCATTGATTTAATTTGTTCTGGCCAAGAATACCAGCAGACATCGTGGAATGCTGCCAGTTGATGCAAGCTTTCTGACCAAGCGAGATGGTCGCCAGTGAAGAGAAACTTATTTTTGTAGAGTAGAACCGTGTGTCCTTTAGTGTGACCGGGAACTGGAATAATTAGCAAATCTGAAGTTAGGGACAATGTTTCCAAACCAGTTAGCTGTATTTCCACATTCCGAGTACCTGCGGAAATCTCATCAACATGGAGAATGCGCTGACAGTGGAAATGTTCGACAAACTTTCGATGATCCGCCACATCATCCCTATGAGTTAGGTATAAATAACGAATTCCCCCCATTTCTTCTAAACGCTTAACTAAGGGCGTTACAAAGCTGGGAGAATCAACTAAGATATTACCTTCTGGAAGTTGAATGAAATAACTAGCAGCACCATAAGATTTTTCAGAATGATAGCCGCAGTGATAAATATTTTCATCTACTAAAATCGGAAAACTTTGTTGAGCAACTTTGATATCCTCTGGCTTCTCAACTGTGCCAATAGAATTGGTGGGACAAGCTAAAAGCGCTTGGAGTGCTGCTAATCTTTCTGTCTCGTTATTTGGTTGATGATAGACTGCCGACTGTTCATCAACACTATAAAAAACTTCGGGAGTCATCCAGCGGCATGTATCACAATCAATACAAGTAGTATCTACATAAAAATCGCCGTTGACATTTTGGGGGCGACGAAGATTTAAATGAGCCATGTTATACCTCTCTATGCCTAGCTACTTGCTGGGCGGGCAGTAAATCCCTATATCACCACGCTAGCAAAAACAACTCTCAACTAATGAAAAATTTCACCACCATGCATGAGAATTTGGCTTTTCCCTCCACCCGCTTTCAGGCGTAGAGTACCAGAAGATTAATTTGCTATTGCGATCGCTTCGCTATGTTCTAACCATCCAGCATGAGTAACCTAATAGCAGCTTTCACTGAAGGGATAGTTGCTTTTACAGCCACAAATATCGATGACATTATTATTCTGCTGCTATTTTTCTCACAAATAAACGGTAATTTTCGGCGGCGGCATATTTTTATTGGTCAATACCTTGGTTTTGCTGCGATCGTTATCGCTAGCTTACCAGGATATTTTGGTGGCTTGGTAGTGCAACGAGAATGGATAGGATTGCTAGGACTACTACCCATAGCAATTGGTTTCAAGCAATTAGTAGACCGGGAACCAGAAACCACAGAAGTTCAGACCGTAAGCAGTGATTTTAAGCAGTCTTCACACAGGAACCCCATAGTAGCTTTTATTGGCAGTATTTTGCATCCTCAAACTTATAAAGTGGCAGCAGTCACAGTTGCTAATGGTGGCGACAATATTAGTATATATATTCCCTTATTCGCTGGTCACACCTTTGCTAGTTTGGGAGTAATTTTAATAGTATTTTTTTTCATGTTAGGCGTGTTGTGTGCTGTTGCTTATCTGTTAAGCCGACAAGCTGCTATTGCCTATGCATTAAGTCGCTACGGTAAGCGTGTGGTTCCTTTTGTGTTGATTGGCTTGGGTTTATTTATTATGTATGAAAGAGGCACATTCAGCCTATTACCTTGGGTAAAAGGTTAACGATTTTCAATTTTAGATTGCGATTGATAATCAATCCTTTATGAACATTTAATATCTGGTGCGATCGCACCAGATAAATTTTGTTGTTTTGCTTCAGGAAAGATTTGATAATCAGATTGCGTATTTAGCAGATTGAAATTCTGCTGAACGTAGTATCTAAATAGACCAGAGATATTGTTTAACTACACATAAAGTCCAGCAAGCTTTTATTTGTCTTGCTGAAGTTAGCGGGACACCTGAAACTCTAATAAAGTCAGTATACGTAAACTAATCGAAAGCAATCGAATCAAACCAGTAATATGGTCTTCATGTTGCAAGTAAATCGGTGTCAAGGATAAGGAAAAAATATCAAGAAATATGAAGAATAAATCTTTTTAGTAGTATTTGTATTACAAGATAAATGCCTAATAATGCGTTAGTGTTGTAGTACGTTTTGAAGTTATGGGTGAGCTTCCTCTAGATGCTAATTAACTTTTTTGAGTTGAACCAGAAGCTACAATCATTTAACAGCACTGCTTACAAAGATATATACTTGCGATTATAACCAACTGTAGACTTCCACAAATCTAATCGTATATTTAAGTGTTATGTTTAGATTAGCGAGAAATATTTTCGGCTATGTGAATAAGCCCGTGACACCTTCCCGGATCTAAATCTCTACAGTATATTTATTCGGGAGATTTTTATGTCACTTTATGTCAGCAATTTTTCTGGTCAAATTCAGGAAAATGAACTTAACCAAGCATTTTCAGAATACGGTTCTGTTAAAAGAGTTCAATTATCCATCAATCAGGAAACTGGTGAGGAAAGCGGATTTGCATCTGTAGAGATGGAAACAGATGCTGAAGAAGCATCTGCGATTAAGGCACTTTTGGGCAGTAAGTGGATTGTTCGTCGTCTCAAAGTTAATAAAGCTATTAATGGTTTAGATACAAGTTCCTCATCCTGCCATTTGTAATGCTTGCATACAAATCAAAGCTTTGATAGTCCATTAAATTAAAATACATTTTCCTTATACAAGTCGCAACTTTGACTGACTCTCATATCTAGGTGAAATAATTCTATACTTCGGGAGGTGTAAATAAATTTACAAATTCATGTATTTGCCTCACTGAACTTTGCTCGTTTTGTAGCTTCAGAACTAGAACCAAAATCATTAAGCAAAAAATATAGCTAAACATTGTCTACCTTGAAAACTGTAGTTTTTTGCCAAAATACTGAGATTGCCTCCTTACGTCGCAATGAAACATCTGAATTATTAGAAACTCCAGGTTTAAACATGGACAATATTTAAATTCTTAAAGGTTTTGGGAATTAAAAACCTATAAATTTTAAATATGAAAGGAAAAAATTGTGTATTAAACTAAAAATTGCTGTTACTTCTAGTGAAATCTATAGCTTCAAAATACATTTTTGAAGTTAAATTCTGGCTAGATTATAGTAAATTTTCAATCGCACGTTTTTTACACGAAAATTTATTCAGAATTGGTATAAATTAACCTTTTTGCCTTGGATAAAAGAGTAACTTGATAATTTTTAACTACTATAGTTTACACTGAATTGGGCGTGTTTCAAATTTAAAACTATGTTATAATTAGATTACCGAGAAATATTTTTGGTCAAGTGATTGACTATATAGACACCTCTCCAAATCTAAATCTCTACATCCTCTGAATTGGGAGATATTCTATGTCAGTTTATATTGGTAATCTATCCCATGAAGTTGAAGATGAGGACATCAGACATGTATTTTTAAAGTATGGATCTATTAAGAGAATTCTACTGTCTACAAACCAGAAAACAGGGGAAAAGAGGGGATTTGCAGTTGTAGAAATGGAAACAGACACCGAAGAGGTCGCAGCGATTCATGCATTAAGAGGTACTGAATGGATGGGTTATAGCCTCAAAGTTAATAGAGCTAAGACCATCGCAGATACAGGTTCGTCGCGCCAGTTTTAATTGCTGACAAAAGTGTCTAATGCTTTCCTTTTTGCTTTATAAAGTAAGTTAGGTAAGGTATGCCGTGATTTCCTGACCGCAGAATGTGAAGATTTTGACTGCTTAATCTAGTAGGAGAACGTTGATGTCGAAGGAAAGAAAAGGTAACCGAGAAACTAAAAAAGTCAAAAAAGATCCCAACAAAAAAAAGGAGAAAAAAGACCCAAACAGATATGACGGTGTAGGGCAATAACTCTATTATGATGCAACTTTTCCATTATCCTTAATTGACCCACTTATAACAATAACCAGAGAAAAACATACCCACTGCTCTCATTTCCTCTAAAAGTGGAGGAGATGAAGTACGAAGCTTTGCTAAGCCAATTCTTTGATGAAGTTGAGTAGAAATTGAAAATTAAAGCATTGAATGTCAAGGCTGGCGATCGCATTGTTGCCTACTGCAAGAATAAAAGGCAAATCTGCAAAGTCAAACAAATTTTAGATCTAGGTCAGACGAATATCACTCTCTCAGTATTCACGACTGAGCATTATCGCGGCTGCTTAGTCTCATGCGTAGTCCGGTTCCAGTGGGACGCTTTAGTTGAATTAGTAAGTTAAAGCAATTCTTTACTTTATTCAATATCGCATTTTCTTGAAAAATTTGTTACATTACGTCACATACATTGGTAACTGCGACAACGCTTGTACTAAGGAGATTTACTCATGTCAGGATTCAAGACTTCTACCTCTACTGTTTCAGATGAGCGTAATGGTGTACGTTTTGGGTTCACTCCTGAGAGTGAAAATTGGAACGGTCGCTTTGCAATGATTGGCTTTATCTCTATTATTTTGATTGAAGCTTTTTCTGGGCAAGGATTCCTTCATTTCTGGGGCATCCTGTAAATTGGTGTAGGTTTTCGCCTTCATCTGGTTAAGCTTGGTTCACCTAGAGGCGAGAACTAATTTTATCTAGCGGCGATTGGGGTAATTCCAAGGGCTTCTACCCTTGGAATTTACGAAGTGTTTATACAATCAACTCTATCCAGAAGAATCTTTACACCGCAGTCATACTTTTACAGCCTGAACTCTAAAGAGCATAATTACCCTTACTTAGATATTAATAACTTATATGACTTTCTATGCTAGTTGTTCAAGCTGTCTCTCTAATATATAGTTTCTATGTCATAGTAGAAGATGAGAGTTAATTCGGCGACCGCGTTTGTTTTTAGTATTGACAGGCTTTTTGTTTTTGGTATTTACAAACTTTTCTCCGAAACTTAAATCTCTATACACTTATGATTTCGGAGATAATCTATGTCACTTTATGTAGGCAATCTTTCTTACGAAGTTACAGAAGAGAGTCTGAATGCTGTATTTGCAGAATATGGTTCTGTCAAGCGGGTTCAGCTACCTACAGATCGTGAAACAGGTCGTTTGCGCGGCTTTGGTTTTGTGGAAATGGGTACAGATGAAGAAGAAACAGCTGCCATTGAAGCTCTTAATGGTGCTGAGTGGATGGGACGTGACCTCAAAGTAAATAAAGCTAGACCTAGGGAAGAAAGAGGCTCATTTGGTGGCAACCGCAGTAATTACGGCGGACGGAACCGTTATTAAGCTTTATAGATTTAATTTTTTGAGCTAATCTGTTAGTCCAGCAACTTAGTTTGATCTATTAACGGCTCAGGCATTTTTGCTTGAGCCTTTTTGACAAAAAATTTAGACTACGAACGAAAATATCAGCTTGAGAAGCCAAAATCCCTTTTCTGGAGTTCTCCATGACAGACTTAACATTTCCCGTCCAACCCGCCGTTCTCATCACCATCATAGGTGAAACAGTATTGAAAGAACGGATTATTAAACTGCTAAAAAGCCATAATGTAAGCGGTTACACCATTAGTCAAGTACAAGGTGAAGGCGGACACGGAAGACGCTTGGCAGATATGGCAGGTTACAACACGAATATTGAAATCAAAACTATTGTTTCATTAGAAGTATCTGATGCGATCTTTTGGGCACTCAAAGACGAGCAGGGCAAGCACGCCTTAATCGCTTTCCGACACAATGTAGAAGCTTTCTATTGATTAACCCCTTTTTATCAGTCTGGGCTAAAATCTGGAATCTTTGTTAGTTATATTGTCGTCAAAAATTTGTTTTTTAAATTTTAGTTTAATACTAAAGAATTAAACTTGATAAACTAACTTCCAACTTACCATCATTAAGATGGCGTAAATAATGAATCGTAGAGGGCGTTGAGGAGTTATTTCGCAAACTTTAGCACCTAGCAGCACACCTGGAACCGAACCTAGCCATATAGGCAATACCAGACTCCAATTAACTGTTCCCAAGGTGAGATGTCCAAGGGATGTAAATATTAATAAAATTGCTGCTTGTGAAATATCTGTACCCACTAACTTACGGGCATCAAGACGAAAAAAGGCAATCAGCACCAAGGCAAACATTGAACCCGATGAAACGCTGGTTAGACCAACTAAACAGCCTAAAATCGCTCCTAATGTAATTGTTAGAAAACGACCCAAGTTAGTTTTTAAATCTAATTTTGGCAGTTCGGGTAAAGTGAACTTAGGAAAAAAAGTCAAGAGCAACAATTGTATGAGAGCCAATACTGTGATTAGCAGAATCGTTACTCCCAGCAAGCGGAGCAAGATGTTATCCAGATTATGCTCTCCTGTATGCTTGACAAGGTGCAAAATTCCCACTCCGAACAGTGAACCAGGAACACTCCCTAATGCCAACCATTTGACCACTTCTGTGTCTAGGGTTTTCTGTTGCCAGTGCTTGACGCTGCCGACTACCTTCATTAATGTGGCAGCCACAACATCAGAACTCACAGCGATAGAAGGCGGCACCTGAAAGACAAAAATCAACATTGGGGTGATCAAAGAGGCTCCACCAATTCCTGTCAACCCAACAATAATGCCAACAAAGAAGCTTAAGAGCGGTAGTAAGAAATAGTGCATACTCCTATCCAGAAATGGGTTTTCAAATGCAATTGGCTCATATAAGATTCAGTTTGGTTTTACTGCTAGAACACAGCAAAGCAGGCAAACTACAGCCCTTTGTGAGACAAAGTTCCTAGTGGCAGGTTATTGCACTTTTGCAGTTTCACATGCAAAAAGCGGTAAGTTTATCGACTTACCGTATTTTACTCATAATCATGATAAAACGTCTAGCGTACTCTTTTTTTCTCTCGCACCCAATTAAGAGAATGCTACACAGCAGAAGAATAGAGCAATCTGCAATTCAATACACCAAAAACTTATTTAAGATTGCCGATGAGTTCGTGTATCAGTCTTTTTAACTCAAATAGAATAGACTTTATAACACTAAACATTACTGAAGCAATACTGAGCAATGAGTTCTATGCGCCCTTTCTCGGTCAGCACTACTGAATATGAGAATGTTCAGTGGTAAGTAGTTTCAGTAACGAACGAGTGACTACTGACAGATAAATAAATCAACAACTTCTACGTTAATCGATCTCTACCTAAGATGAAAGATGCGAAAAAAGCTAACAAAGAGCGTCAGACACCTCTTTCTTTTCTCAAAAACCTATTTCTTGCCCATTGGCGATCGCTCTTACTCCTCTTGATAGGAGTATATTTACCCTTGCAGGTCTTTGAAATTCTGGCAGTAAAGATTTGGCAGAATGCAGGTGGCTTCCCGTGGGATGTACCCATTCTTTGGACAGTTCACTCTACAGCTAACCCACAACTGGATATTTTGGCGGTAATGCTGGCTAAATTTGGGTCGTTTTGGACAGCCTTACCGATTTTGAGTGCGATCGCACTCATATTATTATTCCAAAAACGCTGGAGAACGCTAGCCTATTTACTCACCACCTCAATAGGCAGCGCCATTATTAACCGCACAGCAAAAGAATTCATGCATCGAGTGCGTCCTAATCTCTGGGAGTCCAGTGCGCCTGAGTTTGATTTTGCCTTTCCCAGTGGTCATGCTATGACAAGTATGACATTAGTAGTAATTTTATTAGTTTTAACTTGGGCTAGCCCTTGGCGCTGGTTGCTTTTCGCGTTCGGCAGCTTGTATGTGGTCGCTGTTGGCTGGTGTCGTCTTTATTTGGGTGTTCACTTTCCCAGTGATGTTCTTGCAGGCTGGATGGTTGCATTAGCTTGGACAATTGGGGTAAGTCTAATTATCAAACCGTATTCGACTCAAGTAATTCCTATAAGTAGCGATGGCCATGAGGAGGAAACTTCTCTACTCCCTGAAGAAAAACAGTTAATACAATAATCAGCGTTCAAGTTGCATATTTGAATAGAAGACAGGAGGCAGAGGGAGCAAAGACAAGGGGGACAAGGGGGACAAGGGGGACAAGGAGAATAACTCTTAACTAATAACTCAGCACTTTCAAGTCAGCTACTCATGCGAAAAACCCACAACCAAAGATAAAAATGTCTTTCGTCTAAACTCCTACACACATTTTCAAGTTAGGAGTACATACTTCAGTCTTTTTGTACATAGTGCGATCGCTAATCTCTTAACTCGCTATGTCAATAATCTTATGCATTTATCTGGATGCTATTAAGTGTTTTTATCATCGTGGGTAGGGGCAGCATGACTATGTATAAGCAACAATCAATTATCTGTCAACAGCATTAGTTTTAAACTTTAAGTTTTAAACTATACAAAAAATGTTCTGGCATCTTGATATACATTTAAAAATTAAAGAGGAATGAAATTTGAGCATTCTGGAATTTTCATTACTAATTTGGATTGGCTCATTTAGCGCAGGCTTGGTAGGAGCGCTAACCGGCTTAGGTGGTGGAGTAGTAATTGTTCCCTTATTAACTTCGGTATTTGGCGTTGATATTCGATATGCCGTTGGTGCTTCATTGGTATCTGTAATTGCTACTTCTCTAGGTGCAGCATCTATTTATATTAAACAAGGCTATACAAATTTGCGACTGGGAATGTTTTTAGAAGTAGCAACTACAATTGGCGCGATAGTCGGAGCGTTAATTGCTACTGTCGTAACAGTGAAAGCACTAACTATAGTGCTGGCGATCGTCCTCATGTATTCAGCATACCTTTCACAACGACCCAGAATCGAACATACCGAAGATGAGGCAGCAGATCCCTTAGCAAACTATCTGAAACTGAATAGTACTTACCCAAGTCCTGAAGGACTGGCATCTTATCAGGTTCATTCTATACCAATAGGGTTTGGCCTAATGTTAATAGCTGGAGTGCTTTCTGGGTTGCTGGGTATTGGTTCTGGAGGATTCAAAGTGTTGGCAATGGATCAGGCCATGCGTATACCATTCAAAGTTTCTACCACCACTAGTAATTTTATGATTGGCGTGACAGCCGCAGCATCAGCAGGGGTTTACTTAGCACGGGGTTATATCGATCCAGGACTGTCAATGCCAGTGATGTTAGGAGTACTTCCTGGTGCTTTTTTAGGGGCAAGAATTCTTCAAGGCGCTAAAACGCAGATATTGAGAATTATCTTCAGTATTGTGCTGGTAGTAATGGCTTTAAAGATGGTCTACAACAGTCTCATAGGGGGGCTGTAAAATGTATAAATTTATTTTAGTTTTCGCTGGGACTCATCAACACAGTCAAAGAGTGAAGTGGCTACACTCATGATGCAGCAAGAAGATCCATCTGATATTGAACAGCTAGAACAACCTCCCAGCACTGTGGCACAGATGCTGAATGACTGCGGGATTGATGCTGATGAGAACTTGATGAAAACGCCAACTGAGCAGCAATTGGCAAATTTGCTTAGTAATCTCTTGAAATATGGTGTTTTAATAGCTAGCGCTGTCGTCTTAGTAGGAGGCATACTGTACTTGATTCGCCACGGTGCTGAGCCTGCTGGTTATGGGGTTTTTCGAGGAGAACCATCTGAGTTTCGCTCTCCAGTAGGTGTGTTGAGTGCGGTTTTATTAGGTAGCCGTCGTGGCATTATTCAACTTGGACTGCTGCTACTAATTGCCACTCCAATTGTGCGCGTACTAATTTCCCTAGTAGCTTTCGTACTACGAAGAGAATTTATTTATGCGATCGTCACCTTCCTAGTACTAGCTAGTCTGATTTATAGCCTTGTAGGAGCTTATTACTAAATTTAATCAGTATCCGAAACATGTTCGTGCTTTCAGTAACTTTGGTAATGCACAACATCTGTAAACTACCGATTCATTTTAGGAAAACTTGTTTCTAAGCGCTATCTACAAGAAGCAAAGATAAATGACGCCTAATGTGAATTAGAAAAAAAGGTGGGAGAAGTAAGAAGATGAAAGTTACCAGCTTTTCAACTGTGACTTCCCCCATGACTAGCATAGACTTTGGAACGCTATTAACAACAATCTTTGTAGTGGTAGATGATTGGTGTCACAAGCAAGTAATGCTGTCAACATGGAATGGGATTCCCATATCTTATGACATCGTGCCTGCTAATACAGATGAGAGAATTGCTGCTGAAGGTGTTTTAGAAACGGTCAAGTATAGCGATATTTACGCAGATAAGGGATTTATTTCTGCTGATTGGCAACTAGCGATGTCTAGCGACAAGCCGCTACTCTACCCTTCGGGAACGACTTTGTCGAACGAGAACGACTTCGTCGAACGCGTCTACGCTCGTCGTACAGGTAATCGAATCTGGACACTCACCCGTGATAACCAGCATCTTCAACATTCTCATGCTTTGAAGCGCTTTATTAGTCGTGTTCGTCAGCGTGTGGAAGGTGGTTTTCACGAAATTTAAAACACTGGTCGTAATCCCGAACGCTTACTTAACAAAACTGTCGATGGCTTTTGCGTACACATTGCGGCCAAAATAGCATCTCACACACTATGTTTATTGCTTCGTCGTTTTGGTATTGATGTTCTCACTTTCCAGCCTCAACCTATTTAATTCACATTAGGCGTAATTTCGTATTCTAGATTTAGTTCGGAACCTATCAAATTCACTTTCCTAAACACCCAAAACAGCAAGATATTGTTGTGCGATCGCTTCTAAAGTAAACTGGTCAAGCCAAGCTGGATCGACAAATTTAATGTCACCAGACAAAACTTTCAAAATGGCTTGTGCTATTGCTTCAATATCACCAACTGAAACTAACTCGCCATACTTACCGTTATCTAAAATTTCTGCTGGTCCACTGGGACAATTAGTAGAAACTACCGGAGTTCCCACTGCCATTGCTTCTACTAAAACATTACCAAAACCTTCCCAAGCGGAAGATAAAACAAATACAGCTGATGCAGCCATATAAGCATAGGGGTTATTAATAAATCCAGGCAGAGCAACTTTATCCTTTAAACCTAACTCTTGAACTAGAAATAACAAATTTTGTTTCTCTTTGCCGTTTCCCAAAATCATTAGCCGACAGGGCTGTTGGCGCTGCACTTTATCAAAGGCGTGGATTAAGGTAGGAAAATCTTTTTGTGCCATTAACCTACCAACCCCAAGTATCACAGGTGGTTCTCCAGATGCAAACCAAGGGTGGTTGATAGGTTCTTTAGCCTTTTCTAACAAATCTGAACTAATAACAGGATTGTAAATAGTTTGGATGCGTTCCAAAGGCAAATGCGTTACATTGGCCAAGTCTTGCGCCACCCCTTGAGAAACTGCAATAATCGCATCTGCCCAAGGATAAAACAGCCGTACAGCAATAGGACTCAGACGTGCTGTCAGTTGGGGTAAATTTTTCGCTTCTACAGAAAGCGTATTGTGTTCCGATACAACGACTCGCGTTGAAACTCCGGCAAATTGCTTTGCCCACAATGCAATTTCGCAAGGGTAGTGTAGGGCAGTTAAGAGGACGACAGGTTGCTCTTGTCGCAAATAACGCACCAACTTGGGCAGACTCATTGGCAACTTAGGAGCGTTCAAATCGACAATTCGCACATGTGGCGATACTAAAGAGGCGTACGTCGCATCTATCCCAGTTAGCACTAAATCGACATTGTATTGCTGTTGAACGAAACAGTTCACTAAATTAACCATCAACCGTTCGGCTCCCCCATTGGCAAGACTGCGAAGGAAGACAGCAATTTGGGGTCGAGAGTTTGTCATAGTTGCGAGAAGTTAGGACGGAGAGGCAGGGGAGCCAGTGCGTTGCGGTGAGCAGTCCGTTGGGCGGCTTCGCCGACTTGAAGGAACTGCGAACCCGAAGGGAGGTTCCCTCCGTTGTAGCAACTGGCGTGAGCAGGGAAGTAAGTGAACTATTACAGTGGATTTCAAGTTAGTGAAATAAATAACCTAGCTTTCAAAGCCAGGTAAAAAGCGTGTTTTACTTCTGAATTCTGAATCCTGAATTCTACTGTATTATTCTCTCTCATCACCTTCATTTCGCTATTACAAGTGGTGGAACAAATTCGGAGTTGACTCCCTAGGTCGAACGCTGCTCAGTGAAACTCTCTTAGAAGACGCTATTTCAGAAATGAAAAAGAACTCATAAAGCGTCCGATTCTACTTTGAAACTCACAAGCTTTGCCAATATCCGTAGCGAATTGGTTGCGGCAGCGTAAATAGTAGGAAATCAGTTTATAACCATCTGAAATTATATAAAAAGGAGTTAATAAAGGCATGAAAGGACGTTGCCAAGGATAGAGTCGAGTTAGTCGAAAAGTATAGTTTGCAAGTCCAAAACCGCGAGAGAGTTTCAAAAGATAATCTCTTTCTAATCGCCTAGGTTCAATGTGGTGATATATTTTCATTTGGGGATTGTGCCAGATTTCCCAATGACTATTTTGAATATGATAGAGTGCTTCAGTGTCTTCACCACATCCTGCCATTTGGTTTTTGTTTTCATCTCGACCATGACGTGACAATTTAGGTGGAACACACTCCAGCCAAGCTTGTTTTCTAACTACGCATCCAGCACCTGCCGGAACTTTTCGAGGTTTGGCATCTCTTGCATAACAAAAGGAACTTTCCCCAGGATTATTTACTGCTAAAAGACTATTAACTTGTTTAAAATAAGCAGGACTTGGTGTATCTAGCTTGGGATAAATAATACTGCCATAAGTACCAATTTGGGAATTTTGGCGACCGAATATATAAGCCTCATATACCCAATTTTCCACAGGTAGATTGTCATCATCCAAGAAGCCAATTAAATCGCTTTTAGCACTTTCAATAGCTTTTTGACGGGCGGCTGCTAATCCTTGTACAGGTTCAAATACATATCGTAACTGACAATCTAAACGCCAGTTTTGAGCATATTTAGAGACAATCTCTACGGTGTTATCTGTGCTATTATTATCGACAACTAGTACCTCCCATTTAATACCTTCTAGCTCAACTTGTTTATATAGATATTCGAGAACTTCTGGAATACGTTTAGCTCCGTTATAGGTACAAATGGCAACGGTAAAGTCCATATGATGAATATTCATCTTTTCAACAGTTTTCTGTCCAAGGCAACACCTCACCTTGAATTGTGCCAGATTGTGTATCGCAATGTCTAACGACAAGTCCTACGCGTCTACGCCTAATTCTCAATCAAATTTCTCACTCCACCGAATGTGTTTCTTGAGAGATAACGTGTTGAAGCTAATCATTAAAAATAAAAATCCCAAAGACAGCAGGAAACTGGCAGCAACTTGTGTAATAATTTTCATAATTGCGGCAGAGGATATTTAAGTATCTTGCCGCAATTTTAACCTTACTTACGTGTAGCTTCCAATAAGCGGGAGAAATAGAAGCGCGTCTTATTCATAGACTCTCGTTGTACTGAAAAGCCATTACTTTCTAGGATTTTCACCACATCAGCTTCCCGGTGCAGATAAGCACGAGTTGTTTTACTCGCTCCCGGAAAGAAACTACCAATTTTCTTGAGTATACTCAAAGCGCAGGTCTTGGGCGCAAAACTGAGAATTATCCTTGACTGTGCTAAAGAACAGAGGTGAGAAATCATTTCATCGGCTTTTTCTTGAGGGTAGTGGATGAGAACATCCAAACAAATAACCGTGTGGTAACTACCACTCAATGATTCCAAATCTTGGACAGCAAAAGTTGGGTTGTCGGCATTTCCCAAAGTTTGTAAGGCTCTATTCTTGCCTTCTGACACCATTTTTTCAGAAATATCGCTAGCATAGACCTTGGCACCATCTGCGGCTAGGGGAATGCTGAGACTACCCACACCACATCCAGCATCGCAGATTGATAACTCTGGTAAATTGTTATCTGCTTTCAGCCAGCCGATGACAGTATCCACAGTTTTCTGGTGTCCATTGCGGATGTCTAGCTGGACTTTGTTGACTTCGCCATCGCCGTAAATCCGCCTCCAGCGGTCAAACCCTGTGGAATTGAAATACTCGCGAACAATCGTTTTATCGTCGGCTGCGTTCATAAACTTCGATTTTAAGGGTTCCCAAAGCTTAAAATTATCACCAATAGCAACCGTTAAGAACCCTCTTCCAAATTTTTCTATATTAATGTCTCACGCATATGCGAAGATACTTGCGTACCGATGCTGGTGATTTGAACTTAGCAAAACTACGGTTCCCTCTTTTGACATAAGTTTACAGTCTGGAACCAAATGTAGATTGACAAATTAGTTTTTTAAAGTCTACGAATTAGGATCGCTATTTTCGATTTAACCCTGACTATGTATATTTTGATTGGGTTTTAACCAAAATTGTAA
Source organism: Nostoc minutum NIES-26 (assembly GCA_003326215.1). Taxonomy (GTDB): domain Bacteria; phylum Cyanobacteriota; class Cyanobacteriia; order Cyanobacteriales; family Nostocaceae; genus Dendronalium; species Dendronalium minutum. Next base: position 47,560 of record LXQD01000174.1, on the reverse strand, counting down.
TTGCCCTATACTTGAAATAACTATCATTTGTAAATAATATATTACTATTTAGACAGCGATAAATTTAGTTGCTGAAAAATCTATTATTATTTATGACCTAAGATTTAAAAACACCTTCTCAAGATAGAATCAGGGATGCGATCGCAACATTTATGCTGTTCAAAATTTAAGTTTTGTTAATTTCTTGCCTTTGTTCAAAAAAACCATTTGCAAATGATTAGTTTTTCCATTTAGCGTTATTCATTAAACATGGCACTTAACTCACTAGTAGACAGTCCTATTATTGCATTTACAATTCTCCTGACAGTAATCTTTACTGTACCTCCAATATTTGAAAAACTACGACTTCCTGGATTAGTGGGTTTACTGATAGCAGGTGTAGTACTAGGACAAAATGGGTTAAAACTGTTAGATTCAGAGTCTGAAACTATCAAGTTGCTCTCGGATATTGGCAAGATTTATTTGATGTTCGTAGCAGGTTTAGAAATAGACTTAGAGCAGTTTCGTAAAACTAAAAATCGCTCAATTGGATTTGGCATTTTGACATTTTTAGTACCATTAATTGCTGGTATTATTACAGGGCGCTTATTCAATTTTAGTTGGAATGCTTCTGTTCTCATTGGTTCTTTACTTGCCTCCCATACTTTATTGGCATATCCAATTGTAAGTCGGCTGGGAGTTGTCACGAATGAAGCTGTAACCGTCACTATTGGGGCAACAATTTTTACTGACACAGGTGCTTTGCTAGTGCTAGCAATTTGTGTTGGCATCCACGGAGGAGAATTCTCAGCTCTGAGTTTAGCAACTTTGTTGGGTGGACTAGCAATTTACTCAGCTATAGTCTTGTTTGGCTTTGACTGGGCCGGAAAAGAGTTCTTTAGCCGTTCTGGAGACGAACAAAGTAATCAGTTTTTGTTTATCTTACTAGCATTATTTTTAGCATCTGTCGGAGCGCAGGTAATTGGAGTCGAAAAAATTGTTGGTGCGTTTTTAGCAGGTTTAGCAGTCAACGACGTTTTAGGACGCAGTCCAGTTAAAGAAAAAATTGAGTTTATTGGTAGTGTTTTGTTTATCCCTTGTTTCTTTGTAGACATGGGATTGTTGATTGATATCCCTGCATTTCTTAAAACCCTGAGTTCAATTTGGCTGACTGTGGTAATTGTAGTGGCTTTGATTGGCAGCAAATTTATAGCAGCCTTCTTAGCAAAACTCTTATACCGTTACAATACAGCAGAATTGCTCACAATGTGGTCATTGTCACTGCCACAGGTAGCAGCTACATTAGCAGCAACTTTGGTTGCCTATCAAACCGTAAATCCTGCTGGTGAACGGTTAATTAATGAAGGTGTTTTAAATAGTGTAATTGTTTTGATGCTGGTTACTGCAATTCTCGGCCCGGTAATCACAGCTAGATTTGCTACTTCGTTACAGCTTTCTCCTACAGATTTTGAAACAGATAAACTAACAACTTGGTGGGGAAATTCTGAGGAACAGTTGGCAGAGAAAAATGATGAACCGTTCACTGTAATAGTGCCGATATACAATCCTCAAACCCAGCGCTATTTGATAGAAATGGCAGCACTTTTAGCTCGTCATGAATCTGGACGGATTGTGCCATTAGCTATAACCAAAGCCCATATCCATATGGACGATCCGCAATTAGCAATAGCACTAGATCTAAGTAAACAAAGATTGAATTTAGCTAGAGAAATCAGTCAAGAATTTGATGTAGAGGTGTCACCTACGATTCGGATTGATGATGATGCAGCTTTAGGAATTAGCCGCACCAGTCGAGAACAAAACGCTAGTTTAGTGGTGATGGGTTGGTCGCGGACAACAGGCTTGCGTGCCCGCTTATTTGGTAGTGTAATTGACAGTGTTTTTTGGTCTTCTCATTGTCAGGTAGCAGTCACACGTCTTTTGAGTAGTCCTACAACCATTCAAAGAATTCTTGTACCAGTTGGAGACTTGACGCGACAAACTGTAGGTGCTGTGCGGTTCGCTCAAATTTTGGCTGATGTTAATCAGGCTGAGGTGGTGTTGTTACACGTGAGCGATCGCAAAACCCCCCAAACTTTGGTAGAAAGATTTACATCTCAATGGTCTGATATTGCTGCTAAAACTCAGTTACAAGTAAGTACAAACATTCAAACAATTAGGGATGATGATATTTCTAGAGTCATACTTCGGGAATCTCAAGCATTTGATTTAGCAGTGTTACGTTCTGTCCGTTATCGCACAGCTGGTGGACTAGCCGTTAGCCAAGTGACAACGCAGTTAATTCAAGAATTGAAATGTTCAATTGTGCTGTTGGGCGAGCCTAACTCTTGATACGGGAGTAAACGCAAGTAGAATAGCTCTGGTAAATTGCGATCGCTTTTAGGTCAATCTATTTAGCGATCGCTTGGACAGATTTTTCAGGATGGAGTCTCATGCAAAGATGTAAAGCGCTTTTAACATAGGTGAAGCGATCGCATAGTTTTATAACTAGTCTGAAAATTGCTCTTTAGACAATAATGGCTCAAATGACTGGTAAGCCTCATAATTCCGAAAATGTCGAGCATATAAATCAACACCATCTTCAGATGAGTCAAAGTCATCATACAAAACTGAATTCACATCTACTACTTGTTGTAAAGACCAAGTAATAGTTTCTCCATTCTCATTTGTATAGCTGACGCTTTCGTTTTTCCCGTGATTAAAAGCTTTTTCTTTTGCTTCTTCTAAAGAAGTAGCTTTAATTAAAACAAAGCTTTCTTGGTACAAAGGTTGATAATCAGGTTTATCTGAATATGATTTGTAGAGAATTATAGCAATGTAGAAAGATTCTTTTTTATATATAGTCTCAGATTGCATTCCATTATCATCCAAGCTTATAGTTTAGCTTCATCAGATACAATACCACTACGTTCAAAATATTTATGAATATTAATATTATGGTAAGGGCAGATAAACTATGCGGTCTTTATATTCACCATCTTCTGAAGCTAAAGCAACTAATATTAATTCTTCTATATTTTCACCGACACTTAAATTCTGATTGAGAATAAAAATTCCTGGTATGTGACGATTAACAGCAATATGTTCAGCTAAATGTACTGGCATGGAAGTGCGGTTGTTTGTCACTAATATAAAATTATTTTCCTCACACCAACATAGAATTTCTGGATCGAGTGTTCCTTTCGGTGGTGTTCCTGGTTCTCCTACTACCTGGATAAAAATTTCACGTTCTTTTAGTTTAATTTGATTTGGATATATAGGATTGACATTTTCATCAATCAGATATCTCAGCGTCATGTATTTGTTTTTTGGCTTGTCTTGCAGTTCGGAGTTGGCGGAGTTTTTCTGATACTGGTGGGGGATTAAGTCGCTGTTGTTCTCTCATTCTATGACCATGTTCTAGCCAGTTATTCATGTAAGCACTGACAATTTCTTTGTTTTGCAAATAGTAAAGAATAGTCGCATATACTTGTTCTAAGGAAATTGACTTATATATTTGGGCAATTTCCTCTGGAGAGTGTCCACAATCGATGTATTCATAAAGAATTGTTTCAATTCCTATTCTTGAATTTTTCAGTCTAATATCTCCAGGAGAGAGAAAGTTGAAATACTCTGCAATATCTTTAGATATAGCTTGACCTATATCTATGGTTTTGCTGTTCATAAATTTGAAACTATGATTTCCCAAAAATTTGGAATTAACAGGTTAAATTTATTGTAATAATTTAATTTGTTGACTGCCGAAACCAACTACATACCCAACGCCACAACCGACGCAACCAACCCCAAAAACCACGACGGGAGACTACAGGTGTTTGTGGTTGATAAAGACGCTCAATTGCATTGTTGCAATCTTGCACATTAGCATCAAGTCCCATTGCCTGAAACAGTTCACGGGCATTGCGATAAGCACCCAGCGCGTCTGATTCCCGGTTGACGTTTTTTAATGACAAACCTAGATTAAACCAGGCTTTAGCTTCCCCATTGCGATCGCCTATCTCCGTAGCTATTTGCTTTGACTCTTGGAAGAACTCAATCGCTTGTTGATATTGCCCCTGGTTTAAGTAAGCAAGACCCAAATTCATTAAAGATAAGCTTTCTGTATAGCGATCGCCTATTTCTCTAGCTATATCTAACCGCTGCTGACAGAACTCAATTGCCCGTTGGTAATGTCCTATACAGCGGTAAGCAAGTCCCAAACCGCCCAAGCAAATGCCTTCCCCCTGACGATCGCTTATCTCCTTGGCTATCTTCAAAGCTTGCTGATGGAAATTAATAGCCTGCTGGTATTGTCCTAGCAAGCTGTAAGCAACCCCCAAATCATTTAAGGAAGAAACTTCCCAATTACGAGTGCCTATCTCTCTTGTTATTTTCAATTGCTGCTGGTAGAACTCAATTGCCTGTTGGTATTGCCCTCGAGAGCGATAAGCATTGCCCAAATTACCTAACGAAGAACTTTCAGTATTGCGATCGCCTATTTCTCTCGTTATTTTCAATTGCTGCTGGTAAAACTCAATCGCCCGTTGGTACTGTCCTAGAGAGTTGTAAACATTACCCAAATTGCCCAAGGAATAACCTTCGTCATTGCGAGCGCCTATCTCTCTGGTTATTGTCAATTTCTGCTGGTAAAAATCAATCGCCTGCTGGTATTGCCCTAGAGATTGGTAAACATTGCCCAAACTGCCCAAAGATCTGCTTTCCTCATAGCGATGACCTATCTCCCTGGCAATCTCCAATCCTTGCTGGTAGAACTTAATCGCTTGCTGGTATTGCCCTAGAGATTGGTAAACATTGCCCAAAGCATCCAAAGAAGAACCTTCCCGATTGCGATCGCCTATCTCCGTGGTTATTTTCAATTCCTGCTGGTAAAACTCAATTGCTTGCTGGTATTGCCCCAGAGAACGGTAAGCAAGACCCAAATAACCTAATGAATTGGCTTCTACATAGCGATCGCCTGTCTGTCTAGCTATTTCCAAAGACTTTTGGTGAAATTCAATCGCTTGATGATACTGTCCTAGTGAGTTGTAAATAAAACCCAAATTACCTAGAGAAATTACTTCTTCAAAGCGATCGCCATTACTTATTTCCCTAGCTATCTCTAAAGACTGCTGTTGGAACTCAATCGCCTGTTGGTACTGCCCCAAAGAATTGTAAGCATGACCCAATGAAGTCAGAGCAACCCAATACTTCGAGTTTTCTGTCTCACCAGTTTTTTCCCAAGCTGCTATCAACTGCCCCCATAAGTCAACTTGGACGGTATAGTAACCCCGCATGGTTAAAAAATCATTGCAAAAGCTTAGTAAATCAAATGCCGAGTCATAATTTTCTAGTTGATACCTGTGATAGAAAATTTCTAGATATTCCTTGATATCTTCCTTAGTCCGCCAAGGTTGTTGTTTAACATTCAAAAGATAATAATTGATAGCTCGCTGATGTATCTCTGTCTGATTACCAGCTTTATACCGCGCATATTCTAAAACAACAGGCTGAAACTCATACCGCCGCTTACCATTGAGTTTTTCTACCAACAGAGAAAGCTTAACAAGATTCCTCAGTTCTTGCTCAATCTCTGTTTCTGAACTTCCCGGCAATACTGCCACGGCTGCTGTGCTGTCAACTGCACCACGATAAACACTAATATTAAGTAATAAAGCCTTTTGCAACTCACTCAATCGCTCAAAACTGGCATCCAACACCAACACCATCCCCACATTTTCCCGGCGATGCACACCTACCACTTGAGGATCTGTCAACAACTGCCGTAAATTTCCTAAGCCTAAATCTGATAGTCGTCTTAAATTCGGGTCTTGGGGATATTCTTCTTTTAATAAATCTGCTACCAAGCGCAATAGTAGGGGATGCCCATCTACCAATTCGACAAACTCCGCTAAATCCCCCCGAATGCCTAACTGTGCTAACAGTGCTACCCCTTCTTCTACTTGCAAACCTTTCAGAGGTAGCCACTCAAAGCCTTTTAATTCTGGCCTTTCTCTGGTGGTGACTAACACCTTACTATTACCGCCATATTCCACCCAAGCATTGAAAAAGTCGCCGTAGAATAAACTTCCCCATTGTCTATTTGGTTGTAATAAACTTTCCAGATTGTCAATAATCAGTAAGAATTGACCAGAACGCAAACACTTAACCAGTGCTTCCACTAACTGCGCTTCTTGTTCTGGAACCGGAAAGCCAAATTCTGTTAATACTTCCCTAGCTAAATCGCTAAAACTTGCCCCATTACTGACATCACCCCAAAATCGCTTAGGAAAACCTTCAATTTCGTCATAAATTTTAGCTGCCAGCATCGATTTACCCGTGCCACCAATGCCTTCTATGCCAATTAGGAAAGTATTTTCATCGGTTAACCATTGATTTATTTGGGCGATTTCTGTTTTTCGTCCCTGCCAGTAAGCCAAACGTTTGGGGGAGTTGCCAGCTTTGAGAACCCCAGGCGATTCTACTTTAGGGATTTGTTGCAATCGCTCTAGTATTGGTTCTATTCGGTCAACAATAATCTTGACTTCTGCTGCATTTATCTGCCCGACTTGAGTCACCTGACTTTTATCGTAGGCAGTGAGATTCATTTCAATGTTATTCGGCTTACTAGGGTTAAATTCTTCTGCCATTGCTTACAGCAGGTCAAAATTATAGTTGATGTTGTAGCTGTGAACTCGAAATTTGGTGTTTGGAACTCGAAACTTGGTGTTCAGAACTCGGAAGTTTGTGTTTGGAACTCAAAACTTGGTGTTCAGAACTCGGAAGTTCGTGCTTAGAACTCGAAACTTTGTGTTCGGAACTCGGAAGTTCGTGCTTGGAACTTGAAACTTTGTGTTCGGAACTTGAAACTTGGTGTTCAGAACTCGAAACTTTGTGTTGAGAACTCAAAACATCAAAATTTGTAGGGTGGGCAATACCCTGCCAACCCGACTCAATTAAAAATTCACTTGGTTTGCGTCAATCTTTCCAACTTGCTTGACTGTACTTTGGTCGTAAGCATTAGCATTCATCTGAATATTGTCTCCAGGTTTGTCAGTCGATGCTTGCAAAATCTTAGTTATTTCCTCTGCAAGCGCTGTATCAGCATCCAAAATCTTTTTCAGTTGCACCCGCAAACTTGCTTGTAAATCTTCATCCTCTGGCTTTTGTGCCACATCCGTTGCTGCTTCTTTCGCTGCTTCCTTAACTTCTACTTTGGGATGTAACTTAGCCCAAATAGCTTTGGCTTTATTCCAAACATCTTCACCTACTTTTTGAGATGCCCCTTCTACGGCTTTATTACCTACATTCAACAAAAATGGCAGACAGGGAGCGAGAATTTTAACGAGTAGAGCTATATCCATTGATTTATGAAGTCTATTTACTGATATCTTGCACCTAGCTGGATAAACACTGAAAATGTAAAATGAAAGTATCAAGTATTGCAAATCTATTAAGCAACCATATACTGAGCATAAAGTTATTGATAATACTTGGTAATGCTTTAAATACTTGAGTATCTCAGTGAATAATTGTATAGATAATGATAATCATGAAGAGGGCAGGGGTGAGCGTCGCTCACCCACTCACCCCCAGAACGCGATTATCATTTTCATGAGTTACTTAATTGCTCTCCAGTACAATTAAAGCTGCTCTTATTGCTTAAAGTGACCCAAATATGAGCATAATTGGGTGTATTCATTCGATTTACTAGCAAGAACAATTAAATATCTTCTTGCTCACGCCCAAGAGCTAGTTTACATCTTAGAATCATTAATTCCTTCTGCTTACCAACGAGAAACTTTCAACGCTATGTTGGGATTATTCTTGGAGGCAAAAGGCTATCCTCTACCACAGCACAGCCAAACCAAATCGGCTAGTGCTATTAGTCGCTTCTTGAATATATATGATTGGCCAACCCGTCAAATCATTCGCGTTACCCGTAAGCACATCCAACGTGCGATTCTCTGTGCTTGTCCTAAAGGTCGTAGACCTCAACTGCAAGTTATTTTTGACCTAACCACCCTGGAAAAATGCGGTAAATTCAAAGAATTTGACCATTTAATCCGCTTGTACAACCGTAAACGTGCAACATGTGAGCAGATCCACGGGCGCGTTTTTCGCTCCCGCAAAATATGAAAAAAACACATTCCAATTCAAAACCTGAAATCTTTACTGGGCAAGGGTTCTAAAATGTGTTTCTTAGGAGGTAGGATGCACTACAGACGCGATTAATCGCGTCTGTACTCAGTACTTTTTAGAAAGGGGTATTATGGGCAGCCTAACGGATAAAGTGGCGATCGTTACAGGTGGTTCGGGTGGCATTGGTTCGGCGATTTGTAAACGACTGGCGCAAGAAGGAGCTAAGGTTGTAGTTCACTACGGTGGTCATGCAGATTCGGCAAACGAAATCGTTAAGAAAATCAAAACCAATGGTGGCGAAGCAGTTTCAATTCAAGCCAACCTTAGCAATAGTGACGAAGTGATGAAACTGTTTGAAGAAGCACAGCAACAGTTTGGAGGACTCGACATTCTCATTAACAATGCTGGAACAGGAGTAGTCGGCCCCGCTACCGAGATGGATGAAGCCGCATTTGATAAAGTGTTTGGACTGAACGCTAAAGGAACCTTTCTGTGTATGAAAGAAGCTGCTAATCGTCTCAACAATAATGGGCGAATTGTAAATATTTCTAGCGGTCTGGTTGTCCGCCCAATGCCGGGATTTAGTTTGTATTGCGGTAGTAAAGCAGCTATTGAACTCATGGGCAAAGTGCTATCGATGGAATTGGGCGATCGCGGCATCAGTGTCAACACAGTCTCACCAGGGCCGACTAAAACCGAAATGTATGCCAACTCTGGCGATGATACAAAAGCCGCAGCAGAGCGTTCGCCCTTTAATCGACTCGGCGAACCAGAAGATATTGCCGATGTCGTCGCATTTGTTGTCAGCGAAAAATGCCAATGGATTACAGGACACACCTTTCAAGCAGGCGGTGGCTACGTATAGCAATTGGCTTGATTCTACATTCAGTAGACCGAAAAGTTTTCCAGAAGCCTTATTCTTGCATCAACTTTCAAAAGTTTTCGGTCTACTGGCTTTATTTAAAGAATCTTCCAAAGTAACGAGGTCTGAATATTTTTCCAAATGGTAGCGGATATCATTACTGGTCGGAACATTTTTTAGAACTTTAGTAGTATTTTCAATACTATCTTTCTGTATGGCGGCCCGAATTAAAATTTCAAAAATATTCCTTTGTTCACACTTACCTTGAGCTTGAATTGGGATATTTTCACTTAAACAGTTAACTACTTCATTCACTGAAACAGGTCTTCATTACAGAGCGATCGCACTCATTTTTCGGTCTACTGGCCAACACTCAAGATTTACCTGACTGGGGACAAGCGGCGAAAACCACCCTTGAGTTCATCTTCCCTAAAATTGTTGTGTCTTGTTTTTTATTTCATCTTGTACATATGATTTCTCTTGCACGTAGTTGTGGTTTTGACATCTCTATTTCCAGGTGCAAGATGTGAGCAGATCCACGGGCGCGTTTTTCGCTCCCGCAAAATATGAAAAAAACACATTCCAATTCAAAACCTGAAATCTTTACTGGGCAAGGGTTCTAAAATGTGTTTCTTAGGAGCAGATCCACGGGCGCGTTTTTCGCTCCCGCAAAATATGAAAAAAACACATTCCAATTCAAAACCTGAAATCTTTACTGGGCAAGGGTTCTAAAATGTGTTTCTTGAAAGTTTAGTCTATTTATCTACATAGATGTACGCTAACTTTACGCAAAATTTAGCTCAGTAATCGCTGCCAAGTGAGTTCTTTTGTCGCTTTATCCCAATGCCAGCGTAATAAATTGGCAGGTTGATTTGGGGAAATTCCTGATAATCCAATTGCCTGTCTGGGTGCATCAATAGCAAGTAAGATGGCGCTTTCTACGTCACAAATCCCCCACTTCACTAAATTCTGCACTCCCACCAATAAGGGTAAAGTTGTCCCCGATAAAGTGCCATCAGGCAATCGTGCAGTACCATTTTTAACTTCTATTTGCCGACTGTCCCAAGGATACACGCCATCGGGTAGCCCCAAAGGTGCAAGGGCATCGCTAACCAGGAACAGTCCTTTCTCATAACAGCTAGCGCGAAGCAAGATTTGCAACATCGTAGGCGAAACATGCTGCCCATCGGCAATAAAACCACACATAACATCAGGATGGGTAATTGCTGCGCCTAATAATCCTGGTTCGCGGTGATGTAACGGTGGCATGGCGTTGAAAGCATGAGTTACCATCGTTGCACCGAGTTCAAAAGCACGTTGTGCTTGAGCGGCTGTTGCCTGAGAATGTCCTAAACTAACGGTGATACCCAAAGAACGCAAATATGGAATTACTTCACCCGTGGGATCTAACTCTGGTGCTAAGGTGATGACTTTCACAATGGAAGCATAATCGCCCAAAACCCGTTTCACCTCATCAATAGTTAGGGGTAACAGGTACTCTGCTGGGTGTGCGCCGCGCTTTTGGAAATTCAAAAACGGCCCTTCTAGATGTACTCCTAAAATCTTGGCACCTGTTTTTTGATTGGGGAGAATATCGGCAATTACAGCAAGCGATCGCTGAATATTATCTACCGAAGTTGTCACCAATGTCGGTAAAAATCCATCTACCCCAACATTCCACAAAAACTGCGAGATTTTCGCTAACAGTTGAGAATCTGCGGCTGTTAAATCGGGAAATGCTAATCCCAACGCGCCGTTAATCTGCAAATCGACTCCACCCAAAGAAATCCAGTCACCAGCCACATCCAATACTTGTAAGTCTGGTGCTGAAACTCGCTTAAATACTGTACCCATCGGCAAGATTTGCTCAAGTATGCCCTCATGAAGCAACAGCATCTGCAAATCTTTGTAACCGGGTACTCGCGCATTGATAATATCTACATTCGTAGCGATGGGACTTTGTGTTGCTTTGGTCATCACATTGGCCAGAGAATAAATCAGTCTCACCCGATTTTAGTTGAAGAAGGCAGGAGGCAGGAGGCAGGAGGCAGAAGGCAATCAAGAGAAGATTCTACCCTTCCTAATTGAACAGCGGCAATACAGGCGGAAATCTTAAACCGGAAAATTACCAATTCAGAATTACATCAAACAATCGGTGATTAATCCAAAATCCAAAATCTAAAATCCAAAATTCTATGACTCCCCTTGTCGGTATTATTATGGGCAGCGATTCTGATTTGCCCACCATGAAAGATGCGATCGCAGTATGTGAAGAATTTGGTATTGAGAACGAAGTGGCGATCGTCTCTGCCCATCGTACTCCAGAACGTATGGTGCAGTATGCTCAACAAGCCCACCAACGCGGTATCAAGGTAATTATCGCCGGTGCGGGTGGTGCTGCCCATCTTCCGGGCATGGTAGCATCTCTTACACCACTGCCGGTCATTGGTGTTCCCGTACCCACCCGTAACCTGCAAGGCGTTGATTCCTTATATTCTATTGTCCAGATGCCAGCAGGTATCCCAGTAGCGACAGTAGCCATAGGCAATGCTAAGAATGCAGGGCTGTTGGCAGTGCAAATTCTCGCAACCCAGCAACCAGAATTACTAGAAAAAGTGCAACAATATCGCCAAGCCCTATCTGAATCAGTAATGGCAAAGCAAGCAAAACTAGAACAACTAGGTTACGAGCAATATTTAAAACAACTTTAAATTCACAATTGCTTAACTTTTTGTAGATAAAGTTAATAACATTCTTGACTGTTCTCTCTTGAGATTGGGAAATGCTTATCCTGTAGAGAATATAGTTGCTTTATTGAATGCGTTAGTAGCTACTGAATATAGTATGAACTTAAAAAATGTATCCCACAATACAGAATTTTGGTTTAACTAAATAGAAGATCAATCAAAATTTATTCATTTGTTACGTAGATTCACTAGAGGTGCAACAAAAAATAATCTCATAATTATTGTGGGTAACGTTGATATATTTTCTCTCAATCAAGTTCGTTGAGATTAAAAAAGATTGAGTGAGAGAAAAAATAAATAACCGACATAAATAATGAGATAATTATTGCCAAATTCTTGGCTAAAACCTTGTTTAGCAAATTTAACTAATTTATGTCGGTAAGGCTATTACCAACATTAATTACCGCCTTTTAGGCAGGAAAAAACAAGCAATGAATCAGCGTACTCGACCGTGGCATCGCTTACTAGCGATAGCGATAGGTTCGATGGTGTTTGCAGTTTTTGCACCTACAGTTGTACAGGCGGCAGATCCTCCAACCCTTCAGTCTTTATCAGAAACTACAACGAAGCTGCAAGTTTCAATTGATACGACTTGGGTACTGCTTTCTGGGTTTTTAGTATTCTTCATGCAAACCGGCTTTGCCATGTTAGAAGCAGGTTTGATCCGCCAAATAAGTGTAGTTAATGCCTTATTGGAGAACTTTATTAATGCTGCTGTAACTATTCTGGTATGGTGGGCGATCGGCTTTGGTATCGCATTCGGTACAAGTGTCGGCGGATTTTTTGGCATAGATAACTTCTTTCTCAGCCAACTACCCAGTGCTGATGGTAGCTACCCATTAGGCGCACCTGGTTCTACAGCCGCTATCAATACATACACCTTATTCTTTTTCCAATTTGCCTTTGCTGCCACTGCCTGTATCATCACGACTGGTTCAATGCTTGGCAGAACAGACTTTATTGGTGACTTAATTTACAGTGCGATTATGGGTGCGATCGCCTACCCAATTATTGTCCACTGGGCTTGGAACTATAACGGCTGGTTAAGTAAATTAAGCTACCATGATTTCGCTGGAGGTTCGGTTGTCCACACAGTTGGTGGTTGGACAGCGCTGATTGGTGCTTATTTACTTGGCCCCCGTCCCGATCGCCCTGCTTGGGGAACACTTCCACCAGCACACAATTTAGGGTTGGCGACTCTGGGAACAATGATTTTGTGGTTTGGCTGGTATGGGTTCAACCCTGGTTCAACTTTAGGCACAGTGAATACTGGATTGATTGGTTTGGTGACAATCAATACTACACTTGCCGCAGGTGCAGGGGCACTGTCAGCCATAATTTTCCGTTACATCCGCATAGGTAAGTGGGATTTGGTTTATTGTCTCAATGGTTCGCTAGCTGGATTAGTGGCAATTACAGCTGCTTGCGCTTATGTTGCTCCTTGGGCTGCTGTTTTAATTGGGCTAACAGGTGGAATTTTGGTTGTGCTGGGAGTGGATTTGCTTGAGTCACTCCACATTGACGACCCAGTGGGGGCATTTAGCGTCCACGGTATCAATGGCATGATGGGTATCCTCTCTATCGGCTTGTTAGGTCAGGCAGAACTCACCTTGAATAAAAAAGCAGGCTTATTTTTAGGCGGTGGTTTTGATTTGTTGGGCGTACAACTTCTGGGTGTGGTGGCGATCGCAGTTTTCACAGTGACATTTGCCTTTTTAATCTACGGTGGACTGAAAGCGATCGGGCATCTGCGTGTTAATCCTGAAGCAGATCGTATTGGCATTGATGCATACGAACACGGCGCGTCAGTATGGCCTGATGTTTATCCAGTTGAGAAATTTGTTGAACAAGAAAATCACACCAATACTCCCGGGGTTAGCACTTTTGAGAATGAGTAGAACAGTCAACCTTGAACTAAGTAGGTCGTCGTGAATATTTATCGTGAGGATAAGGCAGGAGGAAAGAGGTTTTTAGCTGAGTTAACCTTTTGTAACATAGTTCGGTTTTTTCTCACCGACTTACTTAAATACCGATTGCTAAGTAAAAATACTAACTACAATCATCAGTCAAATGATATTGACAATTTCGTGATGTTACTCTCTCAACTGATGATTTTTAAATGATTAAAGATTAAGTGAAGAGGACTTGACTCTTACGAAAAATACATAATATTGTCTTAATAATAACCTAAAAAATATTTACAAATGTACCTTTTATTTCCTAAACTCCTATTTAGGTTATTGCAATTTCTGACTTGTAAACAAGAGGTTTAAATGAAAAATATCAAAAACCACAAGATTTAATATCGATCGTTTTTTTGCTTAACCTGTTTTTTCAATATCAAGGATAGTTAAGAGAACAATGTCCAAACTCATGTATCAACATAAATCGCCAGGAAAAAGTAGGCGATTATCAACAAGAAATCACGCTAAAACTAGACAATTTAACTCAAAATTCCAGATATTTACTCAGGCAATTAAACAACTCTCTCCTAGTTGGCAAGCTTGCTTACCACTAGCTTGTTTGATTGTTTTGGGTTGGGGTTATGTCGCAGTTGCTCAAACTCCTGCCGCAGGGCCAACGACAGCGGAACTCAAAATTGCTCTTGACACCTTGTGGGTAGCGATCGCGGCCTTTTTGGTATTCTTCATGAACGCTGGTTTTTGTATGTTAGAAACCGGCTTCTGTCGCCAAAAAAATGCTGTCAACGTTCTTGCTAAAAACTTGATTGTCTTTGCTTTAGCCACCGTTGCCTTTTGGGCCATTGGTTTTGGATTAATGTTTGGCAATGGCAATGATTTTATTGGATTAAGTGGGTTTTTCCTATCAGGAGCAGATAACAGTCCTGCAACAGCAAAAGATTATCAAGGTGTTTTTGAAGCTATTAGTTGGGCTGGTGTACCCCTAGCTGCTAAATTTTTATTCCAGCTGGTTTTTGCTGGAACAGCAGCCACGATTGTTTCTGGTGCAGTTGCAGAACGCATTAAATTTGTTGACTTCCTAATTTTCAGTCTCTTACTCGTAGGTATCGCCTACCCCATTACCGGACACTGGATTTGGGGAACTGGTTGGCTAGCAGACATGGGTTTCTGGGATTTTGCAGGTTCTACGGTAGTTCACTCAGTTGGCGGTTGGGCCGCTTTGATGGGAGCTGCATTTCTCGGGCCACGCATTGGTAAATATCAAGACAAGCAACTCGTTGCCATGCCTGGTCATAACATGAGTATTGCTACCTTGGGTTGTTTAATTCTGTGGCTGGGCTGGTTTGGTTTTAACCCTGGTTCTGTAATGGCTGCCGATCCCAGTGCGATTACTCATATTGCTTTAACAACCAATATGGCAGGGGCAGTCGGTGGTATTGCCGCCACAATTACAGCTTGGTTGTACTTAGGTAAACCAGACCTGTCAATGATTATCAATGGTATTTTGGCAGGCTTAGTTGGTATTACAGCATCTTGTGCTTACGTCACCATTAGCAGTTCTTTTATTATTGGCTTGATTGCTGGAGTTTTAGTAGTTTTTGCTGTGACATTCTTTGACAAACTCGGCATTGATGACCCAGTGGGAGCTACCTCAGTTCACCTAGTTTGCGGTATTTGGGGAACTTTGGCTGTTGGTCTGTGGGCTGTCGGGCCTGGTGTTTATTCCTGGTATGGTGCAGGACTAGGGCCAGCAAAGGGTTTATTTGCAGGTGGTGGACTAGGACAATTTGGCGTTCAGCTACTTGGTGTTGTCTCGGTGGGCGGTATGACAGTTCTCCTTAGCACTATATTCTGGCTAGTACTGAAGGCAACTTTAGGTATCAGAGTCTCTAGAGAAGAAGAACTGGAAGGTTTGGATATTGGCGAACACGGCATGGAAGCCTACAGTGGATTCCTCAAAGAGGCTGGTGCAGGTGGATTCCCTGAAGGACATAGTGCCGGAATCAAACCAGATCAATATTGAGTAGTTTGATTTTCTTGCTAATAAATATCCGCCTCTTCAACTTTTGTTGTTCATGCAAGTGGCGGTTTTTTTATGCCAAATTAAAAATCAGCAAATTTGTTGGCTGTTAACGTTGGCTGTTAACCATCAACGATGCTCACGAGTGATTATACAACGCTAGATGTATTTTAGCTTTAGTAAATTACTATTGCCGTGTAATTTTTTCCTATTTGAAACTAATAAATTGGTCAGATGATTAAGTCACTGCTTTATTTTTTATGGGCTGGTTTATTTGAAATAGGAGGCGGCTATTTGATGTGGTTGTGGTTGCGGCAAGGTAAGTCAGTTTGGTGGGGAATATTAGGTGGGATTGCTTTAGCTTGCTATGGCGCGATCGCAACTCTCCAAACTGCAAATTTTGGCAGAGTTTATGCAGCTTATGGTGGTGTATTTATTGCAATGGCTATGCTTTGGAGTTGGAAGGTAGATGGGGTAACTCCAGATAGCTACGACCTCATCGGTGCTTATTTAGCCTTGGTGAGTGTTTTCATTATCATGTTTGCACCCAGAATATAATTGACCAGTCCTGTCGGGGTGATTCTGGATCTAAAAGAAATCTAGCCCTGAAGATTTAGTTTCGAGTTCCTGAATTCATCATGATGTTATTAGTAACTTCGTAGGGGGTGTGACCCCTGATGCACCTAATTTTGATTTTAGGTGACTACAAATGTTGGAAGGCAGTAAAACATCTATGCGAGAGACAGAAATAAAAGTCATTACATATTTATCCAAGTATATTAAGAACGCTAAAGAGAATTTGCAAGACTTACAAATTCTCTTCACTTTCTTCGTTTTTAGCAATAGGTAACTGAAACACTAGAAATTATGTAACGTTCAAACAAAATGCTATTACCTGTAAAAAATATGCAAAAATTACAATGTTTCACTCTTACTTAACACTTAGTATCTGCAATGAAGATTATATTTTTGTTAACCTTTCGAGAAAAACCAAACTTAAGTAACATTCAAGACAAAAACGAGTAGCAAAAAGTAATGAAATGTATTTAAGTATACACATTTTTTGAACTTCAGGAACAAGGAATAAAAAGAAGTGTTGAAGAAAGTTATCACGATTGGGGCTGTTACCCTATTGCTGCTGGGAGGGCCGCTGATGGGCAACGCCTTTGCCCAAACACAAACTCCGGCTCCTGTGGCTCCGCCTGCTGCCGATACAGGAGATATAGCATTTATGCTGATTTCAGCAGCACTTGTTCTGCTGATGACACCAGGATTGGCGTTTTTTTATGGTGGATTTGTGCGATCGCGCAACGTCCTGAATACGCTATTGATGAGCTTCGTACTCATGGCGATCGTGGGAGTTACTTGGATTTTGTGGGGCTATAGCCTTGCCTTTGCACCTGGATTGCCCTTCATTGGCGGATTGCAGTGGTTGGGTTTGAATGGTGTCGGGTTAGAGACAACCGATTATCTCAAAGGGTCAAACCCAGCGGAAGTTGTTTCCTATGCGGCGACGATTCCCCACCAGGCATTCATGATTTATCAAGCCATGTTTGCCATTATCACCCCAGCTCTAATTTCTGGGGCGATCGCTGAGCGAATGAGCTTCCGTGCCTATAGCTTGTTTGTCTTGTTATGGTCAACATTTGTTTACGCTCCCTTAGCTCATATGGTTTGGGCTAAAGGTGGATTCTTAGGCTTGTACGGCGGTTTGGGTGCCCTCGACTTTGCAGGTGGTACAGTCGTGCATATTAGTTCTGGGGTTTCTGCCCTCGTAGCAGCGATCGTCCTCGGCCCCCGTAAAACCCATCCTGACCGCCTCAGTCCTCCACACAACGTACCGTTTATTTTGTTGGGTGCTGGCTTACTCTGGTTTGGCTGGTTTGGTTTCAACGCTGGCAGTGCCCTATCTGTAGCCAGTGGAACTTCGGGTAATTTAGCAACAAACTTAGCCACAACAGCCTTTGTTGCCACCAATACTTCTGCGGCTGCGGCTACTTTAATGTGGCTGATTTTAGAAGCAGCTTTACGCGGTAAACCAACCGCCGTGGGAGCTGCGACAGGAGCAGTTGCTGGTTTGGTGGGTATTACTCCAGCAGCTGGATTTGTTACACCCCTATCGGCAATTTTAATTGGTTTTATCACCGCCTTTGTTTGCTTTTATGCGGTGAGTTTCAAGCACAAGCTGCAAGTTGACGATGCTTTAGATACTTTTCCCGTACATGGTGTTGGTGGTACAGTGGGTGCAATTTTGACGGCAATTTTTGCCACCGTTGAAGTCAACTCGGCAGGTAAAGATGGAGTATTGCGCGGTAATGTCGGCGAATTGGGGGTTGAACTAGCAGCAATTATCATTGCCTATGCGATCGCTGCGGTGGGTACTTGGATCATTTTGAAGGTTATCGATGCTACAGTCGGTCTGCGAGTTAAGGAAGAAACTGAATACCAAGGTTTGGATATCAACGAACATGGCGAAGAAGGTTATAATTCCGAGTTCGGCGATGGCATAAAGGTTTCAGAGTAATTTCGGAAGATACTGTAATTTTTGGCGCTGGCGAATTAGAATCTGAGTCAAATCATTGGTAAAATTCGCTAGTCGTGTCCACATCTATAAAAACCTTTCCTGTCTGGGCATTTTTCTCGCTGTTAACCAACGGCATACTCATGTTGGCGGTGATCCTGCTGATTTGGCAACAGCAGCGATCGACCGCTTTTTTTAGCACTACACCTTCCCCATCTGATGGCAGTCAATCCCAAGCTGTTGCACCAGAGTTAGGTCCCCGTCATAAACTCAATTACCAGCAATGGCTAGACATTCTCCAGAAAGAAGCTAATGTAGCTGCCCAAAAAAGTCCCCAGCGCTTAAGCATAATGGCGGGTGATTCTCTAAGTTTGTGGTTTCCCATTGAATTATTACCTGAAGATAGATACTGGCTCAATCAGGGAATTTCTGGCGAAACTAGCTATGGACTGTTAAAAAGATTGGATTTATTTGACCGCACCCAACCACAAATAATTTTTGTGATGATTGGCATCAATGACTTGATCCGGGGGGTAAGCGATGAGGTCATTTTAGATAATCAACGGCAAATTATAAGTTACCTGCGAAGGGTGCATCCCAAAACGCAAATCGTTATCCAGTCAATTTTGCCGCACGGAGACAAAGAAGCAACATGGGAAGGACGGGAGAAACTCCTGGCTATTACTAATAGTCGGATTCGCCAGTTAAATCAACAACTGCAAAACATAGCTACTAAAGAAGATGTTAAATATCTTGATTTGTATCCTTTATTTACCAACCAACAAGGAAATCTGCGCCCCGAATTCTCTACTGATGGCTTACACTTAAGTCCCACTGGTTATGTTGTTTGGCGTACCGCATTGCAGATTTATAGTCAGATGGAATTGGAAAGTCAGAAAAATTGATGGAATCGGGTCTGCTGTAAATTAGCCTCTGTATTATGTTCGTCAAAGAGCAGTTTTCCTACCTCTGTGCCCATGTCTGCCAAGAAATTTCCTCCACTCTACCCAACTAAATTGCGTCTTGGCGCGAGACAATCAGAAAGAAAAGACATTAATAAATAGCACAATGGATACAAAAGCCTTTAAACGTACACTCCAGCATTCAGAAAATTACAATCGTAAGGGATTTGGTCACCAAGCAGAAGTCGCCACCCAGTTGCAATCTGAATATCAGAGTCACTTGATTCAAGAAATTCGCGATCGCAACTACACCTTGCAACGAGGTGATGTCACTATCCACCTAGCAGAAGCTTTTGGCTTTTGCTGGGGTGTAGAACGTGCTGTAGCCATGGCCTATGAAACTCGCAAGCACTTTCCCCAAGAACGCATCTGGATGACTAATGAGATCATTCACAATCCTGATGTGAACCAGCGGATGCAAGAAATGAAAGTAGAATTTATTCCTGTTGAAGCAGGTATCAAAGATTTTTCTATTGTTGACACTGGTGATGTGGTCATATTACCTGCTTTTGGGGCCAGCGTTCAAGAAATGCAGTTACTTAACGATAAAGGTTGCAAAATTGTTGATACCACTTGCCCTTGGGTATCTAAAGTTTGGAATACAGTTGAGAAGCATAAAAAAGGTGATTACACCTCAATAATTCACGGTAAATATAAGCACGAAGAAACTGTTGCTACTAGTTCCTTTGCTGGCAAATATTTAATTGTGTTGAATTTGCGGGAAGCAGAATATGTTGCTGACTACATTCTCAATGGTGGGAACCGTGACGAATTTATTCAGAAATTTGCTAAAGCTTGTTCCCCAGGATTTGACCCCGATAAAGACTTAGAAAGAGTTGGTATTGCTAACCAAACTACAATGCTCAAAGGCGAAACAGAGCAAATTGGCAAGCTCTTTGAGCGTACTATGATGCAAAAGTATGGCCCTACTGAATTAAATCAGCACTTCCAAAGCTTCAATACCATCTGTGATGCTACTCAAGAACGGCAAGATGCAATGTTGGAGTTGGTGCAAAAAAATCTAGATTTAATCGTCGTAATTGGTGGGTTTAATTCATCAAACACTACTCAATTACAACAAATTGCCATTGAACGTGGACTTCCTTCTTATCACATCAATAATGTCGAGCGAATTAAGTTAGGAAATTTTATTGAACATCGGCAATTAAATGGAGATATGGTAATTACAGAAAACTGGTTGCCAGAAGGGGAAATTGTTGTAGGAATTACTTCTGGTGCTTCTACACCGGATAAGGTAGTAGAAGATGTGATTGAGAAGATTTTTGGATTGAAAGCAACAGCATCAGCGCTTTGAGAGGAATTTCACTTCCAATCCCGCGCTAACAGGTAAATTAGTGCGATGAAACTCAAACACTTAATGTTTTATCAAGAAAAAGTAAAAGGGTAAGGGTTTTTCTCTTCCCTTTTACTTTTTGCAATTTAGTTTTACTCATCTAGTTATTTTTAATACATATATTTTCAAGTTTTGATCTAAAGCAAATATATAGAAATATCTGTTGTATTTTTGACTATTTGCCATTTTGGCAACTTGCAAAACAAAATTTTGATATATTGCAGAAATTACCAAGATGTTTTTACTAGTTATACTTATGACGGGATTCAACCCGTCTTTTCTATTTTTCAGTTTTTGGCATTTTGGCAACTCATTAAAAAATTTATGTGATATATTTACGAGAATTGCAAGGATTAGCTATGATTGCAACACTTAGTATGGTATGAATAGCCATTATTTGTGTTAATATCAACTGTCCTTGCAACTTCTTTAATTTTTTCTTTTTTTATAAAGTCTAAGGTGTATTGCCACTTTCAAGCTATTTAGGCGGGGTAAAACCCGTCTTTTATTTTGCTTATTGAGTCGGGGCACGACTTTGATATAGGCGCTGGATAGAAAAATAATTGTAAGTTAAGGCGCATTATGAATGCATAAATATTTGTTGTAATCGTTGACTGATAACTGTTTAGTTATATCAACATTTTTAGGATTTTTTAAGATGTATTTAATAATACTCAATTAAGGCAATATCAGCTTTTATGAGATTTGGACACATCCTATAGGAAGATGACCTAGCACAAGAATAATAGGTAAATTAATCCGGGATGTTGTTATGCACTGGATTTATAGAGGGGTTTGGCTCACCGCCAAACCTTTTTTCTTGGTACTTCAGAAAAGGGTTTTACCAATGGCTAGAGAGCTATTTTTCATTTTTAATTCCGCGCAATGGCACGACAAAATATCATAGTTTTTGAACTATGTAGTTGTAGAATTGTTAAAAAGTAAAAGTACTCCGGAGAATGCCAATAGTAACCGGATCGTTGTCTGGTGTATGACCAGGTTCCAAGATGTGAATTACAGCTGGTGTAATACTAATGTTATCTGTTAACTGGAAACGATAAAAAGCTTCGATTTGAGTAGTTGTTCCTGGTTGCCCGCCTGCACGTCCTAAACCTGTATTGATAAAGTCAGGGACATTATTACCCACATTGAGAGTGCTACTCGTGATTTTAGGTGGTTGACCAATATAAATTCCACCTAAATTTCCTTTGGCAAATAAATCAGGGAAATTCAAAAAGACCATGTAATTTGTCGTTTCGACATTTCCTGATTGCCCAGGAATATAGGACTTAGTATAACCACCCCAAGCGCCTAAAGTCAGGTTGGGCGAAATTTGCCAATTTACGGTAGCACCAACAGCATTGGTTTGTAAGGGTGCTGATTTTCCTGTACTGCTATTAACCGCAGTTAAACATTCATCGCCTACAAAGGTTAGTAAACAGCCATCTGAAGAATAGTTATTGACATAATACAAACTAACATCAACTGTGTCAGTAGGTGTTAATAACAATTGCACACCCGTAGTGGTGTTTCCATCAAATAAACCACTGCGTTGACCGGGATTACCGGGTTTATAACTAGTATAAATTGCTTGTAAACTGGCACGTTTAGCAAATTGCCAATCTATGGCAATGCCACCGTGGCCGTACCCCATATTTAAAATTGGGTTTCTTTGAGCGAAATAAGATAATGGCCCTGTGGCAGCGCTTTCCACTCGGTTTGGGCCTCGGAAAGCACTGGGCATACTCACATTTTCTGTTCCTACCATCACTGCTAAGTTATCAGTGACTAGCCAGTGATAATTGAGGTCACTGATGATAAAGTTATCGGTAGGAAATTCGTAGCCCATGATGACATCATTGCGCGAAACTCTATCGCGTGTGACATCGTTATTGTCAAATCTAGGTGCAGTGCCACCTTTACCAGCTAATAAACCTGTGAATAAGTAACTACGAGGGCTAAATTGACTAGTTAAATACAGCTGCGTCAAGGATATAACATCAGTGTTTGTACCACCATCTTGCGTATCTTGGATACTATCTCTGGGATTAACATCACCACGATTGCTAGTTCGTCCTTGAACGCCAATTATATGCAGTCCGGTGAGTTTAGTCGTAGCAGAGAACTGGTTGGCTGCAATTTCAGCGGTGCGGGTTTCTAAACTATCAACTCGACCCCGCAAAGTCGTTAATTCAGCAGCAAATTCTGTTTGTAATCTTTGCAAAGTTGCTAAATCTTGTTTGGTTACCAAATCAGCTGTAGCTGTAGCAATCAGTTCGTTAACTCGGTCTAAGCAAGCATTCACACCAGCAGCAAATTCATACCGACTGATAGCGCGATTACCACGATATTGCTCATCTGGATAACCTGCAATGCAGCCGTAGCGTTCTACCAAAGACTGCAAAGCTTGGAACGCCCAATCTGTGGGTTGTACATCCTTCAGTTGTGAAACCGATGTAACTTGTGCCATCGGCTCAGTATTGTCTTGTAAATACTGCTCGCCAAAATAGGTAGAAGATATAGGGAGATAGTTTAAGTTTAAATCTATACTTGCATTGGTATTCGTGCCTCTAGAATCTTGAGCGATCGCTTTTGACACGACTGTGTTAAATCCTACAACTATTAACCATACAGCTATCCAGGTTTTGCCGTTGCTCCGACTCATTAATCTAGCTTTCAACTTTCTACACTCTACTCCCATACTTAAGCAAGAGTGTATTAAGAATCATCTATTTATGACATGAGAGAATTTACCTACTTTTAAAAATGCCATAAGAAAATTTACCTATTTTATACCCAACTAGACTGTAAAGATTTTCAGCAACATTTGAAAGCGCGAGTATAAAAGAAACAATAATTGGATTGACTAAGAACTAATATGGTACATCGTTCGCGCAAGCTGACGGCAAAATCTTCTGGACGCAATCAGCCTCGTACAGGTGCGGTCAAACGCATCTCCCGCAAACATTGGGAAAAGCACGTCAGTTCCTACACTTCAGGTACTCTTCAAGAACCCCTTCAAGAAACGCAGTCGTCACCTGAGTCGGAAAAACCCCACTTGCTACAACGGAGGGAAACCTTAGAAGTTCTCCCAGAGGAAAACCCTCCTGGAGCGTTGTCCGAGCGCGCAGAGGACATCTACAATTCAGTCGCAGAGGACATCTACAATTCAGTAAAGCCAACGACACTTGCTACTCTGCGGGAAGCCGCGCAAAGCGCGTCTACAACGCCGGAAAGCGCAACGCAGCATCTCTCCGACGTACTGGCTCCGCAAAAGAAAGGTTGGTTTTCGTCAACGCTGGCGCTCGTAATTTTACTGAGTGGCGCTGGGTTAGTTATGGCTTTTACTTGGTTTAGTATTCTTTTTATATTCAATCCAGCACAAATAGGCTGGTTGAATAAATTTTTACCTGAATGGGCACAAATACCCCTTGGCTATAGCGAACCCCCTCAAACTCTGCAACAAATTCAAGAGAAGCTGAGTAAACAAAAACAAATTGCCGGGAAAACTCTGCCTTTAGATGACGAAGAAAACTCGCTTTTGTTACCGATTGTGCAGCAGCGTGCCAATTGTCAGTCTAATTGTCAAGAAATTGTGGAACTGAGAGTTTATCAACGCTCAACTGACTTGGAGTTTCAATCGCAGTCAGATACATACTTTCGCTTGGCACATTACCTACCCATAACTGGGCCAGAAGAATCTTTAGCGATCGCTCCCTTGAATAATGCAACATCAGAAAACTACGATGCTAATACTCCTCTACCTTTGACCGCAATCAAACGCTTTGAAGGTGATGGTGTATCACCGGGAATTTGGTTTTCTTTGCAAGGTCAGCGCCAACAAGGAACCAATGCGATCGCTTACGGTCAGATTGTCTACTACAATCCAGGACGTACTAACCTACAACAGATGTTGTCTTGGACAAATCCCAATGGACAATTGCCCAAATGGCAGCAGGTGACTGGTGGAGGTGCAAAAGAATTAGTTATCGATCGAACAGTGGGTTTGGAACCGCAGTTACGCGTTTACCAAGTCAAAAATGTGAAGCTGTACCTCAACCCCATTCAACTAGAAGCGATTTCTCTCCAACCACCAGCCTTGAAGGATTCTGCTTACCAAAATGCCTTGTTAATTGCTCGCAGTGGTTTGTGGACACCAGCTTTTGAGTGGTTGCAATTCATCCGAAAACAGCGAAAAGGAATTTTACCAGCAGCACAAGCGCAAATTGATGTGATTCGCTTGCACGCCCAACTTTCTAAAGCCCAAGCCGAGAAAACTTGGGCCAGTCCTAGTCAACAAGTGCTAGCAGAGTTGATTGATGGTCGCTGGGAAAAAGCTTTACAGGTGTTTGCAGCATCACCTCAAAATAGACAGGAAATTGCCACCCTACTCAAAGCAGATACCGGACGGTTATGGAATCGCACCGTAGCCGCCTTGCAAGTGAAGCCAGATAGACCAGAAGTGCAAGCTTGGGCAGCGCTAATTTTAGCAGAGAAGCAGGGGGAAGGACGGGCTAATTCTTGGTTGAAGGCGCGACCAAAAATTACAAACGCCACCGTTACGTATATTCAAGGTCTGTTAAAACAACTCAATGAAGATCGGGCATCTCAAACTTCCAGTCACCCCAGCCAAATTGTAGGTACGGTGCAACCCATCTCAAAAGTTAACCCGAAGGAGTGGCTACCAGTACCAAAAGCAGACCTGACACTCACAAACAACGAAGTTTGGTATCAGGTAGAAGTGAGTGCATTTAATGACGGCAAACGCTGGCTCAATTCCCCCTTTGGAAATTTGCGATTACCCAAAGATTTTCCAGCCAAATTTTTATGGGAAACTTTGGGGATTAATATCGACCCCATCATCCAGATAATTGTTCGGCTACCGAATGGAGAACAACAAACAACTTCTGCCACTATCAAAGGAGTGCAACTGCAAAATGGAGTACTGCGGCTATTAGCTGCTGGAGAAGCTATTGCTGAGAATCAAAAAAACGTGCAACCACTAACTCTAGCTTTGACAGCTAATGCATTAGAGTGGGTGCAGCCAGCTCCCATTACCCTGGCAGAACTCTATCAGCAAAATCCACGAGCAGTGGAAAATATATTACCGATTGTCTGGCGTTCTCTACAACGATCGGGTCAGATTTCAGATGGTGATGTCCCTAAGTTCTTGCAGATTCAGGAGCAGATAGGTCACTGGCCTGTTCAGGTAATTGATTTAACAAATGACAATAAACCAGAAACCGTCTTAACTGTCTCTCAAGAAGCCATAGGCTCCTTGAAGGATTTTAAAATGACAACTCAGGAAAGCGAGAAAATTCCGTACCGTTCCCGTACCCTAATCCTGTCTGATAGTGGTAAGGTCATTTATACGGATTTTCAGGAAAGTTCCCAACAAGTACTTACAGCGATCGCCAAGATTTCAAGTGGGCAATCCCTAGCTTTATTAGTAGAGAATGCCAACAACTATAGTCTGAAGCGGTGGTCAACTAAAAATCAGCGTTTTGAATAGCAGCCCCTTGCCTAAATCCAGACTGTAGAAGTCAGGCATTATCATCTAGAAAACTAACCTATTCCTCTTGGTCGCTAGCAACTTGCCGTTGCTCCTTCAGATTTTGCAATTGCTTCAACAAAGATTCCACCTCTGCTTGCAGACTTCTCAGCTTCACTTGCTGATCGTCTTGGTAACAAGATTTTGTTAAATCACTTACCCAAAGAGTCTGGGAGCGGTATTCGGAAACACTAGATGAATAAGTAGGCATCGCTAAATGAATATAAAAATCAACTCACACCATTGGTAAATAATATAATAATGTAAGTTTAAGGTTTGTTAAATGATTGTATATTTTCAATCACTTACTCTAATACATTACTGGTGTTTTTATAAGTGACTGCGATTGTATCGGTTGGGTTCCAGAGGGAGGGTAGAGGGGCAGAGGGGCAGAGGGGCAGAGGGGCAGGGGAGAGTATTAACAACTAAGCTCTGCACTCTTAAATTCTACCTCCATATGATAAACTGAGCATTTTACAGAAAGTAAAAATTGCAAGTAAGATGCTTGCCTGAAAAGAGATAATATTCTTCTGGAATGAAAAATCTGCACAATGGGAACTGAAAACGAGAAATTTACTTTCTTGTTTATTACCCAATACCGTGTTTGTCTATTTCTAATCCTTAGTTAAAAAGTTTTAAATCCCGTGACTGTAAGCCTGTCTGCTGCTAAATCTCATCGCCAACCCTGGCCCGGACTGATAGAAGCCTATCGCGAGTATTTGCCTGTTAGTGAAAAAACGCCTGTTGTTACCTTGCTGGAGGGAAATACTCCGTTGATTCCGGTGCCCGCGATCGCAGAACGTATTGGCAGACAAGTACGTGTATTTGTAAAATACGACGGTCTTAACCCCACTGGTAGCTTCAAAGACCGGGGAATGACAATGGCAATTTCTAAGGCTAAAGAAACCGGGTCAAAGGCGGTAATTTGTGCCAGCACGGGTAACACCTCTGCCGCCGCCGCCGCCTATGCTAAGCGTGGCGGTATGAATGCTTTTGTACTGATTCCCGATGGCTATGTGGCGCTGGGTAAGTTGGCGCAGGCGTTGCTGTATGGGGCAGAGGTACTGGCAATTAAAGGTAATTTTGACCAAGCACTAGAGATTGTCCGCGAGATGGCAGAAAGCTATCCGATAACTTTGGTGAATTCGGTAAATCCCTACCGCTTGGAAGGACAGAAAACAGGAGCTTTTGAAATTGTCGATATGCTGGGTGATGCCCCAGATTGGTTGTGTATCCCGGTAGGTAATGCGGGGAATATCACAGCATATTGGATGGGATTTTGTCAATACCATCAAGTAGGTAAGTGCGATCGCCTACCCCGGATGATGGGATTTCAAGCAGCAGGTGCAGCTCCTTTAGTGAGTGGTAAACCAGTAGCCCATCCCGAAACTTTAGCTACAGCAATTCGCATTGGCAATCCGGCTAGTTGGGAGTTAGCGATCGCAGCGCAATCAGCAAGTCAAGGAAATTTCTACGCTGTTACTGACGCAGAAATTCTTGATGCTTATCGACTGTTAGCAGCATCCGAAGGTATTTTCTGCGAACCTGCCAGTGCTGCTTCCGTAGCAGGTTTGTTGCAAGTCAAAGACCAAATCCCCACCGGGGCGACAGTAGTTTGTATCCTCACTGGCAACGGTCTAAAAGACCCAGATACAGCTATTAAGCACAGTCATAGTCAATTTAAACAGGGTATTGCGGCGGAACTTGGAGCAGTAGCAGAGGCGATGGGATTTTAGAAGTCACTGAAGTTTACTTAGAGAGAGATCCTCTTGGCAACTTCTCGCGCTCGTACTGATAAACCAGCCAGAGCAAACGTACCTCAATTTTGTAATTGTGGCAGTTAGCGCTCGATCGCAGTCTAAATTCGAGGTATTTTAAGCGGTGAGATGTCTGCCATTAGTACTTTCTTGCTTGAATATATAAGTGGGAATAACAGCCGATCTTTAGCACTTAATCATAGCCAACCGCGCAAGCGATATACAAAACTGCCAACGTATTCTTTTAAAGCATTAGTAAATTGGTGTAAATTATTGCTATCAGGTAACAAATTTAGTATTGCGGCTTTAGGAGTGTTGCCGAGTTCTTGTAAATCGCCCTGACTGACGAGAAAGTCAGTAGGTGCAGGAATAACATCAATACCTTGACGCTGGAAAATCTTCAGCGATCGCGGCATATGCATTGCAGAAGTTACTAACAATATCTGACGAATGCCACGAGCCTCTAAAATTTTCTTGACATTCACAGCATTTTCGTAAGTATTCAATGAGTCAGGTTCTTGCACAAGTGCTTCGGATGGTATGCCAATAGACGTAAGGATTTTAGCCATATCTTCTGATTCTGGTGCGCCGCTGCCACGCCAATCAATACGACCTCCACTGAGAATGACGATCGGGGCTTTTTTTTGGCGATATAGTTGAGCAGCATAAATCACGCGATCGCCCGATTCACTTAAATCGACACTCGGTCTTGGAAAAGAAGCTGATTTAGTTGCACCACCTAAAACTACAATTGCTTCTGCATTGGGCATTTGGGCAACAGAAAGATTTTGCCATTCCAGCGATCGCACTAATGATTTAGCAACCCAACCATTACTGCAAAGAAGTAATACAGTTAATGCTAAGGCGATCGCTCCCGCTGCAATTCGTGGTCGCTTCCATAATGTTACTAGTGCCACTATTAAAGACAAACTGGCTAATCCCAGCGGATAAAAAAACAGTGGTAGCAACTTGGAGAGATATAAAAACATGATGGGGATTAGAGACTGGGGAACTCGGGGTCTCCTCTGCGGATTAGAGACAATGGGGATTAGAGACTGGGGAACTTGGGATCCCTCTGCGGATTAGAGGCAGTAACCAATCCCCAATTCCGAATATTATCTTCTCCAAAACTGAAGATTGATTCCAGAAGGACGACGGTAACGGCGGACGGGTCTTCTTTTTTGTTGTTTGGTGATTCTATTGCTAGGCCGTTCACTAGACGACTCTTCTTGCGCCTCAACTGGTAGCTGAGTTTTACTTTCTTCTTTGCTTCCCCACCAAGCAATAATCCATCCTCCACCCATAGCACCTATTCCGCCTAGCAAGATACTCATGGGTGCAGAATACCCTAAAGACACAAAGCCAAGTAAGAAAAATAACCAGTACTTAAGTGCTGCATCCACACCATCAGAGGAGGCTACAGTTGGGGCTTGGGGACTATTTTTACTTGCATTTGTAATCCAGCCTAAAGTGAAACCACCCAAAATACCTAGGAAGATACTTAGGGATAATGGAGAACCTGTCAGCGACAATATGAGTATTAAAAATGACCCAAATATTAGTTGAGTAAAGAAGCTGGGAGAGATAGTGAAGAAGTCATTGTTTTTAGGTGCCATAAGTTCACTACTAATAAATTAAAAATTTAAAATTAAAAATTGTTTAGGATTTTTAATTTTGCAAGCTATTGGCGAATTATTTGTGTTAATTGTGCTTGTTGTGGTTGGGTTGTGTCCCAAATCTGAACGTAGGGTTTTTCTTCATCGGTAAAGGGTTCAGCTTGCTTTATTTGTGATGCCAATAAATTGACAGTAGCATCAGCAATATCATTTGTGCGGTTGACAAGACGCTCTTGTACAACTTCTAAAGGGGCTGTGCAGTAAATAATTTTAAGGGGAATTTGGTGTTTTTCGGCTTGGGCGATCGCTTCCTGGCGCAGTTTTTGTTGGTCATACTTAGCATCCAAAATTACTGAGAAACCTTGATTAGCTAGTATAATTCCCAAATTCAGCAACTGTGCATAAGTTTTCTGGGTCATTTCAGGTGTGTATAAGTCATCCCCACCGCGTTCGTTCAAGGAAATTCCTCCCAAATGTTTTCGCACTGCATCTGAGCGAATATGAATTGCTCCCAGTTGCAAGGCTAAATATCGTGCGGTTGTACTTTTCCCAGAACCTGACAATCCCGACATCAAAATCAGTTGTCCTTGTTTGGGTTGAGTATACTCCCAAGCCTGCTTGTAATAGTCAGCCGCTGTTTTTGTTGCTTCTTCCTTTACCGTTAAGGGTACACTCGGATCGTCTAGTAAAAATGAAGTCACCTTTGCCCGGACATAAGCCTGACGGCTCAAATATAAAGGCAGTACCTGCAAACCTTCCCAATCTCCTGTTTGCTCTATATAGGCATTCAAAAAGGCATTACCCAAATCTTGACGCTGCCGCGCTTCCAAATCCATCACTGTGAACGCTACATCGTACATGACATCGACAAAGCGAAACGGTTCATTAAACTCTATGCAATCAAATAACGTGATTTTGTCATGCCACAAAGCAATATTTCTCAGGTGTAAATCCCCGTGGCATTCACGAATGTAGCGATCTTGAATTCTGCTGACAAATAAGTCTGGGCGTTCTGCAAAAAATTTATCTGTATATTGCTTTGTTTGATCGAACTGTGCCCGCGTCTGGGGACCACCGATATATTTCTCGGTTTGCTCGTAATTCTCATCAATGGCAGCCCGGACTTGCAGCACCTCACCAAAACTGCGAATATAATCATTCGTCTGTGCTTGAGCATGGTAGTAAGCCACTACCCTTCCCAATTCCTCTAGGTGTGTCTCATTTAATTTACCCTGTTCAAAAAGTGTGCTAAACAGCAACTCTTGAGGAAACTGACGCATCTTCAGCACGTACTCTACAGGTTCGCCAGTTCCACTGAGATGGTATTGCTCCTCCACCAAAGTCACAGGCAAAACTTCCAAATACAGCTCACTTGCTCCTCGCTGATTCAGGCGCAACTCTTCCTGACAAAAATGCTGCCGTTTCTCCAAGGTAGAGAAATCTAAAAAACCAAAATTCACTGGTTTTTTCAGCTTATAGGCGTAATCTCCAGTGAGCAGCACATAAGAAATATGGGTTTGAATTAATTCAATCGGTTCTGTTACTGCATGGGGATAAAATCTAGGCTGCAACATCTGCTGAATTAAAAGTGGAAGGATAGCTGTCATCTCTTTCCTTTGCGCTTTCTGCGCCTGGTGCAGTTCAAATACAAAAAAACCAGGAGTTTCCCCCTGGTATCATCAAAAATTATTACATACTTTATGTAGCTTCAGAGACTGTTTCACTCGCTGTCTCAGCCTCAGCCTCAGCCTCAGCACTAATTTGCGGCTGCGAAACACTGACCACGACTTGCTCCGCTTCACCCAAAGCTGTCACCCCTTGAGGCAAGACTAGCTCATGAATACGCAAGCTGTCTCCAATTTTCAGGTTAGAGACATCAATTTCAATTATTTCTGGAATGTTCTCAGGGGAACAACTCACTTGCAATTCAGTGATTACAGTGTCTAAAAAACCACCTTCTTGTTTAACACCAACAGCATTTCCCACAAAACGCAGTCGTACTTCTACATTGGTGTCGCCGTGGCCCGCAACTGCAAAAAAGCTGAGGTGGTAGGGTGTACCTTTTGCTGGATGAACCTGAAGTTCTCGCAGCAGAGCTTTACCTCGCCAAGGTACATCAGTAACGTTTAAATCAATTAAGGTGTTGTTGACTGAAGCTTTTTTGAGCAAGCGCTCAACAGTTTTGGCATTAATGACCAGAGAAATTGACTCTGTACCCTTATGACCGTATAAATTAGCAGGTATTTCTCCAGAACGGCGCAAAGCTTTTGTCTTGCTACCTTCTGGTCGCTTTTGACATTCGACTGTGAGAGGCATAGAAGTTGTTAATTGTTAGTTATCAGTTATTAGAAGGCAGAGGGGAGGACACTTCCGTGCGGGGTTCCCCCCGTTAAGGAAAGTGTCCGTTGCGGAGGGAGAACTTAGTACTCGACACTCACTATGCACTTAGTAGAGAGGCCGGTGTGCCGTCAGGGTGCAATAAAGCGCGTTTGGGACCGTGGATGGGGTCTTCTACAATTATGGTTTGATCGCGGCTTGCTCCTAGGGAGACGATCGCGATTGGGACTTCCATTAATTCTGCTAAGAATTTTAGATAGTCCAGTGCTTGCTGTGGCAAGTCTTCTAAGGTGCGGCAGTGAGTTGTTGACACACCCCATCCCGGTAAGGTCTTGTAAATGGGACGACACCGGGCAAATTGACGGGAACTGGTGGGGAAGTTTTCAGAGCGTTCGCCATCTATTTCATAAGCAACACAAACTTTGATTTCTTCTAATTCGTCGAGAACATCAAGTTTGGTGATTGCCATACAATCCATACCGTTAATCCGAACGGCATAGCGACCGATGACAGCATCAAACCAGCCACAGCGACGCTTACGTCCGGTGGTTGTGCCGAATTCTGCACCGCGATCGCATAATAATTCTCCGATTTCTCCATCCAATTCGGTGGGAAAAGGCCCTTCCCCTACTCGCGTCGTGTACGCTTTCGATACGCCAATTACCCTGTCAATCATTGTCGGCCCTACCCCCGTGCCAACGCAAGCCCCTCCAGCTACGGGGTTCGATGAGGTGACATAGGGATAAGTGCCATGATCTAAGTCGAGAAGCGTTCCTTGCGCTCCTTCAAACAAAATATTGCGCCGCCGCTGAATGGCATCGTATATTTTCAGTGAGGTATCAACCACGTAAGGTCGCAAGCGATCGGCATATCCCAAATACTGCTTAATCACCTCTTGAGGGTCTAAAGGCGGCAAGTTATAAAGCTTTTCTAAAATAACGTTCTTATAATTAATCGTCCATTCTAACTTGTCACGCAGCGCTTCCGGGTCCATCAAGTCTAAAACTCTGATGCCTGTACGCTCTGATTTGTCAGCATAAGTGGGGCCAATACCTCGACCAGTAGTCCCAATTTTGTGACTTCCCCGTCGTTCCTCAGATGCCTGGTCGATTAACCGATGGTAAGGCATCGTTACATGGGCTGTCTCAGAAATTAGCAGATTCTTAGTAGAAATGTTTAATTTCTCTAGCTGGTCGAGTTCTGTTATCAAAACCTGTGGATCGATGACTGTCCCACAGCCGATAATACACTCAGTATCTGGATACAAAATACCAGAGGGAATCAAATGCAGCTTAAAGGTCTGACCTTTCACTACAATCGTGTGCCCAGCATTGACACCCCCTTGGTAACGTACCACAACATCTGCGGAGCGGCTGAGTAAGTCAGTTATTTTACCTTTCCCTTCATCGCCCCACTGGGAGCCTATCACAATGACGTTAGCCAAGCGTTTATTTTATAGAGGTAAAGTTTCCACAAAGAACCATTATCAACATATTTCACAAATTATGTCAAGGATAATCCACAACATGACACAAAGTTCTACGATGGGCAAAAAAGCAAAGGAGAAACCGATATAAATTCTTGCTCTCTGCTCAAAAGCTCATAACCCATATTCTGCACTGGGAACTGTCACATCAAGAATGTCAATAGACCGAAAAGTTTTGCGATCGCCCAAAATAGTTAAAGTTATTCGTTTATTTTTATTAATTACATACACAGTAGCGTCAGCATAAAAATAACAAGTGTTAAACAGTTAAATATTTCGTTTCAGATTTTACTATTTGTTATCAGGAGAGTAAGTAAGTCGGTGAGAAAAAACCAAACTATGTTACAAAAGGTTAACTCAGCTAAAAACCTCTTCCCTCCTGCCTCCTGCCTCCTGCCTTATCCTCACGATAAATATTCACGACGACCTACTTAGTTGCAGGATATAACCTTTGACTCTATCTTTTCTAACTTTTGTTAGAGGGTTATATTTTGAGAGCGAGTACAATAAGTAGTTATATTTTCTTCTTGTGAGGAAATAATATAAACAGTATTTGATAGATCGCCAAGAACTTTTCAAAAATCCTCTAAGAATATCTTTGGAAAGTCTCAATTAATACTAGCCTTAGCAATTGGAAATCACAGCTATACAGGCAAAATCCAACTGCGTGGGTTTCAAACACCTGATTTCCCTTTAGTCCGCGCAAGCCGTGAGTCCAGCGCTGCGGAGAGAAGTTGCCATAGCCTAGCGTT
Source organism: Nostoc minutum NIES-26 (assembly GCA_003326215.1). GTDB lineage: Bacteria > Cyanobacteriota > Cyanobacteriia > Cyanobacteriales > Nostocaceae > Dendronalium > Dendronalium minutum. The sequence continues at coordinate 13,555 of LXQD01000174.1, read as the reverse complement.
AGCGAGTCCTCTCCCAAGGGGAGCCACTGCGGTCTTGGGGTTTCCCCAAGTGGAAGAGGCAGTGCGTTGCGATGAGGGGGTCGCAGTCTTGGCGGTTCCCGTCGATTGCGATAGCGAAGCGTTCGCGTAGCGTCTCCCCCGAACCCGTTAGCACAGCTTTAGCGAGTCCTTGAGCGTCAGGGGGGTTCCCCCCGTTGTAGCAACTGCCGTCAAGTAGCATCAGGCGACTAGCGAACGCGAAGGGACTTTGTTTGTGTAGTAGCGAATTATATTCACCCAATCCTTTTAAAACATCCTATTTAGTTATCCACCAGACTCTACTCCAAATTAGATGATCTGTCTAGGTTAATATCTGTTCACTTTTGCAACTATCAAACTACTGTAGTTGCAAAAAAAAATATATTACCAGTTTCGTTGAATAAACTGTTGAATTGTCGTCTTTTGTACAAATGAATAAATGAAATTGCCATGTCTTCCTCAGAAACTTTTAAACATGAACAGCCAGAAATTGGGACTTCACATAGTTTCGAGTTTTGGAGACAAGTAGGTCTGGTCGCTGGTGGTACTTTGTTATCAATTGCTATGCTGACAAGTTCTGTTGTAGCTGGAGGATTGATTGGTTTAGCAATTAGTTTCCGTAACTTACCAGATGTTAGACAAATACAGAACTTCTTGCCAGCAGAAACAACTTACATCTATGACATCAAAGGCAAGCTGTTAGTAGGTATACATGGGGAAGCTAACAGAAAAGTTATACCCCTAGATAAAATTAATCCAAATTTAAAACGAGCAGTATTAGCCAGTGAAGATAGTTATTTTTACAACCACCACGGTATTGACCCAAGCGGTATTGGACGTGCTGCATTAGTCAACTGGACAGCAGGTGGTGTACGAGAGGGTGGTTCCACAATCTCAATGCAGTTAGTAAAAAATCTCTTTCTCTCTCGTAAGCGTGCTTTAAGCCGCAAAATAGCAGAAGCAATACTAGCAATTCGCTTAGAGCAAATTCTCACTAAAGACCGGATTTTAGAAATGTACCTCAATCAAGTTTATTGGGGTCATAACAATTATGGTGCGGAAACAGCAGCACAGACCTACTTTGATAAATCAGCAGAAAATTTGACTTTGGGCGAGTCAGCAATGATGGCGGGTTTAGTTCAGGCTCCAGAAGAGTTTAGCCCTTTTGTGAATATGAATTTGGCCAAACAAAAGCAAAGGGAAGTATTGGGAAGAATGCTGGCATTGAAATGGATTACCTACCAAGAATATAATGATGCTCTCCACCAAAAAATCAAACTTGGTAAAATCAAGTCATTTAAAGCTAGTATCTTTCCTTATGTTACCAATGCTGTGGCACAGGAACTGATTAAAAAGTTTGGGCGTGATGCAGTGCTTAAAGGTGGAATGCGGGTGCAAGCTACGGTAGCCTTTGACTTGCAAAAGATCGCAGAAGAAACTATTAAAAAGTGGCATAAAACTCTTGAAGGTCAAGGGTTAAATAACAATCAAATGGCTTTAGTAGCAATTGACCCACGTACCCACTTTGTCAAAGCACTGGTGGGTGGTGTAGACTCGAAAGCTAGCGAATTTAACCGAGCAACTCAAGCGCAGCGTCAGCCCGGCTCTTCCTTTAAACCGTTTGTTTACTATACTGCCTTTGCTAGTGGTAAGTTTACTCCAAATACAACAGTGGTAGATTCCCCAGTCAGCTACCCTGATATTAATGGTTCATACTCTCCACACAACTACGATAATACCTTTAGGGGTGCAATACCGATTCGTACTGCTTTAGCACAATCTCGTAATGTCCCTGCGGTTAAGATTGGCAAAGCGATAGGGATAAATAAAGTTATCGAAACTTGCCGTACCCTAGGAATTATGAGTCCAATGGAACCTGTAAGTTCTTTGCCATTAGGTGCAATTGGTGTAACACCACTGGAAATGGCTAGTGCTTATGCGACTTTTGCTAATTATGGTTGGCAATCGCCCCCAACGCTGATTGCCCGTGTCAGGGATAGTAGTGGTAATGTGTTACTCGATAATACCCCCAAACCTCGGCTAGTTCTTGACTCTTGGGCATCAGCCACAATCTTAGATGTGATGCAATCAGTAGTTAAAGAAGGAACTGGTAAAGGTGCAGCTATAAACCGGCCAGTTGCGGGAAAAACTGGGACAACTTCTTCAGAAAAGGATATTTGGTTTATTGGTACAGTACCCCAGTTAACAACTGCCATTTGGGTAGGAAGAGATGACAACAGACAATTAGCTCATGGTGCTACAGGCGGAGGTATGGTGACTCCCATTTGGCGCGATTTTATGCAGCAGGCGCTTCAAAATGTACCAATACAGAACTTCAAGCCAGCTTCTAAATTTTCTCGCCCTAAGTCAATTAAAAAATGAACTGCTCTCAAAGACTAGCTTCTCTACCTATTTTTTAAAGCTCAACTCAGTAATTAAACAATAAATTTACTAACTCTCATAAATCTCTAAGGGTAAATTATCTGGGTCTTTAAAGAAAGTAAATTTTTTACCTGTAATTTCATCAATTCTAATATTTTCTGTCTCTACACCCTGGAAGTTCAAGTCAGAAACAGTTTGCTCAATATCACGAACTTCAAAAGCAAGATGCCTTAATCCACAAGCTTCCGGGTTGCCAACTCTTTGAGGAGGATTAGGGAAAGAGAATAACTCTATTTGGTTGTTTTCTCCAACTCGCAAATCTAATTTATAAGAATTTCTTTCAACACGAAAAGTCTCTTGAATAATAGAAAAACCTAAAACTTCTACATAAAACTTTTTTGAGCGTTTGTAGTCAGAACAAATTATAGCTACATGATGAATGCCAGTGGTTTTCATGCTATGTTCTTCGCGCTCTTTGCGGTTCGTTGAAGTGAAATTGTTCCAAAATCAACAGGATAGATAATAGTAATTTGAATAACGATAGCGACAGATGAAGCACCCAAAGCGAATCAATAACTCTTGTACAATCCAAAATGATACAGTAAATACCACAGTTCAGGAATCCTGTAAAACAGTCTTTGAGACAATTCGAGTTTTCTTGAGGTCTGCTTCCGAAAGTTGTTCGCCAGCTTGCAGGCGAGTGGCGGAAGTTTGCAGAACTGTTGCAGCACCAGTATCTCCAATTTGTAAAGCGGTTTGAGCGGCTGTTTGCAACATTGTAGCTGCACCAGTGCGATCGCCTTGTTGCAATTTCACTTCCGCTAACTGAGTTTGGCGATACTTGGCTAACGCCAAAACAGATTGTTGCACCTGGGGATCTACCGCAGGTTGATAAGCCCGTATCACATTTGCATATATCGGTATCATCGGGGACAGCAGGCCCTCTTTATTCATCGCTGGGTCATCGTAGCGGATTTGCAGATGCCCGATTACCTGTTTGCCTTCTGGCAGTTGTCCCAGATATATATTCGCCAAAACTACTCGTTCCACATCCATCAAATCTCCCAAGCGCACGGTAAAGCCTCCATGGGCTTCTTTTTGTACTGGTAATTCAATTGTGTCTGGCGCAACTTGGGCAATGGGTTTAAGTTCTGCTAGTCGGACATTTGGTACCAAAGATAACAGTAGGTAAGCGTTAGTTAGTCCCACAGACTGAATACGCTTAAACAAACGGCTAAACTGCTCAACTGCTTGTTCAGGGCGCTCAATATGAGCTAAAGTACCACCACCAGCATCAGCAATTTTTTCTAATAAATCCTGATTCCAGCTATTGCCAAATCCAAGAGTATTAATAGTCAAGTTGATTTTAGCTGCCTTGTGGGCAAGTTCGAGACAGCGCTTGTTATCATCTTTCCCGATCTCCAACTTCCAAATCTTCAAACTGCTTTCACCATGACCATCGGTGAGGAGAAACGCTTGGGAAACAGCTCCTCTTGTTCCCTTCATTAATTCTGTGATTCCCTGTTGCAAACCCTCAGCAATTACCGTACCACCGCCAGCATTCAATTTCTTTTTAATCTGGGATTTAATGCTTTCAACGTTGTGGATTTCTTGGTTAGGAATAATCACTTCCGCAGAACCAGCAAAAGCTACAACGGAGATGCGATCGCCTGGTTGTAATCTATCCAATAATTGCTCCACTGCTTGAATTACAGTTTGAATTGGTTGCCCATGCATGGAACCACTTTTATCGAGAATCAAGCATAAATTGAGTGGCAAATGTTGGTCGAGTTCGCCAGCGATCGCCGAAATTGAAATCGCCAATTGACGTTGGTTATTCAATTGTGCGGCATCAACATTCGTATCATTTAGTGACCAGAGCAATTGAACTTTCATTTGGGAGGGATATCTTGCAACACAGTTTTTGAGACAATCCTGGTTTTCTTGCGATCGCTTTCGGATAACTCTTCTCCAGATTGGAGCTGGGTAGCGGAAGTTTGCAGAACTGTTGCTGCACCAGTATCTCCCATTTGTAGGGCGGTTTTAGCAGCTGTTTGCAGCATGGTAGCAGCTCCAGCCCGATCCCCTTGTTGCAATTTCGTCTCTGCTAATTGAGTTTGGCGATATTTAGCCAATGCCAAAATCGATTTTTGCACTTGGGGGTCGAGGTCTGGTTGATAAGCCCTGACTGCATTGGCGTAAACGGGGATATTTGGTGTAAATAACCCGATTTGATTCTGGGTGGGGTCGTCGTAGCGGACTTGCACGTTAGCGATCGCTTGTTTACCTTCTGGCAACTGTCCTAGATAAATATTAGCTAAAATCACCCGTTCCGCATCTTTCATTAAATCTCCTAAGCGGATCGCAAAGCGTCCATCTGCTTCTTGTTGCAATGGCAATTCTATTGTGTCTGGGGCAACCTGGGCGATGGGTTTAAGTTCCGCTAGCCTGATATTAGGCATGAGAGAGAATAGTAAATAAGCATTAGTCAATCCCACAGTTTGCATCCGACTGAACAAGCGACTAAACTCATCTACTACGCGATCGGGTTTTTGAATATAAGACAAAGTGCCTAAACCCGCATCAGCGATTTTTTCTAAAATATCTTGGTTCCAATTGTCCCCAAAACCCAAAGTATTCAAAGTCAAATTATAGCTAGCAGCCAACTGGGCAAATTTCAAGCAACGATTGTTATCACCGTGTTCATTTTCGCCATCGGTTAATAAAAAGGCTTGAGAAATCGTTTCTTTTTTGCCCTTTGCTAACTCTTCAATACCCAAGCGTAAGCCTTCATCAATCGCTGTACCACCATCGGCAGCCAAACGGTTAATTTGCTTTTTGATTTTCTCTGGTTCTTCGATAACTTGATTAGGTATTAAGACTTTGGCACGATGATCGAAGACTACAACACTCAGGCGATCGCCAGGATTAAGTCTGTCAACTAACTGGTTCGCTGCTTTTTTGACGGTTTCTAGCGGTCGCCCATTCATCGAACCACTATGGTCGAGAATTAAACATAAATTAAGGGGAACAGTACGGTCTTGAGTTTGGGCGATCGCCGAAATCGAAATCGCCAACTGTCGTTGGCTACTCGGCTGATTCGCGTCTAAATTAGCATCATTCAGAACAGGCTGCAAGTTAACTTTCATAACCCAAACTTCCTAGTCAGGATATACATATTTATAAATAACTTCAAAACGCAACATGAGCGCTACGGAAAACCCAGCCAATACAGATCCATTGAGAAATTCGGATAATATATTCAGAATATCTTAGTAGCCACCCATTGGCAGATGCTCAGTTCTTTACCCACTAGGGAGAAATCCGAACTTGAACAGAGCTAGCATCACGCTAGGATGTATTACAGTTAACGGCATAATTTCAGGCGATCAGTTGCTATGGACATTTCCCCCATCAAGGCTGTTCAAGCCCCCTATTACGGCGATAATTTCTACCGGACACCGCCGCCAGATTTGCCTTCCTTATTATTAAAGGAAAGAATTGTCTATCTGGGAATGCCACTGGTGCCTGCTGTCACGGAATTAATCGTGGCCGAACTGCTGTACTTGCAGTCCGACGACCCCGAAAAGCCGATTAAAATCTACATCAACTCGACCGGCACTTCTGGTTATAGTGGCGAGCCTATTGGCTTTGAAACCGAAGCCTTTGCCATATATGACACTATAAAATACATCAAGCCCCCCATTTACACCATCTGTCTTGGTTCAGCAATGGGTATGGCAGCAATGTTACTTAGTGCTGGCACAAAAGGATGCCGTGCCAGTTTGCCCCACTCTAACATTATCCTGCACCAACCCAAGAGCTACGCCCAAGGTCAAGCAACGGATATTCAAATTCGGGCGAAGGAAGTTCTAGTAAATAAAACCTCGATGATTGATATCCTGCATCGTACCACCGGACAGCCCCCAGAAAAAATTATCAAAGATATGGATCGGCTGTTCTACATGACACCCTACCAAGCGAAGGAATACGGACTGATTGACAGAGTTTTTGAAAAAGAAGAACTAGCCAATCCTCCACTGCCTGCTAGTGTCCTTTAGCTGAGTGCTGAATGCTGAATGCTGAGGAGCCAGTGCTGAGAGACGCGATTATACTCTTACGAGAAGCCGCTCTTACGAGCGTCTACGCGTCTGTACAAGGAAGTGCTGAGTAAAGAGTTGGGTATTTTCCTCTGCCCCTCTGCCCCTCTGCCCCCCTGCCTCCCCTGCTCTCTTATCCCCAATCCTCAATTAATTCAAACGGAGTAACGAAAATGCCTATAGGCGTTCCTAAAGTTCCTTACCGGATGCCCGGAGGGCAATATACAGATTGGATTAGCATCTACGATCGCCTTTACCGGGAACGGATTATTTTCCTGGGGCGAGATATTGATGATGAAATTGCTAACCAAATTATCGCTGTAATGTTGTATCTGGATTCAGACGATCCAGGTAAGGATATTTATTTATACATCAATTCTCCTGGTGGTATGGTCACCTCTGGGCTGGCGATTTTTGATACCATGCAACATATCAAATCAGATGTGGTGACAATTTGTGTGGGTTTAGCTGCCTCCATGGGGTCTTTCCTACTGTCTGCTGGCACTAAGGGCAAACGTATGGCATTGCCCCATTCTCGGATCATGATTCACCAGCCTTCTGGCGGCACCCGTGGGCAAGCAACCGATATCGAAATTGAAGCTAGAGAAATTCTGCGGATTCGTCACCAGCTCAACGAGATTTACGCTCTCAACACAGGTCAGCCTATAGTCAAGATTGAAAAAGACATGGATCGCGACTTTTTCATGTCTGCCCAAGAGGCGAAAGAATACGGTTTAATTGACCGTGTAATTGAAGAACGCCCGTAGGCTTCTTTAAAAAGCAGGGGAGGCAGGGGGAGCAGGGGGAGATGAAGAAGTAGTTTTCCTAATCCCTAGTCCCCAGTCCCTAGTCTCCAGTCCCCAGTTCCTAGAAAAACTGTCAAATGTGAACTATAAATTAGATAATTAGTCTTTATTATTAAAACCTCAAGCTGGAAGCTGATAGCTGAGAGCTAAATATTGGAAAGCTGATAGATCGCAATGGATCTTGGAGATTACTACCGTTTATTGGGTTTAAGGTCAGGAGCCTCTTTTGCCGACATCAAAGCGTCTTATAGACGGCTGGCCCAGCAATATCATCCTGATACCAATCCAGATGATACAAAAGCTAAAGATAAGTTTATTGCTTTAACAGAGGCTTACAGAGTCCTGTTAACAGTTGTACCGTCAGAGGAGACAGTTCAACGAGTCAGTCAATCGCCTAAATCTGGGCATGAAGGTACAAAGGCTACCCGCCAAGAAAAAGCACCCAAAACCAAAACCACTGTACAAACCGAAAAGCCGCCAACACCAAAGCCACCTAACATTGTGGAAATAGAACAGCGGCTGAAGTGGAAGACTTACGAGCAATTGCAACGATTTTTAAAGGAAAAAAGATTTCCCCAAGCGATCGCACTAGCGGAAGCTTTGGCAGAACGCTTACCAGGGGATGCCGAAGTGCGGCAATGGCAAGCGGTTGCTTATCAAATTTGGGGACGGGCACTAATTAACGAAAATCAACTACTGAAAGCTAGAATTTATCTTAAAAAAGCCCTGAAAACAGACCCAAACAACAAAACTTTGTGGCATGAAGTGCAACGAGACTTCCAACGTTTAGAGCAGAGTTTTTAAGAGTTAGTTGTCAGTTGTCAGTTGTCAGTTGTCAGTTGTCAGTTGTAATTTCCCTCTCTTTGCGAGCTTCCCTTTTTTAACTGTTGGGCTTCAGCAACAGGTAATATAATTGTCCGTTACTGACTGTGACACCGGCGCGATCGCCTGCTAGTTTACCAGTACCTAAAAAGTAATCGACCCTACCGGGGCCTTTAATTGCACCTCCCGTATCTTGATCGAGTACATAACGACTGACGATCCGATGTTCCATCTGGCCGTTAGCATTGGCAAAGGGAAAAGCAGCACGAATCAATGCTAAAGCACCAGGAGGCATAAGGGATTTATCTGTGGCAATAGAACGTTCTGCGGTTACTGGTACGTTAATAGAACCTTGTGCTGGCGCACCGTGGTTTTCTTGAAAAAACACAAAGCTAGGATCGCGGGGAATATAAATATTTAATTCTTGGGGATGCTTTTGAAAATAGTCGAGGATAATTGGCATTGTCATACCCTCTAGCGGCAATTTGCCATCGTTCGCCAATTCTCTGCCAATACTTTTATAGTTATAAGCGATATGACCGGCATAACCTATTGTTGTCTGAGTACCATCAGTCAGTTGAAGTCTAGCTGAACCTTGAATTTGAGCCAAATAAGGTTCAAGGCGATCGCGAAACCAAAATAACTCCAACCCCCGTAGTTTACCTTTTGCGCCTTGTAAACCATCTGCTCCTTCTAATTCTAGGCGTGTAGGATGAGGCTTAGTCCAAGAGTCTAAATTAGGAGGTAATCGATAAACCGGATAGCGAAACTCTGCTGTGGGAACGCGACTGGCAAAATAAAGTGGTTCATAGTAAGCAGTAAACAAAACCGAACCTTTATTGTCTTTGCCAACTGATTGGTAAAAAACAAACTCCCGTTGTATAGCTTTCTGTAGTTCAGTTGCAGAATTAGTTTTTAGTAACAGTTCGCGGAATCTTTTTAAACTATTGAATACGCGATCGCGTGTAATTCCAACTAATTGATATCGTTGATAAGCAGCAACAGCATTAGAGGTTTGCAGATATCGCAAACTGCGATCGATAGCTGTTAACAGCGCTTTTTTATCTGGTAATTGATTGTTTTTTCCTCCATAGAGAACCTCATCTAAACAAGAAGCATCATCCTGACAACAAGTCACTGGTAACCTCTCAATAAGTGGCAGTAGCGCTTCTTGCTTTTGAATAAGTGTATCTTGTGTTGGCTCTGACAAAGACGCTGGTACATCCCACTTGTTTACTCGACATTCTGGCGGACTGAGTTTTAGAAGTCCTAAAGATTGCATACGTCCCAAAAGAATTACCAGAATCACAGGTAAACCGACGCTGATAGCTACAATTTTCTTTCTCATTCAGACAATTGGAGATTAAGTATTGGTTAATAGGTATTTATTAATGGGGATTATGAATTAGATTCAAAGAATTCTTTCCTAGTTCCCAGTCCCCAGTCCCCAGTCTCTTATTCATTCATATTCCGATAAGTAGCCACTGCGGAAGGCGATATGCGGTTCAAGTAGCGGAATATCCAATATTTAAAAATGGTATCTAAAATCACTGGAAATGTAGCAATAAATAAGAAGATAAAATCTCGATTTTCTGGCAAGCCCCAGTGGCGTGATAAACCTTCTAGAATTACTTCCCAGCCATGAGGAGAGTGGAATCCGACAAATATATCAGTAAACAAAATGATAATAAATGCCTTAGCGCTGTCACTCAGACCATAAACGATATTATCAATAAAATCTTTTAGCACCGCAATGGCAGGCTTGCTGACAAGTAAAAACCAGATAAAAGCAATAATAGAGACAATATCTGCAAAAACATTCTTAATCGCATTGGTGCTTTCCTCGCGAAATTCCTCGGCAATTTCGATTGCCTTTTCTCGCATCTGATTTTCTATCTCTTGTGGAGATAGTGTTGGTGTATTGGTAATCAGGCTTTGAAATTTGACTTTTTCCTCAAATCTTTGCAGTTCTACTAATGCTTCTTCTTCCATTTGATAATTGAGGAAAACTGTCTCTGTTTCAGTTCCTTTAAAACGATCGACCAGTGGGCCTACTACTAATATTTTAGATATCTGATGAGTCAACAGAGGTACTATAATTAATAGTAAAATAAATCTGATAGATATTATTGTTCTTTTTTGAGCCTGACGAAAACTTTTAACAACATCTTGCTCAGAAGTTGGATCTAATTCAATTTGCAGACGACTTATAGTGCTTAAGAGCGACCGAGGTAATATTCCTGTTGTATCAGTTTTTCCACGCTTTTTAGGAGTTGGTTCTTTATTTGGATTTGATAATTGTGCTGGGGATGCTGGAACTATTTCATTTGGCTCGACTTGCACAATTTGAGGTTTTTTTACTACGGCTGAGGAAGTCGTTTCATAATCATAGTTAGTGTATTTTGATGTGACATCATCAATAAATTTTAACTTTTCTAAAATTAAGGAAGGATTAGGATATTCTATCCCTGCTTTATGAGCAGCTTTTTGCTTAGATTCATTTGAGAACCAACGGCTAGCTTTAAACTCTGTCAGTCGCATCCGACTGACTCAAAGTAATCCATCACACTATTGCTGTGGATGGTTGAGTTGAAGTCTATTTTATTACCATTAAAATGCTCGTCTTCTATTGCCTTAATCTGTAATGCAGCCTTGTAAGCCTCATCCAAAGAACGCTCTGGGGTTTGGAGATACCATCGGTAAACAGACAGCAAGAAAGGGTATATTTTTTGGCTAAAAACAGAAATTTTCATTGTAGGCAATCATCCAGCATTTTTTGGTGATTCTTAACCCTAAGTTAACGCACAAGGTATACTAACAAATCTACAAGGAGAAGGTTTGTGGTTTCTTATTCTGTTTGGATTATAGGTACTAGCCGCAGTGGTAAGACTACTCGGTTAGTCGAGCATTTTTGTCGCTGGTTACAAAATGAAAATCACACTTATGAATTATTTTATACTAAAAAACAAAAATTGCAAGCAAGTACTTGCATAACCAAACCTTTGTATCTTGAGAAGACAGAGCCAGGAGTTTTAGTTCTAGCCGCCAACGATGAGAATCGCCGAGAATTAGGAGACAAAATTGTTACAGCCACTTTAGGTAAATATCCAGTTCGTGCGAAGACAGTATTGGGTTTTTTTCAAGATGAAGTTATTTTATTTTGGCCTTTATTGATTCAATCGTTGAATCTAAAAGCACAATTTCCGGTAAGATTACGTCCAGAAACAGAGCAAGAATTGGCAACAAAACTCTGGCGTTCTCAACTAGACGAAGAAACCTTACGTCGTGCAGGAGTAAATGAATACCGCTTGGTAAGGCGGATTCTAGATTTACTACAATTAGCAGCTTACAGTGGCAAAGTTTGTGAAGATATTGCCGAGATTTTGCAAAAGGGGTTACAGGAAAATGGCATAGATTTAGAGCCGGAATTTTTAGGGTCTTTATTACTAGATTGGCGTAACTGGTGTTTAGAAAGGGGATTGCTAACTTATGGCATCATTACCGAGCTTTACAGTCAGCACTTGTTAAGCGATCGCAATTACCAACAGTATCTCACTCAACGCTATCAGGCAGTGCTTGCGGATAATGTCGATGATTATCCTGGCATAGCGCGTCAGCTATTCGATTTTTTGTTGGATCGAGGTGCAGTAGGGGCATTTAGCTACAACCCTGATGGTGCAGTGCGGCTGGGATTAGGAGCAGACCCTAACTATTTGGAAGGACTAGCAGGCCGTTGTCAAGTAGAAAGTTTGACTGGGCAACCTTCAGAGTCTTTAGCGGATAGACTTGCTACGCCAATGGTGGAATTAGTCACAGAATCAATGGTACTGTCTGGTTTACCAGAGGCAGTACGATCCATTCAAACCATCTCCCGGGCCCAACTGTTGCGGCAAACAGCAGAAGTGATAGTTAATGCCATTAAATCGGGACAAGTAGAAGCAGACCAGGTGGCAATTATAGCACCAGGTTTGGATGCGATCGCTCGTTACACCTTAGTAGAAATCCTCGTCAAGCAAAATATCCAAGTTGAATCACTCAACGACCAACGTCCCCTAATTAGTTCACCCGTAATTCGGGCATTACTCACCATACTTGCACTAGTGTATCCCGGATTAGGTCGCCTAGTAGATCGGGATGCTGTAGCAGAGATGCTTGTTGTTCTAAGCAAGAAACGAGAAACACCACAAATCAGGAGGCAGGAGGCAGAAGGCAGGAGGCAGGAGGTAGAAAACAGCACTCAAAACTCAACAATCAGCACTGACATTGACCCAGTACGTGCTGGATTAATAGCAGATTACTGCTTTGTACCCCATCCCGATCGCCCTAATTTGCTACCAGTAACAACATTTGAGCGCTGGGATAGAATTGGCTATGCAGCCAGCACCGCCTATAGTGAGATATTAGAGTGGCTCGAAAAGCAGCGATCGCAACAAGAACTGCGTCTGATTCCTAGTCCCATTTCTCTTTTAGACAGAGCAATTCAGCGCTTTTTGTGGAATGGTAGCAATCTTCCCTACGACCAACTTGCAGCACTGCGAGAATTGTTAGAAACTGCCCAACACTACTGGGAAATTGACACCAGACTGCGGCAAACACCTCTAAGAAGAGTAGAGGGGCAGGGGGGCAGAGGGACAGAGGAAGAACTTCTTACTCAGCAACGCCAGTCGCCTCTACGAGGGGAACCCCCGCACAGCGCTGGCTCCTCAGCACTCAGCGCTACTATTGCCGAATTCATTCAACTGCTGCGGCGTGGTACTATCACAGCCAATCCTTACCCTCTGCGTCCCATCGGCCCAGCCAAAAAGGCTGTCACTCTAGCAACTATCTTCCAATACCGTTCTAGTCGGCGATCGCACCGCTGGCATTTTTGGCTGGATGCTGGTTCACCTCTGTGGGCAAAAGGTGGTGCAGCTACGTTATTCGGTGCGCCCTTTTTCCTGCAAGACAGGTTAGGAGAACCTTGGACAGCAGAAGATGAAAAATTGGCAGAACAAGAAAGACTGCGAAGGATTTTGGCAGATTTGCTGTCTCGTGTTTCCCAAAAAGTTTATTTATGTCACAGCGATTTAGCGGTCAATGGGCAAGAACTACTAGGACCGCTATTACCTTTGGTACATGCTTGTGTACCATTTGAGCCTTTAACTAGCGCGGCGACGCACTAGCAAAATATAGAAGAAACACAGTCTAGCGAATGTTTTAAAGCGAATAAATATTACACTTGAGTAGTACCATGACAGCAAAAACCGTCCGATCAATGGTGCATTATTCGCCCGAATTTGAGCCTGGTTCTGGGTGATTTTGGCAGAAATATTGGTGAAGTAACGATTGTTACTATCCCGTTTGAGAGATTAGATTTATTGGCCTCACCCAGGCATGGTACATCTAAAACAAAAACGACGGAATCCCTTTTATCAAAATTTATGAGCC
>LXQD01000173.1 GCA_003326215.1 Nostoc minutum NIES-26 | reverse complement strand
GGTACTGCGGCACAAGGGAAGTGGTTGTGGAAAGATGCATACGAAGCTCTTGAAGTTGCACTAATTCTCTATCTGCGAAAAAAGGGACTGCCACAAAACCCCTTAGAACAACTACAACACCTTGAGTCGCTTTGCCCCACGCACACTCGTCGCACTGAAGAACAAATCCAGCTTCAGCAGTTCTCAACTCCGCTTCCCTTGGCGTACTTGGTGGCAATGGCTGGACAAATCACCCCTCACGACCTGACTCTTGAACCATCAGCGGGGACTGGGGTTCTGGCTCAGTTCGCTTTACTCCAAGGGACGAGTCTCATGCTTAACGAGCTTGCACCTGATAGAACGAAGATTTTACGTCGGCTGTTCCCTGGCACACCATTATTCTCCGTCAACGCGGAACAAATTAACGATTATCTGGCTGGTAAAACTCAGCCCTCGGTTGTGCTGATGAATCCGCCATTCTCGTCGTCGCCCAAAATCAACAGTCGCAACCCAGACGCAACCCCTCGGCACATCAACTCAGCATTGCAAAGGTTATGCGATGGTGGGCGGTTGGTGACAATCACAGCCAATTGGTTCTCACCGAATAATCCCACTTGGCACGAAACTTTTGTTAGGTGGCAGGAAAATGCAAGGGTGGTGCTTTCGGTTGGGGTCAGTGGGAAAACTTACGCCAAGCACGGGACAACGATTGAAACCCGGATTACTGTGATCGATAAAGTTCCGGCTGACTCTAGCGAAATCCCTTGCATTACTGAAACTTTGGATCTGCCTGAAATACAGGCACTGATTGGGCAATTACAACAGCGAACGCAATGCAATGCTACTACTGCCAAAGCTGCTGTCGTTGCAGCGAAGGTTGTTAAACTGCCCAAACGCACTGTAGTAGCTCAACCAGAACCCTCCGCAGAAATTCCCGATGTAGTAGTTCTGGAGTACGAAGTTATCGAGTGGTCGGCTACTGATGGGTTGAAAGATAGCCTCTATGAAACCTACCGACCACAACGCCTTTTAATCAAGGACGCTCTACCCCATCCCTCGCTGCTTTGTGAAAGTGCAGCCCTAGCACTTGTCTCGCCGCCGGCTCCCACATACAAACCACATCTGCCACAAAATATTGTCACACAAGGTTTGTTGTCTGAAGCACAACTTGAAAGCGTGATTTACGCAGGTCAAGCGCACTCTGAATTCTTGTCTGGGTCTTATATTGTCGATGATTTGTGGAATAATGTATCTGTAGCCGCACAAGGCGAAGAAAATGCTGTAAAATTTCGTCGTGGCTGGTTCTTGGGCGATGGCACTGGTGCGGGGAAAGGAAGACAGTGTGCGGGAATCATTCTCGACAATTGGTGTCAGGGCAGACGAAAAGCTATCTGGGTATCAAAAAGTGCTGCATTAATCGAAGATGCCCGTAGAGACTGGTGTGCTTTAGGAGGCAATGAAAAGGACATTATTGACCTCTCGAACATCAAGCTGGGCGATCCAATCGGATTCACTCAAGGCATATTATTCTGCACATACTCAACCCTGCGTTCCGTCAGGTTGCCGCAGGCATCGCAAAAGAACAGTAAAAGTCGGCTTAAGCAAATCGTGGAGTGGGCTGGTGCTGACTTTGAGGGTGTCATTTCATTTGACGAGTGCCATTC
>LXQD01000172.1 GCA_003326215.1 Nostoc minutum NIES-26 | reverse complement strand
CCCACAATAAATGAAAGAAACACAGTTAACAAGAGTTTTAAGACTAAGTAACTTATACACTGAAGAAGTACCATGACAGTAGAAGCCGTAATGACACTGGTGCAGTATTCGTCCGAATGTGAGCGTGGTTCTGGGTGTTGTTGGCAATGGTATTGGTGAAGTAGTTAAAGCTACTATCCCGTTTAGGAGACTAGATTTATTTGCCCACCCAGGCATGGTACACCCTATTTAAATCAGCAATGCAATCAATGCAGCCCTCGTCCCATGAGCAAGTACAAAAAGCCAAAAAAACAAGATTTGGAGATGAATTTACTATCCCAAATCAACCCGAATGCCGCAGGAATAGATATTGGTGCTGATAGACATTGGGTAAGTGTGCCTGCGGGAAGGGATGAGGAGAACATACGCAGTTTTGCTTGTTTTACTGCTGACCTCTATGCAATGGCAGAATGGTTAAAGCAGTGCGGTGTTGATACCGTGGCAATGGAATCCACGGGGGTTTATTGGATACCTGTATTCCAGATTTTGGAAAGTCGCGGTTTTGACGTTAAACTCGTTAATGCTCACTACGTTAAAACTGTACCTGGTCGGAAAACCGATGTACTAGATTGTCAGTGGCTACAACAATTACATACCTACGGTTTACTATCCGGGTCATTCCGCCCCGAAGACCAAATATGTAAGCTTCGCAGCTACATACGTCAAAGGGATAATCTGATTAAAAGTGCCTGCGTCCATGTTCAGAGGATGCAAAAAGCGTTAACACAGATGAACATACAATTACATCGAGTTATCAGCGATATTACAGGCACTACTGGCTTGAGCATTATTAGAGCAATTGTATCTGGGGAACAAAACCCAATTAAATTGGCTACTTTGAAGGATGGACGTATTAAAGCCAGTCTGGAAGAAATAGCTGCTTCTTTAACTGGGGACTATCGTCCAGAATTAGTTTTTATTCTGGAACAAGAATTACAACTTTACGAGTTTTATCAAACTCAAATCCAAAAGTGTGATACCCAAATTGAGCAATGTTTGGCTTCATTTACTGATAAAGTTGATGTTGAAAAAAAGCCTTTAGCTAAACCCAAGCGTCGGGGTAAAAAGCAACCAGGTAATGCACCACAATTTGATTTACGTACACATTTATATCGGATCAGTGGTGTCGATTTTACTGCTGTTGATGGTTTGGGTGCTTTAACTGTACTAGTATTACTTTCTGAAGTTGGTTTAGACCCGACACGCTTTCCTACTGTTAAGCACTTTACCTCTTGGTTAGGTTTATGTCCTGGTAGTCGTGTGACTGGCGGTAAAGTTAAAAGTTCCAAAACTCGCCCTGTTGCTAGTCGTGCTGCGACTGCTTTTCGCATGGCTGCACAAACTTTATGTCGTAGTCATTCTGCTTTGGGTGCATATTACCGTCGTATGCAATCACGGATGGGCGCTCCAAAGGCGATTACCGCTACCGCTCATAAACTGGCACGTATTTTTTATCGCCTTTGGACATCTGGCGAACACTATACTGACCCTGGTATTGATGTTTACGAACAACAGTATCGAGACAGAATACTTAAAAACCTGAAGATAAAAGCTCAAGCTTTTGGCTTAGAACTCATCCCTATTTCTACACCTACCGAATGTGTTTCTTAGGAG
>LXQD01000171.1 GCA_003326215.1 Nostoc minutum NIES-26 | reverse complement strand
GAAAAAGTCGAAGTTTTATGGGTTGATTCCGGTTATGACGGGGATAAATTTGCTCTTTCGGTTTGGTTAATTATCCAAGCTCATGTTGAAGTCATACGGCGTACCGAGCAAGAATTTCAAGTTTTGCCCAAGCGTTGGGTAGTCGAAAGAACATTTGGGTGGTTTAACCAATATCATCGTCTCAGCAAGGATTATGAGCGCCTACCTGAAATGAGTGAAGCTGCTATATATGCTGTCATGACTAGAATTATGTTGCGTCGTCTTGTTGTCTAAAGATTTACTTTATAAATAGTCTCTAAATTCCCATATTACTGTCTGAAATTCAACCTACACGTGCGATTCGTCGGTCAATCGCATCAACAGATTATCAAATAACTCGTCAATCTTGTGCGCGTCATAAACCAGGGTTCCTCGCTCGTCGCGGAAGGTGCGATTGCATCGCATCTTACTGTAGCAAAATTGGCTAGAAATTTACGATGCTGCTTGCCATTTGAGATTTAAACTTTCCATTCAGACTCTGGGATATCTGCTCCCACCATCATGTTGCGTAGCGTTCCTATTAGTTTGACTATGGAAAATGGTTCATTACCGTTGAAATTAATACTACATAAACGCCTTTACTTCTAACAAGGCCTCGGAATGTTGCCTGGACCTTTACAGAGTTGGATTTGAGAAGCCAATCTAACAGCTCCCGGTTCGCCCATTTTTTTGGGAGATAGAAAAAAGCCTACTCAGGAGTAAAAGATTGACCACCAAGTTGAGTGTAAATAGTAGTCGGGAACCCAAGCGAAACAAGAATACGCTGCTGTAATAGTGAAAGAGCAGTCAAATAGGCATAACATTGAACATATACCTACTGAACCCATAATTACAAATGAACGAGTCGATGATATACCTGTACTGCTAACACAAATAGAGCATATGGGAGTACAAAAGCTACTAGACAAGCACTTTCCCACACACGGAAATTGGCAAGGTGAAAGCCTTGGTCAGGTAGCAGTAATTTGGTTAACACATATCTTATCGCAAGCAGACCACCGTTTAAATCACGTCCAAACTTGGGCTTCTAAGCGATTAGAAACATTGAAAACATTTGTTGGAGAAGGGTTAGGTGAACTCGACCTTACGGATGACCGCCTAGAAGCAGTACTACGTTACTTTGACAGTGATAGCAATTGGTACTCATTCGAGGAGGAACTGGGAAGTAGTCTACTGCAAGTGTACGAGATACAACCACAAAGGGTACGTTTGGATAGTACAACTGCTTCAAGCCACTGTGGGGTAAATCCCGAAGGGTTATTTCAATGGGGTCACAGCAAAGACCACCGCCCGGACTTGGCACAAGTCAAAATAATGTTATCGACATCAATACCTTTGCCAAAATAAGAGCATGAAGAGGTAGGGCGTTTCGTAGTAGAGTTATTGTCTCTCACAACGACAACTCAAAAACCACTGGCCGCCCATGCCCGATATCTTATCATTGTTACAATGCCTGCTGCCGCAGATAAACGCGACAACGATGCGGCAATTGAACCAAATCATCCTGGCAATGTTAGCTCTTAATGGTCGAGTCACGATGTTGGGAATTGCCCGTTGGACAGGTGCTGGCGGTAGCTATCGGACAATGGGGAGATTCTTCTCTACAGTAATACCT
>LXQD01000170.1 GCA_003326215.1 Nostoc minutum NIES-26 | reverse complement strand
GAATGGCACTAAGAAAAGCGAAAACGCTTATCAATTAAGCACTCTGTAATTGTTTGCGTAATTCATGCCGGGGTTTCGTCATTAAGGGGTAAGCTTTGAGGCGGCGTTTAATAACTCGTGGTTCATTGCGTGCGGGACGATGCGGAACTTGTTTATGGACAATAACTTTGAGTAAAATACGATAAAGACGCAAACGCTTTTGAAAAGAAGCAGCCTCGAATTTGGGAAAAAAGTTAATCAAATGATGACGAGTACTTTGCAGGGATAAACGTAAGGGAGGAGTATTGTAAGTAGTACTAGCCTGCCACATTAAGCTACGAAGTAGATTGTAAGCAAGTAAATAAACATGAATTTCTTTGCGAATCATTGAAGGTGTTTTACAGCGCAGAATATCCATACCCAGAGTTGTTTTCAAATGTTTTAAATCAAGTTCAATTTGCCATCGTTGATAGTAGAGTTGGACTATTTTCAAGGTAGGATAAGTTTCTTGATCTAATAATGTAGTAATCAAACTAACTCTCTGAGTACGAAAACCAGGAATGACAATGTAATAGAAAATCTCTCTGACAGTTATTGAAGGAGGTAGAGCATCAAATTCATCCTTACTCAACCCTTTTGGGCATCTTTTTGGTTTATCCCAAGTAACAAGCTTGTCACAATCGCCAACGATTTTGCCTTTTCGCATGGTTGTTGTGCGAGATGAATGTTTACGGAATACAGCATCACAGCCGAGTTTTGTAATAGAAAAAATATCGGCGTATGCACAAAAAGCTCTATCGCCTAAAAGTACATCATTAGGTTTAAGAAAACTGTATAGTCTCCTTGCTAATTTAATATCATGAGTATTTAAAACATCGATGCACAAAGCAGTAGCGGCTCCGGTTACTAAACTGAATATCACACCAATTTTGGCAATTGGGAACCCACATCCTGGTTTTTGAGTGCTAGCTTGAGGATATTCTTTTTGGTTCTCTACTGTGTCTGGCATAGATACCGTCGAGCCATCTATTACTTTGACATTTCGACCACACCATAAATTTTCTGGGTTCACTTTCTCTTCTAGGCTTTGTGCCGAAAAACTGAAAAGCTTTTCTAATAACTTCTCTGGCAGTCTTGCCCTAGCTTGGCAGTAAGCACTCGTATCTGTTGACGGAATTTCTACTTCTTCTTGGGCTAAATGTGCAATTATTTTACTCACAGCATTATGGCAAGTTTTATCAGTATCTAGCACTTGCGATAAAAATGCCCATAAAGTTATTAATGGGTCAAATAACCGCTTTTTATATTTAATTTTTAGCTCGGATATTGCTTGTTTAATTGCTGATTCCGGCAATAGTTCTTTAAAAGGTAGCCCCAAACTCTGACTAAATTTGTCCTTGAGAATTTGTACTCGTAATGTCACAGTAGTAATAATTTTGGTTTTGGCTTATTCGTCTCAAACACAGTATTTCACGGACGAGTAAGCTTTTTCTACCTTCAAAAATTTTTGGGGGCAACCATACATCATCTTTCCGGAAGCGTTCGTCTTTAACGTTGCCGTTCGCGGTAGCGTCTCTGAAAGAGAAGGCATCGCCTGGATCATCACATTCCTGCGCTCTCTTACATTAAAAGCTGTATTCCTTATTGTGTATGGCTTATAGCTTTTCTTAGTGCCATTC
>LXQD01000169.1 GCA_003326215.1 Nostoc minutum NIES-26 | reverse complement strand
AAGTCTTATCACAGACTCTGGCAATACTTCTTTAAACGGTAGTCCCAAACTTTGGCTAAATTATCAAGTGAGAATTTGTACTCGTAATGTCACAGTAGTAGTTATCGTATTTGCTTGCTCGTTCTCATGAAAGTATTTCACGGACGAGTAAGCTTTTTCTACCTCCAAAAATTTTGGGGCAACTGTATATCATCTCTTCATCGGCATCAGCCTAACCTATACCATTGCTGCGTTCTCTGGTATTAAATGCTGTATTGCTTACCCCGCATCCTTTACAGCTTTTCTTAGTGCCATTCGGTGCCGTTCCCTTGATTGTCACCAAATGTCTCGACACGAGTAAAGTTCTCGAGCCGTCTGCCTTGAACATCTAGAAATGGCTTGTCTATGCGATAGTAGTGCGAATCGCCATGCACGTAAGCAACAGGTTTTTGGAAAGCGATCGCCTCATCGCGCAGCGCTAATAAAAAGTCCTTGAAGCCATCAGGCTGCCCATCGGTTTGCACAAGCGTCTTCGGCTCACGCAAAGGCGCTCTAGTTGAATCGGTCTGATCCCACCCCGGATCGGCCTGAGAGATTAACATGACTGCCGCCGAGTTACGTTCCTTTGCCACTCTAAAGGTTTCCTTCATCCATGCAATATTGGCTGCGTTTCGCGCTACGTACTCCTCTGGGTCAGGCGCGGTGTCGCATAGGTTATTGCACGAACCCTGGATGTTGAGTGTCGCATAGGTAACTCTGCCAACTGTCCAGCGACGATTCTCGACACAAGGCACTGCACCGTTGACACCGAGGCACATTGGTATCGTCTGCACTTCCTGGGCTAGCCGACGCTGCCCTAAAGAAAAATTCGTGCTGAAGAATAACTGACGCTCGTAGTCGAGGCGTTCGAGTGAGTTGAATCCACCATTTGAAAGGCGATCGCAGTCTGTCCAATCGTTGTCACCTGGGGTGAAGGCTGCTGGTGTTCAAGGGGCGACAATCATCACAAAACCAAGCCAGATAAAGGTTTTGGAGGTACAGACCCCCTGAAAAAATCGGCTGCTTATTGAGAATGAACTGTATGAGGGTAGTAGACCAGTCTATGGAGATCAATTTTGTGGTAAAAAAGAACGGTCTCGTAATTTGACCAAGACCGTCATTATAATGCTGGCATGATTCTACCAAAACTTTTTAGAAAAATACCTGAATAAAGCACAGTTAATCACCCTAAAGATGTTGGTGTGGTTACTACAAAATCAAAAACAAGTAAAGATAGAAAGACTGGCAGCGACACTACCATTACCAATACAACAGAACAGTCGTAGACGGCATTTACAAAGGTTTTTAACGCTGAATGCCTTGAGTGTAGTATTGTTATGGTTTCCGATTATGGTTCTTCGGTACATAGTATGCTTAATTAACAAGTGAAATGCCAACTCAACAAGCATCTAGCTCGGAAATTTTCAAAGTTTCTAAATCCATAGCCAGAACGTTTAATTAGCTTAAGTTTGTTATTAATACCTTCCACAACACCACTAGTTGTCCCATTATCAAAATAAGCGATTATCTCATCAAACCAACGGATAATAGTATTGTTGCTTTTGGGAAAATATTTTTTAGCTTTCGCTAACCACATCCCCAGTTTAAAAACTCCCGGATACCAGTTATCTGTCTGATTAAAAACCTTTC
>LXQD01000168.1 GCA_003326215.1 Nostoc minutum NIES-26 | reverse complement strand
TCCCAAAATACTTTTCAGTCGTCGTTGATATCCTGCGCTTGTGCCTGTAATCGTTTCGATAAAAAAACCCCTACTTCTGGCATGACGTGCTTCTGCATTTGACTTCGCACTGCCTCTTCAATTCCTCCAAGGTTTGTTAGTCTTTCTAGTGACGTATCTTCGTACAGTAGTTTAGCGATCGCTTGAATATGTTCTTGAAGAGCTTGCTTTTGTTCTGGGGTCATCGGTAGTTAAATACACTCGTCTTACCTAGACTGACTGATTTTCGCCCTCTTTGCAAAAAACTGGGATGCTCCCCTCCCCAAGGTTCTATTAAGTTTTGACAAAAAGCTTTATAGATGGGAAGTAGACGTTCACAAATAGATGCCGCAAATGCTAATTTATGCGGTGTTGGTATCTGTTTTACCTCTTCTTCTAAAGTGTCATATTGGAAAAAAATTTAAGTTCATATTGTTAACTTATGTTTTGGGGATGTGAATATACTTATTACTCTTTATTCTTTAAACTATTCTTCTCATCTAAAAATTCTTCAAACAGGTTAAAAAGTCCATCTAAAGCATCTCTTTCATCACTAGAATGGAAAAGAATTATACTAGCCCATGATTGATTTGTTTCAACATTATACAATTGACGAACCCACTGTAAAAACTCTTCAAATTCTAGTTCTTCATGTGTTTCTGGAATTCCAAGTTGCCGTCTAGAAAAATTATATCCAAAATAGAATGATTGAAAATCAAAAATCGAGCGTCTACTTAGGTAAAGAGTAGGTCTTTTTTTGATTTCTTGTAAAAGAGTGTAGAAACTATCCATTTTTTACTCCAATTATCAAACAAAATTTATCATCAAATTTGTGCAATTTAGTATGCTATATCTGCTCATCTTTGACAATATTAAGGCGATTACCTGATACTGGGGATATTACCAGATTTTGCAACCATTGATCTCTAGGAAGTCCTTCAACGTGTACATCATCAAAAACAATTTCAACTCCGTTTATTTCGATTGAAATTCCTTCATGATACCCATTATTTGCAATCTGTTTTCCTGCAAGCTCATCGTATATAATTCCGGCTACACCGCGTTTTGAACTGGTCTCTACTCTAATATGCCTTCCTGGTATTCCCTGTTCTTGCAAATACGCTTTAAGTTCTGCGGCACATTGATCACAATTATTACCTGGTCGTCTGTTCCATTTCTGTGTAATTTTATGAATATCATTTAGTTGTTCATTACTAATCTTTAAAATATGAGTTGTATCCGGTTGCGGCCCAGCCTCAAATCCTTCTAGCCTTTCTGGTATCCCTGGAACCGTTCTAGGATGAGCCGTATTATTTGTCACATTAGATTGCGGCCCAGCCCCAAATCCTTCTAGCCTTTCTGGTATCCCTGGAACCGTTCTAGGATGAGCCGTATTATTCGTCACATTAGGTTGCGGCCCAGCCCCAAATCCTCTAAGCTCTGGTGGAGGTGCTACTGGAGTAATTGTTGATGTAGATTGTCCATAAATCTGATTTCGATTAATAATATCCGCAAGAATGTCTGACCAAAGACCCGCATTTCTAGGACTTGGGTTTTTAACATTAATTGTTTCTTGGGTGGATTGAAAGTATTTTTTTGCTGCTTGTGTAATTACAGCCTCGCGTTGGTCAAACGGTACTTGCTCTAACTTGG
>LXQD01000167.1 GCA_003326215.1 Nostoc minutum NIES-26 | reverse complement strand
GGTTCTTGGCAACTTTTGGTGATCTTGGTTGGGTCAAGGCAGAAGGCAGAGGGCAGAAGGCAGAAGTCGGAAGGGTAGAAGTAATAATTTCAACCCTTAAGTTTGTTTAAAGTA
The DNA here is from genome assembly GCA_003326215.1 of Nostoc minutum NIES-26. GTDB lineage: Bacteria > Cyanobacteriota > Cyanobacteriia > Cyanobacteriales > Nostocaceae > Dendronalium > Dendronalium minutum. The sequence goes on along the minus strand of LXQD01000167.1, from coordinate 1,558 downwards.
GCAACTAATATACTTTGCATTTCCTCAACTTCATTTAATAGAGGAGTAAAAAGATTTTTCTCTGCCAAATCTACTTCTTTGGCAATGATTAATTGCGTATCAAGTTCTCTCAAAGAACCTAAAGCAATATGTAAAAACTGTATGTATTCTGGCTTTGAGCGCCTACCATAGCCTTCAGCAATGTTGGATGCTACAGATACAGAAGAACGCCGTATTTGGCTGGTTAAGCCATACAATTCTGATTGAGGAAATAGGCGGGTAAATTTATAACAATTGATAGCAAGTTGAACCGCCCTTTGCCAGATAAACTGATTTCTGTAACTCATAATTAAGTTGGAAGTTTGAAGTCAAAAAAAGTTTGAAGTACAAGAATTATATCTTTTAGGTTGCTAATAAAAATCGGCGCTCAAGTAAATCTATTTTGGCGCGACCATACATCTGTCGCTTTAACATTTTCAGCCGATTAATGTGCCCTTCAACGGGGCCATTGCTAACTGACATAGTTACACCTGCCTTCACCGCGTCGTAGTCTTCACGCAATCGTTTAGCAAAGCGACGAAAAGCAGTCAGATTGCTCATGTCTGCTTGAGTCAGCCAAGGATCAAGTTCTAAAGGCTGCCGTTGGCGCACAATGCAGCTAAAGCCTTGAGCTAACTGAATAGCTTCGGCTAAATCTGGATGTTGTGCTGTTAGTAGTGCAATCAATTCCTCATCTTCTGGCTGTTGCGACTCCGGTTTCCGCAGCACTAGCCATACAGCACGACGAGGCGTGAGACAAAGTTTTTTGGGTTGAGTGATTTTTGGTAAAGACTTAACCGAATACCGTTTTCTTGGCTTGATTTCTTGGACAGTACGGATACGTCGTGTGTAACGAGCTACAGTATCATAACTCCCTTTGTAACCCTGCTGTTGAATTTCCTTAAACAAAATTAAGCCTTCATGACAACCTTCATTCCAGCGTTTAAGGATATATTCATGGTACGGAACTAAGATACTTCGACCTCGGCTTCTTCGCCGATTTGGTTCTAGAAAGGTGGGAGTACGTAGATAGCGGAATACACTTGTTACACCAATCCCTACTTGACGGGCTATAGCTTTTCCACTCCAACCCTGGTGATGTAAGTCCCAAACTTGCTGATGGATAGCAACTCGTCTGGCACGACTTTGTTCTGCTAATTGTAGTGCCTGTTGTTCACGGGTTGGTCGTGGTACTTTCACAACTACAGTACCGTCGCTCTGGGTTACTGACGAAAGACTATATGCTTCATCGACGGTTTTGAGAGCTTGATGATGTGTTGCGAAAACTTGGTTAAGTGTTTCAGCCAAATTCTGCAATAAGTGAAAACGGTCTGCAACGTGAATCGCTTCTGGCGCACCCTGACGAATACCACTTTCATAAGTTTTTGACCGATCTCGTGAGATGAGGCTTATCCCTCAAATGTTTGATGGAACGAAGTTTGAAGTATCTCAATTATATCTTTCTGACTTCCGACTTCTGCCTTCTGCCCTCTGCCTTCTGCCTTCCCCCAACCGAGATCACCAAAAGTTGCCAAGAACC
>LXQD01000166.1 GCA_003326215.1 Nostoc minutum NIES-26 | reverse complement strand
GAATGGCACTCGTCAAATGAAATGACACCCTCAAAGTCAGCACCAGCCCACTCCACGATTTGCTTAAGCCGACTTTTACTGTTCTTTTGCGATGCCTGCGGCAACCTGACGGAACGCAGGGTTGAGTATGTGCAGAATAATATGCCTTGAGTGAATCCGATTGGATCGCCCAGCTTGATGTTCGAGAGGTCAATAATGTCCTTTTCATTGCCTCCTAAAGCACACCAGTCTCTACGGGCATCTTCGATTAATGCAGCACTTTTTGATACCCAGATAGCTTTTCGTCTGCCCTGACACCAGTTGTCGAGAATGATTCCCGCACACTGTCTTCCTTTCCCCGCACCCGTCCCATCGCCAAGGAACCAGCCGCGACGAAATTCCACAGCATTTTCTTCGCCTTGTGCTGCTACAGTTACATTATCCCACGAATCATCGACGATATAAGACCCAGACAAGAATTCTGAGTGCGCTTGACCTGCGTAAATCACGCTTTCGAGTTGTGCTTCAGACAACAAGCCTTGGGTGACAATGTTTTGTGGCAGATGTGGCTTGTAAGATGGTGCTGGTGGGGATACCAGAGCCAGTGCTGCGCTTTCACACAGCAATGATGGATGGGGTAGAGCGTCCTTGATTAAAATGCGTTGTGGTCGGTAGGTTTCATAGAGGGTATCCTTCAGTCCTTCACTAGCCGTCCACTCGATAACCTCATATTCCAAAACTACTACATCGGGAATTTCTGCGGAGGGTTCTGGTTGAGCTACCACTGTACGCTTTGTCGGCAGTTTAACAACCTTCGCTGCAATGAAAGCAGTTTTAACAGTGGTAGCATTCCATTGTGAACGCTCAGGCAATTGCTCAATCAACGCCAGCAGTTCGGGCAAGTCCAAGGTTTCTCTAATACACGGGATATCGCTTTTGTTATCAGCCGGGATTTTATCAATCACCGTGATTCGGGTTTCTATTGTCGTCCCGTGTTTTGAGTACACCTTACCGTTAACCCCAACCGAAAGCACCACTGTTGCAAATTCCTGCCACCTAACAAAAGTTTCGTGCCAAGTGGGATTATTCGGTGAGAACCAATTGGCAGTGATTGTCACCAACCGCCCACCATTGCATAACCTTTGCAATGCTGAGTTGATGTGCCGGGGTGTGGCATCAGGGTTGCGTTCCCTCTTAGGGTTGCCGAAGGCATCGCTTACCTTGGGTGACGACGAAAACGGCGGATTCATCAGCACGACTGAGGGCTTGGTTTGCCCTGCGAGATAGTCATTAATTTGTTCCGCGTTCACAGAAAATAGTGGTGTGCCAGGGAACAGCCGACGTAGAATTTTAGTTCTATCAGGTGCAAGCTCGTTAAGCATGAGACTCGCCCCCTGGAGTAAAGCGAACTGAGCCAGAACCCCAGTCCCCGCTGATGGTTCAAGAGTCAGGTCGTGAGGGGTGATTTGTCCAGCCATTGCCACCAAGTACGCCAAGGGAAGCGGAGTTGAGAACTGCTGAAGCTGGATTTGTTCTTCAGTGCGACGAGTGTGCGTGGGGCAAAGCGACTCAAGGTGTTGTAGTTGTTCTAAGGGGTTTTGTGGCAGTCCCTTTTTTCGCAGATAGAGAATTAGTGCAACTTCAAGAGCTTCGTATGCATCTTTCCACAACCACTTCCCTTGTGCCGCAGTACC
>LXQD01000165.1 GCA_003326215.1 Nostoc minutum NIES-26 | reverse complement strand
CTTATAAACCGGAATCTTCAAATGTTCCCATTGCTCCTAGGCGAATTGTTAGGAGTTCAACGTCTGTTATTGCTTTGTGTGGCCCCTGGCGAGTGTTGGCTGGAGTAAACCAAAACGTTTTGGCAGAGGATGTTGTTCCCCCAGTTTCCAACACCCCAGCAAGTATGTAAACATACTCATCACACGAATGGATGTGAACTGGAATTGTAGTACCAGCACTCATTTTCAAAAGATGGATTGACCCTTGTGGAACAGGCTCCGCCAAGGGTAAAAGTTGAGTTCCGGGAAATTGAGTCAAGTCAATCCACGGCTCCTCAATTGTGCTGATAAATACTTGCTCAGGCATAAGATATATCCATGATGCGATGATTGAGAGTGAATGAATAATATTCACTCGTCCACATTATCACAACCCTTCGCTCTATGGGAAAAACAACTAAACCTACACAACCTCGATATGATGTCCTTGGGCGATATACAGCTTTGTTGGATGCAGGCGAAACATTGTTCTGTATTGGCTACGAGCAAGCCCAACCTCAACTCATTGCTGATACCGCAGGTGTATCRGTTGGATTATTTTATCGTCATTTCAAAAGCAAGCAAGAATTGCTCACTGCYATCATAGTCAGGCATTTAAACAAGTTACATCTTCAAATTGCTCAAGCTGTCAGCGCCTGTTCTCATCCAATAGAGGCTATGCAGATGGTTGTTTTGCTCACATTGCGCTATTTCCATCAGCATCAAGGACTAATCAAACTATTCTTCATGCAAGTCGGTTATGGTGACATYGCAGCAACCGAACAACTTCAGTCGGCGCGACTAAACTATCGCAATATTTTATTGACCATTATTGAAGATGGCATTGCTCAAGGGATATTCCTCAATCCACCTGCACTTAATGTTCAAATTACTATTAACAGCATTATTGGCACGATTAATTGGACTCTTTACGATCTACTCGTTGTCCAAAATCAAAACCTAGAACCTGAAGTCTTAGCCACACAGATATCTTCCCACTTGCTACGGAGTCTGGCACGTTAGTTCCCCCTCCCCCAAAGGCTAGATACGCCCGTTCTGTACTGAGCTACAACTAGAAGCATGAGATTGCGATAAAACTTGCGCCTAATGACTATTGCAATCACGCACTCAAGGCTGGTACATTAACATCCTTAGCTGATTTACAGTCAAGCTTATCAAAATATACAGAAGCACTTGACAATTACCAGCGCTCTGTTGCTTGCTACGACATCTTACTGTCGCTTAATCCCTTTAAAGCTACTGAATTTGACAAAGCCCTGACGCTACAAAAGTTGGGTAACCGTCTATGGCAATTATCAAGAAACCAAGAAGCACTTGAGTGTTACCGAAGTGTAATGAAGGTGTTGAGTCAATTAAGTAGAACAAGGCGAAAAAACAAAACTGTGTAAAGATAAGTAAATACGTAGAATGTGTATACCAAGGTAACAGGGATATGGGCAGCCGTTTAAGGGTATTTCTGACTCCTGAACAAGATAAAACATTGTTTCACCTAAGAACGGCAGATGTACCCCAGAAAGTGAAAGATCGAGCAGAAGTCATTAGATTGAGCGCACATGGATGGTATGTAGAGAAAATAGCGGCTCATTTTCATTGGACTGCACAAACAGTACGAGAAGTATTGCATAGATGGGAGCATCTTGGCTTAGAGG
>LXQD01000164.1 GCA_003326215.1 Nostoc minutum NIES-26 | reverse complement strand
AATGAGAAGTCACAAAATGCGGCTGTGTCAATTCCAACTCATAGCACGTTTGACTCTGAGGGTGGTGTTGTAGCAAGAGTTTTGCTGATTCGACCGCAAAAAGAAATTCGCTTCCCAGTCGAACAATTGGAGTCATCAACTTGGCGGCAGGTTTCGGCTGATGAGTTTGTTGCAGCGTGGTCGAAAGAAATCTCGGATTTGCCTAAGTTTAATATTGATTACTTGCACTTAGTCAGTGGGATTTTGTTACCCATTTGGAAAGTGCTTCCACAGTCCAGCAGTCGGGTTTTCAGGCTCCAGACCAGTGATGGCGCGAAAGTGCTTGGTCGGGTGGTCAACGCTCATGATATCCAAACCGTGCGCGAACAACTCGGACTAAGGAATCAGGTGCTTTCTCCAGCAGAACTGGTTTCACTAGTCTKGAACGAGAAGTATTCACAACAACTACCCGGAGGAATTACACTGCGGCGGTCAAGAGTTGCTGGTGAAGCTCGTCTAGAACTGGTCAATGCTCTGTCCTTGGCCGAGCGATTGGTGAGTGTCGGCTGCTTCACCGAGATCATTGATTGGCGCAAGCGGGTGTTTGTGCCAACGGGCGATTGCGCTGCTTTGGTGCTGGMGGCGGTGATTAAGATTCTTGTGTAATGAGAGCAAAGCGATGTGGTTTTAACCCGTCGCTTTGTTTTTCTAAAATTCTGGTATGCAATCGCACTTCCAGCTAAGTCATAAGAATACAAGCACATCTATTGGTAGACTGAGATTGTGGTAATCTCCACCAATACCGGATCAATCGCGCTCGTCACTACTAAAGACTTATAGGCAAAATCTAGCATAGGGCAACAATGCACTCACTCCTTTTTAGTGATAGAGATAGCTTTAAAGCACAAGCCCTATTTCTTGGGAAGAAGATTGATCTACAGAAATTGGAAAACTATGATTGCTTGGCGACTATGCCTGTAATGGTGAAAGTAGGTGAGTACGGTTGTGCTGTACTGCTGAACTATGGTGTAGTGGTTCTATTTAACCTTGAGCCTCAAGAAAAAGTAGCTTTCTTGAGGGGGCTATCTTCTCTAGTTTATGACTCATTTAGCCACCCTGAGACGGAAGAAGTCGAAGTTCATCTCAACGTTGTCGAGAGTGAGCGAGTCAAGGAAGGAAAAATTTTTCTGCGTGAATTGAGTGTAGAACGCTTGCAGATTGTGGCTGATATTCTCGCCAAAAGTGTTGTGCTGTCTCATTATGAAATTAGTATCGCCGCAGTATTCGATCAAATTGAACCGTTTGCGGCTAGCCTCCAGAGTGAAAACAGGAGCAGGCGGCAGAGTCGGGAATTACTGCGTCAACTAGGAACTACGTTGTTAGTTCAACATAAGATAGTCGGCCGAGTCGAGATTATCGATAAGCCAGAGTTGCTTTGGGAATCCCCACAGTTAGAAAACTTATATCTGCGCTTGGAGGATGAATACGAAATTCGTGAGCGTCATAATGCCTTGGAACGCAAACTAGAGCTAATTACCCAAACCGCACAAACGGTACTGGAGTTCATGCAGCATAGTAGTAGCCAGCGAGTAGAGTGGTATGTCGTGATTTTGATTGTGGTGGAAATTCTGCTGTCACTGTACGACATAATATTTAAACGTTGAAAACTTACTTAATACAGCTTTACGTTTTCCAAGCGTGCGATTCGGTTC
>LXQD01000163.1 GCA_003326215.1 Nostoc minutum NIES-26 | reverse complement strand
AACCGACTCGACAATGCTGGGCGGCCTACATCTGTTGTGGTTGCTGTTCTCAACTCTTGCTCAAAGTACTGCCAATCCAAAGCCTTAGCCAGTTTTACTAACGGATGTTGTAGATTTAGTTGACTCTCCAGTAAAGATTGTTTTATTCCTTCTACTGGTGTCCTATGTTCCCCAAAATTACCGCTCATGTTCACCTGCTTTTTTAAGCTTTGGAAGATTTTCTGGCAATCTTACACACAGTTTCTCTTTCTAAAATCCCTCTTAATACTGGCTTTCATCTATTTTTCAGGGACGACTAGTTATTAGTTTGGCGTTGCATAGTTGCGGGATGATTTAGCAACTTCTAAAATTCTCCCCCTGCTTCCCCTGCTTCCCCTGCCTCCCCTGCCTCCCCTGCTTACCCCAATTCATCCCACTGTTATGCAACGCTATTAGTTTTTCCCTATCACCTAATCCCTTATCAATATGCTTAACTAAACTACCGCCTCTGCTTTTTTCTCCACAGGCACGTATGGTTTTTCAGCACCTTGTGCTAAATATTCAGCTAGCTGACTTTCAATTTGGTCGCGCACAATTTGGCGATACTCTAGAAAATGTTCGTTGTGGGCGCAGGCAGAAAGGTAATGCTCGGCAACTCCTGGGTTACGCTTGATGATGCTGAATAAGTGATGCCAGAATTTCCAGCGGGTTTCTCGTTTGATTCCTTGTCGCCAAATCACAATCAACAGCGCTTTAATCACTACCCACTCTGGCATTTTGAATGGTGCTTTCCAACGCGGCGCACCCATCATCAAAAAACAGCGGTAAGTGCGATCTAAATACTTCACTGGGTCGTATAAAGCACAAAAAGCCTCAATATATTCTCTAGCAATATCTTCTAGTGGACGGGTAGCGATAAAGTTCATCAACGTTGTTTGGTTGATATTACCATCTTGATTTTCCCGTAATCTTCCTTCTTTTTGGAGGCGATGCCACAATGCTGTGTTTGGCAGCGCTTGCAACATGGCGAAGGTTGTAGAAGGAATTGCTGCTTGTTCAGCAAAACGGACAATGCGATCGCCTGCACCTAGTTTTTCGCCATCAAAGCCAATAATAAATCCAGCCATCGGGCGTAACCCAGCTTTGATGATGGTTTGTACTGCGTCAGTTAGGGAATTGCGGGTATTTTGAAACTTTTTCGTCATTTGCAAGCTGTCTTCGTCTGGTGTTTCAATGCCCAAAAACACCGCAGAAAAACCAGAATCAATCATCAACTCCAGCAATTCTGGATCTTGTGCCAAATCAATAGAAGCCTCAGTGTCAAAGCGGAAAGGATATTTATGTTCTGCCATCCAAACTTTTAACTCTCTCAGCAACAATTTGACATTGCGTTTGTTGCCAATAAAGTTGTCATCCACCATGAACACACCACGTCGCCAACCCAACTCATAGAGATAATCTAACTCTGCTAACAGTTGTGCTGGGGTTTTGGTGCGGGGTTTGCGACCGTAAAGTACAATAATGTCGCAAAATTCGCACTGAAAGGGACATCCACGCGAAAACTGCACCGACATCATGTCATAGGCATCAAGTTCTAGTAAATCAAAGCGGGGAATAGGTGTACTTGTCACATCTGGTTTTTCTGTGGCGCGGAACGTACCAGAAGTTTCTCCTCGTTGAACTGCCTCAATAAACATTGGCAGCGTGATTTCCCCTTCATCTAGAATCAGAAAATCTGCACCCACATTTTGAACTTGGTGGGGTGTAGAGGTAGGATAGGGGCCACCAACTGCAACTAACTTACCACGCTGCTTTGCTTCTTTAATTTGGTCTAATAAATCTTGTTTCTGGACAATCATCGCGGAGAAGATGACTATATCTGCCCATGCCCATTCTTCTTCTGTGGCTGGACGAATGTTGCGATCGACCAGCTTGAATTCCCATTCTTGGGGCAAAATCGCCGCCACTGTCACCAAACCTAAAGGTGGTAACAAAACCTTGCGATCGACCAATTCCAAAATTTTTTCGTATGACCAAAAGGTTTTAGGAAATATCGGATACACCAGCAAGATTCGCATTTAGTATCAATCCTCACACTTTGATTGTGATCCCACTCTAACGGAAATTAAGAGTTATTGACTTTTAGTTGTTAGTTGTCAGTTGTTAGCTTTCAGGAGGGAATAGGCAACAGGCAAGAGTACTTCTTACCCTACCTTCACTGACTCTCTAATGGCTTGATGTGTTTCATTTTTTTGAGTTTTACTTTATAAATTCTGGTAGTTCAATCCAAAAGCGACTACCCCGACCGACCTCTGACTCCATGCCTACTTGACCGCCCATGCGTTCAATGCCTTTACGGACGATCGCTAGTCCAATTCCTGTACCTGGGTAGGCTTCAATGCTGTGCAGACGTTCAAAAACACCAAAAATTCGCTCGTAATGCTGGGATTGGATGCCAATGCCATTGTCTTCTACCCACAATCGTACACTGCGTTCGCGTAGCGCGCCGGAGGCATCGCGGCGTTCACTCCAGACGTGGACTTGGGGTTGGACTCCAGCAGAAACGAACTTGATGCTATTAGTCAAGAGATTTGTGACAATCTGCTCGACAGTACGATAGTTGCCTACAACCTCAAGCAGGGGTTCTGCGACTGTGACTTGAGCCTGCTTTTCTTCCAGGGATGGCTCTAGTTGCGTCAGCACCTGCCTCACAAGTAAGTTGAGGTTAATTGGCTGCAACGGCAAATCAACGCGACTCAAACGGCTGTAGGCTAACAAGTCCACAAGTAGATTGTCCATGCGATCTACACTACTGGCAATGCGATAGAGTAAATCTTGCCCCACTGAATTCAAGGCGGTATCGTATTCTTCTAACAAAATAGTGGCGAATCCCCGCATCGCGCGCAGCGGTTCTTGTAAGTCGTGAGAAATAGAGTAGGCAAAGGCTTCTAAAGCACTGTTGGCTTCTTCGAGCTGTTGGGTGCGGTTGCTCACCAATTCTTCGAGTTGTTCAGTGTAGCGGTGCAATTCTTCACGCATCCGGGATTGTTGAATGGCGATCGCTAGCTGATTCGCCACTTCGTAGGCATTATCCGTATCTTCGTCAGTTAACGATCTTGGTTGAATTGCTCCCACATTCAAAGAGCCAATTAGCTGCCCTTGGGCAATCACAGGCACATTCATAATGAAGTGAATGCCTTGGTCAAACAATCTTTGTTGGAGACGATACAGTCTGGGATGTTCAGCTAGGTTTTCAATAATCAGTGCTTGGTTTTGTTGTAAAGTCTCAATATCGCCAAAGTCTTGCAATGAAAAACTTTCACCAATACTGCAACCAATCCCCTCATTAGACTGAACTGCCAGCACAGTGGCTTGTTGAGTTTCCAAATCAAATAACATTACATCCAGTAACTGACAGGGAAGTAACGGATAGGTAAAGGCAAGCGCTGCTTGAGCAATTCCAGCTGGTGATATTGCTCGTAAGATTGAGCGGTCTAGCTCTTGTAGAGTTCGTAATCTCGTTGCATAGCGTTTTAGCGACTCTTCCGCACGTTTACGCCCGGTGATGTCTTCTAACAATCCATCAATGACCGGCTCTCCCTGATTCGTATTCAGAGTTTCATTCACTGAAACCCAAATCGAACTGCCATCAGGTTTGCGTAACTTTAATTCCCGTTCTCGTCTTTGTTGTGGTGTAATATCTCCTGCTTTGGAAAAAATTTCACTAAAGCCACCAATAGACTGGAGTTCATCTAGAGAATTAAGTCCTAAAACCCTAAGAAACACGCTGTTGACTTCGAGTAGTCGTCCGTCGGGAATTACGCGAAACACACCGACATTTAATTGGTCGAGTAGGGATTGCAGGCGGTTCTCGTAAAAGTTGGCTCTACGCCGAGTTTCATTACGTTCTAAGACAGACCTCACCGTTGTTGACAGCCGAACGAGGTGCTTGGGTGACTTGAGGATGTAATCATCGAGTCCGCTTTTCATGGCTTCGACGGCAATTTCCTGAGTGCCTGTATTTGTAAACATAATTACGGGACGCTCAGGGAAGCGTTGCTTGAGGGTACGTAATATCTCCAAACCGTTAGTCCAGCGGAGTTGGTAGTCGGTGATCGTTAGGTCAAAGCGACCTGCTGCCAGTGCTTGCTCAAACTCCTCTGGTTCACCTACTTCTTCTACCTCCACATCAGAGAACTCCCGACGCATCTCTCGAGTAACCATGAAGCGGTCATTTTTATCGTCATCAATAATCAAAATGTGCATAGGGAGACAAAATCGATACTTGACAGCTTTAGATGCGGGGTAAAGTTCTAGGAAATGCGTAGTCTAGATTAGTTCATTAGTCGGTATAAACCATCGGCCTCTGGTTCAAATTAATCCAGTAAGCATCAAGTAAGGTTAACATTGCAGTTAAGTCACTGAATGCGATCGGTTTGACCAAGTAGGAATTGACACCCAAATCATAAGCTTTGTGAATGTCGTTGATTTCTTGAGAAGTTGTTAGCACCACGACTGGCAAGCGTCTGAGTTCAGGTTGTTGCTTCAGCCACTCCAACACTTCAAACCCAGATTTTCGGGGCATTTTCAGGTCTAACAAAACTAATGTTGGCATGGGATAGGACTCCCGGTTAGCATAATCTCCTTCACCACAGAGGTAAGAAATAGCGGCTTCCCCGTTGCTGACAACCTGGAGCGGTTGTGTCAGATTAGCTTTGCGTAGGGCACGACGAATTAGCAAGACTTGGTTTGAGTCGTCCTCTGCCAGCAAAATGATCTGTTGGTCTGTGTTCATGTTTTCATAGTCGCTGTTCGTAGTTCAATCCAAAAGCGGCTGCCTTGCCCTATTACTGACTCTACACCGACCTGTCCCCCCATGCGCTCAACTCCTTTGCGGACAATTGCCAAGCCAATCCCGGAACCAGGATAACTCTCTTCACCGTGCAATCTTTCAAACACGTTGAAAATTTGCTCTTGATGCTCAGGTGCAATGCCGATGCCATTATCTTCGACCCAGAGGCGAATTCTGGAAGATGAGGGGTACAACTCCTGCCCCTCTGCCCCTCTGCCCACTTCTGCCCATACCCGGACTTGGGGTTGCTTGTTGGCGGGGACAAATTTAATCGCGTTGCTGAGCAGGTTAATCAACACTTGTATTAGGGTTGTGCGATGACCTATGACTTCGGGAAGTGGTTGTTCTATAGTTATCTGAGCCTGTCGCGATCGCAATGTCTCTAGTTGACTTGTGGCTTCTGTAACGATCTCTGTCAGGTTCAGTATACGCAGTTTCATTTCCGCTCGACTCAAGCGCGAGTAGTTGAGCAAATCTTGAATCAGCCCATCCATGCGTTCGGCGGAGGCAATAATCCGCTCAATATATTCTTGACCATCGCTATCTAACAGGTCGCTGTAGTCCTCTTGTAGTGCTTGAGCTAAGCCTTGCATCGATCGCAGCGGCGCGCGTAAGTCGTGGGAGACAGAATAACCAAAGGCTTCGAGTTCATTGTTGGCTTCCACCAAAGCGGCTGTACGTTCGGTAACTCTTTGCTCTAGTTGGTTGGCATAGTTTTGCAGTTGTTCTCGCAATCGGGATTGCTGGATGGCGATCGCTAATTGCGTGGCAATTTCACTGGCGATCGCTTGGTCTTCGGGGCTAAAAGCAGCTGGTCTGTTGGCAAATAAAGTCAAGTCTCCAATCAAATTGTCCTCGACCAACAACGCTACGGCCAGAAAACTCCGTGAGCCTTCTTGTAGCTGACGCTCTAGGGCTGGTGTGCGACTGCTCAAGGAGGCTATATCTTCTATATATAAAGTAGGCTCTCGCTGCCTCACAGTCTCCAATGGTGTCAGCGCGGTAATCGGTACAACTGACTTGGCAAAATTTAGCGCAATTTGCCCTGCCAAAATCTGTGCTTCACCTGTATTGAAGTTAAATAAAATCACAGCGGCGTGCTGGCAGGTAATCACACTGGTCAAACGCTCTAAGGCTGCTTGGGCGATTTGTTCTGGCGACTCTGCCCTTAAGATGGCACGGTCGATCGCTTGTAATGTTTCCAAACGCTGATTCGAGCGGAATAAGGCTGCTTCAGCTCGCTTGCGCTCTGTGATGTCTCGCGCTACACCAATTAGCCCGATGATGTTACCTCTAGCATCGCGGTAGGGGTCTTTGGTAGACAGGTATAGGTATGTATGCAGGCTACCCGCCTTCCTCACCAGTTCTTCCACAACTTCTGCCCTACCTCTAGTCATAATGCGGCGATCGGTTTCTCTAATCGCAGCAGCAATGTCTATCGGCAGTAGCTGAGTATCGTCTTTGCCAACAATCTGGTCTTTGGCGTTGCCGAAAATTCGTGCCGCAGCTGTATTAAGCAGTTGGTAGCGTCCCTGGCGATCTTTGACAAATACAGCATCGTTTGTACCTTCTAGGACACTTTGCAACAGGTTATAACTTTCTTGTAATGCTTGGGCTGATTCGCTGCGGTCAATTGCTTCAGCCAGGATATTGGCAACACCCTGCAAGAAATTAATGTCATTTTGGCTAAAGGTTCGCTGACGGGTGCTGTGGACACCCAAAACCCCCCAAGGAGGCTTATGCCCGTTGACGATCGCGCTGATGCCGCTGATAATGCCGTGATTGAACAGCAGCGGAGAACTACGGAAACGCGTTTCTTTGTTAATGTCTGTAACTACAACTGGCTGATTAAAAAGTAAGGTATAGCCTGCTTGGGAATTAGTACCTGTACTAACTGTGGCACGACCTACTAACTCAGGCTGCCATCCTATCCCTGCCCGTAGCAGTAATATATCCCGCTGTGGTAGCAACTCTAAGATTTTGCAGTATTCCATGTTTAGAGTTTGAGCTACCAAAGTTACGGTTTCATCCATCAGCGCTGTGAGGTTGATACCGGAAAGTGCCAATTGCCCTAACTGAGCGATCGCTTCCTGTTGACGCGCCCGCACCCGCAGTTCTTCTTCGGTCTGTTTGCGTGCAGTCATTTCACGTAGCACTTTTGAGAAGCCGAGTAGACTTCCCTGTTTGTCTCGGATAGCTGTTAGCAGCACACTTGCCCAAAATTGCGAGCCGTCTTTGCGAACTCGCCAACCTTCCTCGGCAAACTTTCCTTGAGATGCGGCTATTTGCAGCGAGTGGGCGGGATGACCTCGCTCTAAGTCGCTGGCTATGTAGAAGCACGAGAAATGCTCACCTAAAATTTCTCTGGCTGTGTAACCTTCTATGCGTTCTGCCCCAGCATTCCAAGTGACAACTCGTCCTTGGGGGTCAAGTCTATAAATGGCATAATCCTGCACCGCCTCTACCATTGCACGGTAGCGATTTTCGCTTTCTTGCAGCTTTGATTCTGCTCGTTTTCTAGCAGCATTCAACTCGCTGGTTAGTAGAGATATACTAACAAATAACCCCAAACGGATTGTGCCATCCAACGTCATCACAGACAATGAATAGATTGGCGGCAAAAAGAAATAAGCAATAGCCAAGCTACACAAGAAAGTAGCTAGCGCACCTGAGCCGCGATCGCCATACCATGAACTCAACACCACCGCCGTAAAAAACATTGAGAAGGTAACGCTCTCGAGCAGTGGTGAGATGAGTAGAGAAAATAATAGTGCTATGGCGCTGGCAAGTACAGCAATACTGTAGTTTCTTAACTGCCAGGAGCTATTTGCATTATGCATAAGTCATTGTCCTGGTAATATTAAAGATTTACTACATCTAGCACTATTTATTTTACTTATAACGATTATCGTTTGGATACAACGCGCGGTATGAAATGGCAGTTTAGTGAGTATTAATACTTAAGATATATATTAGTGAAATTGAAGTTGTTGTCATCACACTTAAAGTATACTTATCAACAGTACAATATTAGTCCTCAGCATCACAACATTGGTCACCAACATTCAATTTTTCGTTTTGATGATTTCAAAATCCAGATCGTCGTCCCCTTTCCCTTCACCCTTCCCCCTTCCCCCTGCTTTTTTGCACTATGTTAGTAATCGTTGCTACTAACTGGGCTGGATCTATAGGTTTGGCAATATGGGCTTGAAAACCTACTGAAAGGGCTTGCTGTTCGTCTCCTTCACTAGCATAAGCTGTGAGGGCGATCGCGGGAATTCGTCCCCCTTGCTCTGGACTGAGTGACCTGATCTGCCTTAGCAGCATATAACCATCCATTTCTGGCATACCGATATCACTCACGAGGAAATCTGGTTTTAATTGAGCTATGGCTGCTAGTGTCTCTGTTGCTGATGACAATGCTCTGACGGTGGCTCCATACTGTTCCAAGATGAAAGTAACTAACTCCAAAGAATCAGGATCGTCGTCTACAACTAGAATTTGTAGACCAGCAAAAACTGAAGCATTGGCAGTTGTTGCCTCACTTTCTTTACTACTTACCTGGAGTTCGCTAAGTATCATAGGTAAATTGATAATGAAGGTGGCTCCCTGTCCTTCTCCAGAGCTTTCTGCTAAGACAGTTCCACCATGCATTTCTACTAGATAACGCACAATTGCCAGTCCCAGCCCCAAACCACCAAATTTTCTTGTGGTTGCACTATCGGCTTGACGGAAGGTGTCAAATACGTAGGGAAGAAAATCTGGGCTGATACCCTTGCCTGTGTCTTTTACTAAAATTTGAGCCTGAGAATCATCTTGCTCCAAATAAATTTCAACTTGCCCGCCTTCCGGAGTAAACTTAATCGCGTTGGATAGCAAATTCCAGACGACTTGCTGCAAGCGCCCCGCATCTCCAAACACTTGACAAACCACAGAATCGAGTTCGGAGTGAATTTGAATCGATTTAGCTTCCGCCGATAGCCGCACCGTTTCCATGGCGGCTCTAATAATAGTTGCTAAATCAACTGGGCAAACATTCAGGTTTAGCTTACCTCGCAAGATGCGGGAGATGTCCAGCAAATCTTCAATGAGTTTCGTCTGTAACTGAGCGTTACGTTCGATAGTTTCGAGGGCAAAAGCGGTCTTTTTTTCATCCAGCTTTTTGCTACGCAAAAGTTTTGCCCAACCCAAGATGGGATTGAGGGGCGTTCTGATTTCGTGAGATAACACAGCTAGAAACTCATCTTTAATGCGGTTGGCATCTAAAGATTGCTGGTAAAGCTGAGCGTTATCAATTGCAGTAGCTGCCCGTTGAGCCAGTGCTTGAGCCATAGCCAAATCGATCATACTATAGCTATGGTTCGGTTGAGTTGTCAGCCAAGTAATTGCCCCTAGCTTGCGATCGCGGGCTACTAGCGGCACGATGATATAAGATTGAACCTCGATCTGGCGCATCAGCCGCCGCAGTTCCGCATCTTGCCTGATTAATGGTAAAAATGCATTTGGCACATCAGTAACTAACTCTGGCTCCAAAGTTCGCAGCACTTTGCGTACACCAAAATCAGCCTCAGCTGAGGCAAAATAATGCCGTCTGAGCAAAAGTACCAGCGCTTCTATGTCCGGGGTAGCGGCAGCAACAACTGGTTCCTCAAATACTGTTAAATTAGTCTCGACAATATCAATAAAACAGCAATCAGCTAACGTGGGAACGACTAAGTTGGCTAACTTGGCTAGAGTTGTGCGGTAATCGAGCGAAGATACCAGCAGTCGACTAGCTTCAGACAGTAAGCTGTAGTTTTGCTTTTCAGCTTCAGCTTCCATGCGGGCAACTTGTTCGCGGCTGAGGAGTTGCTCTCGCTCTAATTCCACTTGTTTGCGATCGCTGATATCTTCGATTAAGCCATCAATGATGGTGATGCCATCAATTTTGGTGAAGGTTTTACTGACACGCACCCAAATTAAACTACCATCTGCTCGTCGTAGTTGCATCTCGCGATCGCGCACTTCACCATTTTCTCGCAGTTGCTCAATCAGCTGAGCGTAGTCTTCTGGCTGAAAATAAAGCTCAATGAGCCTACTTGCTGGTCCCTCTGGCAATGTTCCCAGCCCAAGTAGACGCAGAAATGCTGGGTTGCACTCTAGTAAAGAACCATCTATGGTTGCCCGATAAATCCCTACATTTAATCGGTTGAGTAGTGTTTGAAAACGAACTTCTAAATTTACTGCTTTTTGCCGAGCTACAGCTCGTTCTAAAGCTGAGCGAACAGCGGCTGTTAAGCGCACGTAGTGCTGAGGTGACTTCACAACATAGTCATCCAACCCCGACTTCATTGCTTCTACTGCAACCTCTTGAGTACCGCTGTTGGTGAACATAATCACCGGGCAGTCAGGATAACGAGTTTTAATTGCCCGTAGAACTTCTAAACCATTACTCCAGCGTAATTGATAATCAGTGATAACTAAGTCAAATTGCCCCCTCTCTAATGCCTGAGCTAATTCGTCTGCGATGGCAACCTGTTCTACTTTCAGGTCGGCAAACTCTCGCTTCAGTTGACGCACTGCGATGAGGCGATCGTTGGGATTATCATCAATCAGGAGAATCCGTAACATTTGGCTATCAGTCTGATTGCATTAATATCATATAGCCATTAAGTACAGTTGACTCGAAAGAGGCAGGAGGCAGGAGGCAGGAGTTATTCTTCTTGTCCCCGCGTCCTCGCGTCCTCCGATGTTTGCTCCACTTGGGCTTTGCCCAAGACCGCACTTCTGCTTGCACGCAACTTCTCTTTGCGTCCCCGCGTCCCCGCGTCCCCATTTCCCACCCTTTCAATACCGCTAATTTTCAAAACATCACTCATGGTGACGCAATAATTTGGTAAGCCAAAACTAGCAGGGTTGATAACTTTTTCGTAAGTAAAATGCCGATAGTTCATGCAGAACCTATCCCAAGCAGCCATTTGAATGCGGAAGACGGCAATAATTAAATTAGCCAAGGCTAAAGATAAAGGAATGCGAAAATAAAACTTTTTGCCAAGATAAGCACAAACTTCTTCTACTGCTTGATTGGCAGTTAATTCCTTTTGACCTAAAACAAAGGAGCGTGGAGCATTCTCTTTAGGGGGATAATCGATCAAATATTGCACTACAGTGGCAATATCTCGTCCGTGGATAAAGTGAAAACTCCCGTCTACTTGCAAAAAGCGAATCAAATTAATATATTTTGTGACTTCTGGAATCCCGGATGTTAAATGAGAATAAGGTTTTTTGGCATCACCACCCAAAACTAAAGTCGGAAAAACAGTTGTAATTTTGGATGATATTGCTAATTTCGATTTTTGATGTAAACAGTCATATTTGGAACGAATGTAATCTGTACCAATTTCTCCTGCTTCTTTTAATGGTTGATTATCTCGCCCCAAAACACTAGCTGTAGAAAAATAGATTACTTGTTCGCAGCGTTGAGGATCTAGCAGCTTGAGTAATTCTATAGTCTTGTTTACATTAATATCGAATGTCTTTTCCCCACCCCAAGCTGTTGCTGTGAGAACTGCCGTATCAATTGTGGGCAATAAATCAGCCAATCCGCTAATTTTTTGCATATCACCCTGCAAGACGGTGATACCTGGACGTGCTTGAGTGTTAACTTGCAGTTTATTTGGGTTTCTAACTAGTAGAAATAATTCGTGATTTGTATTTTGAATTAAAGCTTCTGATATATAGTGACCAATACAGCCACTCGCCCCGGTGACTAAAATCCGTTTCTGACTCATAGTTAAGTGTTTTAAAAGATAAGATTAAAAAAAAAGTTAAATGTTCCGCAAACAAATTCTTTGTATTCTGGGAAACATTACGTTAAAAGTGAGCAGCAAAAAATAAGATTAAAATGAAGCGCAAAGACCCTGCAATCTTCTTTAATGCGTTGTTAAACTTCATCGCAAATCCAACATTTCCTCAACTGTCAAACCAATATCACTCGCTATTTGTCGTAGCAATTTTGGTGATATGTCTCGACCTTTGTTAAATGGAACCGTTGTACCTCGTCCATCTTCATGACGAAATTGTTTATGTGAACCTTTCTAACGTACCTCTACAAATTCCAGATCCTCAAGAATCCGAACAACCTCCTGGGGTTTGAGGACAGGAATGTTGCTCATAACTTATGGAATTATAATTTGCTGTGTACCAACGAATTCAGTATCAAAAGCTAGATTTCCATCTTCTAGCAACATCTCAATTACTTCACGTAGATTCTCATGTAACTCATCTAAAGTTTCCCCCTGAGAATGTGCCCCTGGAAAACCAGGAACGTAGCCGACATATAGATTTGTATCAGAGTCGCGTTCGACTGATCGCAGTAAAAGTTCTCATAAAAATATTGACTGTAAATAATATATGAGTACAGTCAATAGTCAGTTGCCATTACTACTGACCCTTATGGGTGACGCTCCTGCGTCGCTAACGCTGTGCGCTAAGAGCGCCCCGCTTCGCTAACGCTAACGCCAGTCGCTCATGGGGGGGGAACCCCCATCGCCTTTGGCGTCTCCCCTTGGGAGAAGACCGCGCTGGCTCACAACTGACAACTGACAACTGACTAAACAAGTGCATTAAGTTGCTTGGCTGTCTCAAAGAAGAAAGCGACATTTTCTTCTGGAGTTTCTGGTAGCACACCATGACCAAGATTGAGAATATGACCCCAATTTCCAGCTTTGCGAACTGTATCAAGGATGCGATCGCGGATAAACTGTTTGGAACCAAATAGTACACCTGGGTCGAGATTTCCCTGCACTTTCACATGCTTACCTAATCTTGCTCGTGCGTCTGCCATATCCACTGCCCAATCGACAGTGACAATATCCGCACCAGATTTAGCCATTCTCTCTAACACCCCTGCGCTACCGCTAACTAGCAAAATTAAAGGTGTGTCCGGATGAGTTTGCTTGACTTGCTGGAACACCCGTTGCTGATAGGGGAGAGCAAAAGTATCATAATCTTGGGGACTCAACTGCCCTGCCCAAGAATCAAACATTTGCACAACTTGGGCACCGCAATCAATTTGATAGCGCACATAAACGGCAATCTCGTCTGCCAATTTAGCTAGCAGTTGATGTAACGTTGTTGGCTCGGAAAATGCCATATTTTTGATGATGGAGTAGGTTTTGGAACCTTTGCCCTCCACCGCATAAGCAGCTAATGTCCACGGCGCACCTACAAAGCCTAACACCGTCGATTTGTTGCCCACTTCTTGGCGCAACGCCTGCAAAATTGTTTTGATGAATGGTAGAGACGCTTCTGGATCTAAGGAACGCAGGTTATTAACTTGTTCTTGAGTGCGAATGGGCGAGTGAATAATTGGGCCTTTACCTTCCGCAATGTCCATGTCAATGCCTAAACCAGGCAATGGGGTTACAATGTCGGAAAATAAAATCACTCCGTCTGGCTGGAATGCTCTCCACGGTTGCAGGGAGACTTCAATTGCTACTTCGGGAATTTCTGAGCGATCGCGGAACGAAGGATATTTTTCCCTTAAATCTCGATATGCTTTCATATATCGTCCCGCTTGTCGCATCATCCATACGGGGGGACGATCTACTACTTCACCACGAGCAGCCCGCAAAAGAAGAGGAGCCGTTAACGTAACACCCATTTAACACGTCATCCTAAGTCATTTTGTTATGCCACTGTTTAGCTTATCATTCTGGGATTACGCTTTTTCAGGAGACTCGCCTTAAAAGCGTTACTTATAGCTTTACTTAACTTAATATGCAATCTGACTCTAATAGTCCCAGTCCATCTAATATTGCATCTACTAATAGTAATTCCAGCCCAGGTAAGTTGTTGATCCCGCGATCGCAGCGACGGAAGTTTTTTCTCCAGTTTACCCTCATGACCATCCTGGGATGGGTTGTGGGTGGCATCATCAGCATAGCTTTAGAGAGAATTCTCCTGCAAAGCCTGCCACCTGAAGTTTTTGTGCAGCCAACATGGGGCATCTGGATTAGATTACTCACTAGTGTTGTGTTTGCTGTAGTTTTCGGTGCAGATCAAGCCCTGGCTCTGCGCCACTATCTTTTGCCTTGGTTATGGATGCTGGCTACCAGTGCAGGCTGGCTGATTGCCACCAGCGTTGCTACAGCCTGGATAAGCTACATTTCATCCATTGCCGCCTCGTTAAATGAAGCTTTGTCTCCTGAAGTCGGCATAATTTTTGGATTCTTGTCAACAATTTTATATATTTTTTCCGGAATTTGGCTAGGGCTTTTTCAATGGTTGGTGTTGCAGCGTTACACAGCAGGTGCTTGGTGGTGGATTTTTTTGCCATCGCTCTCTTTTTTCTTCATTAGTATCTTGATTTGGTTGCTGTCTCTTGTGCAATATTTAATTCCTGAAGTGATTCGTACTGCGATATTGTATTGGAGCCAACAAGGAGTTACAGCTATTATTCTCGGAGTCATACCAGCAATTGGTTTGTGTACCTTGAAAAGAAAATCGCATCGCCAGACAGAAGTTTCTGGTATGTGAAGGAGGCTGGGGAGATGAAACAGACGCGGGAACGCAGGGAAAAAGAGAATTTTTCTGCCTCTTTACTACTGACAACTGACAACTGACCATTGACTTATGAATGAAAAAAATATCTTACGAAATGCGGTCAAGCCTCCTGTTGCCGATCGGCAGCCGCAGATTTTAGAATTGCATGGCGATCGCCGAGTGGATAATTATTTTTGGATACGCGATATCGACAACCCAAAAGTTATCGATTATCTGGAAGCAGAAAACGCTTACACCGCAGAGATGATGCTGCATACGGAAGTGCTGCAAACCAAACTCTACGATGAAATGTTGGCTCGGATTAAAGAAACTGATTTGTCAGTGCCATACCGTAAAGATGATTATTATTATTATTCACGCACTGAAGA
The DNA here is from genome assembly GCA_003326215.1 of Nostoc minutum NIES-26. Lineage (GTDB taxonomy): Bacteria > Cyanobacteriota > Cyanobacteriia > Cyanobacteriales > Nostocaceae > Dendronalium > Dendronalium minutum. The sequence goes on along the minus strand of LXQD01000163.1, from coordinate 120,432 downwards.
AGGCAAAGCTTATCGCATTTACTGCCGTAAAAAAAGTAGTTTAGATGCTGCTGAAGAAATTTTATTAGATGAAAATGAATTAGCCACAGAACATGATTTTTTTGAATTAGGTGTATTTGCAGTTAGCCCTAATCATCAAATATTAGCTTATTCAGTTGACACCAGTGGCTCTGAAGAATATACATTATTCTTTCTTGACCTGAATACACATCAGTTATATCCAGAAATTATCCCTGATACTTATTTTTCTTTCGCTTGGGGCAATGATAATCAAACAGGATTTTATACAAAAATTGATGCCGCTAACCGTCCTTATCAACTATTTAGACATATTTTAGGCACTTCTTTTACAGAAGATGTGTTGGTTTACCACGAACCCGATGATGCTTACCCTTTATATGTTACTGAAACCCGCAGTCAAGAATACATTTTGCTAATTTTAAATAGTAGTATCACAACAGAAGTCCATTATTTAGATGCAAATAGTCCTAGTGGGGATTTTAAATTAATTCACCCACGAATTCAAGGTATAGAATATAGCATTGACCATCATAACGATTACTTCTACATCATTACTAATGAAGAAGCCATCAACTTTAAACTGATGCGAACTCCGGTAAATTCACCAGGGAAAGAGAATTGGCAAACTGTAATTCCCTATCGAGAAGATGTACTTTTATCAGGGGTGAGCCTGTTTAGCAATCACTTGGTAATTTATGAAAGAAAGGGTGGACTACCAACTGTCAGGGTGCAAAACCTAACGACAGGTAATGAAAATAATATTAACTTTCCTGAGCCAACATACGAGTTGTATGAAGGTAACAATCCGGAATTTAACACTAATATCTTGCGCTTTAATTACACATCTTTAATTACACCGCAATCTGTTTTCGATTACAACATGGAAACAAATCAGCGGGAATTGAAAAAAGAAACGGAAGTTCTCGGTGGCTACGATAAAACTCAGTATCAAAGCGAGTGGCTGATGGCTACTACCCAAGATGGGACAAAGATTCCTATCTCTATCGTTTACAAACAGGGAATCAAAAAAGATGGCAAAAATCCCTTGTTACTCACAGGATATGGTGCTTATGGTATGTCTTACCCTGCATCCTTTTCCTCAACTCAACTTTCATTGCTAGATCGAGGAGTAGTGTTTGCCATTGCCCATATTCGTGGTGGCGAAGAAATGGGACGGAAGTGGTATGAAGAAGGCAAATTTTTGCAGAAAAAGAATTCCTTTACAGATTTTATCGCCTGTGCGGAGTATTTGATTGCCGAAGGTTGGACAGCGAGCGATCGCCTAGCTATTAGTGGTGGTAGCGCAGGCGGTTTATTGATGGGAGCAGTCATCAATTTACGTGCCGACCTGTTTAAATTAGTAGTTGCCCAAGTCCCCTTTGTAGATGTCGTGACTACCATACTGGATACCTCCCTACCCCTCTCAGCTATGGAATGGGAAGAGTGGGGTAATCCTAACGACAAAGTTTATTATGACTATATGAAATCTTACTCGCCTTACGATAACATCACAGCGAAAGATTACCCAGATTTACTGATTACTGCTGGCTTAAACGATTCTCGTGTCAAATATTGGGAACCCGCCAAGTGGACAGCCAAACTCCGAGAACTCAAAACAGATAATAATATTCTCTTGCTAAAAACCAACATGGGTGCAGGGCATGGCGGTGCATCCGGGCGTTATGAAAGCTTGCGAGAGCTGGCTTTTGAGTATGCTTTTATTCTTGACCGCTTGAGTTTGGAGTTGAGTACAGACGCGATTAATCGCGTCTGTACAAGGGAGCGCGCTTAATCGCGTCTGTACAAGGGAGTCCTGAGTTAAGAGTTTTATCTCTTCTCTGCCCCTATGTCCCTCTGCTTCGTACACCTCATCTGCCCCCTACTCCCTTCTATCCTTTGGCATTTTTGAAATATTCTAAAAGATAGAGGCTAATTTCCTTTGGGTACATCTTTTTTTGGTAAATCTTTACGAAAAAACTGTGTTGGCTGTTACAATATTGTTAAGAAAAGTTGCCCGTTGCATTTTGGGAACGCGCAATTGGGTTTTAACTCTATTGAGAAGACAACGCGAAAAAACATATGTTAGACCAGCTGTGGGAGGCTGGTCTTTTTTTAACCTGCAAAGTTTTCCTGTGTGGGCTGGATATGAGCATTGTTACCATTACCTGCCTTTTCAAACCCGTTTTGGAAACAATGTATCATTAACTCGACTTTATCCAAATCAAAGAACGTAACCTTTGTTATTTGGCAAAAATTCTAGCTTTGTGGCAAAAACTTTTTCCTACATCATTAGTTTTGATGAAATATAAAAAGACAAAACCTAGATTCCATAAAGGTTTTAGCGTATATATAGACGCTTTTTAGCCGCTTGCCGCAAGCATCGCTTTCTGCGAAAATGAGTGAAGTTGAGATTAAGGGATATTCAAAATCAAGAACACTAATCAGAGACTATTAATTGGCTTGTAGATAGTAATTGTACATTTATTTCTCAGTAATTTCCACGTTGTTTATCTTTCAACTTCGTTAAATCCACTATATATTTTCTTTTTCCTGCTTCTCATGGGCTTGAAGAATAGTAGACTTTACTTAAAAATTGCCATTTGGCATCAATAATTAATACGTTTTTACGGATTTAGTAAGTATATTTATTGATTTTTTTATTAAAATAAAAATCTTGAAATATTTGGTTTTAATAAGCTTTTTCCCCTCTTTAGATTCAGACATTGAAATACGTTTTTTTGGTAAAAAAACTACCACAACACTACACAAATACAAACTGAACGTGCCAAGCTATGGGTAGCAAAAGTTCAGGAAATTGATCGATGTCTATTCTGCAAAAACTGTCATTAGCCTTGGTTGGAACAGCAGTTGTTTTCATGGGTGCTAACCCAGCTGGTGCTGTTAGCTTAACGAAAGGAGGTTCCACACCTGTTGCTGGAGAAGGTCAATACACTAATATTCAAGGAGCTACAACGATCAACTTTAATGACGGCATAGCACCCTCTTCTGGAAATGTTACTTACTCTGCAACCAATGGAATTGTCCAAGGGAATGTAAGCGGTCAATATGCTAGCCCCTTTGGCAACACTAGCAAATATCTCACGATTTCCCCTGTAAGCAATGTTGCTGGCGGAACTGGTTCTGTAGCTATTAATTTTGCTAAGGCTCTTGATTACTTCGGCTTCTACTGGGGATCAATAGATAACTATAACTTTGTGGATGTATACAGTGGCGGTACCCTGCTAAAAACGTTTAGTGGCAAAGATGTTCCTGGTGCCCCAGCCAATGGCGAACAGAGTGGCAATGCTAACAATGTCTACATTAATTTGTTAGCTGGTAAAGGAGAAACCTTTGACAAGGTGGTTCTCAGATCGACTGGTTATGCATTTGAAACTGATAACCATAGCTATAAATTAGCTAGTGTTCCTGAACCTACTTCTATGTTGGGTTTACTAGCTTTCGGTGCTTTGGGTGCAGGCTCATTTGTCAAGCGGAAATCAAAGATGGCTTAAAACATCTGCTGAGACACTCTAAAAAATTATAAATGTCGTTTTCAGATGTCAGGCCCAGTAAATTTGCTGGGTTTTTATTTTGATATCAACGCAAAAAAAGACGCGAAGAAAAACTTCGCGTCTTTTTGTAAGATTTTAAAAATTAGAAACTGAATGTAGTTCTCAGGGCACCAATCACAACATCATCGTTGTCATTATTATGATCTGGGGATGTCAGCCAGATAATTCCTGGAGTAATGGTAATATTGTCACTCAGCTTGTACTGATAGAATGCCTCAAGATGATACGAAGTATCGTCATCTTCATCCAATCCGGCAACGCTGGAACTTGTTACTCTCGGTTCCACGCCAGCAATAATACCAGCCAAGTTACCTTTTTTGCCAAGGTCAGGGAAGCCGAGGGTGACCGCATAGTTCCAAATATCAACATCTCCACGACTCCCACTTAAGGTACGACTGGTTGTGTATCCAGCCCAACCACCTAAGACAAATCGATCGCTAATGCCGATAGATGCTTGGACACCGTAAGAATTACTGGAAAATGCCACATCCTCTAAACCTTGGGAGGTTGCTAGATTCGCAAAAGTTGCAGCATTGCTACCTGTAAGTAGTGGCTGTTTGTAGGAATTGATATATGTTAAACCAACAGTAATGCGATCGCTTGGTTTAACAGTCAGCTGGGCTAGCGCGCCATAAGCACCATCGAACAAACCATTCTTGGGAGATGGGTCATTAGCTGTACCACTCAAATATCCTAGACTTAGTGCTAATTTGTCGCCGAACTCGTGGGTTACTCCTAATCCTGCGCCACCTATCTGTCCATAAATTGGGTTGCGCGTACCAAAAGTGGACAAAGCACCATAAGCACCATCACCGTCAAAAAGATTCACAGTACTGGTAAGGTCATCTGCTGCACCCGCGTTGGCAATGGCGATTACCTCTGTCCTTTCGCCCAGAGGGAATCTGTAAAACAGTGCATCTATAAAAGCATCGTTAGTACCATCTTCACCAGCAAAGAATAAGTTGCCTTCTGGTGTACCAATATCAGGGCTAAGAATATTATTTGTTTGGATTCTGGTAAATAATGTATCTTCCCCGGTGAAGCTGGTCACAAATTCAATGCGTGCCCGCGCCCCAAGAGTTGTATTTTTGTCTGTAATTTCCGCACCGTTGACATTATCTCCTGAGAAAACATCGCTGACGACTGCGACAACTTGTCCTTGCAGTTTAGTCGTGGTTGAGAATTGATTCGCTTCTAATTCAGCGGTTCTTGCTTCTAGTGAATCCACGCGACCCCGTAACGTCGCCAGTTCTGCGGAAAATTCTTCTTGCAGTTTTTGCAGTGTGGCTAAATCTGCTTTTGTTACTAATTCGCCAGTGGCAGTGGCAATCAGTTCATTCACCCGATCGAGACAAGCATTCAAACCCGCGGCGAACTCATATCGCGTCAGTGCCCGATTACCGCGATAAGTGCTATTTGGATAACCCGCAATACAACCATAACGTTCCACAAGTGATTGCAAAGCTTGAAATGCCCAGTCTGTAGGTTGTACGTCCGATAACTGAGATACTGAGGTAACTTGCGCCATTACCCGATCTTGATTAAAATTCTCAATTTTATTTGCTGGACTGACTACAACTTGGAGTTCACTGGTTTTTGATGTTGTAGGTATTTCTTGTGCAAATACAGCATTAGTAGCAAATATCATCATGCTACAAGCTGCTGGACTAGCTAGCAGATATTTCCATGTATCTTGCATTTGTTTCCTCACACCTAATTTCTTATTATTTGTATCCACACCACACTTTTGTGGAGTACTTTTTATTGAAAACTGTTCTCAATGTTATCAGTAGTGACCAATTTTTTTAACATCAAAAGTCAAAAAACCATAATTCACTAGATAAGCTCAGCAAACAACAGCAACCCCTAGGAAAATTCTGTTGCGATCGCTCGCTTACACAAAAGTAATGTTGTCTGTATTGTATGAGAATGATAATTATTATAATATGCAGTGTAGAATAAGTCTCATTGTCAAGCGAAACTTTGCTAAAAGCAGAACAAGCATCCTTCTAGAGGAGAAAATACAGTGATTCCGGCTCGCATAGGACACAAGGCAAGCAGACAAAGAAGCGGTATCCTTTTCTTGATAATGCTTATATTGTCAATAGCTACTGGCTGTAACCAATCGAACACAAGTCAAACAACAAATTCTCCGCAGTCGCCGTTAGCACAGGAAGCGGCATCAACCCCATTAGCGCAGTCAGAAAAAACTAAAGTAGTAACGACGTTTTTACCGATTTATTTGTTTACTAAAGCAGTGGCTGGGGATGCAGCAGATGTAGAAATTTTAGTACCTCCAGGTACAGAAATACACGAGTATCAAGCTACACCAAGTAATATAAAAGCGATCGCCACTGCGAATGTGTTAGTCAAAAATGGTTTGGGGCTAGAAGAATTTCTCGCAGACACTATAAAAAATGCCCAAAATCCCAAATTGGCTGAAATTGATGCAAGCAAAAGTATTAAACCTTTAAATGAAATTTCACCTGTGGAAAAAACAGCAAAAGAAGAAAAAGACCACAACTACGAACACACCGAAGGAAATCCTCACATTTGGTTAGATCCAGTTTTAGCAAAACAGCAAGTAACAAATATTCGGGATGGATTAATTACAGCTGACCCTAGAAATCAAGCTACTTATGAAGCAAATGCTGCGACTTATATTAAGGAATTAGAAAGTTTAAATATGGAATTTCAACAAAACTTGCAGAAAACTCCCAACTGCACCTTTGTGACTTTTCATGATGCCTTTCCTTACTTAGCTCAACGCTATAATCTTAAACAAGTTGCTGTAGTGGAAATTCCTGAAGACCAACTTTCACCAGCAGATGTGCAAAATGCCGTTAATGTAGTAAAAAAGTATAAAGTTAAAGCTTTATTTAGCGAACCAGGGGTAGATAACAAATTACTAACTAGCCTATCCAAAGACTTAAAGTTAACTTTGCGCCCGCTGGATTCCTTGGAAACTGGCGAGACAGATCCGCAATATTATTTCAAAGCAATGAAAACTAACTTACAAACTCTGGAAACTGCTTGTAAATGAGTGCCAAGTTAAGAGGTAATTTATAAATTCCCACCTTTTTGAAAAATAACAAATGACAAATGACAAATGAAATTCCTATTTTAAAAGTCAAGGGATTAACTGTATATCAAGGCAGTTACTTAGCCGTTCGGGATGTTTCCTTTGAATTGTTATCAGGAACAGATACGGCGATAGTTGGCCCCAACGGTGCTGGTAAGAGTACTTTGGTAAAAGCAGTATTAGATTTAATTCCACGAAGTGCTGGTAATATTGAAATATTTGGTTACCCAATTACAAGGTTAAGAAGTTTACGTCGCCTGTTGGGCTATATGCCGCAGAATTTCATTTTTGACCGCAGCTTTCCCATCTCCGTCAGTGAATTGGTAGGACTGGGATGGATGCTTGAAAACAAAAGAGGAAATTCATTTTTTCAGAGACTCTGGGGACAAGATAGGGAAAAATCAGCCGCAGTAGTAAAAGCTTTACAGCGAACCGATGCTTATCATCTACGACATCAAGCTATTGGTACTCTTAGCGGTGGTCAACTGAAACGGGTGTTACTAGCTTACTGTTTAGTGATGCCTCGAAAACTTTTGGTATTAGATGAAGCGTTTGCTGGAGTCGATGTGCAAGGTGCAGCAGATTTTTATGCTTTGCTAAATGAACTAAAGCGTGAGGAGGGTTGGACTGTATTGCAAGTTTCCCATGATATTGATATGGTAAGCCGCCATTGCGATCGCGTCCTTTGCCTCAATCAAACCGTTGTTTGTACCGGCCAGCCAGAAATTGCTCTTTCACCCCAAAACCTGCTAGCAACCTACGGTCCAGGATTCAGTCGCTACCAGCATCATCATAATTGAGTACTGAGTTAGGAGATAGGAGTGAAGAATTAAAGATTCATACAGCGGATTTCAAATTGTTAAAGTACACAAGCTTTGTCTGAAAGCCTGGGATAAAGCCTGTTTTACTTCTGACTTCTGATTTGTGAATTCTGAATTCTGCTGTAACTCATAACTTTTTCAGTAGTGCTGGGTATTTAATTCAAAACTCAAAATTTTATGCGGTTAAATTATAGACTCAAAGTACACAGGTATTATGTGTACAAAGTGACGTATGTATTTATATTCTGATTACCAGATAACTGCGCTAGCCGTTACTAATGGTAATGAGTTGCTGAGGTTGTTCCAATTTCCTTTTATGCAGCGTGCGATCGCAGGTGCTGTATTAATGGGAATACTTGGAGGCTTACTTGGCAGTTTTGTTACCTTGCGCCAATTATCATTTTTTAGTCATGCCGTTGGTCATGCAGCATTAGTAGGCGTAGCATTAGGTGTATTACTACAGTTAAATCCTACTTGGATGCTGTTACCTTTTACCCTAGTTTTTGGTGTTGTTGTCCTTTACTTTATTGACAAAACCGATTTAGCTAGCGATAGCGTACTTAGTATCGTACTATCTGGAGCATTAGCGATCGGCATAATTCTCACCAGCCTCATCCAAGGATATCGCGGCAACTTGATGGGTATCTTGTTTGGCGATATTCTCGCTATTGATTCCATAGATTTGATTTTAACGCTGCTTGTGCTTCTAGGAGGCAGTATATTCTTGCTATCAACTCTGCGACAACAAATTTTGCTGACACTTAACCCCGATGTTGCACAAGTTCAAGGCATTCCAGTTCAATTGTATCGCTATGGATTTGTAGTTTTACTTTCATTAGCCGTTGCTGTGGCAATTAAAGCTGTCGGTGTTTTACTGGTGAATGCATTTTTAGTCATTCCCGCTTCCACGGCCAAACTGATGAGTCACCACTTTAGCCACTTTCTCGTCATGTCAGTAATATTCGGTTCCACCAGCAGCATCGTCGGCATCGTCGCGTCAGGTCTTTTCAATCTTGCCTCTGGCCCCAGTATTGTTCTTGTTCAGTTTTTACTTTTTGTAGCTGTATTTATCTGGGTTAAGTTGGGATTGAAAGCAGCATAAATTTTTTCTGTTCAAGCCCTTGCAAAATTATTATATGTTTGCTACATTTATTAATCGTGGCTAACCAAAAAGTCCCCGCCGGGATAGCTCAGTTGGTAGAGCAGAGGACTGAAAATCCTCGTGTCACCAGTTCAAGTCTGGTTCCTGGCACTCTTCAAAATCAGCTACTTCACCACCGATAAGTCAGGGGTTTTAAGCTCTCAAACAAGTAAGGAGATAGCTAAGAACCCCTAAAATTTTGGGTATTTTTGGGTACGTTATACCTAAGCCAAAAATTTTGCCAAGCATCGAAATCACATAGCCTGAATTTTTCACAAGTGAGAAATCCGGGGGACACAAATCAAAGCAGATGAATTAGAACTTGTAGTGGCTATGCCAGAGTTCGCAGGGGTCTTTCTCAAGGGGGGGTGAATCACGCAGTGGTCAGTTAATAGGAATTGATGTACAGGGAGAAGCACTATCAATTCAGCATTGAAAAATTTAGCTGCTAAGTTTTTCAATTAAAGCTAAAATCTCAGCAACCATACCTACTACAACCACCCACACGCCTCAGCAGTCGCACAAAAGGGTAAAAAAACCTTGAGCGATCGCCCTTGGACTTTCACATCACGTTATCATCGGATATTGTGGCTTTTGTGTGCGTAACTCCTAGCATCTATGACCGCTTCTTCTTCTGAAACTCCATCTTACAAGCCCGACCCAAGTACTTTTATTGCCGACCATCGACAGGTAGACCGCAGCAAGCTAAGTCAAATGTACCTGCACTATGTCGAAACTAAGGATAAATATCCCCACGCGATGTTGCTGTATCGGGTAGGAGATTTCTTTGAATGCTATTTCCAAGATGCTGTCACCCTAGCGCAAGAATTGGAATTAGTTCTCACTAGTAAACAAGCTGGCGAACAGGGACGAGTGGCGATGTCCGGTGTACCGCACCACTCCTGGGAACGCTACACAACGCTGCTAGTAGAAAAAGGCTATGCAGTGGTAATTTGCGACCAAGTAGAAGATGCAGCAGAAGCCGCGGGTAGATTAGTGCGGCGCGAGGTGACTCGCGTCGTGACTCCAGGCACGTTGCTGGAAGAAGGAATGCTAAAATCCAGTCGCAACAATTACTTAGCGGCTGTGGTAATTGCGGCAAATCACTGGGGTTTAGCCTACGCAGATATATCAACGGGAGAATTCCTCACAACTCAAGGCAGCGATTTAGAACACCTCACACAAGAATTAATGCGTTTGCAGCCTTCGGAGGTGCTGGTTCCCACTAATGCCCCCGATTTGGGTAGTTTGTTGCGTCCGGGAGAAACTTCGCCACATTTACCGCAATGTTTGCCGCCATCATTTTGTTATAGCTTGCGATCGCAAGTTCCTTTTTCCCAAGGCGAAGCTAGACCAAAATTATTGCAGAAATTTAAAGTGCGATCGCTCGAAGGACTCGGTTGCGACCATCTTCCCCTCGCCGTCCGCGCTGCTGGCGGTCTTTTGGAATACCTGGAAGATACTCAAAAAGAAAACCCTATTTCCTTACAGAGATTACGCACCTATACAACTACTGATTATCTAATTGTTGACAACCAAACCCGCCGTAACCTAGAAATTACCCAAACCGTCCGGGATGGCACTTTTCACGGTTCCTTGCTTTGGGCATTAGATAGAACGAGTACAGCAATGGGCGGGCGGGCATTGCGGCGGTGGTTATTGCAACCACTAATCGATATTAAAGGTATTCGTTCGCGGCAAGACACCATCCAAGAACTGATGGAAAATACGCCTCTTCGTCAAGATTTGCGGCAGTTGTTGCGGCAAATTTATGACTTAGAACGACTAACGGGAAGGGCAGGTTCTGGCACTGCTAATGCTAAAGATTTAGTAGCATTGGCAGATTCCCTCTCACGCTTACCGGAATTATCCCGCTTAGTGGCGGATGCTCATTCTCCCTTTTTAAAAGCTTTGCAGAAAGTGCCGCCTATCTTGGAAGAATTGGCACAAAAATTACACGTCCATCTTGTAGAGTCGCCACCCATACATATCAAAGAAGGTGGTTTGATTCGTCCGGGAGTAAATCCGCAATTAGATGAAAGAAAGGCAACTGTAGAAGCAGATCAGCAATGGATTGCCAATTTAGAAGTTGACGAAAGGGCGAGAACGGGAATTCCGACGTTGAAGGTAGGATTTAATAAAACATTTGGTTACTACATTAGTATTTCCCGTGCCAAAGCCGACCAAGTTCCCGCTAATTACATCCGCAAGCAAACCCTGACGAATGAGGAACGTTACATCACCCCAGATTTGAAAGAACGGGAAGCGCGAATTCTCACGGCGCGGGATGATTTAAATCAGTTGGAATACGAGATTTTCACCACATTGCGCGAAGAAGTCGGACAACAAGCCGATGTAATTCGCAACCTTTCCCGTGCAGTAGCGGCAGCGGATGTGTTGTGTGGTTTAGCTGAATTAGCTGTGCAACAAGGTTACTGCCGTCCAGAAATGTTACCAGGACGAGAAATCGCAATTGTGGATGGTCGTCATCCCGTGGTGGAACAATCTTTACCTTCAGGCTTCTTCGTGCCGAATTCAACGCAACTTGGTCAAGAGTCAGTGGAAAAAGCAACTGACAACCAACAACTGATAACTGACAGCCCCGATTTGATTATCCTCACCGGGCCGAATGCCAGCGGCAAGAGTTGTTATTTGCGTCAAGTGGGGTTGATTCAATTAATGGCGCAAATTGGCAGTTTTATTCCAGCTAAATTTGCCCACTTGGGAATATGCGATCGCATTTTCACCCGTGTAGGTGCAGTTGATGATTTGGCAACCGGTCAATCTACGTTCATGGTGGAGATGAATGAAACGGCAAATATTCTTAACCATGCAACTTCTAGGTCATTGGTATTGCTAGATGAAATTGGCCGGGGAACGGCAACATTTGACGGTCTTTCCATAGCTTGGGCAGTGGCAGAATATTTAGCAACAGAGATTCGGGCGCGGACAATTTTTGCTACTCACTACCACGAGTTAAACGAACTAGCTGGGATGTTGTCGAATGTGGCTAATTATCAAGTGACAGTGAAAGAGTTACCCGACCAAATTATCTTTTTGCACCAAGTGCAACCAGGAGGCGCTGATAAATCTTACGGCATTGAGGCGGGACGGTTGGCAGGTTTACCAGCAGTAGTCATTCAACGGGCAAAGCAAGTTATGGGCCAAATTGAGAAACACAGTAAGATTGCGATCGGTTTAAAGAATTTGGAGTGATAATTCACAAATAGTTTTGATACTGCGATCGCTCTTAGTATATCAATTCACCATATACTTCGAGGCTGGCTTTTTGAGGTGAAATTGAATTTTATATGCCGTGGTTGATAGTTGATATCTAAATAATGCCCAAGAAAATCAGGGAGTTAAAACAATGGCTACGCCAAGTAGGTTTTACTGAACTCCCAGGAAAAGGAAGCCACACTAACTGGATACATCCCTTAATATACTGGAAAGCTAACGGTTTCAGGTAAAGATGGTTCTGACGCTAAATCCTACCAAGAAAAAGATGTCCAACAAGCTATAAAAGAAGTAGAGGAGAAACAGCAGGAGAACCAGGAAGATGAGTAATTTTAAGTATCAAATGTTGATTCAATGGTCTGAAGAAGATAACTGCTTCTTGGTTGGATTTCCTGATTTTCCCGGACAGCGTTGGCGGACTCATGGCAATACTTATGAGAAGGCTGTGAAGAACGGCATTGAAGCGTTAGAATCTTTAATTATGGCTTACGAAGCAACAAACGAAACCCTTCCAGAGCCAACTGTTAATAAAGCTGCCTAATCACGCTTGTTATTTAGGCAGATAACTATGTGAATCAATAGACGTACAATTTATTAGTGTCAACTGCCACTGCTAAAGCTTTCACCATCTAGGCTAAAATGCAGAAAATCACCAGAAACGCCACGAAACAGAAAGATTTCGAGCTTTTAGCTATGAAGAACTGATGCAACGGAATAAAGTCAGTCTGGATCTTTTTTGGCTGAGGGATAAAAGTTTAGAAGACTCAGATCGCCTCCCAGCACCGGATGTTTTAGCTTTAGAGATTGCAGAAGATTTAGAAGCAGCTTGGAACGGCTATACCCTATTTGACTCTTATAAGCAAAGTGCTTCGATGGTTCAAGAGACAAATTCTTACATAAACGAGGCTCGTAAGGAACTCGCTGAATTAAAAAATTCTCAGTCTAATGTAAATAGCAAGATTGGTTCCTTGCAAAAGGAAATTCAGCAATTAAAAAACACTATACAGGAACTGGAGAACAGGAACAGAAAAGCAATAGTTCAATCCCCAGTACCTGAATCATCTAGTTCAACAACAAGAAATATACAATCAGGTAGATAAATGGGTTTGTGTTGCAAAAAACTATCACCTCGAACTGTCAACTGTATCAAAATCGCACCTTATACAAATCAAATAATTCTCCCGATCGCCGCGCAACTATCTTAGCACCAGCAGCTTTAATGGTTTTTTCCCATTCAGCCACAGGTTCTAGAAATACCTCCGCACCTAAATAAGTTTCCAAAACTGCCCAATCTTCTGCTAAAGGTTGTTCTGGATTGAGAATATCAAATACAAAATGTCCGCCTGGTTTCAACACTCGTTTGACTTCTTCCAATACGGCAGTCCCATATTCGAGTGGATAGTAGCAACTGAATCCTGTAGCGATCGCCAAGTCAAATTGATCCTGAGAGTAGTTTAAGTAATGAGCCGGGCCTAACTCAACACCTTTGAACAACTTTGAGTTCAATTGCGAACCACGAGAATTGAGAGTATCCCGTGCTACATTACTAACTTCTTGCCCATAAAAAAATGCTTGCCAATCTCGCCAAGGATAAATCAAAAAACTGACACCACAGCCAATATCCAAACAGTGCTGGTTCTTTTGCGGTTGAGCAATTTCCCAGAAAGGAGAAACAATTCTCCCTGGCAATATACCAGCAACCCACTCTTGATATATTGGCATTGCTTGTACTTCTGCTGGTAGCTCAAAGGATTCATTTTGATACTGTCGGTTAAAGCGATATGCTACTTGCGCTACCCTCTCGTGCCATTTGTCTGAGTGACGGCTATTAGTGTGTGAGGCAAAGAAACTGTTTTGAGGGGGCTTTTTAGACATTAGACGAATTCTCTAAGGATAGGGCTACAGGTGCAAGCTGGTAAACCCATATTAAATCTAACTTTCTTAATTACGAATTACTGCCGCACTCAATCATCTTAGTCAACTAATCCTGAAACAATGAAAGTAGACACTACAGCACGATACAGATTATGAGCGAACTTCCCAACAGTCTTGAAGATGCGATCGCCCAATCGCGCCTAGCTACTCAAGCTGCCCTCGCAGATGGCTATACTCGCCTACAAGTTGAGTTTTTGTTTCCAGAACTTAAACACCTACTAGTAGCACAAGATTTTTTACCAGTGTTCGCAGAATATGAGTCCCGCTTGAAGGTTTTCTTGGCCGATGCTGGCGGTGCTGCCCTCGCCCGTCGCGATTGGGCAGATGCACCATTTAAAATTTTAGATATCGGTACGGGAAGGGCGGCTTCTCTACAGACAAAAATTCAGCCAGAAGATGAAATTTTCTTGTTCGTTGCCCCTACTTCTGTAGAAGTCCCGCAAATGGAAAAGCTATGTCAAGAAATTGGCGATCGCCCTTTAGTCATTTTAAATCCTCGCCTTGAAGATTCTGGGGTTGTGGGCATTGGTTACGCTGCCAGGCAAATCCGCGATCGTTTCCTCAGCACTATCGAATCCTGCTATTACCTGCGTCCTGTAGATGAGGAAACTGCTGTATTTCGCTGTTACCCCGGACAGTGGGAAGTATGGGTGGAAAATAGCGGTGAGTATCAAAAAATCGCCGAATTACCTAAAAAACCTTCAGGCGACGAGCTGGATTTGATCCTCATGAAGGGAAACTCGCAAACAACGGCGGGGGCCGTACCTACGAAAAAACCTAGTATGTTCAAGAGTTTACAAAGGTTCCTAAAGGCGTTGAGTAGCTAGTTTCTAAAGGCGATGGGGTTTGGGTGATGTCCTTGAAAATCCCCGTCGCCAATTGCAATATTAACTCCTCTAACTTCTCCACTGCCGGACAAAGACTATATATTATACCTTGCTTTTACAATATTTGCATCTAACCTAAGATATGTATCATAATGTATTTTTCAAGACATTTTTATACTGATCTGTTTCTAACTTAAGATAGATGCTAGATTGATAACCCTCAAATAATAGATAATCCGAGAATTTTGGACAAATGCCATCAATGTCAACAAACAGCTAAGAGCTTTTACTTTAGCCGTAAAGTTATCATGTCTTGACAATTACTCATAATTACTTAGGTATATAGTTATTTTATAAACATAGCTTATCAGCTAATTAATAAAATATTCCTAAAGGTCTATCAAAAATTAGTACAGAATTTTTAATTGATAAATACTTTTCTAGGAGCCAATTTCAGGCTTCGTTAGGAAAAAAATTTACTATAAATTCACTTACAGTACATTTAGTTTTTTTAATAACTACAAGAAATATTTTAAAATATACTTAATTTATTTAATATTATTTATACAATGTATAATAAATGTAAATAAAAATTTAAGAATTAAATATAATCACGGCTACTTTTTCTAGTTTTTTATTAAAAAATCATTAAAACTACTGAGTTATAACCGAGCAACAAAGTACTGCTAAACACTAAAGATAGTGGAGATTAATATTTTTGTTGCTTTGGATAAATCTCTGTGGAAGTTAAGTTTGTCGAAAAATTCCAAACTGAAAATAAGGGTACAAAAAATGACTGATACACTTGCATTCAGCACAAAAAGCAAGCAAGAACCCGCACAATCGTTACTGTTTGCAGACCATCTTGATAGTTTTTGGAACCAGAAAATCAGACCCTTATTCACAGATAAGTCTTTATCTTTTAGGGTGAAGACTCGTAACGGTAAGTATGTCAAGTACATCAACTTAGACAATGGAGCCACAACTACTCCTTTTGCCACCCTTAAGCAGTACGTGAACGAGATGCTTGATACCTATGGCAGCGTACATCGAGGTTCTGGGCAAAAGTCCATCATTACAACGCAAGAATATGACGCAAGTCGAGACATCATTCGGGAGTTTGTGAATTCGTCCTCACAGAACTATGTCATCTTTGCGAAGAATACAACAGAAGCAATCAATGGAGCTGCCACACTTTGGGCAAAAAGACCTGGAAAAATCTTAGTCTCTGATATTGAGCATTCTTCAAATCTGCTGCCTTGGGTAACTAGAGATGAAGTTGTCCAATATAGAACTCAACCAGACGGAAGTGTGAGTCTTGCTGAAATTGAAAATATCTTCAAGGCACACCAAAATCGCTCGAAAGCCGAGCAAATCAAATTACTCACCATTACAGGTGCTTCGACTATTACAGGTTATAGACCCCCTATTTACGAACTTGCGGCTTTAGCACATAAATATGGTGCGAAGATGTTTGCTGACGTGTGTCAATTAATCCAACACGAGCGGGTAGACATGCGTGCAGATGACGATCCATGTCATTTAGATTTTGTCGCTTTCTCCGGACACAAGATGTATGCTCCTTATGGAACAGGAGTTTTGCTAGGGCCGAAGGAGTTTTTTGACGGCTCTTACCCTTATCAAATTGGCGGTGGAAATCTGCCCTACATTACCAGAAACCTCGAAATCAAGCGTTTTTACACAGAACGGGCACACGATCCGGGAACGCCAAACGCAATGGGTGCGATCGCCATAGCAAAAGCAATTCAGATTATAGAAGAGCTGGGACGCGATCGCATTGCTGAATACGAACACTCTCTAGTTGACTTCACATTCACACGACTTCAGGCCATTCCTGGTGTGAAAGTACATATCCCAGGAGATAATTTAGCTCATGTGATTCCCTTCGATATTGATGGGTTTGACGGACGCTTAGTGGCAGAGATTCTGGCACAAGAATATGGCATCGGAGTGCGGGCTGGAGCATTCTGCACATACGAATACATTCGCAAACTCAAGAATATTTCCGACGAGCAAGACTGCGAGATTGCTAAAGAAGTTGAAAGTGGAATTACACGCAACATTCCTAGCATTATCCGGGCTAGCTTCGCCGTGTATAACACACTTGAAGACTGCGATCGCTTCCTTGATGCAATTTTGGAAATAGCCAAAAATGGATTAGATTATTACTTGCCCTACTACACCCAGAATCAGACAACTGGTGTTTGGACAGCGATCGATGGGTAATCTGACTCCTTATTCGCGCCAAAACCTATTTTTGGGAAGAATAAGTACCTAGACAAAATTAATTACACAGCTTGTTTTCTTATTGTCCGTTCCCTATTCAAAGTTCCCTATTTCTAATAATGGATTTAATTTTGTCCGACTACTTATCGGGTAGCAAAAGTAGACTTAAACTCTTTTGCTACCTGAAAATATTGAATTACAAGAGGGTAATAGCTTGAGTAATGAAAACCTCTTTGACCAAGAGGATTATATAAAAGCACGGGTTGATGAGTACATCTGGCAAAAAAGCATAGAAGCAGGTATTTCGCGCCAACGCTTTCTACGAATACTAGCCACGATGCTTGGAGGAACAGCCATCGGAGGGTTAGCTAGACCTCTGCCTGCTCGCAGTCAGACAAACACATCAAATGCTTTCAAAACTAAGGGTAGTAAGATACTGAAGCCGTTGCCACCAGGATATATCTCTCATAGCAAAGGCACATTAGAGATGAACTGGGAAACAATGTATGGGCGTGGCTATTTAGTGCCAAACAATTGGTTCTACGTTCACAACCGCAATACCCCTCCTCCTTTTAATCCAGCTACATGGCGTTTGCGGATTGAGGGAACTGGCGTTTCTGTTCCCTGTGAGTTTACATACGATGAAATCATCGCTATGCCATCAATCTCAGTCACTAGTGCCATTGAGTGTGCTGCCAATGGTCGGCGCTTCTTTGAAGAGGCTTACAACACACCTCTTTCAGGAACGCGGTGGCGGCTGGGCGCTATTGGCGTAGCTGAGTGGACTGGTGTACCACTTAGCATCTTGTTAGAACGAGCCGGATTGAAATCCACTGCCAGGGACGTATTAGTTGAGGGGGCAGATTTGGCTTCGCTGGATGCAAAAGGGACAAAGCCATCCAAGTTTAACAGTGTAGTTCCGATCGCCAAAGCAACAGCAGATAACTCCCTCGTTGTCTATGCCATGAATGGGGAACCGTTACCCCCAGACCACGGTTGGCCATGCCGCGTTATATTCCCTGGTTGGGCAGGAAACGCCAACGTCAAATGGATTGAGCGCATTGAAGTTTCCGAAACGCCTATATATACCCAATGGGTACTAGAGCAGATGGTACTGATTGGCCCAGATTATCCAGCTATTTCTCCGTATAAAGGTAAGCTAATTACTTACCAAAATGTTAAGAGTGCCTTTGAGTTGGCTTGGCCGGCTACCCTTTCTGCTGGAAATTACTTGCTGCGCGGACGTTCTTGGTCTGGTAAAGGCAAGATTGTGCGTGTAGAAGTCAGTCTGGATGGAGGGAGAACTTGGCAATTGGCCCGCTTGAGAGAACCAAATCTTCCTTTTGCATGGGTGCGATGGGATATTGATTGGAATCCAACTCCTGGGAAGTATTCTCTACAAGCTCGTGCTACTGACAACTTGGGTAATACACAGCCGAGTACAGTTCCGTGGAATGATGTGGGATTGCTCTATGGAGGCGTTGTTAGCCATCCGGTGACAGTACAAGGTTAGCTGCAAATATCAAACTTAATAACTTCAATTAGTTCTATGGAAGACTTATTGATGATTGATTTTAGTTGGGTGATTTTAGTAGTGGGAGGTCTAATATCTGGAGTCATAGCTGGACTTTTAGGAATAGGTGGTGGTATTATCACAATTCCACTTTTAGTCACACTCGGTTATACTCCCGTGCAAGCGATCGCTACTAGTAGCCTTGCGATTGTTATTACTTCACTTTCTGGAAGTTTGCAGAATTGGTCGATGGGTTACTTTGACTTTAAACGAGTAATTTATTTAGGAATTCCAGCTTTTTTAACTACTGGAATCGGAGTCTATTTCGCTAATAAAATTCCACCTTACATCATCCTTTTTACCTTCGGGATAATATTATTAACTAATATTTATTTGATAGAGCTTCGCAAAGAACTTGTTTTAAAGCAAGCAGAGAAAACAGTGCCAGAATTTAACCCATTACTTTCTAAAATTGGTACTGGAGGAGCAGCAGGAATTTTAGCAGGATTCTTTGGCTTAGGTGGTGGGACGATTATGGTACCGCTACAAATGTTACTACTAGGAGAAGAAATTAAAGTAGCAATTCAAACTAGTCTTGGTGTGATTGTGATTACTGCTCTAGCTGCCTGCACAGGACATACATTAGAGGGAAATATTTTGTTTGTTCAAGGTCTAATTTTAGGTTGTGGAGGTCTTTTAGGCGTTCAGATGAGTACTCGCACACTACCAAAACTACCAGATTCGGTTGTCAGCCTTGTGCTTCGTATTTTTTTAGGAATACTATCAATTTATGTTTTTTGGGAATCTTGGATAAATTATCAATAAGAGAGTTTTAGCTTTTACATAGCGCTTGGTTGCAAAATAAAAATGTCAGAAGTTACATTCAATCAGCGCAGTTGACGATCAGGTGTGTCAAAGCATCAATCAGGCGATCGCTTTCCATTGGCATAATATCTTTACCATGCATAATCTCCTGAGTCATCACAAAATGCACTAATGACCCAATCAAAATCCTTGCTGTTGCATCTGGGTCGGGTATCTGGAGTTCAGAACAAGAGGCTAAATATTTACTGATAGTCTCTATAGCTGGTTTAGCAATGCTGAGAATGAAAACCTGAGCTAACTCAGGAAACCGCGCTGACTCCCCAATCAAAAGTCGCTCAAATGCTTGATATTCCTGGTCGTTGACCATCTGATCCAGTGCAGTTTTTGCTAAACGCCGCAGTACGATATAGGGTTCTCCCACCAAGGGTTGCGTTCCTAAAACAGAGTGAAACCGCTTTTTTGCCAGTTTCTCTATCAGTGCCTTAAAGAGTCCTTCTTTATCCTGAAAGTGGCTGTACACCGTGGCTTTAGAAACCCCCGCTGCCTCTGCTACCTTATCCATACTGGTGGCAGCGTAGCCATTGACTAGAAACTCCTGCATCGCCCCTTGCAGAATTTTTTCTACTTTATCTGCTGAACTTGAGCGATCTATTTCTCCAACTTTTGGGCGTGCCATTTCTAAATAATCCTTTTTTGTAAATAGTCTTAAGAATTTCTCTACTCTGTCACACCTGGCTCAAAAGCTTGTCTGGCACAGTCAGCAGACAACCAATAGTTAAGAGCGATCGCTTGACTAAACTACCCAGTTTAGTATAATCCTATTATATAACTATACAGTTTAGTTTTGTATCTTACAGATCATTCTGTTTGTTAAGCATACAAATGAAGGAGGCAGGGGACTGGGGACTGGGGACTGGGGACTGGGGACTGGGGACTGGGGACTAGGAAAATTACTCCCTCATCCCCCTCATCTACCTCATCTCCCCTTGCCTCCTCTGCCCCCCTGCTCCCCTGCCCCTCTGCCCCTCTGCCTCTTCAATCGGGACATTTACCAAAATTCGATTTTTCCCTCATTTAAATCAGCGAATTTGGAATTGCTTCAAAGGTATGCTATTGTGCAAAATTCAAAGCTAAGCCGTTCAATATCTCCTCAGTCGATTCTACGTCCGCGCATTTTTATAGCTATTATTGTATCTTTGACTGTAATCGGAAGCAGTGTTTATACGGTACTAAAATTTCAAGAACCTTCTAATCAGAAGGCACAATCTCCGGCAACAGTATTGCCAGAGCTAAAAACGGTAACAGCCTTGGGACGGTTCGAGCCGGAGGGAAATGTAATTAAATTATCTGCTACCACGTCTACTGATGGGAGTCGAGTAGAGCAGTTGCTGGTGAAGGAGGGAGATAGGATTAAAGCAGGGCAGGTGATAGCAATTCTTGACAGTCGCGATCGCTTAGAAGCAGCATTAAAAGAAGCACAGGAGCAAGTGAAAGTGGAGCAGGCAAACCTGACTCGCACGCAAGCAGGTGCTAAACCTGGAGAAATTGCAGCGCAACAAGCAACCATTGCCCGCCTCGCAGCCGAACGTCAAGGCGATATAAAATCTCAAGTAGCAAATGTTGCCCGACTGCAAGCCGAAGTGGGTAACGCCGAAGCAGAAGATCGACGCTATCAGGTGCTGTACCAACAAGGAGCAATCTCTTCCTCCCAAAGGGATAGCAAGCGCTTAACTCTAGAAACAGCCCAAAAAAACCTACAAGCAGCACAGGCAGAATTGCAGCGCATCCAGTCAACCAGCCAGCAACAATTAAAAGAAGCCACAGCCACACTGAATCGGATTGCTGAAGTGCGAGGAGTTGATGTAGAAGCTGCTAAAGCAGAAGTCAGTCATGCCATAGCAACCATGAATCGGGCAGAGGCAAATTTAAAACAAGCTTACGTGCGATCGCCTCAAGATAGCCAAGTATTTGAGATTCACACCCATCCAGGGGAATTAGTATCAAATGATGGCATTGCCGATATCGGGCAAACCAATCAAATGTATGTAGTAGCCGAAGTCTACGAAAGTGATATCAGCAAAGTGCGATCGGGGCAACAAGTACGAGTAATTAGTGATGTCCTACCTAGTGAATTGCAGGGAACAGTAGAACGCAAAGGTTTACAAGTGCAACGGCAGAATGTGGTTAATACTGACCCATCCAGCAATATTGATAACAGAGTAATAGAAGTCCATATCCGACTAGATGATGCTTCTAGCCAAAAAGCTGCCGACTTAACCAACATGCAAGTTAAGGCAGTCATTGAACTATGAGATTAAAGGGCAGTTGTCATTTGTCAGGGGAGGCTAAAACTCCTAACTCTTGTACAGACGCGATTGATCGCGTCTGTACTCCTAACTCAGCACTATAAAAATGGGACTACTCAAACAACTACAGCGGCGAACACCTCTAGGATGGTTGCAACTGAGTCATGACAAAAGTCGTCTGTTGGTAGCATTGTCAGGCATTGCCTTTGCCGATCTGCTCATGTTCATGCAGTTGGGCTTTCAAACAGCACTGTATGACAGTAACACCAGACTACATCGCAGTTTGCGCTCAGACATTGTCTTAATCGGTTCTCAAACCCGTAACCTGCAAAGAATATCTACATTTTCTCGTCGGCGATTGTATCAGGCAATGGATATACCAGGGGTAAAATCGGCAGAGGCAATGTATGTAAGCAACATGATCTGGAAGAATCCCCAAACACGTCGCGATACAGAAATTCTAGTAATTGGATTCAATCCAGACAAGCCCGCTTTTGACTTGCCAGAAGTTAACCAACAATTACCAGAAATCAAACTACCAGATACCGTCTTATTTGACCGTGCTGCCAGAGGAGACTACCAAGAGACGATCGCCCAACTTGAGTTAGGTAAAATTGTGAAGACCGAAGTAGAACGGCGCACAGTTACTATTAGTGGTTTATTTAAACTTGGGGCTTCTTTTAGCGCAGATGGTACCCTAATTACTAGCGATCAGAACTTTTTGCGGCTATTTCCTCGCCAACTTGCTTCTAGCGTCGGTGTTGGTTTGATTGAGGTGCAACCTGGCTTTGATAAAAAGCGTGTAGTAGCAGCATTGAAATCACACTTAAGAGATGATGTCAAAGTGCTTACCCGCGATGAATTCATTCAATTTGAGAACGACTTCTGGAGACGAAACTCTCCAATTGGGTTTATTTTCAGCATAGGTGTATCGATGGGCTTTGTAGTAGGTGTAATTCTCGTCTATCAAGTTCTCTCCACTGATGTTAATGCACACATTAAGGAATACGCCACCTTTAAAGCTATGGGGTATCGCAATTACTACCTATTAGGTGTGGTATTTGAAGAGGCTGTAATTTTGGCGATATTGGGCTTTATGCCAGGAGTCGTAGTATCCTTGGGACTTTACCATCTAACTAGCAGTGCCACAAACTTGCCAATGTATATGACCGCCATCCGGGGATTGCAAGTGCTAGTACTAACCATCATCATGTGTACCATTTCTGGAGCGATCGCTACCCGCAAACTCCAAGCCGCTGACCCCGCAGATATGTTCTAAAAAATCGGTAATAGGCAAGAGGACGCGGGGACGCGCAGAGGAGCCAGCCGCGTGGGCGGATTACCCGACTTGAGCGGACTGGCGTTGGGAGACGCGGAGAACCTATCAAAAATATTCTCCATGTCCCCTGAAGTTTACTCAACGAGGAGAACACCCACACGCAACTTCTCTCCTTGTCCCCATGTCCTCATGTGCCCATGTCCCCAGTCCCTAATCCCTAGTCCCATGACTACAGTTATTTCCATCCAGAACCTCAACCACTATTTTGGTCACGGTACACTCCGCAAACAAGTTTTATTCAACATCAACCTGGAGATCAATGCTGGTGAAATTATTATTTTGACTGGCCCGTCTGGTTCTGGTAAAACTACCCTTTTGACCTTAGTCGGTGGACTGCGTTCTGCCCAATTTGGCAGTTTGCAAGTGTTAGAAAGAGAACTTAGCGGTGCTAGTGCTGAACAATTAGTGCAAGTGCGACGTTGTAACGGTTATATTTTCCAAGCACACAACCTGCATGGTAGTTTGACGGCACTCCAGAACGTCAAAATGGGTTTAGAACTGCACCAACACATTGGGCAACAACAGATGCAAACTCGTTCAGTCCAAATGCTTGAACAGGTGGGATTAGGAAATCATTTTCATTATTATCCCGCTCAGCTGTCGGGAGGACAAAAACAACGAGTAACGATCGCCCGTGCCTTGGTCAGCCATCCTCAAATTGTTTTGGCCGATGAACCCACAGCCTCTCTTGACAGTCAATCAGGTCGAGACGTGGTTAACTTGATGCAAAAACTTGCCAAAGAACAAGGCTGTACAATCCTAATGGTTACTCACGACCATCGCATTC
This sequence comes from Nostoc minutum NIES-26, assembly GCA_003326215.1. GTDB lineage: Bacteria > Cyanobacteriota > Cyanobacteriia > Cyanobacteriales > Nostocaceae > Dendronalium > Dendronalium minutum. Next base: position 96,779 of record LXQD01000163.1, on the reverse strand, counting down.
TAGACATTGCCGATCGCATTGTTCATATGCAAGATGGCAGACTAGTGCAAGAAGGCACAATAATTCAAAACTATTTAATCTGACTTTACAGCCTCTAATTCTTCACACTTTCGTCGTAATTTTGTAATAGTTACGTCATAACTGTGTGTGATATTTAGTTTTGTATTTGGTTACAAAATGCTTTTGTTTGGGTTCAAGGTAGGACTTCCTGCCTTTTACTTTTTTTATATATAGAGTTATATCTATATCTATCATTTCATCACATATTTTTACATAGCCCCAAAACATGCTCTCGCAGCGAGAGTAGGAAGCTTTTTCTAAGTGTGACAGTTTATGACCTGTCCATCATCCATCAGAGCATATATTTTAAGCACTGAATGATACTAAATAAAGAAAGAAAGTATGCTTTGTAAAGCAAGCTTACAGGTTAGAAACCGCCTGCATCAAGCCTTGTTCCGTGTCTTGAAAAGTTGCTTATCTTGGGCAAAGACGACATTTGCTACCTTGCGGGTTCGCATTTAGGCGTTCTCGTACCCCTGCGGGGAAGCAAGCTACGCGTAGCGTCTCCGTCAGGAGAAGAGTAGCCGCGCAGAGCGCGGCTACAACCGGGGAACCCCGGCAATGCAGTGTCTTTCCAAGGCCGCACTTTTCGCTGTATCTTAATCATGAATTACGAATATACCCTCTAAGATTAAAGTTTTTCACTTTATTGAAGTTATTTTCCCCAAGAAGCGATCGCTTGAGCTAGTATAGTTTAGTTCCCTAAATTCTGCTTAATATTACTTAATATATTGTATTTGTTTTCCTAAATATCTGCTTCGGTTTGGAAACACTAGCATTCATAAGCTAGTCTGTTGGTCAGCAGAAGTTCAGAGATTGTTTTATAGATCTATGACTACCAAGGATCGCGCTGGAAACTTCCAAAATAAGTTGCTCTGTCTTGGCATCAAAGATTGGAAACCCAATCGCCATACAACAAACTTGTTCATTGGCATATTTGTCTCTTTCCCTGTCACCTTGGCATTGCCTGTAGATGCTTTACAAGTACAGGTGGTTCCGACTAATCCTGCGTTGGGGGATACTTTATCTGTGGTAATTAATCTGGATAATCCCAATAATGGTAGCAATCCATCAGTGGCTATTGGCGAAAAAATTTACCCTGCATTTGCAATTGCACCCAATAAGTATCGGGCTTTGGTTCCTACAACTCCATTGGAAAAAGCCGGAACGAGAACAATTAAAATTTCCGGTGATGGCCAAGTGCAAAATTTGGCAGTGAAAATCGGTACTCGTAAGTTTCCTGTACAACGCATCACGTTGCCACCAGGAAAAGCTGGGGTAGATGCGACCGAGTATGAACTCAAGCGTGTAGCGGCTTTTAAGGCGTTAGAGACACCGCAAAAATATTGGAATGGTCCCTTCCTGAAACCAAATGCAGGGCGGATTAGTACAATTTATGGTGTACGTCGCTACTATAATGGTACATTTGCAAAGGACTACTACCATCGTGGCGTTGACTACGCTGGTGCCGCGGGTTCGCCCGTGACTGCTCCAGCTGCTGGGCGAGTTGCTTTGGTGGGCAGAGTATCCCAAGGATTCCGAGTTCACGGTAACGTAGTTGGCATTGACCACGGGCAGGGAGTGACAAGTATTTTCATGCACCTAAGTCGTATTAATGTCAAAGAAGGCGATACCGTAAAAGCTGGTCAAGTAATTGGCGCAGTGGGTTCGACAGGTGCTGCCACTGGGCCGCATTTACACTGGGGTCTCTACGTCAACGGACAATCTGTTGACCCAGTACCCTGGCGAAACAAAGTCTTTGATTAATAAAGACTACATCGATTGTGGCCGTGCATAATTTGTATATTTTTAGCCGGTAATTAGGCAAAATAAATTGGACTGATACCGTCCCTACCTTACTTGGGTGGCTTAACAGAAGATGAGCGTTATGAGTATTGAAAAAATTGTGGAACAAGCTCTCCAGGATGGTTATCTTACACCAGCAATGGAAGCAGAAGTTGGGCGAATCTGTGATAACGCATCGGAACTCTCAATTGAAGAGTACATGGCGCTGGATCGACTTATGGGAGCGCTATTGACAGGTGAGGTAGTGGCGGTTCCTCGCAAACAATTTATTAACGTCATGGAAGAATTGGTACTAACCGAGGCGATCGCGCGAGTAGCAGAAATTGAGGCTACCAGCGAAAGCTCCCTGGATGTAGGAGATATTGCCGCTTATGCTCTTAATAGGCTTCCACCCTTGTACGCTACTACAGAAGAAGGTGCCAACTATCAGCGCCAACGTGCCAAGGCAGAACTTGAAGAATTAATTTCACAGCAAGTCAGTGAGGCGATTGGTCGTAACCTCGACCAACCAAATGACAACAGAACACCAGTCTTAGCCAAAAATACTGGTAATGAAGTTCTGCGCCAAGTCAGTAACTTACTTCAAGTTTACGCACCCAACTTTGAGCAAAAATCACAATATTAAAGTCAGTAGTCAGTGGTCAGTAGTGAGTAGCCAAGAAAAACAACCAACAACTGACAACTGACAACTAACAAAAAACAATTCACTCACGCACCCTCACTGTTGTGCCTAGTTTTACCTGTTCATATAATAAGCGGACATCAGGATTACGCATTCGTAAGCAGCCGTGAGACACAGCAGCCCCCATTACTTCAGTATCTGGCGTGCCGTGAAAGCCAATTTGATTGCGTCCATCTGACCAAAAACCAATCCATCTTTCTCCCAAAGGACTATCAGTACCAGCTGGAAATACTTTACCAGTAATTGGATGTCGCCAAATGGGATCGTGTTGCATGTGCTTTACTTGGAAAGAACCTGTAGGTGTTTCCCAACCCTTCTTACCTACAGCAATTGGATAGCTGGCTATTACCTCATCTCCTGCATAAACATAGGTGCGGCGATCGCTTAAATCTACCACCACTTGCGTCTTTGCAGATGCCAGCCCGTTAAATGATTTTTGTGGATTTGAAGCCCAAGGTAAACGCAACTTGGGCTGTTCAGTATTTAGATTCTGCTGTTGCCCTGGAGCTGCTAGCCGCATTCTGGGTACATCAGTTGTTTCAGCTACATTTTGGCTCACTGTAACCGACGTATTATTAGACTTGACGGCAGAAGATTTTAATATAAGATTTCTCTGGGCAGCTTTCCCTAAAGTGGCTTCATTAGGAGGTGTAGATGCACCAAAAGCAGTTTCCTCTATACCCCCAGGAAATTTTCCTTGGAAGCTGGCTGGGCGGTTTCCTTTAGTAGAAACTGGCTTTTCAAACTGCCGTTGCGTTGAAGTGATGCGCCAATGGACAGCCAGCGATAAGATGGCTGTACCAAAACAGAGAAACATTACTATACGCGCTACAGATTCATTTCTTACCATTGCCATAGCCTATTGTTTATCCCTGACATATCCAAATAACTTATTGGATGCGCTCATAATTTCATTATCAAGAATTTATCAATTCTTATCTGTTCTCTTATAACTCTTCCAATACTCTTGGGCAAACTAGGGCTATACGGACATCTCGTCAAGCAAAATTCTTTAACAAGAACTTCATTTATTGCTAGCACTCTCCAAGTGCAGCAATTAATCATTAATGGTGTGGGTGGGATAAAGACCATGTTTGAAAAACTATTGTTAGCAGTCACGATTACATTTTCTCTCAATTTCTTTTTTCAAGTCCGCGTACCCGATCGAACAAAGACTGGTGCTATTTACCAGCAGCATACAGAAACATCAACAACAATTTTAGTAACAAGACCGGAAAAATAATATTCTAGTGACTACAATTGTCTAAATAAAAAACTCTGAAATTATATCTAGGTGTCATACCAATTTTTGGTTTTGGATTAAAAGTCTTTACCATAAGGCTATTACTTTAATTTCTCTACTACTTATTCCAGTGTGGTATCAGACCCCTAAATGTTTCCACAGCATTGACAACAAGAGGTATCTTACCCTAATTTCAGGCAGTTAAGCGGCTTTTAAAACACTAATTTAGTATTCAAAATATAAGCTTAAAAATTGGTTTTTTGTCTGCCGTAAGACTGAGATTTTTTGACGACTCCTGCAAGTAACCCTAGTTCTCATTAGACTTCCTGCAAAAGTTGGGAACAAAGTAAAGGTTGAGGCATGAAATTGTCCTTTTCTCCTATATGTTCAGTTGTCAGAAGGCACGAGGACGACAGTTGCCACAACGAGGGAACCCTAACGGACACTTGTGCACAACAAAGGGTAAACTGCTACAGGAGCAAAAATCCACTCCATAACTGATAGCTATATCTTTCATCTGTTGGAGTAATAAAACATACATCTCAACTTTTGTCAATCGTAGGTGGTCAGATGACCTTAGTTGCACAATTATACGTAAGATTGCTGTACATTGTTAGGTGATAAATAATGGCTGAAAAGGTAACTATACAATTGCTAGTAGGAAAACTTGGCTCTTTTAGCAATGAAGAACATGCCTAAACTTATATACCTTAGTGTTCCAGTCATAAATCCGTCCCTGACGCAGGAACATCGTGTCAATTAGCATGTCTAATAGATAGGGATAATTTACAGCCAGTACGATCTATGAGTCAATCGATTACTGTATCCTGGTCAACATTTGATGCAAGGTATCCAGAAGCATCGGTGCAAGTTGACAAACTCTCTAATCACGATCTAATTTTGCGCTGTCAAGTAGGGTTGCGTCCCGATCGTGCTGCGTTTGCAGAGCTATTGCGCCGCTATCAGTCCCAAGTTGATAGAGTTTTGTACCACCTAGCTCCAGATTGGCCTGACAGAGCCGATTTGGCTCAAGAAGTTTGGATTCGAGTGTATCGGAATATCAACCGATTACAAGAACCAGCTAAGTTTAGGGGCTGGTTAAGCCGTATTGCCACCAACTTGTTTTACGATGAGTTGCGGAAACGCAAGCGGGTTGTCAGTCCTTTATCGCTGGATGCTCCCCGTTCGGTAGACGATGGCGAGATGGATTGGGAAATTGCTGGAGATACTCCAGGCCCAGAGGAAGAACTGACAACTAGAGAGTTTTACGAGCAATTGAGAGAGGCGATCGCGGATTTACCAGAAGTATTTCGCACTACTATTGTCCTTAGGGAAATCGAAGGTATGGCATATGAAGAAATTGCCGAGATTACTGGAGTTTCTTTGGGAACAGTGAAGTCGAGAATAGCTAGAGCGAGATCCAGATTGCAAGCTCAGTTGCAAAATTATCTCGACACCTAGATTGACAGGATCTTGCCTCTGCCTAATGGCAGAATTTAAACATTAATTAAGCAAGATGATGAAATGTATAAGACTACGCCATTAGGAATAAAATTGATGAATTTCTCAGAATTACTCGTTGCGTTTACCCGTATATGAATTGGTAATAATGCTAAGATGACTACTGATTCTCGATTTCCCGATCGTTCCCCCTTGCAATTTTATAGAGTGTCAGATGGGATGGGCCAGCATACCAATGATTCAACGGGTGCTATAGATATGGTGAAGCGCGATCGCTTCGAGTTATTGAGTGCTTATCTCGATGGTGAAGTTACAGCTGCCGAAAGCAGGCAAGTAGAAGAATGGCTGGCAAACGATACAGACGTTCAATGTTTGTATGCCCGGTTGTTAAAGCTACGGCAAGGCTTGAAAACTCTCCCAGTGCCAGCAGCCCAACAGCCGCCAGAAATAACAGCACAGCAAGTATTGGCGCGTTTGCGTCGCCGTTCCCGGTTTGTGTGGGTATTTGGCGGTGCAGCGCTCGCTGCTTGTGTTATCGGCACAGTATCTGGCTTGCTACCAAGTGGCGAATCCAAGCTGCAACTGGCGCAAAAACCAAAAGTAGAATCAACACAAGCTACCACAACACCTGTAACTCCACCAGTCTCACCACTGATGGTAGCTCTAAATAACCCAGTAATTGAAATTCCCAAGGCGGCAGTAGTTTCTCCAGAAAAGCCAGCAGTTCTGGAACAGCCTCGACCAAGGGAAGTCGAACAAGACATTAATTAATCGCCAAGCAGGTTGTTAAATTACATTTCGTAGCTTTGCAGTTAAACCACAACCACTCCACCAGCCGTCAGGTTGTGGAACACCTTTTAAATAGGAAACTCGCTCCGGAGTCATTAAGTAAACCCAAGCGCAACCAAGGGATAAACTCTGTAGGTTGTATATTTCCAAGTCCTGGCGAAGATAGAGGTTTTCTGATATTTGTCTAGTCGGTTGGTAATCTTCCAGTTCGTCCAGAACATCTAAGATCCTTGGGTCGGCAAAAACGAGTAGATAACCGTGGACGAAGTATTCTCCAATAGTCATGGCTGGGAAGCCCATTGGCAGAGAAAATAATTCGCCCATGGCAACAGATCTTTGGGCATTAACTGCCTTGCTAGCGCAGTATTTATCATAATTAGCTTCACCTGGTTTGAGCGTGCCGTAAACAAAGACTCGCACTAAATCAGGAAATTTTGCTTTTGATTCAGTCATCCTCTTTTTAACCAACTTATTCCTTTGCCTTCCATAATCTACAATATGGAGGCAGACACGATTACAGACCCAGTAGGAGACTTCTCGGTGGATTCCCGATATAACCCAGTAGCAATTGAGGAAAAATGGCAAAAAACATGGACAGAACAAGGCTTCGATAAAACACCTACAAATAGTAATAAGCCAAAATTCTACGCTTTATCCATGTTCCCCTATCCATCGGGCAGCCTACACATGGGTCACGTCCGTAATTATACGATTACCGATGTGATTGCTCGCCTCAAGCGAATGCAAGGCTATCGAGTACTGCATCCTATGGGTTGGGATGCCTTTGGCTTACCAGCAGAAAACGCTGCCATTGACCGAGGAGTACCACCTGCTAAGTGGACTTATCAGAATATTGCCCAAATGCGGCAGCAATTACAGCGTCTTGGTTTATCCATTGATTGGGACAGCGAAGTTGCCACCTGTTCGCCAGATTATTACAAGTGGACGCAATGGATTTTCTTACAGTTTTTGCAAGCGGGTTTAGCTTACCAAAAAGAAGCCGCAGTCAACTGGGATCCTGTTGACCAAACTGTACTGGCAAACGAGCAAGTTATCGATGGACGTTCTTGGCGCAGTGGGGCTATAGTTGAGCGTAAATTGTTGCGTCAGTGGTTTTTGAAGATTACTGACTACGCTGAAGAATTGCTCAAGGACTTAGATAAGTTAACAGGTTGGCCGGAACGCGTCAAATTAATGCAGGCCAACTGGATTGGTAAATCTACAGGTGCTTACTTAGAATTTCCCCTTATTGGGTTAAGTGAAAAAATCGGCGTATATACCACACGCCCCGATACCGTTTATGGTGTCAGCTACTTGGTATTAGCACCAGAACATCCCTTAACAAAGCGCGTCACCACAAAACAACAAAAAGCGGCAGTAGAAGCTTTTATTCAAGAAGTTGCCAATCAAAGCGAGTTAGAACGTACCGCTGAAGACAAACCCAAGCGAGGCATTCCGACTGGTGGTAAGGCAATCAATCCGTTTACAGGGGAAGAAGTACCCATCTGGATTGCTGACTATGTACTGTATGAGTATGGTACTGGGGCAGTAATGGGTGTACCGGCACACGATGTCCGGGATTTTAAGTTTGCCAATAACTATAACTTGCCGATTGAATTTGTCATCGTAGAACCGGAGGCAGTTGCCAATGTGGATTTTCAGCAAGAAGATCCACCGTTAATCATGATTGATTATGACAGTGCATACACTGACCCAGGAATTTTAATTAATTCTGGCCAGTTCAGTGGCATGACTTCTACAGATGCCAAGCAAGCAATAGTTAAATATGCCGAAGAACAAGGATTTGGCAAAGAACGCATACAATATCGCTTGCGGGATTGGTTGATTTCCCGTCAACGTTATTGGGGCGCGCCCATTCCAGTGATTCACTGTCCCAGTTGTGGTACAGTGCCAGTTCCTGACAAAGATTTGCCAGTGCAGTTGCCCGAAGAAGTAGAATTTACCGGACGCGGCGGTTCGCCATTGACTCAGTTGGAAAGCTGGGTGAATGTGCCTTGTCCAACTTGTGGTACACCAGCCAAACGGGAAACCGACACGATGGATACTTTTATTGATTCCTCGTGGTATTTCTTGCGGTTTACGGATGCTCAGAACGAACAGCAGGTTTTTGATTCCAGGAAAACCAATGACTTGATGCCAGTAGATCAGTATGTAGGTGGAATTGAACACGCGATTTTGCATTTGTTGTATTCGCGATTTTTTACCAAAGTACTGCGGGATAGAGGCTTATTGAACTTTGACGAACCTTTCCAACGTCTGTTAACTCAAGGCATGGTACAGGGTTTAACTTATGTAAATCCTCAAAAAAGTGACAAAGATAAATGGGTTCCCTTTAATCTTGTAGATTCTGCCGATCCGCGAGATCCTAAAACAGGTGAACCACTGCAACTTGTTTACGCTACCATGTCCAAGTCAAAAGGCAACGGTGTCGCCCCGGAAGATGTGATTGCCAAATATGGTGTAGACACAGCTCGTATGTTCATTTTATTCAAAGCGCCGCCAGAAAAAGACTTGGAATGGGATGAAGCTGATGTGGAAGGACAGTTCCGCTTTTTAAATCGGGTGTGGCGATTGGTTACGGATTACATTACCTCTGGGGTATCCCGTGAAAATACCAATTCCAATTTAACTAAGTCTGAAAAGGACTTACGGCGAGCAATACACACTGCTATCAAAGCAGTTTCAGAAGATGTAGAAGACGAATATCAATTCAACACAGCTGTTTCTGAATTGATGAAGTTGAGTAATGCCTTAACAGATGCCAGCTGCAGAGATTCACCAATTTATGCAGAAGGTATTGAGACTTTGGTGGTGTTGCTGGCACCTTTTGCCCCGCACATTGCTGATGAATTGTGGCATTTAATGGGTAATAGCGATTCCGTTCACATTCAAACTTGGCCGGTTTTTGACTCTGCTGCTTTGGTAGCTGATGAAATCACTTTGGTGATTCAAATTATGGGCAAAACTCGCGGCGCAATTCAAGTACCAGCGCAAGCAGATAAAGCAGCGCAGGAAAAGTTTGCCCGCGAGTCAGAAGTTGCCCAGCGTTACATTGAAGGCAAAGAGATTAAAAAGGTGATTGTAGTACCTGGGAAGTTAGTGAATTTTGTAGTTGCCTAAGAACTGGAAAAGAGGTGGAGAGCAGGGTAAAATAAATTAATTTGCCCATCTCCCTCAAGGAAGCTAAACTATCTAAAACAGCGATCGCGCGAGATTTGTCTTTGAGACCAGCAAAGACTATGGTAAATTAGTGCCGCGATCGCCATATTTAAGAGATGCTCAGTCGGCTTGATTTGCATTCAGTTATATGGGTCGATGTAAGTCTGCACAGAATGAGTAACCCACAGAACCTTGTGTCGATTTCTTAAAGCTTCTATCCCTCTTCTGTCACTTTCCGAGTATTCTAAATAAAAGAATCAAAAGAAAAAACTCTGGAAGGTAAGCATGGTAATGGATGTAGAATTACAAATCCTGAAGCATTTGGCGAGAGATGCTCACCCAACAGTTGCAATTCCGAGATGAATATTGTGCAGAGTATAAAGACTTATTTAAAGAAGTAAGAAACTATGAGTGCTTCAAATATTTACACTTAGGAATAATATCAACGATAAAAAGAAAATCATTACCAGATATAGCGAAAGTAGTAAGTATAAACTCAGCGAGCGTCATTACATCATTTTATAGCCTATTCAGATTGGTCAGTAAATGAATTAAAAATCCGAAGATTAAATCAAATCAAGAGAGTATTAAATGGTCAGGCAATTACGCTAGTAATAGATGAAACCGGAGATAGGAAAAAAGGTAAGAAGACTGATTATGTGGCTAGACAATATTTGGGAAGCGTGGGGAAAATAGATAATGGGATAGTTTCAGTCAATGCTTATGGAGTTTACTGTAATATAACTTTTCCATTAGTTGTAAAAGTATTTAAACCAAAAGGAACATTAAAGGAGTCAGATAAATATAAAACTAAAATAGAGTTAGCGTCAGAAATTATTACAGAGTTAATCGAATCAGGGTTTAATATTGAATTAGTACTGGCTAATAGCTTATATGGCGAAAGTAGCCAATTTATTAGAAAAATAGCTGAATATAACTTAGCTTACGTTGTATCAATTTCGTTGTAATCATGGAGTCTGGTTGCCAGCAAGTCAAAGCGTTAGAGCGAATAAATGGTGTAAATTTGAAAGAACATTTAGCAATCAAAAATCAGAAACTAGATATATCCGAGAAATAATTTATGGTAAAAAAAGAGCCATAACTTACTGGGAAATAACTACTGACCCAGAAACTATGCCAGAGAATTCTACTTCTTTCGTGATGACAAATCTTCAAGGTAATCTCAAGAAAACTTTAGGAGACTTATATGGATTAAGGACATGGGTAGAATATGGTTTTCGACAGTGTAAACAAGAATTAGGTTGGACAGATTATCGTTTTACTAATTTCCAGCATATTGAGAGGTGGTGGAAAATTATTTTTTGTGTTTACACAATGATTAGTTTAAATTCTCCAGCATTTTTAGGCTTAAATCAATCTCGTAAAATTGAAACTGAGGTACAGGAAGATAGTTCGGTTGATTTTTCTAAGCATAAACAATGGAACCATGAATGCGGATGGAAGAATACTTTAAATAATCTGCGTTTCATTATCCAACCACTCTTACTATTTTGGTTGATTTATCCTTGGCTACATGTTTTTCCCAATTCACATTTATTGCTGGGATTCAATCATTTAATTGCTGCAATGAATCAATTTAAACCTTGTTATGCTTCTGGATGATTTCACTTATTTACTACTAGCTCACTCCGGAAAGTGACAGAAGAGGGATATCATCAAATACCATACTTCAGCTACTTTTTATAATTGATTGGGATAGCTGCCTTTTGCCTTTCTTTGTAAAACACCACTTCTATTGCTGAAATCGTCTCCTGTTTAAGGTAAATAGAAGACGGTTTCACAAGAGTATTTTTCGTTATAATATCACTGAAGTTTAAAAAGTTATGCTTTATACTACAAAAAATACTTACGGTGATTCTTTCCCTAGTTTTTTAATTTTTTCTGTTATGGGCAGCATTTGCTGGTCATAGCTTGTGCTTTGCTGAGTTATAGCAATCATGCTCAAGAAAATAGCACTTCCTACAGCCAGAGCTAGCATAGGACGCTTAAACAGGACAAAATCTCTTATAATCCTAGCTAGAGGGCTGCTTTGACGGCGTAGTGCCGAACACATCATTATTTGTTTGAGAGTAAAAGGATCGCGGACATAATGGCCGCTGCGACAGACTACTACTCTTTCCTGGCAATACGGACAGGTAAACAAGCCAATGTAAGTCTTAATTGGTTTTGGCTTAGCATTTCTTTGGCAAATTGGGCAAGTAACATAATGATTATCAAAGGTGTGTATATTCATCTACCTCGTCCGCCTAGTCCATTTACTCGCTCTATAACAATAGCTATATTGAATTTCCCAGCAAAGCTTAGTAGATTTGCTAGTATGATATGACACTAGTACAGTAGAACAGAAATAAACATATAGTTGGAAATAAAGCAAAAGCTTATGCTCTAAGCTTTCTTTCCTTCTGCCCTTTAGGTGACGCTCGTTCCGAGGCTTGGGAACGAGCGCAGCGATGCGCTATCATCAGTCACTTGAGTCGGAAAACCCGACCAATAGTGCTGGACTCACTGCGCTGTCTTACTCCAGCATAGCTGTCTTCTTGTACTAGCCATTAATTATACATATATTGTATTTCTACTAAGGATGACTACAATGGTCGCAACACGAGTATAGCTAGATTTAGGTGAGGATGACTCCTGTTTACTGCTTGCCTATGGTATATCCATTTAGCTTACAGATACTGTGTTGTCTTGACAAAAAATAAGTCGGCATTCACTTGCGTTCTAAGGGCGATCGCTGACTACTAACTATTAATTCTCTCCCATTTAACCATTCTCCCCACAAAAATTTTGATTAGCATGATTTTTTTTAGCCAAAACTTTGTAAATCAAGTCAATTCAACGTACTTGTCTGGTTGATAAATAATGGCTCACAATGAGAAGTAACAGATAATAATTTAAATTTTTTCTTACATTTACCCCGCCTCTCAATGACTCTCTTGCCTCCCACCGATTTGAGGAAGGTAACGGAACAACCTGCTTTTCCGACACCTTCTGTCCGCGCAACACAGTTGATTAACCATTTTCAACTATCTCCAGAAACAGTTGTGCTGTTTTTAGCCATGTTAATTGGTGGTGGCACTGGTATGGGTGTGGTGACATTTCACTATTTAATCGAGCTGATTCACCACCTGATGCTGGAAAATTTAATGGGTGCGATTGGTGTCTGGGGTGCTTGGACTTTAGCCTGCGTTCCCAGCCTTGGTGGATTAATCGTCGGATTGATGCGCTGGCGCACTCAAGATTTTGGCCCTGGACTTTCATCTCTCATCGCTGCCTGTGAAGATACAGAAATTGAGCAACAACTACGACCAGTCACAAAAATGTTGGCCGCATCTGTTTCCTTGGGAAGTGGTGCTTCTTTGGGGCCAGAAGGCCCAAGTGTAGAAATTGGCGCAAATTTTGGCATGTTGTTGTCTCTAATACTACAAGTATCTCAAGAGCGACAGCGGTTACTTTTAGGCGCTGGCGCTGCTGCTGGATTGGCTGCTGGATTTAATGCTCCGATTGCTGGGGTATTTTTTGCTCTAGAAGTAGTGATGGGAGCTACATCTTTTGCGACTTCTGCCGTGAGTGTGGTGTTGCTAGCCGCAGTGGTGGCGGCATTAATCGCTCAAATCGGTTTGGGCGCACAACCTGCTTTTACTTTACCTGTTTACCAAGTTCGTAGTCCCCTGGAATTACCGCTTTATCTTGGCTTAGGTTTGGGGGCAAGTTTAATTTCTCTTACATATACTCAATTAATTCGGTTAGCAAAAGCCTGCTTTGCTGGGCGTGTGGCAGGTTTTGACTTTTTGGGACGAATTCCCAAGTATGTTCATCCTGTTATTGGCGGCGTGATGATTGGCACAGTAGCTTTGCAATTCCCGCAAATTTTAGGCACTGGTTATGAAACTGTGGAAGCAATGCTTCAAGATGTGGAGTTTTCACTGCTTTTGTTAGTTGAACTGCTGGTGGTGAAACTGCTGATAACTGCAATTAGTGCGGGTAGTGGTTTCGTTGGTGGTTTATTTGCACCAGCGATGTTTCTTGGTGCTTCTTTTGGAGCGGCTTACGCCAAAATTTTAGCCCTAGCAGCCCCAATAATTGGTGAACAAATGGCGGCTCCCCCAGCTTACGCAATGGTGGGTATGGCAGCAGTTTTGGCGGCTAGTGTCAGAGCACCGTTAACTGCTATTTTGATGCTATTTGAATTAACTCGTGACTACCGTATCGTTTTACCTTTAATGGCAGCGGTGGGCTTAAGTGTTTGGTTAGTAGAGCGGATGAAGCCTAACTTTAACCCCAACTCTAATCTCCAACAGATTGGTCTTGCTGAATTGAAAGACGAACAAGCAGAAATTGTACAACAAATTTTGGTAGAAGATGCCATGCTCTCTTGCCCCAAAAAACTACTTGCAACCTTAAATCTGTTAGAGGCGGCTAAAGAAATGATCCGCGATCGTTGCCGTAGTGCTTTAGTAATTGATGAAGCAGAACAATTAGTTGGTATTCTTTCTCTAGAAGATATTAACCGTGCCCTTTCCTTGTGGCGAAATCACCCAAATTCTGCAACTGAAATCCAGAGTAATTTATCCAGTCAAACTCTCATCGATATTTGTACAACTGAAATCCTTTATGCTTGGCGAGATGAACCTTTATCTGAAGCTTTAGACCGCATGACTCTGCGAGGTTTGCATCAGTTGCCAGTGGTAGCACGAGACAACCATGAACGCATTTTAGGTTTGCTAGAACGAGAGCAAATAGCATTGACATGCAACTTGGCAGTAACGCGCAAGGCACTTCATCACTATTTGCCAATGCGACCCACAAAAGATCCACAAAAGATATAGTCAGTAGTCAGTAGTCAGTAAAAGAGATAAACAACTGGCCCTTACGGGTGACGCTCCTTCATCGCTAACGGCAGTTGCTACTCTACCTTCGGGAACGCCAAGGGCGAACGGCAAGCCGCGCGGAGCGCGTCTAAAAGTCGAAGAACCCCACGCCAGTTCTCTCAAGTCGGCAGAGCCGCCCACGAGACTGGCTCCGCAACGCAGTGTCTCCCCAAAGCACTGCCTCACAACTAACAACTGACAAATGACCATTGACTATTTATTAAGCTGTGGCTTCTGCGATTTCAAGACCTTCTTTGTCATCTGCATCTACTTGCCTCAGACGAATATGCTTTTTCCCTAAAGTGATGAGAAACTCATCTCCTGGTTTGAGATTCATCTGTTTTGTATAAGCTGAACCTATCAGCAAGTTACCGTTCGATTGCACACTAATTCTATAGCTAGCACTGCGTCCGCCACGTCCATTAGCATTGGGCGCACTGTCCAACTGAATACCTTCGGCATCAATTAGGGCATTTAAGAATTTCATCATATTGACACGCTCTATACCATTTTTGGTAACGGTATAGTAGCCGCACTGCTTGGCTTTTTCTTCTTTGCTAAGGTTCTCTAGCTCTTTGACTTTTTTGAGCAGATCCTCCCCGACTAGGGGTTCAATTTTTTTATGTTTAGGCATCAACTTAGGTCGAAAATGAATGAATGGTTGAAGTAGTTGAATCGATTTTATTTTAGCTGACGTTGAGCAAATAGGAACAGAATCCTTTAGTTTTTATCTCAACCTAGCCAAGTATATTACACTCATAGGTAGAATTGTTGCACAGTTACCAATATTTTTAAGACAATCTATTTTAGAGAATGCTGATAACTATCTATAGTTTGTAAATTACTGCTAGACTATATTTGTTTAAGTTTTCTAAAGTAACGCTAAAACTGAAGGATGAAATGCGAAGTATGAAGGATCAAGTGAAGACTGCTCTTCCTTTAACTCTTCATCCTTTCTGAGGTCAGTTGGCGAATTGGAGCATAAAACTATAAGTAAAACTGATCCCTAGTAATTAATCATTGGTCAGTGGTCAGTGGTCAATGATTAATGGTTAGTCGAAGACATAAACAACTAACAACTGACAAATAAACAAAGCTTGCCAGAATGAAACTAACTACCAGAGGACACTATAGTGTAAAGGCGTTGTTAGATTTGAGCTTACAACCAAGTTATGGTCCTGTATCTGTAAGAGCGATCGCGTTTCGCCAAGATATCCCGGCTCCTTACCTAGAGAAATTGCTAATAGAAATGCGCCGCGCTGGGTTAGTAAAATCAATTCGGGGTAGCATTGGGGGATACCAACTAGCAAAAGAGCCTGCACAAATCTCTATAGGACAAATTTTAGAGGCAGTCGGCGAAACTGTTACTCATTTACATCATCACACCCCTATACCAACACAAGCTGAAGATTGGGTAACATTTACTCTTTGGCAGAGACTTAACCAAAAGCTCAAAGAAGCTTTATACAGTATTACTCTGGCAGATCTTTATTACGATGCTCGTAGCTGGCAAGCTTCCCTTGGAGAAGAAGCTAGTTTTGTTGTTTAAAAGTGGTCAGTTGTCAGTTATCAGTCGTTTTTGCATTGACTAATGACTACTAACCATTGACCACTGAGCATTGACCAATGACTAATAACATCTACATCTTAATCATTGCTGCACTTTTAGATTACTTAATTGGCGATCCTTGGGGTTGGCCTCATCCCGTGAAGTTTATGGGCTGGGTAATTTCTCGCTTCACAAAATTTTCTCTGCAATTATGTCAGCATTCTCTAACACAACGATTAGCTGGAATTGTACTAGGCATTATCTTAATCATTGGTAGTGGCTGTGTTGGCTGGCTAATAATTCAAACTGCCAAATACTTGTATCCGCTGTTGGGAATTACCATAGAAACCATTCTTTTAGCCAGCTGTTTTGCTCTCAGGAGTTTACGAGTAGCAGCAGTAGTTGTTTTAGAACCTTTAACATCAGGAGATTTAGGGGAAGCTCGTAAGATTTTAAGTAATTATGTTGGTCGAGATACACAAAACCTTTCAGAAGCAGAAATTTTACGAGCCGTTTTAGAAACAGTTACAGAAAATGCTACTGATGGGGTTATGGCTCCACTTTTTTATGCAATTGTTGGTGGTTGTATATCAGGTGTAGGCCCAACTTCTTTAGCTTTGGCATATAAAGCTAGCAGTACTCTTGATTCAATGGTGGGCTATCGGGAAGCACCTTACACTTATTTGGGATGGTTTAGTGCCAAGTTAGAAGATTGCCTGACGTGGTTACCTTGTCGCTTAACGGTGCTGACCTTGGGGCTTTTATCGGGTAAACCTTTGTATGTGTGGCGGATGTGTAGAAGGGATGCAGTCGCTGACCCCAGCCCTAACTCTGGCTGGAGTGAGTGTGCTTATGCTGCTATTTTGGGCGTGCAGATGGGGGGTACAAATTGGTATCGTGGGGTAGCCAAACAAAAACCCCTGCTAGGAAATGCTATCTATCCCATTAATTCAACTCGCATTCAAAGAGCTTTGCAACTGACAAGATATTGCTTTTTGTTGTGGTTAGGAGCAGCGATCGCTATATTCTTAATACTCCCAAACAGGTAATGATGAATATAGAGAAAAGTTAGCAGTTATGAATTAAGAATAAAAACTCCTAGCTCCTAACTCATCACTTATCACTCAGGGGTATCGGTCTGTAGCTATGTCTACTAAAGTAGTTGAAATTCTCTCATCAGAAGACCTTCGTCGTACTGTGAATCGCCTTGCTTCTCAGATTGTTGAAAGAACGCGTGATTTATCCCAACTAGTGTTCCTCGGTGTTTATACTAGGGGCGTGCTATTGGCTGAATTGTTAGCTCGTCAGATTGAGGTACTTGAAGGTGTTGGTGTGGCGGTGGGAGCCTTGGATATTACATTCTATCGAGACGATCTCGACCAAATCGGGTTGCGGACTCCAGCGAAAACTGACATTCCTTTTGACCTTACAGGGAAAACAGTTGTGTTGGTGGATGATGTAATTTTCAAAGGACGGACAATTCGCGCTGCTTTGAATGCCGTAACAGAATATGGTAGACCAGAAGTGATTCGTTTAGCTGTATTGGTAGATAGAGGCCATAGAGAGTTACCAATTCACCCGGATTTTATTGGCAAGCAGTTGCCTACTGCTAAAGAAGAAGTCGTTAAAGTTTACTTCCAAGATTGGGATGGACGAGATGCAGTCGAGTTAATTGCGGATTAGGTTTGCTGAAAGGGTCAGGAGGAGATGAAGGGACGCGATGAGGAAGTCGGAGTCTTGGAGACCACTTCCTACCCTGTAGGAAGCCGCACAGAGCGCCTCTTACAACTAACCCTTACGGGTGACGCTCCTGCGTCGCTAACGCTGCGAAGATCGGCAGTTGCTACCCTGCGGGAAGCCGCAGAAGCGTCTACAAGTCTGGGAACCCGCCCAACGCACTGTCTCACAACTGACAACTAAATTACTGACTTACCGTATGATTGGACTGCCATGATGATGAACTAAATACCACTTTTTGCCGAGAAGCTGAAATATATTCGTAGCCATTGATTGTGCTTCCACTCTCCTACCACCAACCACTTGTAACACATTTTCTATTAAGACTATATAGGCAATATTATCGTTAACTTCGGTAGTAATTATGTCGGCGTTAATCTCTAAGTAGGCGGTGCTTTTAAATATCTGCTCCCAAGAAATACGAATATCCTTCCAACCCCGTAGAACTTTGCGTCCAGGATGAATACAAAAACTACCAGTTACTTGTGACCATACAGCACTCATTTCCTCAATATCTTTTTTTTCAAAAGCTCGGTAAAAAGCTGTGTTAGCGGCTAAGACTTCAGATGTCATAAGGATAATTAATTATCATCAAAGATTTATTTATTATCTTATAATTTTAAGATTATGCATGAGATAATTTTTATTACTGTTGTTAGTCATTATTACTAATACTTAATTCTTGTTTGTAACTGTATTAATAGTTTGTAATAACTGGTTAGTTGTATAAGGTTTGGATAAAAAAGCTTTGATGCCTATTTCATAAGCGGCATTGACTTTATCATTTGTTGCTAGTCCGCTGACAGCAATAATTTTGACATTTGGGTTAATTTTTTGCAATGTTCGGATAGTAGTAATACCGTCCATAGATGGCATTACCATATCTGTTACAACCAGAGAGATTTTATCCCGATGTTCTGCGTACAAAGCTATTGCCTCAATACCATCACTGGCTGTGATTGTTTTGTAATTATGGTTTTCTAAGGATGTTTTAGTAATATCTCTAATCGCAGCTTCGTCATCCACAACTAAAATTAACTCTCCATTGCCTTGAGGTAATTCCGGTTCGGTTTCTTCTATAGTTTCTGTTGCTTCTTGTGCTGGTAAATAAATCTTAAATTGGCTACCTCTGCCCTCTTCACTGTATACGTTAATAAAACCGCCATGGCTTTTAACGATACCAAGTACTGTTGAAAGACCAAGTCCAGTACCTTTGCCAAGTTCTTTAGTGGTAAAAAATGGCTCAAATATTCGCTCTAATATTTCTGGTCGAATCCCAACTCCAGTATCACTAACGTTAATTACAATATAAGGGCCAACTGTAGCATCAAGATTCATTTTGGCGTAATTCTCATCAATCAAAAGGTTTTCTAAAGAAATTTTTAATTTTCCGCCATTAGGCATGGCATCTCGAGCATTGACGCAGAGATTCATTAATACTTGATGCAGTTGAGTGACATCGCCAGATACAGTCCCAAGATTTGGTGAAATTTTGGTAGAAACTTCTATTGATTTGGGGAAGGTTTCTTTGACAATTTGCTGAATTTCTCTGATTAAGTGCTTTAATTGCAAAAGAGTGCGTTCTCCTTGAACGCCACGAGTAAATGACAGTACTTGCTTGACTAAATTAGCTCCCCGTTTAGCGTTAGTAATCAATATCGGCAACAATCGCCGAGAACGCTCATCAGGAATTTGTGTCTCTAAAAGTTGCGCTGTCATCAAAATGGGAGCAAGAACATTATTAAGGTCGTGGGCAATCCCACTTGCCAATGTGCCAATACTTTCTAATCGCTGAGCGCGGAGAAATTGAGCTTCCAGTTGTTTTTTTTGCGTAATATCAGTGTTAACAATCAGGATACATTGTAGTTTTTTACCGAATTGTACTAATGTCCAACGGCTTTCTACAGTGATTTCTTTATGGGATTTTGTTTTTTGATGTAGTTCTCCTTCCCACGAGCCATTTTTCATCAGGAACTGGAGAGCTTCTTGCAATTGTAATAAATTATTTTCTTGCCATAGTTCTTGCATTTTTTTCCCAATAGCTTCCTCTTGTTTGCAACCGTACAGACGTTCAGCAGCTTTGTTCCAATATAAAATTTGCTCGTCTAAATCGCGCACAAAAATCGCATCAGTGGCAACATCGAGTAAAGCAGCTTGTTCGCGGATTTTCTGTTCTGTTTGTTTGCGCTCAATTGCGTAACGGATCGAACGCTCTAGCAAAGGCGCTCCAACTTGAGCCAGTTGATTTTTTTCTAGGTAATCTGCTGCTCCCGCTTTCATTGCCTCTAGGTCAATTTCCCTGTCTCCTTGACCTGTTAGTAAAATTATGGGGGCAGAACATCCATCAGCGATCGCTTCGCGTAATAGTTCTAGTCCGTTGTGTATTCCTAAACGGTAGTCTACAAGATATATATCATGGTTTTTATGAGCGATCGCTGCTTTGGCAGCTGCATAATTATCTATCCATTCCAACTCACAGCTAGCTACCTGAAATTCACCAAACCAATTACTAGTTAAAATATAATCATCTTCATCATCATCAACTAGAAGAACTCTGATGCGGCTGTTGTCCATTTCTGCCTCCCACTGCTTCTAGCGGCAACTCCACAATTTCAAACCAATACTTTCCTACGGCTTGCATCACTTCAACTAAGGAGTCAAACGTTACTGGCTTGATGATAAAGGAATTTGCACCTAAATCGTAGGTATAATAAATATCTTCTTCTGCACTTGAGGTTGTTAAAACTACTACAGGAATTTGCCGCAGGTACGGGTCGGTTTTAATATCTCTTAGCACCTCCAGACCGTCTTTTTTAGGCATATTCAAATCTAACAAAATTAAACCAGGACGTGGAGCATTGCTTTTTTCTGTATACTGACCGCGGTTATACAGATAATCCATCAACTCTTCACCATTCTTGACAATATACAGTTCAATTGACAATTGACTTTCTGCCAATGCCTCACGCACCAACATGCTGTCTTCTTCATCATCATCAGCCATTAAGATTGTGACGGTTGATTGCCGACCATTCACTCTAAATTGTCTCCTTTAGACTGGTTATTAGTATCAATTAAGTAGATTGACATAATTAAATGTAAAACACCAACTAGAGAAACTCCTTGCTTTTAACACTTTTCCTTCTGTCTTGAAAATAGGGACTGGGAACTAGAAAGAGATATTTTCATGCCTTCATTGTGGGTTATTTGCCTATGCGTGTCTGTCTTGAAAATAGGGAGTAGGGAGGAGCCACAGCGTTGCGCGTGTTCATCGCGTTATGGGCAAAACGCTTTCCCACAGGATAGCAAGTGGCATTGGGGAGTAGGGAATAAGGTGAATTTTTACCTTGTCTGTCCGAAGTTCGCAAGCAGGTTTTCCTCCGGGCGACTTCTCTTCTTGTCCCTTTTTCATGCATGGCGGCGAAAATTTTGTCATTGGCACTGCCTTCTACTTAATTATGAAATAGCCACGAATTGCTGGGCATAGTTGTACAATAAACCCTATTTTAGGGTCTTGTAGTAATCCCTCTTCAGGAAGAAAAATTAGGAATGGGAATTAACTGCCAATATGACAATAAATTTTGCTCCTTGCCCTGGTTTGCTTTGTGCAGTTATACTCCCATGATGACGTTCAACAATTTTTCGGCAGATAGCTAAGCCGATGCCTGTACCTTCGTATTCTTGGCGACCATGTAATCGTTGAAAAATATTGAAGATGCGATCGATATACTTTTCCTCAAAACCAATACCATTATCTTCTACAACTATTTCACACATTTCGGAACCGACGGCAACTTTATCTGATTGATGGTTTAAAAGTTGGCCATAAATTTTGACAATAGGCGGTACTTGTTGGCGGTGGAATTTTAGGGCATTGCCGATTAAATTTTGCAGCAATTGCCTCATCTGTAAAGGATCGGCTTTAATCGTAGGTAACTCACTTATCTCTACACGTCCCCCACTTTGCTGAATACGCACTTCTAAATCGGACAATACCTCTTGGGCAATCTCTGCCAAATTGATTAACACAAAAGGTTGTGTCCTAGTGGTGACACGCGAAAGTGTCAATAAGTCTTCTATCAAATTCTGCATCCTCAAGGTTGCATTCTGCATCCGTTCTAGATAATCACGTCCCTGTTCGTTTAAGGAGTCGCCACAGGTGGTTTTGAGTCGTTCGCCGAAGGTCTTAATTTTCCGCAGTGGTTCTTGTAAATCGTGGGAGGCGATGAAGGCAAATTGTTGCAGTTCTTCATTAGAACGGGCGAGTTCTTGCCGCTGTCGAGTTTCTTTTTCTAGGATCAGGCTCTGAGCTAGGGCAATACCTATTTGATCTGCCAGTTGTTGCAAAAGATCGATTTCCCAGTTTGTCCACTGGCGAGAATGAGCGCACTGATGGGCAATCAGCAGCCCCCAAAGTTGATTTTTTAAGAAAATCGGCACAACAAGGTTAGCTTTAACGCCGAATTGTCGTAGTAATTCGATGTGGCAAGGTTGGATATTAGCTTGTTCGATGTCGGCAATAGAGCTAATTCGCCCCTGACGGTATTGCTCGATGTAATCTTCTCCAAAGCAAGGGTCTGTAATCAACTGTCCGACGAAGACGGGTAAATCGGGAACTACAGCTTCTTTGAGTACCATGAAAGAGTAATTAGATTTCAGCCGCAAGATTAATACACGGTCTGCTTGCAGTACTTTTTGTACCTCTGTGACACTGGTTTGGAGAATTTCATCGATTTGTAAAGATTGGCGAATCTTCAGAGTGATATCGGCAAATAGTTGCGATCGCAAATTTTGGCGTTCTAATTCTGCGTGTGCTTGTTTGCGATGGCTAATGTCCATCATCGCGCCAATCATCCGTACTGATTTGCCTGTGTGGTCGCGAACGAGATAACTGCGATCGAAAATGTCAGCGTAAGAACCGTCGCTGCGGCGAAAGCGATATTCGCTCGACCAAAATTGTTCAGCGTTAGCGATCGCACGATTGATGTCAGACATGATTCTCTGCACATCGTCTGGATGTATGTGTTCACACCACCAGTTGAAAGCGAAATTTATTTCCTCGACTGAGTAACCAAACAATGTCTGTACAGATTGATTCCACCACACTTTATTAGTCAGCAAATCCCAGTCCCACAAAGCATCATTGGTAGCACGGGCAACTATCTGGAAACGCTCTTCACTTTGACGTAGTTGTTCTTCTGCTAGTTTGCGCTCAGTCACATCTGTATGAGAACCTGTCATCCGCACTACATTGCCATCTGCATCCCACACTGCCTGACCGCGATCTAAAATCCACTTGTATGTGTTATTTTTACACCAAACTCGATGCTCACTGATGTAAAACGGTGTTTTCTTGGCAAAGTGGTCAGCAATTGCTTGCGTTACCGAACCAATATCATCTGCATGTATCCTTGTCAGCCATTGATCCAAATTGTTAGAAATCTCGTTGTCTTCGTAACCGAGCATTTCCTTCCAACGCGTTGAAAAAAACACTTCATTCGTTCTTAGGTTCCAGTCCCAGATGCCATCATTGTTACCCCGCACAGCCAATAAAGCACGTTCTTCACTTTTTTTGAGTGCATCTTCAACTCGTTGGCGCTCAATAGCTGTTGCCAGCACATTAGCAATAGCTTGGAGAAAAGAAATATCATCTTTGGTGAAGGTGTGTTTAGTGATGGTGTGTGCCCCTAGGACTCCAAAAGGATGCTCTTTGCCATGAATAACAACGCTGATACCACTGATTACTTGATGGTGATGCAGCAGTGGTGGTCCATTAAATCGCGTTTCTGTGCGAAGATTGCTGACAATCACTGGACCTTGAGAAAACAAGGTGTAGCCAGCTTGCGAATCCATACCAGTGCTGACAGTTGCTTGTCCCACAAGCCCAGGTTGCCAACCTACTCCTGCTCTGAGTAGTAATGCATTACCATCTGGCAGTAGCTCCAAAACTTTGCAATATTCAACCTTCAGGCATTGGGCAATGAGTTTTACACATGAGTTCATTAGTGTAGTCAAATCTGTACCAGCCAGTGCCATTTGACTGAGTTCTGCTACTAGCCGCTGTTGGTTTGCATGAATTTCCAACGCTTCCTCTGCTTGCTTGCGCTTGGTAATATCCATGTCTACCCCAGATATTCGCACAGCCAAGCCAGAGGCATCATGAAAGACTACTCCTTTGCTGGCTAGCCAACGAATGCTGTTATCGGGTAAAACAACTCGAAATTCGATGTCATAGTCTGTTCCTTCGCGAATCGCCTTCTGATTCATGCGTTTGACAAAATCGCGCTCTTGAGGATGAACGCAGTTAATCAATGCTGCATAGGTGCGATCGAAAGTGCCTTTTTCTAAACCGTAAAGTGCTTCTAGGTTATCCGAGCAAGTAATTTCGTGGGTCTGGAGATCCCAGTTCCAGATGCCCATATGGGCTGCCTCCAATGCCATCCTCAGTTGGGTCTCTCGCAGTTGCGCTTGCTCAGTTTGCTGGCGCAATTGCTGCATTGTGCGATTAGCTTCTAAAAGACGGCGTACCCTTTGAGACAATACCGATCCATGAATTGGTTTAGTAATAAAATCAGTTGCACCCACAGCAAAAGCTCGCTCTACAGATGCTTGATCGTAAAGAGCCGTAATCATTAACACGGGTACTCTTTCAGCAATGGGGAGTGCTTGCAATTTAGCACAGCAGGTAAACCCATCCATCATCGGCATCATAGCATCTAACAGCACTATATTTGGGTGTAGGCGAGTGTAGGTAGCAAGTGCTTCGTAACCGTTACTCGCTTCTACTACCTGATATCCTGCTTGTTTCATCAACTCGCATAGATGCATTCTTGTCAAATCGTCATCGTCTACAACCAGAATCAGGGCAGAATCTTTCTGAGTCATGAGTCAAGATTCAAGAGACGTTAATTCATAGTTTAAGAAAAGATAAGGGATGAAGAATAAAGGATGAAGAATGAAGGATGAAAACTTAATCTTTTATAGTGGTTCTCAGTTGAGTGCAACACGCTCTTGATTGGGGAATCAAGAGGAGCCAGTTGGTTGCGGGGGTTCTCATAGCAGTTCCTACCCTAGTCTGCGGCAAGCCGCTTTGTGTCTACGGGAATGCTAAGAGCGAACAAGTCGGCTTTGCCGACGGCAGTTACTTCAACGGAGGGAACCTCACGCCAGTTCTCTCAAGTCGGCAGAGCCTTGACGCTCGTTAGCGTAGCGTCTCACGCCACTTACTCCACTTGGGGAAACCCCAAGACCGCAGTGGCTCCCCTTGGGAGAAGACTCGCGCTTCGCTGCGCTAACGGCAGTCGCTCATGGGGAGCCACTCCGTTGCGGTGAGCAGTCCGTTGGGCGGCTTCGCCGACTTGAAGGAACTGCGAACCCGAAGGGGGGTTACCCCCGTTGTAGGCGCAACGCCTTCCCGCAGGGTAGGAAGCGGCGTGTAAACCCCCAAGACCGCGCTGCCTCACCACGAGACTGGCTCCGCAACGTACTGCCTCCTCGTTGTGCAACCTGGCGTTCAGGAGTCATATTGAAGAACTGTATGCAAAAGTCTCAATAATTCCTGCACTGTATAAGGTTTAGGCAAAAAGGCTATGTACCCAGATGCTTGATTAATTGGTATCTGCTCGCTTGTTGCTAATCCGCTGACAGCAATTATCGGTAGTTGCGGATTTATATTTTGTAATGCACAAATAGTCGTTGCTCCATCCATATTTGGCACGATCGTATCGATAATCGCTGCGCTAATTTTATCTTGATGTTGAGCGTAAATTGCCATTGCTTCCACACCATCGCTAGCATTAATCGTTTTGTAATTATGATTTTCCAGAGAGGTGGTGGTTATCTCTCGAATAGCAGCTTCGTCATCGACTACTAAAATCCATTCACCATATCCGGTTGGCATTTCTATATTCTCTAATGACTGGTTTGTATCTGTATGCACAGCTGGCAGATATACCTTAAATTTTGTGCCTTTACCTACGCAACTTGACACTGTGATAAAACCACCATGCCCTTTAATAATTCCCAGTACTGTTGACAGTCCTAGTCCTGTACCATTACTAAATTGTTTAGTGGTAAAAAATGGTTCAAAAATTTTATCTAATAATTCATTTTTAATGCCTAATCCTGTATCACTGATAGTCAGAACGATGTAAGTTCCAACTTGGGCATCAAGATGCATGATTGTATAGTTTTTATCAATAAAAATATTCTCTGCCGTGATTGACAAGTTCCCACCATCTGGCATAGCATCACGAGCATTGAGGCACAAGTTCATGAGTACTTGATGCAATTGGGTACTATCACCGCAAACAGAGAACAAGTCTGTCTGGATTTCTGTAGTAATGACAATTGTTTTGGGGAATGTTTGTTGGACGATTTGCTGCATTTCTAAAATCAAATGCTTTATTTGAAGCACTGTGCGATCGCCTTCAATTCCCCGCACAAAGTATAGCACTTGTTTGACTAAGTTCGCACCACGTTTGGCGTTGCTTTCTACGATTGAAAGTATCTGCTGAGTATTGCGATCGCTGCATTTATTTTTGAGCAATTGCACTGACATGACAATTGGTGACAACACATTATTTAAATCGTGAGCAATACCACTGGCAAGAGTACCAATACTCTCCATTCGTTGAGTGCGGAGAAATTGCTTTTCCAGTTGTTTTTTCTGGGTAATATCTGTGTCAACAATTAATATCGATTTGGCTTGAGAATGCTCATCAAGTACCAGTGTCCAGCGACTTTCAACTGTGATTTCTGTCCTAGATTTGCTAATTTTTTGCAATTCTCCTCGCCAAGAGCCATTTTTTAAGACGCTGTTGTAAATTTCTCGGTGCTGCGGCAAGGCTTTGCTGTAGAATAGCTGATTGGCATTTTTATCTATAGCTTCTTCTGCCTTCCAGCCGAAAATATTTTCGGCACTTTTATTCCAAAATAAAATTTTGTTGGACAAATCTTGCACGACAATTGCATCTGTAGTGATATCCAGCAATGCCGCTTGTTCGCGGATCTTATGTTCTGCTTGCTTGCGTTGACTTATATCTTCAACTATATAAGCAAATTTTGGATGCTTACTAGAGCTAATTGCGATCGGCGAGACTGTTGCTGATAGCCATATTTGTCCTTGGGGAGTATCGAAAGAATATTCAAACCTAACGGGTGATTGGGTACGTTCTGCCTGACGGTAATAATGAATCCACTGGCTCAAATGCTTGTCTGTCGCACCCATTTCTCGCGCTAGGCGATTTTGCATTGCTTCTGGAGTGAGTCCAAAAAATTTAGCTGTAGCAAGGTTATCAGCAATATGCAATATGTCATTATCCACCAATTCCACGATTCCCATCATCATCGGCGCACTGTTGAAGAAACTGTGGAGAATACACTCGCTTTGGTGTAGTGCTTCTTGTGTCTGCTTATACTCAGCTTTGATGCTTGCAAGCTCCCCTAAATTTCGCCGGATCTCTAGTTGTCTAACTACCAAACGGCTAATCGATTGCAGTGCTTCCACTTGCTTTTGACTGATTTGGCGTGGTGTGCGGTCTATCACACACAGCGTACCGATCGCCTGCCCTCCTGGTACTATCAAAGGTACGCCAACATAAAATCTCGCGTAAGGTTCTGAGGTGACTATTATTTCTTTTGCAAACCGTTCGTCGGCCAAGATGTCGGGAACAATCAAAGTCTCTTTTTGCTGGATACAAAATCGACACAACGCTAGATCTACAGGTATTTCCTGGATATCCAACCCTACTTTGGCTTTGAACCAATGACGGTTAGTGTCAATCAAATTAATCAAGGCTATTGGTGTGTCACACATCTGCGCGGCTAAGGACACCAAATCGTCGAATGCTTGTTCTGGCGCAGTGTCGAGAATTTGATACTTATGAAGAGCCTCAAGCCTTGCTGCTTCATGGTTACACACTGAAGATTGCATCAAATTTTTCCTACGATTAGTTAATTACAAATTACCCTCGTGTTGCTCACAGTTATTTAAATGTATGAAGCAGGGAAGGTATAAGAGTGAGGTACATGCGATGAGTCTGGTTTTAAATACCATACACATCTACCATATTGGTAGCTCAAATGAGAAATTTGCTCCCCGGTCAATCAAGCCTTCTTAGCATTTACCTGAATGAAGTTACTGTCGAAATTATTTAAAAGTATTAAGAAAAAACTTGTGAAATATTTTCATTATATCGCTATTATATGGTAACTACTCCTAATCGTCATTACAAAGTTTACTATTAGTGTCCAACCTATTTGGAATTGATTTGTGCTACAGCAATCCTAAATCATTCGTGAAAAATAAGATACCCAACTTCTTTGAGAAGTCGGGTATTTATGGCTTTCAATTCTCACAAATCAAATAGGACTGCTATTGTAGTAGTTTCACCAATAGAGTTGCCATTCACCATCGCAATAGATTCCATGTCCTTGTAACGTAATTCTCTCATCATCCATATAAACTTGCTCAACAGGTGCAATTTGATGAAGTGAATGACCAGAGTGGATGACAATTTTGCCAGCTTCGTAGGCATGGAAAGTTTGCTTTCTGGAACTTTGCATCTCTTCTACTTGCGTAACAAGACCTCGATTATAGGCATCGACAAATTCCTCATACTTTAAATGCCAAACATTCAAGCCACCGCCACAGTGAGGAAGTTTAATCGGCAATGTAAATGAAATCGAACGAGTAAAATCAACTTTATTCACGTCCTGCCATTTAAGATTTTGATATTGCAAATCAAAGTGAACTGATGCTGTTGGCTTAGTAAAGATTGCTGGAAATTGCCAAATATGAAATCCTGGAATAGCAAAACTTTCTGTATATTTAGTTGATGCTTTTAAATTTTGCTCAATAGCATCTTGAATTAGTTGATAAAGCCAACTAAAATTTTGCTGGAGAATTAGATTATATTTTTTTGCTCTCTGATAATAATCATTATTTATATCGGCTAGTTCCGAAAAATCGAGATAGCTGGCTGCTCCTAAAGTGAAAAAATTAGCTTTTCCTCTTTGAATCCAAAACTGCTTTAGGTCATGAATACCAGCCCAAACTCTTTCACACTGTGCTTTTGTCAAAATTTCTGCTACGAGAATTTCTTCTGTGAAAATTTCTTGAGGCTGACTGGGATAAATACTCTTTGATTGCACAGAAAATACTCTGGCATCATTCTCCGCAGCATCGCCATTCATTAGCAGTGCCAATAATGAATCGGTAATCTGACCATCAGCTCTTTTATCGTAGCCGTCATATCCTGGCATGGGATTGACTTCCAGACACCAGAATTGGTTATCATCAGTCACTTTAAAATCCCACCCAGCAAACTTTAACCCAAAGGCAGCAGTGGCATCAACAATTTGCTGGCATAAAGACTCAGGTAATTGAAAAGCTGCACAATCGGCATCTTCAAATGACTGGCGGTAGTCAACTTCCAAGCAGCGAATCAACTCAGCATGAATGCTATTACCGACTACATGCGCCCGAACATCTACACCAGCAATATATCTTTGTAAATGCACAGGTCCTTGAGAGGGGTGAAAGTCGATAAATTCCTCTGGCTGTACTAGCCGACTGTCAGCGCGAATACCAGATGTAGTCTTAACAATTGTTGCTGATTCGGCGGCAAAAGCAGCTAATTTTTCGGCATTGGAACTGGTAATACTGGCTGGAACTTGGAAACCAGAGTATTGCAAGCAATACTCGTGCAGTGGCTTGGAGAAGTTGTCACAACGACCACCAGGACGATTAATAACTGTGCCTGGAATATATTCTAGCCATGCAGTTAGAGCTGTCATTAAACCGCGCCAACGCATTGCTAAGCTAAAATCAGATTGCACAGATGAAAGGTCGATAATGCGGCAATAGTAGGAACCTTGGGGATCGAGTTGGTATTTTTCTCCGGCGACGCTAATGTAACTACATCCATCGTCAGGAAGGGTTAAGTGCCAGTCTCCTTCCAGAACTACAGCTCGCAGGTTAATTGCTTGTACTTGAATACCACGCCGAGTAGCTTGGGATACGAAATGACAGAAAGTGCGATCTGAGTCAAGTCCAATTGCGTAAATCATGGGAAGAAAGCCTTAATAAGTGCTGGTGCTAAGAAATGCCAGACAAACTGTACTTGTTGCATTGATGGAAATGGATTGACGCGAAATAGAGTAGAATTCTCTAAATTGGGGGAAATGCTCCAGATAACAACTCCAAATGTCATTTCCAGCCGTTGAATTATGGAGATACTTTGGCGTTCAAGTTGCAAATGCTCTAATGGTGCTGTTGTGCAACGCCAAGCTCGCTCGCCTAAAACAACAACCATCTCGTAAGCTGGGTCAGAATCTGAGTAATGAGCGCGATAAGGCCCTTCACCTTCAGGAATTTCTGGCCACGGGGTATCTATAAATGTTGTCAGATCCTGCACATTCCATTGTAGGTTCACAAGTTCCT
Organism: Nostoc minutum NIES-26; assembly: GCA_003326215.1. Taxonomy (GTDB): domain Bacteria; phylum Cyanobacteriota; class Cyanobacteriia; order Cyanobacteriales; family Nostocaceae; genus Dendronalium; species Dendronalium minutum. The sequence goes on along the minus strand of LXQD01000163.1, from coordinate 66,935 downwards.
GGGGTGGGGCGGGGGGATACAATGAGAAAACTTCCATACCCTTGGGACTCAAACCGGCTCTGTGTGAAGTGAGAACTGAGGAATTTGCTGCACGTCCCCAAGCACTGAAGGGAGTGGGGCGATTGATAACAGTTGATTTCATGAGTGCAGCCGCCGCCCATAAAGTTGCGAGACACTCACCATACTGAAATGAACTATCGAAGTCTTCACGAATAGTAGATGGTGCTGGCATCCGCAATAGAAGAGGAATGTCAGGAGTCACAATCGCACATCCAGAATCAATGCTAACTGTGAATAACTGTGCTGCTTCGCATACATCGAGAATTTCGGCAACAAATCCTTTTTGTTTGGCGAAATTGACAACTTCAATGGCGAAACGATCGCCGCGATCGCCAACAATAATCAAATCCATATATAATTCCTATTTAATCTTGTGAAATTGTTTAGAGACGCGCCATGACGCGTCTCTACTATTTATCTAATCTGCGTTCCTTTAAAAAGGACATTGGATGGCACAGTGTTTAGTGGCTGATTCAGGATCGGTTGGTTGTCGCGGATCAAAGGATCGGGATTGCTGACTTTGTTGAATAAACCTGCTTCAGGGCAAGCATCACAAGCATCTTTGCCTTTGTCAGAAGCATCCTTTCCTTTATCAGAAGATTCTTTACCCGTACCACCGTCATTACCTTGTAGGATAACCGGAGATATTTTTATCCTGTTTAAATTTTGCAGAGTATCACGTCTGGCATCTGCCGTGATGAATGGCTGAACTTTTTGGCTAGAAGCAACTACACCAAGTTGTGTAGCTGACTGTGCAACAGCCCCACCTACCGCCGAAAGCAATACGGTAGGAACAGTAAGACTCAGCATTAGCAATAAACGACTAGATAAAGCAGATTTGAGATTCATAAGTAATCTATCCTTAGGTTGTTTCCAAATTGACCGACAACGTCAGAGAATAATTGCGTTGTCATAACTCTACATAGGTCAGCTGGCTTGGTTTTATGCACGTGATAAAATGAACAACCTTATAGACACAGAAATTAATGCTGAAAGTCTCTATTTTTAGGCTTTATATCAAGCAATTGTAAAGACGTAGAGTCAGCGTTTAATCAACTGATATCTCGCAAACAACTGTTAATTGCTTATCTCGTAAATATGAGCAGTGAAATAGGAAATAAAAATCGGTATTAATTACTGTAGGCTGTCAACAGCTTTTCTAAAATTTTATTCCCTGGAATAAATAAAAATTTTTTAATGCTAGATGATTCAAGCCGGAATCATCTGGTTAAAGAATGTACTTATTAGTAAATAAGAAAATCAAAATTTGAGGAGATCGAATTTGATGTCACTACAACAGGTTAATGCTTTTTATGAAGTTTTGATATCAGATCAAGCTATTTACGAACAATATTTGAAGAAGTGTTGCCGTCGAGGATTTTTCGGCAGCTGCCATTGGGATAAAACTAAAATTGTCAATTTTGCTACTACTATTGGCTACAAATTCACTGAAGATGAGCTAGCTCAAGTATTGTTTGAAGACGAGGCGAGCTTTTGTGATAGTTCGCTGAACTTGTCAGCACACGGACAATTATCTTAAAAATATAGCGGTTCTCAGTTAATTGCAATACGCCCTTGATTGCGAAGTCAGGAGTCAAGAGCCAGGGTAATTATATATCCTGGCTCTTGTCTGCTTTAAGTTGGGTATATTTCATTTCACCCGATGATAAGTCGAGAAAGGAGAAAATGAAAATACTTTTTTAAACCTTCTACGAATTCAGGTAGGAAAAGTAAGAAAAGTAGGACAAGTAATTTAAGTAGCAAAAGTAGGATATTTTGTAAAATTATTTACTTTACAGTTAATATGCTGTAAGCTACTGTGTTGTTAGTTTACAAGAGCTAAAAGTGATTAGAGTTGCGATCGCTCATCGGCTTAGTACAATTCAAAACGCTGACCGAATTTACGTACTCCAAAATGGCAACGTAATACAATAGGGTAGTTTCACTGAACTAGCAAATCAACCAGAACTGTTTGCACAACTCATGATGCGACAGTTGCTTAAACAGGTATTGGGAAGAGATTTATTGAATTACAGCAGAATTCACAAGTAAAACACATGCTTTCTGCTTAGCTTTGACACTTAGATTGTGTACTTCACCAATTTTAAAACTGCTGTAATTATTTGTAGTTATTCTAATATCAACAACAGATTTAACAGTTAATATCAAAAAAATTACTCTACTTTTCTTACGTTTCCTACTTTTCTTACTTTTATCTAAAAACTGTTTTATATGTATGTTTAAATTGAATTTAAATTTTATAAATTCTTCATATAATTTGCTTTAAAAAAGTTGTATTGTAATAAACATAGTGAATTTTAAAGACCTGACCAACATCGTCATATACATTAGTTGACTAGCAATTTAGAACAATGTAGTGTACTTAAAAGCCGGTGTATACTAGTTGTTTAGAGTGGCTGTAAAATTTTTGTAATCTGAAAGTGTTGGTTAGGTAAATGAAGTAATTTCACTATTACAATTATGGTAGTTAGGAAAGTTCTGGCAGCGCAACTAGTGGTTTGGTAAAGTTCTGACAGTACAGCCTAATACTGCTATCCTGTGGAAAATATACTTTTCACTATTTCTGTATACTCTGTTTTAGACAGTGTGTAAGAATCTAATAGCATAGGAAAGATTGTTTAAATTCTAAATTTAAATATAAGGGTTTAGGAAAACCCTTACAACATTTCCTAGATGCTGTGAAAAGTTGTGTGGTAAGTTGCTCCTTAAGTTCTGAGCAAAGGATTCCTTTGCTCAAACTTTTATTCATATCCACAAAGAAACTTAAAATTTAAAATTCTTATTGTCTCCTCTATCGACCTATCATCGAATGAAATGATTGGTCGATTTCTGTTAATGAATACAATGAATACTAGGGTGGCGATCGCCAGGGTCATTTAAGCATTTTTCTCTTACTCTGCTCCATGCAGTTGCTCTACTTGATACCAATTTCCGAAAATAATGAGACAGATGCGTAGGTTGGGTTGAACGCAGTAAAACCCAACAGTTACAAGACTTTGAGGTGTTGGGTTTCGTTCCTCAACCCAACCTACATCTGTATCACATTTTTTGTGAAATGGTATGAGAGGATATTTGCACAATTTATAATATGACAGTTGTTTTAATTTGGTTACCAATCAAAGCAACTGGGTGCTTTCGGTTTAAATGTCTTAAATGTCCAATTAGTTGTTTAATTGTCTAACTAAGTTTTAATACTCTCTTTACATAATAATTACTAATTTCCAATCGTGAATTAAGTTTTTATATTATGTCCTTTCAAATAACCATCATTGCGATCGTGCCCCTACGGTGAAGCAAGCTACGCGAAGCGTTTCATTGAGGCAGCTTCTCGTAGAGAAAGGAAGCAATTCCAAAAACCTTGCGACTGTGTCGTTTCACTTGCTTCGGACATATTCAGGACGATTTGCCAGATATCATAGTTAGATGTTGATAGTGCATAGATGAAATACGCTTACACCGACTGCAAACATTACGGTATAGGTTTGTTAGTCGTTGCCGATAACCAAAAAATATTAAATTCTGCCTATATAGTTGACTACTAGTTGATAAAAAGTGTCATTATATGCAACAGTAAAATCTATGACATACCGTCAAACCAAACTGTAGACAGTAGTTTGAAATGTTCTACTTACCACCTTTTTCAGTATTTTTAGGAAAAAAAATGATAAAGTTTCGCTATATATGTTTAACTGTTGCAACTGCGGCAATAGTATCCCTGAGTGCCTGTAATAATACGCCGACAGCAGAAAATCCCTCCGCGCCAGCTGCTAACTCCAATCCCCAAGTTACAGAGGCAGCTAGTAGCAGCACTCACAGCGGTCATGGTGGTAGAGCGAAAGTTAATATTAACAGTGCTATCTTGTCAGAGTTGGATAAGTTTGAAGCCAAGCTAGGAATCCCGGCTTTATCGAACAAAATTCAGGCGAATCGTCCCTACGCCAATCCAGAAGCTTTAGTTACTAAAAAAGTTATTACTCAAGAACAGTTCGATCAAATTAAAGACCAAGTTACTACTCAGGAAGTGGTACTCACAGGTGAAGCTAAAGATGTTGACTACATGACTAAATTGGGCTTAATGAAAGGGCATCTTTTAGTAGCACAAGAACTACTAGATAAAAATCAGCCCAAGCAGGCAGAACCTCATATTGGGCATCCAGTTGAAGAGATTTACGTTGATGTAGAAGACCAACTTAATGAGCGCAAAGTTAAAGAATTTAAGACGACTTTGGTAAGTTTGCAAGATTTAGTAAAATCCAAACCCAAAGATGCCAAAGTCAAAACTGATTTTACCTCTTCAGTGCAATCAGTTGATGGAGCGATCGCAGCTTTGCCAGAAGCTCAACGCTCGAAACCTGGATTTGTGCTACAGGTAATTAATGGGTTACTGGATGCTGCTAACTCAGAATATGGTGCAGCAATCGCAGATGGCAAAATATCCGCAGCAATTGAGTATCAAGATTCACGTGGCTTTGTCACCTACGCCAACGATTTATACAAAGGGATTTCAAGCCAAGTAGCTAAACAAGATACCCAAGCAAACAAAGCAATTGAGACTAGTTTTACTGAACTACTCAAAGTTTGGCCCAGCGTCATTCCACCAAGCACACCAGTAAAAAACCCTGATGACGTTACTAAGCTGGTGAAAACCATTGAAGAAAACTCTCAAAAAGTGGTTGATAAATCTAGCACTCAAGCCCAACGTTAGCACTTTGAACTTAATGGGAAGTAAAGAGTCAGGAGTTTAAAATAAGTGAGGAAATAGTTAGGAGTTAAAAGTTATGAGTGAGGAGTTATGAATTTTTAACTACTAACTCCCAACTCCTAACTCCGATCTCATTGCGCTTTATTTGTAACTTGAGTTGATAACTGATGCAAGAGCTTGACCATCACAAGACCATTGACCTACTGAACGCCATTATGGAATTTGAACTAGCAGGAGTAGTGCGCTATACACATTATTCCTTGATGGTGACTGGTCCTAATCGCATTCCGATTGTAGATTTCTTCAAGGCGCAGGCGAGTGAATCTCTGCTTCATGCCCAACAAGTAGGAGAAATTCTTACAGGTTTGGATGGGCATCCCTCTCTAAAAATCGCTCCAATGGAAGAAACCTACAAGCATACAGTCAAGGATATCTTGGCAGAAAGCTTATCTCATGAAAAGAAAGCGCTGGATCTGTATAAAAGTCTGCTAGAAACTGTCAGCGATGCCAGCATCTATCTTGAAGAATTCGCCCGTGGCATGATTGGTCAAGAAGAGATGCATAATCTCGAATTGAAAAAGATGCTACGCGATTTTAGCTAAGAGTCAACAGTCAAGAGAAGCCAGCGCTGCGGAGGAAAACCCATCCGCAAGCGACTGGCTTTCAACAGTCAATAATTAATAATTTGAACTTAGGACCGTTGACTTTAGTACTATTGATTTTGGACTGTTGACCTGCGACTGTTGACTTTGGGACTAGAGATAATGGATTTTAGTATTGCTTTACCTACTTTTGTAATTACACTCCGAGAAGGAGTGGAAGCAGCGCTTGTTGTGGGAATTGTCCTGGCTTTGTTAAAAAAAGCCAAACAATCGCGGCTCAATCCTTGGGTATATGCTGGGATCGGCGTTGGTATTGCTGTCAGTGCGCTGGTGGGTGTGTTATTCAGTGCGGTGACGCAAGCACTAGGTAAAGCTTATCCGCAATACGCGGGAGTGATTGAACCAGCGCTAGAAGGTTTGTTTAGTGTATTAGCGATCGCTATGCTCAGCTGGATGCTAATCTGGATGACTAAACAAGCCAGATTTATGAAAGCGCAAGTCGAAGGAGCTGTTAGCAGCGCGTTGACACAAAATGGCAATGCTGGATGGGGTATTTTTAGTTTAATTTTTGTAGCCGTCCTGCGCGAAGGATTTGAAACCGTTCTGTTTATTGCAGGTAGTTTTCAACAGGGGTTAGTTCCCACTATTGGCGCTCTTGGTGGTTTGTTAGTAGCAGCGGCAATAGGTGTGCTTTTATTTAAATGGGGTGTCAAAATTAACATCCGTGTGTTTTTCCAAGCGATGGGTGTTTTACTAATGTTGATTGTTGCTGGGTTAGTAGTGACAGCACTGCAACGTTTTGACGAAGCCATTGCCAGTGTTGCTCTCAGCAGCCGCGCCTCACAAAACCTGTGTTTTTATTACGAACACTTTACCAAAGTCCACTCTTGCATTTTGGGGCCTATGGTTTGGAATACTTCCAATATCTTGCCCGACGAAAAGTTCCCCGGTATTATTCTCAAAGCTTTGTTTGGCTACAGAGAAAATCTTTATGTTGTACAAGCAGTTGGATATGTAGTATTTCTAATTACCGTCGGCGGTCTATATTTTCGCAGTCTTGGTGGTGGTTCTCCTCAAGCTTTAAAGAATACCCCAGCTAATCAAAAATCAATTAGTACTGCCAAGGAATAAGAGCAACAATTGTTAAAAGGCAGACGAAACAATCTAAACAGAATCAGTTGGTTAAATCTTCTCTGCCGCCAACAAATCTTGTTTGAGTTGCTGACAAGCTTTTTCAATTGCATCTATACTACCTGGATTTACTAATCCGTAATAGCTAAAAATATAAATTCTATTATTTTTAGTTGCTTGTAGTTTTTGCCAAAAAGCTTCTTTTTTAAAGGATTCTAAAACAGCTGTTTCTGAACTTCCTTGGGGCGGATTAACTACAATAATTACCTCTGGATTTGCTTGTACAACTTTCTCAGCCGATAGCGTTACGTACCCACCAATTTGACTTTGACCTTGTAATTCTGCTGCTAGATTTTTTGCCTGGAATTTTGCTAGTAATTGTCCAGCCCAACTGTTTTTATTGGGTGCTAAAATCGGTTGCTGACTAACCAGCACTAAAGTGGAAGGACTTTGAGTCAGCTTATCTGGTAAAAAAGTTTTATAGCGATTTAACAAAGGCTGAGGATCGGCATCAATTAATTTAGCAAGTTTTTTCGTGAGTTCTTCTAAAGATTTCCAACTCTTTACTTGGGTGAGAAAAGTAGGAATTCCTAGTTGTTGGAGTCTTTGAATTGGTTGATTAGAAAAACCTTCTGCACCAATTACTAAATCTGGTTTGAGGGCAACAATTTTTTCTAAATTAGGAGGATTTTGCCCCTCGCTGACATGGGGAATATCTTTAAATCGGGGGTCATTTTTAAATAATGTGCTGCCAGTAATACCTACGAGCTTTGTTTTATCGAGTTGATAAATAATATCAGTAGTCAGAGAGGATAATGCTACGACTCTTTGAGCAGATTCTTTTGGTAATTGTTGTGATTTCGTATTAGGTATTTCCGTAGTCTCTGTCACTTTTGCTTGCGGCTGTTGAGTGGTTGCAGTAGTACAGGCAACTAAAAATATACTCAAAAAAATTGCTAAAGCGAATAATATCCAACGACGATACATATGCCAAATTACCTCGCAGCTACAGATAAAGCTATAAATATCAGCACCACATTTAAAATTAGCAAATGTAGTTATGATTTCGCTGCTCAAGCTTTGTAAATATTCCCTGCTTATTTTTTATTAAAATGCTTCGTATCATCAAGCAAGAAAGCGTATATCCAACAATGCTTACAAGGTATAAAATATAACTAATATTGTTACTGGAATAAGAATAAATAAAAAGACGAGTACAAACACAAATCAAAATTTTCAAAAGAATACATGACTGTGCTACTCGCCGTGAGGTATACAAGGTTAATTAAGAAAAGCTTTACTTAATATATAGTAATAGTTTCAGAAAGTATTGTTTAATAGATCACAATTTTTCTGTTCTTTAAAATTACTACTAGTAAGATTTTTTACTCCCATTAATAATTAATAAAACCTTTATTTTTTATTTTTCACTGACTAAAGTAATATTTTCATCGTACTAAAGTCCAATCTTCTGGTGTATTACAGTTAAAAAGAATTTCTGGTGCTGGTAAGGGCAAGACTTCTACAGGATACTGTTTAAGCCATTGCTGAAACGATCGCCCCCCTTGGTTGATAAACTCTAGGAGTTGGGGCAAACAGCAACGGCGATAAAAACCACACAGAGGTTCCCAGCCTTTAGGATGATGAGCCAAAGCCGCGATCGCTTCATCTTCCACATTACCAAGTCCAGCCGCCCATGCTTGCAACACCTCAACTTGTAACCGAGGCAAATCGCAAGCTAGTAGCAGCACCCATTCCGTTTCTACTTTTGCTAATCCTTGAGCAAATCCTACAAGTGGCCCGTTGGTGGTAGAGGCAAGGGGGGTAACGGAATTTTCTGTATTTTCCTGTATTCCTACGTTTTCGTTTACTAAAGACACTTCCTTAATAAACTCACAATGAGGTAAAAGCAAATGTTGATAGCGTTCTGGCCAGGGAGTCACAACATAAACAGTATTGGCACAACTTTCCGCAATATTACAAACTCGCTGCAATAACGTTACACCTTTAATAGGAAGTAAGGCTTTATCCCTACCCATGCGAGAACTTTTACCGCCTGCTAAGACTATGACACTTAATTCGCTGTGGGTTGTCATTTTCATTTATCTAATTGAGATAAATTCCATTAGTTATCTGGCTCGTAAAATGTAATACATACACCAGCTACATCAATAACCGCAAACTCCTTCATTCCCCAAGGTTTTGTTTGCAACTCGTCATTCGGATGAATGATTTGTCCGTTCTTGGCTTGAAATTCCTGATACAGTTGCTCAATATTATCAACTTGGATGCGAAATGTTGTCCCTTCTGCAAGGTGTTGGTCATCATTCCTTAAAAGAAAAATTTCTGCTGAGTCACGTTTGACAACCGCCATCGTAATTGGGTTGCCTTCTTGATGAATTGTTCTAAAACCAAGCTGTTGTTCGTAGAAAGCGATAGATTTTTCCACATCGCTGCCAGCCGGAATCATGGGGCTGATGTTTTTCAGTACAGGCAATTTACTCATAGCTATACATCCAGTGTCTAAAATCATCCCCTAGTCTGGCTTTGCTGTACTTGCTGCAATAACTGCTCTAAACTTTCTGCGGGTGCAAGACACTTCAAACCTTGGCAAACTAACCCGACGCTATTCTCTGGTAAATCCGCTACCACAGCAAACACGGTAGCAGGTAGATATTTGGGGATGAGAGTATTTATCTGCCCAGTTGTGCTGCGAATTAAGGTAGAGTTTCGATACCAATCTAAGGCTACAAACAAGCTGGGGCAAGCTTGGGCAGCGCTACGCATCACACTATTAAAAGCTTTCAAGCCTTGCTCTGCTAAATCCAAATAATGTAGATTGTCAGTGAGTAGAGCAAGACGAACTAAGTTAGCGATCGCTATGCCGTTAGCCGATGGTGTAGCATTATCTGCATAACTACGCTCGCGCACAATTAAATCTTGACTGGCATCACTGGATGTATTGTAGTAACCACCTAATTCTACACTCCAGAGAAATTCGTTAAATTCGTCTTGAATTGCGATCGCCTTTTCTAACCAGAAAGATTTCTGACTAAAAGCAGCTTGGTGTAAATCTAATAGCGCTTTAATAAAAAAAGCGTAGTCTTCAGACTGTGCTAACACAGTTGCTTGACCTTGATAATTGAGTCTGTGGAAACGTCCATTTTCTAACTGATTTTCCAAGATAAAGTTAGCTGCATGTGTGGCTAATTCCAAGTACAACGGTTCCTCGAATACCCCAGCAGCTCTCGCTAACCCAGAAATCATCAAACTATTCCAAGCCACAATCATCTTTGTGTCCGTCACCGAGGGAATACGGCCAGGCCAATTGTGGGTTTTTGCTTCTTGGTTATTACGTGCGGGCGGAAATATCGCTAGTGATTCTGGTGTATTACCATAGCGAGCAGTGAATAACTTTATTAATGCGGTTTCTAGATTTGTACTCAATTGCCCTGCATTACGCCTTTGCAGTACATTTTTGTCTTCAAAGTTACCGTTAGCTGTGACTGTAAACTCATGTTGTAATTCCGTTAGTTCTTCAAGCGTTAATAGTTGTGCTAGTTCGCTGTAACTCCAAACGTAGAAAGCTCCTTCCTCTGGCTCTGCTTCGTGAGGACTGGTGAAACTATCGGCATCTTGAGCAGCATAAAAGTACCCTTCTGGGGCAGTCATTTCTCGTTCTAGCCATTGCACAGTACCAGCCACCGCCCTAGCAAATGCAGGTTCTTGGATACCAGCACTCCATAAGTTCGCGAGATACTCTACAATCTGACCATTGTCATAGAGCATCTTTTCAAAATGAGGCACTGTCCAAGTGGGATCGACAGTGTAGCGATGAAACCCACCGCCCACATGGTCATAAATGCCGCCCAAGGCTAAATCTAGTCCGCGTTGGGTAGAAATTTGCTTACCATCATACCGAGATTCTCGTTCCCAATCGGAGCCAGGAGACAAAAACCGAGATCCCCGCAAGGCGAATTCTGCATAGGGAATCATTGGGAAGCTATTGCCGTATTGATTTGGAGTAATTATGCCCGCACTGGTTTCCCAGCCTTTGCGGAGTAATTCATTATCTTGATCTGCTTGGGTAGCGCCGTCTTGCAATACCGCGGAAGTGAGCAGCGACTCAATAATTAGTGCTTTGCGTTGGCGCAAATCTTCTTTTTCTGTATCGTAATAGCGGCGGAGCGCTTCTAACACTTGCAAAAAGCCGGGACGACCGTAGCGCGGCTCCATAGGGAAGTAAGTACCAGCGTAAAACGGCACTAAATCTTCTGGAGAAAGAAAAACGTTTAAAGGCCAACCCCCTTGACCGCTCATCATTTGCAAAGCCTGCATGTAGATGCTGTCTAGGTCAGGTCTTTCTTCCCTATCCACTTTTATAGGCAAGAAATTGGCATTCATGTACTCGGCAATAGCAGAGTCGGAAAAAGCTTCGCCTTCCATGACAGTACACCAGTGGCAACTGGAATAACCAATGGAGAGAAAAATAGGTTTATTTTGCGCCCTTGCAGTTGTGAGAGCTTCATCACACCAAGGCCACCAATCAATTGGGTTTTCAGCGTGTTTGCGGAGGTAAAGACTCTTAGCTTCAGCAAGGCGATTAGTCATGATTCAAATGCAGATAGTTGCCTTCTTTGCCCAGTCTACCTTGTTCGTGACATGAGGAAGCAAGGGAGCAGAGGAGCAGAGGAGCAGCAAAGGAAAGTAAAGATAAAACTCCTAACTCTTGTACAGACGCGTAGACGCTCGTAAGAGTATAATCGCGTCTGTACTCTTAACTCAGCACTGATAAAGCACTCACTTGAAAGAGCTCAATAGCAGGCTGACTATTGTTACTGGCGTTTCTGGTCTGGGTGATGTTACCTGTGTCTGAACTCTAGTGTTTGGGCTAAGTCCTGCTATCAGGTGGAGTATGAAGGTAATTATGGCGGCTTGCACAAGTTTTTCTCGCATGGCAGGTCTCCCTTGGTTGATAGCATTTCAAGCAAGATTTAGTTACTGTAAATACAAGTTGTACTATTGGTTTATCGGAATTTGACGAGAATAACCGAACAATTGCTCACAAAAATCCTAAAGAAATGTTTAAAAAGTTACCAATAGCTGACAAAAATTCACTAGCACTTATTCAGTTAGTAATCTAGTCGCCATGCTACAAAAATTGTGTAGCAAAGCCCTATTCTCAAGGTTGGCGTAGACGCACAGCAGCTTGTCCTAGACATGGCTAGAGATTTTTTAACTGCTTCCTCCCTGAATAGATGAGGATGTTTCTTGAGACGCTTGTAACTATAAAAAGTGCCCATAGGGATTTATTACATCTGCCAAAGTGCAGAAGAACTTAACCAACTCTTGGGTCAAGACCACAATACGAGCCTAAAGGACTCCTAGCTTTCCTAACTTTCAAATAGGGATAATGATAGAGGAATAAGCTTTTGGGCGTTTCATCTGTCGTAATGACTTTGCAAATAGGTAGTTTATGGTTTCAATTCGCTAGAATCCTTGTAATGCAAAGGTTTTATAATAGTTTAAGTAATACTTGAAAAACTTTGAATGACTAACAAGGAGAGAAAGATAATATAGTGTGAGCAAGAGTGAGCATTCAACGAATATGTCACTGAGTATAATAGCATACTAATCATTTATGACTAAACACTGAAAATAATGCTTTTGAGCATTAGATGAGCGTTTTACAGAGACTAATGGTTGAAAGTATTGATTTTAGAGGTTTGTAAGCCCGTGCAAAGGAAGTATCTAGCCAAAATTTTCGTAACGCTTCGCCCTTCGGTCTTAGACCCTGCTGGTGTGGCTGTACAATCTGGTCTTCAGCAAATGGGATACGATAACGTTGAACAGGTGCGGATTGGTAAATACATCGAACTACTCATCACCTCGACAGAAGAGAAAAAAGCGCGTCAAGACCTCGATCGCATCTGTGACCAAATGCTAGCAAATACAGTGATTGAAAATTACCGCTTTGATTTGATAGAGGTCGAAACTCAGACGGGAGTCTTTTAAGAACAAAAGATGAGAGAACAGGGAAGACAGGAACGGAGGGGCAGCGAAGCAGAGGGGCAAAAATGACTAAATTCGGCGTTGTTGTTTTTCCAGGTTCTAATTGCGATCGCGATGTTGCTTATGTAACCAGAGACTTGCTAGGGCAACCGACTCGCATGGTTTGGCATCAAGAAACGGATATTGCTGATTTGGATGTGGTAATTATACCTGGTGGTTTTAGTTATGGGGATTATTTGCGTTGCGGTGCGATCGCACGGTTTTCGCCTGTGATGCAGCAGGCGATCGAACATGCCCAAAAAGGTAAGTTTCTCCTCGGTATTTGTAACGGTTTTCAGGTATTAACTGAAGCTGGACTTTTACCAGGGGCACTGACAAGAAATCGAGATTTGCATTTTGTATGCGATCGTGTTCCCTTGAAAGTGGAGCATACCAATACCTCCTGGACGCAAGCTTATACAAATGGTGAAATTATCACTCTGCCCATTGCCCACGGAGAAGGTCGATTTTATGCCGATCGAGCAACTTTATCAGAGATTGAAGATAACGGACAAGTCGTTTTCCGCTATGTTGGGGAAAATCCCAATGGCTCGTTGAATAACATTGCCGGAATTTGCAATCGCCAGGGTAATGTTTTGGGAATGATGCCACACCCTGAAAGAGCATCTGATACCATGCTAGGGGGCAGTGATGGGTTGAAATTGTTTCAGGGTTTGCTAGAAAAGGTAGCAGCTTTGGTGTAGATTTCTTCACATCTTAATAGCGAACAAAGTTAGGGACACAGCAATGCTGTATCCCTTTTTTGTATAGGGATGCATAGAATTCTGTAAATAGTTTTATCAAAATTAGCTACTTTTGTTAATACCACCTCACATCTGGCTTTTCTCAAATTGCTTCAGTATTCACAATCACTATAATATCTAACCGAACTTGATAAATTGCTAATTAAAGAACAATTTAGACAAAGGCAAATTTATACAATTGCGTGGATTATCTAATGTCTATTTCGGAATCCATAAAAAAATTTATTAAATGGATACAAGCTTTTGATAATCGTATTTTACAAAATGAATATGATGTGGGAACAAAGTTTGTTTTGCCAATGTTTCAGTATCTTGGCTATCCAGATAAATGTCGGCAGAGTAAATATCCTTTAAAAAGATCTAACTCTGAAATTTCTGAAAAAAAGCTAGAAATTGCTCTGATTTATTTTGCTACTGACGATCTTGTTAAACAAAATGCAGATACTTCATTAATTATTGTTATCTGTCTAGAACCACACACAACTAATTTTCAACAAGCTATTGAACAAGCGAAGTTTTATAGTAAATATCTAAATCCTATATTGTTTCTCATTACTAATGGTTATCACATAAATGTATTTAAATATCATTATTACCACGCAGAAGAATCTATTTTTGATATAAATATAAATTTACTTATAAATCATGATGTAGGCTCTGATTTTTATAATAAATTAAGTTTTGAATCTCTTAAAAACTTTGACAAAAATGTAAATAAAGTTTCTAGATACACGAAACTTAATTTACTAGAAAAGTCTATTAAATACCATTCAAATTTAAACGCTAATTTAGCTACAACTGATTTTCAACCTTCTATTAACCAGGAAGCAAATCATTTGATTGTTGTGAAGTCTAAGGTTTTAATAGAGTGCAATTTGCCTAAAGCTTTTTCTGATGGGAATTGTAATATACAGTTCAGTAGTCTTATTTTAAGAGGTTTAAAAATTAATTTAAATCATAAATATATTTTAGGTAAATTAACTACAGGACTGAACACTCAGCCACATTGGGGATGTCGTCAATTTATAAAACAGCTAGATAATAATATTTTTGAAATATTTTTAGGACAAATAACAATAATTTTATCAGAATTAGAAACTTTAGAGTTGTGTTTCTGCATTGATATAGTTTGCCGAGAATATAAAAATTCCATAATTGATTTTGAAACTACTTTGGAAACCTGGAAATTTGAATTTGTTGATATTTTTGGTATTCGTGGTTTTCATCTTTTTTCTGTAGACTCTAAATTATGGGATTTAATGCAGAGGTTCGCTAATAAATTTAATTATGCTCAAGGAAAATCAGAATGGCATTTATTCCATCAAGAAGACATATCAATTCGTGTCAGTCGGGGAATTCGCGATCGCACCTTTATTTTTCCTAAAAATGATGCTGATATCACTCATATAATATATGAAATAAATGATACTCATTTACAATATCTTGAAAGAGGAGATACTTCGTGGCGACAAGAAATTGGGCCACTAGGCATTTGGACAGCAAAATATACCAAACAGTGGTTACTAAAGAAATATATTCCCAAAGTTCTTGATTATTACTCACAGCAATTTAAATTATCTAAAGAAGAATTGCTGAAAAGGCTAGAAAAATATCAATGTGAGCTAACTCCTATTGAAAAAATTGATGATATTAAAGAGTTAATCCCTTATCTTCACGATATACAGTCTTGGCTAAATATTTATTTTGAAAATATTGCTACTTCAGTTTTGCACGCATATTACCGAGCATTTACAGATTTGGTGCGGAATACTGACTCTTCGGTAACAGGTATAGACTATATTACAGGCAACTTGCGTAGGGTAGAGTGGGGAAATGCATCAGAGAAATTCTCCCACAATTCAATAGATTGGACAAACTGGAATTTTAAAGATGCGATAAATTGTTTAGATCGACAAATAGCTAGGTTAAATACTTGTGAATACGAGAATAGTTTGAAAGCAGATTTAATAACTCGGACATTTATCTGGATTATAGAAAACGGAAAAATCTGTTTTTCTCAAGCGCAGTTAAATGCTGCTAAACAAGCTTTACTGCCACTCTGGGAACAGAGTCGCTTTGAGATGCGCCATGTGTATCCTAATCGATAAAGCTACATAATCCCCTGTAAATTCAACACAAATCCAGGTAGGACATTTTCCCCTGATAAGCTAGCAGGATTTTCTAAAATCTCTATATTTTTACCTGGACGATAAATTTCTACTCGCTTGTTTTTGCGGTCGATTAACCAACCTAATTGAACGCCATTTTCAATATATTCTTGCATTTTCTCCTGTAAGTCTTTTAGGGAATCACTTGGAGAGCGTAACTCTACCACAAAATCAGGACAAATCGGAGCAAATTTTTCTTGTTGTTCTGGAGTTAAAGCATTCCACCGCTCAATTTTTACCCAAGAAACATCAGGAGAACGTTCTGCACCATTTTGTAAGGTGAAGCCAGTTGAAGAGTCAAAACCTTTACCTAATTTAGTCTGTTTATTCCAGATTCCTAACTCAACAACCATATCAAAGTTACGGTTGCCAGTATCACTACCTGTAGGTGGCATAATTAATAATTCCCCTGATGCTGTACGCTCAAATCGATAATCGCGGTTTTTCTGACACATCTGGAAAAATTGATCGTCAGTCAACTCAATTTTCAATTTGAGGACAGGAGGAAAGGTTACTGTAGCAGTGTTCATAGGCTACCTGAAGCATCTTACTTTCTAGTTTAGTAGTTTGTGCCAAGCGATCGCTTGATGAGGTGATGAAGAGCGATCGCAGTTTACCTATTAAATAAATTTGTCTGCCCATTCGGTGCAGCTTTACCAGGATAGATTTGCTTAGAACCCTTGGGAATAGAAATCCAAATAAGGCTTTGTAAGCGGTTAATTCAATTAGATATTGTGACACCAAGGGTTTATGAGTTTCATGAAAACTCCCCAATGTTACATCAAGAAGACGCTGTAGAACAAATGATAGAGATTCTGGAATTGCGGAAAGAGTCAGATTTAGTTCAGCAGCGAGTACTTCAGATACTGACAAACTACCACCAAAATCCAATTCTTGCTGGGAAGAAAATTATTCAACTTAGCCGAGGTGATGAGGGTTTTCCAGAACCAATTTTGATTAAGCAGTGTAATCAGTCTTTTAACTTCTATGCCGCGATTGATTGCATTTTTGCCGAAGAAGATGATACTTTGCACATTTTAGATTTCAAAACTGGCCACTCTGATTTTGATCGACGACAAGGGTATATTTATTTACTAGCTGCTAGTTACCGATACCCCCAGCAAAAAGCAGTAGCGTCTTTTTATAACTTAGAAAATGCTCACTGGTCAGAACCTATCAGTGCAACACCTAACACTCTTAAGGCTTTTCAGATAGAACTCGCTTTAATAGCTCAACGACATCAAGAGGAATTGAGACGCTACCGTCAAAATTCTGCTGATTTCAGTCAAATATTTCCCCAAAATCCGGGTGTAAGTTGTCGCTACTGTTCGTTTAACTCAATTTGCGAATTTGCTATATCGGAGGTTTCTACATGACTGCTGGTGTGCCTCAATCTCCCTTAAAAACTAATATATCTCCAATATTTTTGGTAGAAATATTTTTGCTAAATATTCCTCAACCTAACTTAATCTGCTTTCGACTGACTCCCAGAGTAGATACTGAAATAGGAAATCGCTTAAGTTGGCGCTTCAGTCAGCAATTTGATGATATTATGACCATCTTTGCAGATGGAAATTTTTGGGTTTTAGCTAAAACCGATCAACCAATGCCAAGTTTAGATGAATGGCGAAAAGCTCTAACAGAAATTCAAGAGAAATTGAAAAAAGATATTGGCGATCGCCAGTTTTGGCTTTAGTGCGATCGCCTTCCTAAAACCTACATAATCCACTTTTTAGTTAATAGGCTGCAACTGGAACAGTGAAGTGAAACTGGCTACCTTGGTCTTTACCTAGAGACTCAGCCCAAATTTTTCCTCCCAGCTTATCGATAATCCGACGACAAATCGCTAAACCTAGTCCAGTTCCACCCACAGTACGTTGCAAAAATCCTTCTTCTTGATAAAAGCGCTCAAAGATAGCTTCTAGCCGATTCGGTTCAATACCTCGGCCTGTATCTGCAATTGTAACTTTTAACATAGAAGTCTTATGAGAATTTCCCAAAGCATTCAAAAGCTGGGCGCTAATCTTAACTTGTCCACTTTTAGGGGTAAATTTACAGGCGTTATCCAATAGCTTCGTCAAAACTTCGATCAATCCTTCTCCATCTACTTGAATCAGAGGTAAATGATGAGGCAATTCGATGACAATTCTCGGTGATGTCTGAGATTCGAGTCCGCTGAGGGCTAAATCCAGATATTCCTGAAGCGATATTGGCTCTAGTTGCCAGCGCATTGACCCACCTTCCAAACGAGAGAGGGTGATAAAATCCTGAATCAGCTTACGCAAACGTTCGGCATCGCTCAAAGCAGTTTGTAGCATCTTCTGCTGCAAGTCTAGCGGCATTTCCGGTTCTGAAACTAAACTCTCCAAGCAAACGCGGATAGTAGATAAAGGAGTACGCAGTTCGTGTCCAACAATAGCAATCAAGTTACTTTGGATGCGTTCTAAGTCTGTGAGTTGGCGGTTGAGAGTTTCTAGGTTGGTGTAAGCTTGTGCTTGCATTAAGGCGACTCCCACTTGTGTGGCGATCGCTTCCACTAAAGCTACATCATCCTTTGTCCACAAGTGTGCCTCTGGCTTGTGCAGTTCCAGCATTCCTAGCCAAGATCCCTGATAGCGGATAGGTACTAGCAAGCAAGCATGAATCTGCCAACGCACCAGTTGTGCTTTTAAATCTGGATGGGACTGTAAGCCTAAGTCTTGGGTAACATCCGCAATAGCTATACTTTCCGACTGGTTTTTACTATTGGTTTGACTTTGCGCCCAAGCAGTTTGAAACAGCGGATGACTTACCAATGACCAAATTTCTTCCTTTAAAGAACGCAATCCCGGAGATGTTGACTCATAAGCAATTGGTTGACTTTGACTACCCGACTGATAACGATAAAGCAAACAGCGACAATTGCTAAAGACTTTACCCAATTCTGTAACAGTAACCGTGAGAATTTCTTCTGGATTCAAAGAGCGTCGGATAGCAGTAGCGATCGCATTGAGCAGACGCTCTTTACGTTCCTTGCTACCTATGGTGCCATAGGCTTTTAACAGCCGATATTGACTGGCTTGTAGATATGTGACTAAACGGTTGACAAACAGTCTGGGGTCAATATCTAACAACCAACTGGTAGATACCTGTGGTTGGAATTCGGGAAACATACCATAACGTTGCTGCGCCTGCTTGACTTTAGCAGCTAGTTCTGGTCGATAAGTCAGAATGCGCTCTAATAAAAGTCGGGCGGCTTGAAGACTAACTTGTGGGTCAAATGTCCAAATTCCCTTGAATTGCCTTGCCTGATCTAACGATGCCGAATCTAAAGGTGAAGCATATTCTTGACAAACCAAGCAAGCTGAATATTGCTGACCAACCACCACTAAATGCCACTCTTGGGCTAATTCGTCGTCAGGGGCAAAAGGGATAGTTATACAAGGATCTGAAGCAACTCCAAAATCAGTCTCCGGTGCAGCCAATACATAAACTTGGTCTGTGTGCTGAGCAATTTTCTGATAGCGAGGAATCTCTTGGCGGTAAAAACGCTCTTGCTGAAAATTTGCAATTACTAAAGGTTTGTCAGATCCAGCCAACACCAAATCTTCGATCGCGTGAGAAAGAGCCGTCAGTGAAGACTTGAAATAAATTTGAGTTTTTAGATGCGGTACGGCTTGGCGCAAATCCTGTAACAGCGAATTTGAGGTACTCATCAGACTTCTTGCAACAATCGATTTCTCTTAAAGAGAGAAGTCAGATCTCCATGACTAAACATAGGGGTGTAGGGGAACCCCATGAATAAATGATGCTATTGGCGAATACACAGGGGGAGCAGGGAAATTACACCCACTCTAAAAGAGTTTGGTTCTTGGTTAACTCACCTCAATCAAACTTCGTTCAGGTAAGATTACTCCCCTGAGCAAGGAATGGTGCATATCTACCTTTGTCAGGTCTACTTCTGTGAAATCAACGTAGCTTAAATCAGTTTTGAACAAAATGGCTTTACTAAAATTGACGTAACTCAGGTCTGTCTTGCTAAAGTTTGCCCCAGTCAGGTTTGCACCACTGAGATTGGCTCCTACCAAAAAAGCACCGCTGAGGTTGGCATAGCGCAAGTCTGCACCGCTAAGGTTGGCACCGCTGAGGTCTGCACCTCTAAGGTCTGCTAAGCGCAAATCTGCTTTCAAGAGAGAAGCCTTATGCAAGTCCACCTGATTAAGATTGGCGCGAATCAGGTTAGCAACCTTTAGGTTTGCCCAGCTGGAGTTTGCTTTACTTAGGTCAGTTCTCCAGAGGGATGCCCCCGTCAAATTTGCTTCAATCAGGTTTGATCCACGCAGGTTGGAGTGAGATAGAGTCGCGTTTGCCAAGTCAGCTTGAGCCAGATTGATTCCCGGTAGACACATCTCGCTCAGGTTAACTAAGTGCAGGCTTACCTGGGTGAAATTTCTCTCGCCTGCACAATAGCGTTTGAAAAGTTCATCAGCATCCATACAACCTGCCTTCCAAATTTCCATCGATCGCGCGGACATTACAGTATTTAATTGACTATTGCCAGAAATAGTGATTTTTAAGAGACTCTGCAAAACTTCGCAGCAATATTAAAACTGTCTTAACGATCTTTTACAATAGTGCCGATCGCGGCTGTTATGGCTTAAGCGTGGTGAGGTTGCGATCGCTCGCTGACTCGTTCACGCTTAAGCAAGCAAAAGAAGCAGCTAATCCAGTATTCTATTTACGAACTAGGTTGAGCAGTTCTTTCGGAGAAGCAAGTAAGTCAATTGCCACAAAGAAAATTTTGCCTTGGGGATCTAACAAGAACCGCCATGCTATATTCATCCCGACGTTGGCACCGAACCAGGGGGATTGGACTTTACCTGTGACTTTAACTTGGGTATAGCCATCTTCTGTTGGTTCAGATACGCCTCGCTCTGGCATCATCTTCAGCCCTTGGCATTGTTCGCGCATATAAGCGAGGATCGCTTGCTGCCCAACAATCGGTCTTTCAAAGGGAGGTTGCAAAGCACCTTCAGAGGTAAACAGAGCAACAGCCGCATCAAAGTCAAAGGCATTCATGTTATTGATATAGGCCAGCACCGTGGTATTGGTGACACCCTCAATAGTGACCTTAGTACGTAACGCTGGTGCAGTAGGAGGAGCCACAGGCTCGGAGACTTTTTTGTAACTGCCAGGAGCATTCGGGTCAAATCCCATGTTGACCACAGTATTACGTAGGATGGTAATTTGTTGACCTGAATCAGCTTGTCGGATTGCATTCAAGACTGAAGCTGCCTTGGGAGATAGCTGATAGCCTTCTGGAATGGGAGCGACGATTCCCTGCTCCATCCATTCTCCTAGCTGAAACCAGAAGCCCAGTTTAATGTTCATGCTGAAAGAAGCATAGGAACGGCAGATGGGTGTGTCAGCACGGTTAGCTAAATCGCACATGACTTGGGTTTGAGCCTCAAAAGGCATCTGCTTAATTTGTTCTAATATGCCTTGCGCGAGGATCATATTAGCTGCCCCGATAGCGGCAACTGTAATTGATTTACCCATTTCGGTATAGGCAAACCATAGTAATGCTAGCTGGTCTTCAGCCTTGAGCTGATTAAAGGATTCAATCGTAGCTGGAACAACGTCAGCAACTAAAGTGCCGGGAAAAATACCTTGAGCCGACTGAATGGTAAATGGCATGGTTGAAATCTCAAAAAAATTACAGTACAGTCAAATCTGAAAAATCGAATGTGCAAAAACGCAAGCCAGATGTCATTAGCTGATAGCGAAGGCAGTCAACATTAACGACAATCTGTGGCATAACAATTTCTCCACCGAATGCATGGCAAATCTGTTGCTCTTGAGTTGAATACTCAGCGAATTAAACTGCTGACTCAACTGCATAGCTGTTCAGAATGCCTTGGCGATCGTTGTTGTAATGCGTTTACTTGGTATTTGTAACTTTCTGTAAAGAAATATAACAGTAATGTTACAAATAGACAATTGTTTCTCAGGTATAAGTTGATAGTTTCTGCTTATAAACAAAAGATAAAAATAACTAAAGTTTTTATAGGTGTTTGTCTTCAAAGCTTCATAAGCAGGGTATGACCGAAAAGGCAGGGGAGTAGGGAGCAGAGTTTAGAGTTTGCACCCATAGCAGGAAACCATCAAAAGCTATTGCAACTGCCAGAAGGTAGGAGATTGATTGAAGGCGATCGCACAATAACAAGTTGTTTACAGCAGATGGTCACAAGCCACTGGCTTAGAATAGCAATGCGCGAAAAGTACTCTTAGTAGTTGATGCTGAGACAGGCGATCGCTTAGATACAGATATTTTTGAAATACCTTAAATAATTCTTAGGAATTCCTTAGGGACTTCCAGAAATTAAATTATTCAATTGTAAGAGCGAAGACGATTGTGAGATTCTTCCTCCCCTGCTCCCTCTGCTCCCCCTGCTTCCCCTGCTCACCAAAGCGATGGGATATTTTTTTAGTTGGAAGTCCCTTATCGAACCCGTTTTGTTGCTTAATGATAATCAATTAACAATTCTTCTTAGCTTAAGTGGTTAGCGATCGCAATCTGTTTCGACATAGTACTTGGATGGATGCACTGCACTATAAATGAAGTCTTGACTACAGCTGTCAGGACTTGTTTTAATTTTTAACGCAAACAACGAATCGCCACTAGCAATCCTCTAGCTTTATTCAGTGTCTCTTCATATTCTTTTTCTGGGTCGGAATCAGCCACCAAACCCGCACCAGCTTGCACGCTTACCGTATTATCGCGTAATACCATCGTGCGAATTGCGATCGCACTGTTCAATTGCCCTTCAAAATCGTAATAACCATAAACACCAGAATATACACCCCGACGACTCGGTTCTAACTCGTGGATAATTTCCATCGCCCGAATCTTAGGTGCGCCACTGACTGTACCTGCTGGAAAACAAGCTTTGAGTAAATCCCAGGCTGTTTTCTCTGGTGCTAATTTACCCACAACATTACTAACAATGTGCATTACATGGGAGTAGCGCTCAACTACCATTAATTCATCGACTTTCACGCTACCGCTTTGGCAAACACGCCCCAAATCATTTCGTCCTAAGTCAACTAGCATCACGTGTTCGGCAATTTCTTTGGGGTCTTGGAGCAAATCTTCTGCCAACGCTGTATCTTCTTTAGTTGTTTTACCTCGAGGACGCGTCCCAGCAATCGGGCGTACCGTTGCTACGATCTCACCATCTGAATCTCGTTCTGCTTTTACCATTACTTCCGGGCTAGAACCAATAATTTGCCAATCTTGGAAGTGAAAATAAGCCATGTAAGGCGAAGGATTAATCTGGCGTAGGGAACGGTAAAGTGCGAAAGGGTCGCCTGTATATTCTGTTGATAGTCGCTGGGAAATGACAACTTGGAAGATATCGCCGGCTTTGATATATTCTTTTGCTTTTTGGACGCTGGCGCAAAATTCTGGGCGGGTGAAGTTACTTGTATATTCTTCGGCTGCCGCTGCTTTCTTAGTGCTTGGAGGTGTCCACTCTAATATGGTTTTTTGCGGTGACAGGGGCAAAGATAGCTTGCTGACCATTCGAGTGACGCGATCGCAGGCTTTTTGATACGCTACTTCTAAATCTACTTGCGGATCGCGCAGATCGGCATAAGCGATCGCCCAAATTTTCCGCTTTACTTGATCGAATATTAATAAATGGTCTACCTGCATCCACAACCCATCAGGGATATTGCGCTCATCTGGGGCATGAATTGGTACACGCGGCTCTATCCAATGAATTAATTCATAACCCCAAAATCCCATCAAGCCGCCAATTCCTTGTGGCAGTTCTGGTAACTTGACTGGGTGATAAGGTGCCAGACATTCGGCTAAAGCTGTAAAGGGGTCGCCTTCAAAGACAACCTGCGAACCATCGCGGTGTGTTTGGGTTGTGCGATTTCCCCTAGCTTCTAAAATCCACACCGGATCGCAACCCACTAAACTATAACGCCCTAATTTCTCTCCACCTTCTACCGACTCCAACAAAAAGCTATAAGGCTGACCAGCACAGACTTTATACCAGGCAGACACTGGCGTATCTAGGTCTGCAACCCATTCCTGATAAACTGGCACAAAGTTGCCTTGCAAAGCTAGTTGGGAAAAATCGGAAAAATCAGGAAAGATCATAAACAGATGAGGGATTGGGGATTGGAGATTGGGTATTGGGTATTGGGGATTGAGGATTGGATGTTAGGTATTGGATATTAGGTATTGGGAAAACTCTTTCCCAGTCCCTAGTCTCCAGTTTCTAATTCCCAGTCCCCAGTCCCCAGTACCTAGTCCCTATGCGTCATAGGTATATTTACCACTAAACTTAAGTTGTGCTGGACTGGGATTTTGCCCGATGCTGCGTGGTACATAACGCACTTTCTCACGACCTTCGTTCACCTTTTCTGGGAAGACACCATCAGCTGGGTGAATGAAAGTGGTTTCGCCGTTGGGAAGAATCCGGTAAATTTTGTAATCTGTGATTTTGAATTTCCGGAGTTGACCACCTAAAGCAATGCCTTGTTCTTTACGAGCTAGATACAGCAAGTTTTCACCTTGCTGCATAGTAGCAGCACCACCTGTAGGCAATTCAAACACTTGCGCTTTGGGGCTAGTCCAAGTGATAGCGTACTTTTCTTCCACTTTTGCTTTTGTCAGCAAGCCACCAGTGCTGCCGGCAAACAGCGGGGTTTTTCCAGAAAGTTGTTCTGCCATAAGCATTCTCTCAAGGTTTTTAGGGCATCCTAACACTGTCATCACGATCGTATTGCGATCGCGTCATAGACTGTAACAGTTTTTAGTAAGTTGTTTAGTTAGCAGTTGTCAGTTGTCAGTTGCAATCAACCACTGACTAATGACCACTGACGACTGACTATTTACTCTTGACTTTTAACCGCTTTTCCTCTTGGCTGCTTTGAACAATGGGAACAGTAAAATGAAACTGGCTACCTTGGTCTTTGCCAGTTGACTCAGCCCAAATCTCACCACCCCAGCCGTTGACAATTTGACGGCAAATTGCCAGACCTAAACCAGTGCCGCCAGTGGTACGTCGCAGCGCTCCCTCTTCTTGATAAAAGCGGTCAAAAACTATTTCCAAACGATTGGGTTCGATGCCTCGTCCAGTGTCAGCAACTGTCACCTCGACCATTTGCTTGCCGTTACGATTGGCTTTGATGGAGATTTCTCCTTCTGGCGGTGTAAATTTACAAGCGTTATCTATGAGTTTTGCTAGTACTTCTACCAGCCAATCACCATCAGCCCTAACCAAAGGCAGATTTTGGGAAATTTTAGTTTTGATTTGGGGCGGCTGTTCTACAATGGGGCGCGTGCGAAGTCGGCTGAGTGCTAAGTCTATACACTCTTGTAAAGTGAGGGATTCTGGATGCCACTCCACTCGACCACTTTCGAGGTTGGAAAGAGTGAGGAAATCTTGTACTAGTTTCCGCATCCGTTCCGAGTCAGAAAGCGCAGTATTGAGCATGACTTGCTGCAACTCTAAGGGCATATCTGGTTCGCTGGCGAGGCTTTCCAGACAAACTTGAATGGTAGATAGAGGGGTACGAAGTTCGTGCCCGGTGATGGCTATGAGGTTACTGCGGGTACGGTCAAGGGCTTCTAGCTGTTGGTTTAGGTCTTCTAAGTTAGCATAAGCTTCTGCTTGAATCAGAGCTGCTCCCATTTGGGTAGCGATCGCTTCTACTAAATCTAACTCTCCTGGTTGCCATTGATGCGGTGGCTCTTTGCAATAGTGCAATTCCACGATGCCCAGCAATCGCCCTTGATACAATACTGGTTCTATGAGCCAAGAACGAATGGCAAACTTTTTCGCGATCGAGGATAGTGCTACCGACTTGGTAACACGCGAGTCATTCATCGTATCGGCTACACAAACACCTTCGCCCTTTTGTACTACTTCCTGAAATAAGGGGTTTTTATCTAACTCCCAGGTTTGTCCACAAATAGGTAAAACACTAGGCATTAAAAACTCATGTTCAATTATGGCTTTGGCATCTGTGGCTTGAGCGCGGTAAATCAGACAACGACCAGCTCCTAAATGTTGTCCGAGTTCTTGGGCTGCAATTTGTAGCACTTCGTGCGGATCGAGCGATCGCCGAATGGCAGTACTAATAGAATTGACTAAACGTTCTTTACGTGCTTGAGCAGTGATTGAACGGTAAGCCTTATGCAATTTGTACTGACTAGCTTGCAGGTAAGTTACTAAGCGTTGCACAAAGGGGTCAGTGTCAATATCACAAGCGAATTCAGTTATCTGGTTGGCTGAGGAGTAGATTCTGGTTTCCCCTATGCCTAATCTCTGGCGCGCCTGTAGAATTTTCTTTGCTAGGTCTGGTCTGTAAAGCAAAATCCTATTTAATAGCAACTCCGCTGCCTTGACGCTGACTCCCCTCTCCGATGTCCAGATTCCCTCAAACCTGCGGGATGTGTCCGTATCTAGACTAGGACTGAACTCTGGTATTTGCTTACTTTTGGCAATGGAACCAAGGCTTTCTCGACAAACTAGGCAAGTAGCATAATTGTCAGCAATCACCACCAAATGCCACTCATGACTTAAGGCATCTTCTGGATCAAAAGCTATCTTTTCGTAGGATTCTGAACTGTGGGTGAAATCAGTTTCTGGTGCAGACAAAACGTATATTTGATTACTTCGCTGAGCTAGCCGCAGATAGCGATGAGCTTCTTGGCGATAGTATCGCTCTCGTTGGAAGCTAGCAATTACTAGGGGCTGTTCTAAAGTCGCAGCCAAAACCTGGTCTTCCATTGCATGGGAGAGCGCCGTTAATGAAGCCTTAAAGTATAGCTGGGGTCGCAGGTAGGGTATGGACTGTAGCAGTTCACTCAGCACGGAAGTCGCTATGCTCATGAATATCTTTAAAGAGAGCCACAATTTGAACAAGATCCACGTCACAGATGCATTGTACAAATTACAACGGACTCTCAAGTGAAGTAGACAGTTGCAATATGTAAAGAATCCTGAATCACACTTTAGCGGAACAGTGAAGCAGGGGGAAGGCTTTGCCAGGAAAAGGGGAAACGGACAAATAACGAACTCAGTACTTTCAAGTCAAGTGGACATAATTAAATGTGAAATGCCAACCTGTCAAACCCTGTCATCAACTGGCTTTCCCTTCTGCTTCCTGCCTTCTACTTACACCAGTAGTAACGCTTTACAAAAATTAAAAATAGCCAGTCGCGTATATAAAAAACTTGCAAGGAGAAACTATGACTGAGGAGCGTTTATGGCTGTTATGACAAATTTAAAAATCTAGATTTAAAATAGACCAATAGCACCAATACAGTCCTTTTTCATTCCTTGGTGTGCCTCTGGCACAGACGTGACATAGCTGCTTTTGTTTTCATCCATATAGTGGCATCGTAATTTTTCAAGTAATAGGCGAGTATGCCCAATCTACATTCAAAGGACACTCGTCTATCACAAAATTTATGCTACAGGGAATGCAATTACAAAGCTACTTGTAACTGCCGGATAATCTGGCATCTTTGTTTTTCAACTCCTGGAATATTATAGTATTTTTTAATAGTAGACTAAATTTTTAGCAACTGCGATCGCAGCTTGTACAATTGTAAAAATCAAAAATGTTTATATAAATAAAGTCAGATATGATTCCTAATTATCCCGTACACAAATACATGAGCTTGTCTTTGCCATATCTGAAATAATGCTACAAGTTACCTTTGAATTACCAATTAATAATTTTTATGTCATCACATAATCTAAATTGTGCTTGATTGACTCTGAATCAGGTGTGATACCCAGAATTAAAGATGGACTTGAGTAGACTGTTGACGCTCAACAGTCTACAAACAATAGGAGCTTTTATGCAAATTAAATGCGTTTTGACTTGAAGTGCCATCAAAAAATTATTGCTCCTATATTTACTTTTACATAACTTAATTAAGTACTTTGCTCAATTATTAGCAGCCTATTAATTTAAATAAATCTCTGTCATAAAATATAAAAACTAATAAAAAATTTACACAATTGCTCAGCAAAGCGTCTACCCAGTATCCATAAAAAATTGCGGATTCTCCAGGTATGATGTTTCTGAAGGTTCGGTAACTCAGGAATCAGGCGAGAATACTCAGTTTTCCGCCTTGACTTGAAATTTTAAATAACATAATTATATTAAGATTTGTTATATAGATTGTATGCCTACCCTTTTGCCAACAGTCTTGATGAACTGCGTACACCCTAGCCTGTAGGAACGCTTTCAGGTTAGGGTGTCGGTCTTCTTCCAAGTAAACTTCTCCTAAGGGGAGCCGCTGCCGTTAGCGCAGCGTTAGCGAGTCCTCAAGCGTCACCCGTAAGGGTCTTGGGGTTTCACGCCACTCCCCTCAAGTCGGGAGACCCGCCCACGGAGGTGGCTCCCAAGTGGAGGAGGTAGTGCGTTGCGGGGGTTCCCATGGCAGTCCGCTCAAGTCGAGCCACTGCCTTGCGGGGGTTCCCCCGATTGTGGCAAGTGGCGTGGGAAACCCACGCGGCTGCTTCCCCGTTGTAGCAACTGCCGTCAAGTGGCGTGAGACGCCAAGGGCGAACGGTAATACAACACTATTTTCGAGTCAGTATGTAAGTATAAATTTAGCTTCAATAGCTCGAATGAGTTTTCTAGCGCAATCTTGTTCTTACTGACCCTACTGCCGCTGATACGACTACGAAAATATAGACCCATAGACGGAACTTTGGCTAATGACACCGGATACACCGACGAACCCGGAAAGAATTTTTCTGGACGGAAAAACTTTTATCCCAGCAGAACAATTACCTATCCCAGAGTGGCCTTGTGTTGTGAGTGAAAGACCACAACCAACTTTGACAGCTAAAGATGATGATTTATTTTTGGTAACGGATACAATGGGGAACATTTCTGGCTGTTCCCTCAACGATGGCAACCCAAGTATGGGACTGTTTTGCTGTGATACGCGCTTTCTCAGCCGCCTGGAGTTGCAAATCGAAGGGCGATCGCCTGTACTTCTCAGTAGTACTGCTGAAAAAGGCTTTTCACTCTCAGTTTTGTGTACCAATCCCAAAATAGAAGAACGTCTGAGAGCCGAAACTGTGGGGATTCGTCGGGAAATTGTGCTGAATGGCGCACTCTTTGAAGAAATAGAAGTAGCTAACTACAGCACAACTACCGTCAGCTTTGAACTAACTCTCAGCTTTGATGCAGATTTTGTAGATTTATTTGAAGTCCGGGGTTACGACAGAGACAAACAGGGTAGGCTTTTACGCTTAGCCGAACCGATACCGGAAGAAGGAACATTTTTTGCACCTGATGGTGTTGCACCTGTGCAGACTCAGCCACCTGAATCCTTGACATTAGCCTATCAAGGTCTAGATGGCTTGGTGATGGAATCACGTATTCAATTTCAACATCGCCAACCAGACTATTTCAAAGGTTACACAGCAGTTTGGCGCTTAGAGTTGGCTTCTCATGAAACTCAAAAGCTAGGCTATCGGATGAACATGTTTACTAACAACACATCCAGTTCCACTGTCAGCGCAGCATTTACCCTCGGACAAGCTAAAGCTGCTGAGTTGATGGAAGAGCAACATTGGGTACAACAAATTACACGCATCAGTTCAGATAAAAGCATCTTCAATCGAGTGATTGAGCGGGCTGAGCAAGATATGTATTTGTTGCGTCAATCTTTTGGCAAGTATAAGACTGTTTCGGCCGGAGTTCCTTGGTTTTCGGCTTTGTTTGGGCGTGATTCGTTGATTACAGCTTCCCAAACTCTGATGTTAAACTCACAAATTGCCAAAGAAACCTTGATGCTACTGGCAGCATACCAAGGCAAAAATGAAGACGACTGGCGCGAAGAAGAACTAGGCAAGATTTTGCATGAGTTGCGCTTAGGGGAAATGGCTCGTTGTCAAGAAATTCCTCATACACCCTACTACGGTACAGTTGATGCCACTCCCCTATGGTTAATGCTGTATGCTGAATACTACGCTTGGACTCACGATGGAGAAACCCTAGAACAACTTTGGCCGAATGCTCTGGCAGCAATGGAGTGGATCGATCGCAATACCAAACAAACTGGCTATCTGACTTATTACCGAAAATCGAAACGGGGTTTGGACAACCAGGGGTGGAAAGACTCTGGTGACTGTATTGTAGACCGCAAGGGAGAGCTAGCTAACGGTCCGATCGCTTTGTGTGAAGTCCAAGCTTACGTTTATGCAGCGAAAATGCGTCTGGCAGAAATTGCCAGGATGAAGAAACGGCTCGACTTATCCGACCGCTGGCAAGAAGAAGCAAGAAATCTCAAGGTGCGTTTTAATCGAGATTTTTGGATTGAAGACCAGGATTTCTGTGCTTTGGCTTTGGATGGAAATGGCAAACAAGTCGAGAGTATTACATCCAATCCTGGGCACTGTCTCCATTTGGGCATTTTTACCCCCGAAAAAGCTTATAGTGTCGCAGAGCGGTTGCGGGCACCAGATATGTTTAATGGTTGGGGTATTCGTACCTTAAGCAGTTTATCACCAGCTTATAATCCTATGGGCTATCATGTTGGTTCAGTTTGGCCCCACGATAATGCTCTCATTGCCATGGGGTTGCGATCGCTAGGTCTAATCGACCAAGCCCTAGAGCTCTTCCAAGGCTTGTTTGACATGACCCAACAACAACCTTATCAACGTCCCCCAGAGCTGTTTTGCGGTTACGAACGTAATGGTGATAACGCTCCCGTACACTATCCGGTTGCTTGTACGCCTCAGGCTTGGGCTACTGGCAGTATTTTTCAATTACTGCAAATGATCGTCAATTTAGTGCCCGACGCTCAAAATAACTGCTTGCGAATTATTGACCCCGCTTTGCCAGAGTCGATTAATCGTCTGTCATTGCACAATTTGCGAGTCGGTCCCACCATCCTCGATTTGGAATTCGAGCGTTCTGGTAGTACAACTGCTTGCCGCGTTGCGAAAAAACGTGGCAACCTTAGAGTGGTTATCGAAGCTTAGAGAAATTAAGGAGTGGGTAATTACCACTCCTGACTCACAACTTTGACTTTTAACTTCACAAAATATTTTTATTTTGATAAATAATTTTAAATAGCTGCTTTCACTGAGCGCCTAATGGCATCACGGAACAGTTCAATGGCGACTAATAATTTCACTATCAACAAGGTCGTAATTTTTAACTCATCACTCTATTTATACGGGCGCAAGACCTTGCGCCCCTCCTAACTTTATTTATGCTTCTTCTGAATTTTCACTTTTATGGCCTGGAGAAGCTTCATAAAGCGCATCTAAGTGTTGGCGGGCATCTTCGACGTTAATTGAACGCATAACTAACAACGGTTCTTTAATTAAGTTACCTGCGTTATCCAACAACTCTGGATGGGGTATGTACTGTCCTTTTGATGAGAAATAACCAAAATTCCCCTGATTACCCATTGATGAAGGTTTGCCAGGATAAGGACGCTCTCGATCAAAACTGAACATAATCAGGTTACGAATTAAGTTAGCAACGGCTATGAGCGCCAAAATTGTAAAAGCAAGAATGTAAAGTAGGTGTAACATCGGTTTTTCCTCCAGGGCAGCAAATTTTAAAACTTTATACTGTAACGCTTTGATTCGCCGATTCTGTTACTTGCGGCGATCGCAAATATTTAACGCACTTTTAACGAGCCTTATGTTATATTGAAAAACTTTCAACCGTTATTCAAATAACGGTAGCATAGGATACATTATTTGTTAATAAAAATAATGTTAAGGATTTTGTACTATCAACGTAACTTATTTACTGTCTTGCTCGTGCCCATCCGCCTGCTGAGAACGGAAGCGCATTGCCACACTCCAACATTCTTGTACTAATTGATGCCAGGGCATTAATGTTGCCATATCAATTCCAACTTGTGCATCAGTCGCAGTAAACAGCATCTTCGCAATGTTTAGTTCTTGTTGCGCTTGCTTAATTCGTTCTAGCAAGTCAGATTGCTCTTGTTCACTCATAAATGAGAGTTGCTCTGTTTCCAGAAATTTACGCGATCGCGAAAACCAATACTGAAAATCTTCTAGCAGAGGTTCTAAAACCGTTTTCAGCAAATCGGGCCCCGGTAAGTTTGAGTCTCGCATAAATGAGAAGCATAATTTAACTTTCTTAGTCAATATTAACGTAATTTACAATTCTTAATATTATTATTAGCTCTTTCGTAGGAAAGATTTTTAAGAAAATCTGTCACAATCGTTACAAAAGTATCTATATATACTTCAATGAAAGAACGCGGTGAGGAAGTTGGAGTCTTGGATGCCACTTCCTCCAATTGGGGAGCCACTCCGTTGCGCTAACACAGTCGCCTGCGAACGTCACCCGAAGGGGGGTTCCCCCCGTTGTAGGCGGAACGCCTTCCCGCAGGGTAGGAAGTGGCGTGAAACCCCAAGACCGGAGTGGCTCCGGTTCCCGTCGAGTCCAAACTTCCGTTAGCGAGCTTGCGTTCGCGCAGCGTCTCGTAGAGAGCGTCATCCGAAGGGGGACGCAAAAAGCCTCTTAGAAGAAGATAAAGTTGGTGTCCCTCATCCACCACATATAAATTCAACAGTTAAAATAGAAAGCTCAATTGGCAGGAATGAAAGTCGTTATAGTTGAAGAAGTCCACAAATCGTAACGCCCTGCTAGATTTGGGTAGATTTTTCAGAACGCCAACTGATAAATTACTTTTGCAATCACTTCGCTAATGGTTCAGCAGTCGATGTCGCCTAATCAAGCTACCAATCAGTCACAACAACCTGAAAAAATGTATTTACCGCGTACCAGCGAATCAGAGAAGTTAAAAAAGATTCGCCATACCGCTTCCCATGTAATGGCGATGGCAGTACAAAAGCTGTTTCCTAAGGCGCAAGTTACCATCGGTCCTTGGATTGAAAATGGATTTTATTACGACTTTGACAATCCAGAACCATTTAGTGATAAGGATCTAAAAGCCATCCAGAAAGAGATGGTAAAGATTATCAATCGCAAACTGCCAGTGATTCGGGAAGAAGTTAGCCGAGAAGAAGCTGAACGTCGGATTCAGAGCATTAAAGAATCTTATAAGCTAGAAATCCTAGCAGACATTAAAGAAGAACCAATTACCATTTACCACCTAGGGAATGAATGGTGGGATTTGTGTGCTGGACCGCATATCGAAAATACTAGTGAATTAAACCCTAAAGCAATTGA
Source organism: Nostoc minutum NIES-26 (assembly GCA_003326215.1). Classification (GTDB taxonomy): domain Bacteria; phylum Cyanobacteriota; class Cyanobacteriia; order Cyanobacteriales; family Nostocaceae; genus Dendronalium; species Dendronalium minutum. Next base: position 34,216 of record LXQD01000163.1, on the reverse strand, counting down.
ATTAGAAAGTGTTGCTGGTGCTTATTGGCGTGGAGATGAAACCAAAGCCCAGTTGCAACGCATTTATGCCACTGCTTGGGAAAGTCCCGAACAACTTGCTGAGTATAAGCGACGCAAAGAAGAAGCGCTGCGGCGAGATCACCGTAAACTGGGTAAAGAACTAGGATTATTTATATTCTCCGAGCAAGTGGGGCCGGGTTTACCCCTGTGGACACCAAAAGGTACTCTGTTGCGGAGTCTTTTAGAAGACTTTCTCAAGCAGGAACAACTGAAACGGGGTTATTTACCTGTGGTAACACCCCACATTGCCAGAGTAGATTTATTTAAAACTTCTGGACACTGGCAAAAATATAAAGAAGATATGTTCCCCCTGATGGCAGAGGATGAGGAAGCAGCTGCCATAGAACAAGGCTTTGTCCTCAAGCCGATGAATTGCCCTTTCCATATCCAAATATATAAAAGTGAGTTGCGTTCCTATCGAGAACTACCAATGCGCTTGGCAGAATTTGGCACTGTTTATCGCTACGAACAATCAGGGGAATTGGGCGGTTTGACGCGAGTGCGTGGTTTTACCGTGGATGACTCTCACCTCTTTGTCACCCCAGAACAGCTAGACAGCGAATTCCTCAATGTTGTGGATTTGATTTTGTCGGTGTTCAATAAACTGCAACTGAAGAACTTTAAAGCTAGACTGAGTTTCCGCGATCCGGCTAGCGATAAATATATCGGTGCTGACGAAGCTTGGGAAAAAGCCCAAGGTGCAATTCGTCGGGCAGTGGAACAGCTGGGGATGGAACATTTTGAGGGAATTGGGGAAGCGGCCTTTTATGGCCCCAAACTCGACTTTATTTTCAGCGATGCCCTAGAACGAGAGTGGCAATTGGGAACCGTCCAAGTGGATTACAACTTACCAGAACGCTTTGAATTAGAATATGTTGCTGAAGATGGTTCTCGCAAACGCCCTGTGATGATTCACCGTGCGCCTTTTGGTTCCTTGGAACGGCTAATTGGCATCTTGATTGAAGAATACGCTGGTGATTTCCCTTTGTGGTTAGCACCAATCCAAGCCAGATTGCTGCCAGTGGGTGAAGCACAGCTAGACTTTACAAAAGATGTAGCAGTGAAGATGAGAGAGTATGGTATCCGTGCAGAAGTGGATACCAGTGGCGATCGCTTGGGTAAACTCATCCGCAATGCAGAGAAAGATAAAATACCTGTGATGGCAGTGGTGGGAGCCAAGGAAGTGGAAACCAACACCTTGAGTATCCGTACCCGCGCCTCTGGGGAGTTGGGTGCTGTATCTGTGGATGAGGTATTGAATAAGATGAAGGATGCGATCGCTAAGTTCGAGAACTTCTAGCAAAAAGTAGGGTGGGCAATGCCCATCCTACAAAATTACATACTTAAATTTGTTGATAATCAACAGGAGCCAGCGCTGTAAGCGGGTTTCCCAACTTGTTTGCTCTTAGCGTTCCCGTAGGGTAGTAACTGGCGTTCAACAGTTAACATTTCAACTTTGGAAGGGCAGACTGGAATGTAGCCTTGGGACTCTAAGTAGCTAACTACTTGCTGAACGCATTGTTGGATAGTGAATTGATTGGTAGAACAAATAACCTCTGGATTTAGAGGCTCTTCGTATGGGTCAGAGATGCCAGTGAAATTTTGGATTTCCCCTGCCCTAGCTTTAGCATAAAGTCCCTTAACATCGCGGCTTTCACAAACTGCCAACGGAGCCTGAACGTAAATTTCTACAAAGTTGGTAGTTGTCTGTTTTAGTTTTTCTCGAATTTCTCGATAGGGGCTAATTACTGCTGCGATCGCTATTACTCCATTGCGACTGAGCAAGTCTGCAACAAAACCAATCCGACGGACATTTATATCTCGGTCTTCCTTACTAAATCCAAGTCCCTGAGATAAATGGGTGCGAACAACATCACCATCAAGCAATTCTACTAAGCAACCCCGCGATCGCAGTTCTTGAGCGACACCTTTAGCGATCGTTGTTTTACCCGCCCCACTTAACCCAGTGAGCCAGAGGATTTTACCCTGATAATTCATAACTGATTTTGCTTTTATCTGTGGGATAGTGCGTATATGCGTAGACCCGTAGAGTGCGGAAATATTAGCTCACCCTACAAATTTTTTTGATATTAGTGCTTTAGTTGTCACTTGATTCGGAACATGATTCCTACCGCACTCAAGACCACAAGACTCAAAATAGAATTAGGTTCGGGTACTGTTTTAATAGCAATAAATCCTGAACTACTATCTATTACTAAATCAGAACCAGATTGAGGAACTTGATAGAGTGATAAGTTGGTATTAACTGTACCTGATAAATAAGTATCGCCTGCCACTTCACCTCCTAAATCTATAGATCCAAAGATTTCTTGGGTGGTTGTATTGAAGTTGAATTTGAAATATTGACCAGTTGAGATACCATCTACAACATTGTCGTAAGCGGCGATAAGATTATTTCGAGGGTCAAAGAAAGAGACATTGAGTGACTGTAAAATATTAGTTGCCCCAAGCCCATTATTTTCTGCAAAAATTGCTGGGGCTGTGTTCTCGTCATAACTAAATGAACCTTTAGCCGAATAACCCCCATTACCATTCCAGCCAAAGTCAAATGTCACAGCTTGAGCGGGAGTTATTCTCGTCAGTGCGATGCTTAAAGCTATACCTGTTGTCAGGGTTAGAGTTGAAAAGAATTTATTCATAGTTTTGTGCCTTATTGTCCTAAGACACAGCAAATAACATGATTTACTTTATTTTGGAGCAAATTAGGTTTTTTGCCCTTTAGTAGCAAAATTTTGTTTCATAAATAAAGCGATCGCTTGGGTAAACTCATCCGCAATGCAGAGAAAGATAAAATACCAGTAATAGCAGTTATTGGAGCTAAGGAAGTGGAAACCAATACTTTGAGTATCCGTACCCGTGCTTCTGGAGAGCTGGGTGCTATATCTGTGGATGAAGTGCTGAATAAATAGAAGGATGCGATGCCTGCGACGGGCTGCGCCAACGCAAGCTTCGAGAACTTCTAAATATCTTTTTGAGAAAGAGCAGAGTATTGATAGCCTATCACTATGGGCAGGCTATCAATACCAAATCATTATCAGGATGCCCAGCATGTTTTTTCAGGAAACAATCCTTTTTTCCAGTGTTGCCGAACTTTTACTGCCGCCCCTTGGAAAAATCTCTGCGAGTTGTCAGCAGGTGTTTGTTGAAGTTCCTTAACTTCTCCACTAGATTTATCTAGCCACAAAGATCCTAAACGATCTTCATTTGGCCCGAAGCGGTAAGTAACACCCTTTTCATCCTCCTTGTCTTTTAGAATCAATATGTAAAAAGCCATAACGCATAAAGCTGTCTATAAGTGTTGTTTACTTCATTTGTAACTCATTTGATATACATTTTTATGTTGTTGGTGGACTCCACACGCGGCCAGAACCTTCAGTTGCTTCATGAGCAGTACGGTAATCAGTGTGAAAAATACCCTCAAAGCGCGACTCGAAGTATTCATGTTCAAGTAAGCGTAAATCTTCATGATTAAAATTACCTTGCTGTAACCTAATCCAAGCATCAGCTATATCTGGATCGGGGTCAAAGCGACCCAATCTATCATCTAACTGGTGCTGACGATAGAATAGATGGTCTTTGATTCGTTTTATGCGAAACTCTGCCCAACCTGTGTTCTGTGCAATTTCTAACACATCATCAGCATTACAGCGAATAGCATCGTATGCTTCAGGAGCATATTCCTCCCAACGTTGTAAATAATCCATATTCAATTTTTTTTAATATAAAAATTAGTTATATATGTTTATTTTAACGGTATTTTTAATAATATTTAAATCAAATATGAAAAAATTATTAAGAATAAAGTAAATACTTCAATTGTTGATTAACTATGACTCACAAATAATTGGCAACCTTCATGAGCAAATTAATCGTTAACATGGGATGCTGGTTGATTGGTTAGTAGAGTATTTGCAGATGTCTGTTGTTTCTGGTGTTACTGTTACCGTTCCCGCCACAACTGCTAATTTGGGGCCTGGTTTTGATTGCATTGGCGCAGCTTTAACGCTGTACAACGAGTTCAAGTTCACTCGTCTGCAAGAAGGCGGGTTAATTATTCATGTCGCAGGCGCAGAAGCCGAACGAGTGCAAACTGATGAGAGTAATTTGCTCTATCAGGCATTTGTGCAGTTATATCAATATATAGAGCAAACGCCGCCGTCAGTGAAAATTGAGATTCAGTTGGGTGTACCATTGGCGAGGGGTTTGGGTAGTTCGGCGACGGCAATTGTCGGTGGCTTAGTTGGTGCTAATCAACTAGCGGGTGCTACTCTGTCTCAGCTGCAAGTGATGGAATTAGCGATCGCAATGGAAGGACATCCTGATAATGTAGTTCCAGCTTTACTGGGGGGATGTCGTCTTGCTGCTACCAGTGAAGCAGGTTGGGAGATTTGTGAGATTCCTTGGCATGAGGATGTTGTGCCAGTAGTGGCGATTCCTGATTTTGAGCTTTCCACTAAGGAGGCACGGCGAGTTCTGCCAACTGAGGTAAGTCGTGCAGATGCAATTTTCAATACTGCACATCTAGGTTTATTGTTACGCGGTCTTGAAACTGGCAAGAGAGAATGGTTAATAGCTGCTTTACAAGATAGATTACATCAGCCGTATCGTAAAGCCCTGATTCCTGGCTACGATACTGTCAACGCAGCGGCTGTTGCTGCTGGTGCTTATGGCATGGTGATTAGTGGTGCTGGGCCGACATTGTTAGCTTTAGCAGATCCTGGAAACTCAAAAGCAACAGAAATGGCAATGGCAGCAGCTTGGCAAGGAGCAGGAATTACAGCCACTGTGCGATCGCTTTCTGTTGATACCCAAGGCGCAAGCAGCTTTCACCAAGGATAAATCAGAATGATAGACCAAATTCAAGCAGAAATAACGACGCTGAAGTCTCAAATTCAAGTTCTTCAGCAGGAACGCGCTACCCTCACTATTAATAATGTGATATCTGGTGAAAATGATTCACCCCTAGCAATGGTTGAAGCTTACCGCCGCCAAGCTAGGGAAAATCCCCAACTGTCTGCTGAACTCAAGGGCATTGATGATGCGATCGCAGCGCTAGAAGTGCAGCTACAGCAGAAACAAGCCCAATTAGGGCGTTGGGAAATTAAATCAAAACAGCTTACCCAACAGCAGCAGCTAGAGGAAGCCAAACAAGTGGCTCAAGTTCACGCCCAACGCATTAATCAACTAGCAGCAGAACTAGGAACAGAAATCCGCTTGCTTAAAGCTTGTGCCGATCATCTCAGTCCCATCTATTGGCAGGTGTATTACAAACCTTTTATCACCGGGTTCAAGACAATATCAGTCCCTCATGTGCGATCGGATGGGGAAGTCTGGACAATTGTCAACCGCATCGTTTAACGGTTTAACTCAAAGTTCCATTAGCATAGTTCTGCCTTCAGACCAAAGCGACATTACAACTTATGACGGTGGTGTGAGCCACCGTTTTTTGTTTTGTTCGCAAAAGTTTACATTTGAGATAGTACTGCAATATAATTTAATGAGTATTTATTCCTAAAAATCCTTAAAAATTGACATTCAACGAGCAATTATTCCTAAATCAATGTTTAAAATTTCAGCTTTTAGAGATAGATGGCATTTACAAAAGTACGAACTCCTTAATATAATGTAATTAAAAGTAAAATTGAAAAATGATTGTCATAAGTGATGATTCCTATTGAATTTCCTTGGCTAACAGCCATAATCCTCTTGCCCCTGGTGGCTGCCCTAGCCATCCCCCTAATTCCAGACAAAGAAGGTAAAACCGTTCGTTGGTATGGTCTGGGAGTAGCTTTTACAGACTTTGCGTTAATGATTTATGCCTTTTGGCATAGTTACGACTTTCAGAACTCAACATTCCAACTGGTAGAAAAATATTCTTGGGTACCGCAGTTGGGTTTGAATTGGTCTGTAGGCGTTGATGGTTTATCGATGCCCCTGGTGCTTCTAACAGGCTTAATTAACACTCTCGCAATCTTCGCGGCTTGGAAAGTTACCAACAAGCCGCGATTATTTTATGGTCTGATGTTGGCAATGTACAGCGCCCAATTAGGCGTGTTTGTTGCTCAGGATTTGCTGTTGTTCTTCCTGATGTGGGAAATCGAATTAGTACCTGTTTACCTGCTGATTTCCATCTGGGGAGGCCCAAAGCGCCAATATGCAGCTACTAAATTTATTCTTTATACTGCCGCAGCATCAATATTTATCTTAGTTGCGGGTTTTGCAATGGCATTCTCTGGAGATACTGTCACCTTCGACATGACAACTCTGGGAATGAAACAATACTCCAACGCTTTTGAACTATTGGTTTATGCAGGTTTCTTGATTGCCTTCGGCGTAAAGTTGCCAATTTTCCCCCTGCACACCTGGCTACCTGATGCCCACGGTGAAGCATCAGCACCGGGTTCGATGATTTTGGCGGGCGTGTTGTTGAAAATGGGTGGTTATGCCCTCATCCGCTTCAATGTGGAAATGTTGCCTAATGCTCATGTTACTTTTGCCCCAGTGCTGGCAATCTTGGGTGTAGTTAACATTGTCTATGGTGCTTGCTGCGCCTTTGCTCAAACTAATCTCAAGCGGCGCTTGGCTTATTCTTCAATTGCCCACATGGGGTTTGTATTAATTGGTATTGCTTCTTATACAGAAATTGGTATCAGCGGTGCAGTCCTACAAATGGTTTCCCACGGCTTAATTGCCGCTAGCTTATTCTTCTTATCTGGCGTAACTTACGAACGCACCCACACCTTGATGATGGATAAAATGGGCGGTATCGCCAAGGTAATGCCCAAAACCTTTGCCCTGTTTACTGCTGGTTCAATGGCTTCTCTCGCCTTACCAGGAATGAGTGGCTTTGTCGGTGAATTGATGGTGTTCCTCGGTATCGCCAGCAGTGATGTTTACAGTTCTAGTTTCAAAGTTGTAGTTGTCCTGCTATCAGCAGTTGGCGTGATTTTAACTCCGATTTACTTACTGTCGATGCTCCGCCAAGTATTCTACGGCAACCAAAGTGGAGAACTGCATCTGGATGCTGTAATATCTGATGTCAAACCCCGCGAATTGTTTATCACTGCTTGTTTGCTGCTGCCAATTATCGGTATCGGCTTCTATCCGAAGTTAGCAACGCAGACTTATGATGTAAAGGCAGTAGAATTAGCAGCTCATGCCCGCCAAGTTCTACCAGTTTTTGCTCACCAGCAACCATCAAGTTTGTACTCACGTATTTTTACAGCACCAACATTGGCTACTTCTGAGGTTGAAAGTTTAGTTAATATTGCTGAGTAAATTACTTCCTAACAAGGGTGCTACAAGTAAATTCTATATATGAGGGGAATAAAGGGGTGATTATGAAATCACCCCTAAAAGTATAAATAGTTTTAACTAATTTAAATCTCAAACTCTTCGTGATTTAGCATATAGCCAATAACTAAACAAACGGCTCACTCTAGGCATGACAACGTAGGTCAATAGTACAACCATAATAATGGTAATTATCAGTGAGGCAATCAAGGGAGGTAAGTTGCCAAGCAGTGGTCTTAAAAATGTATTCAATAAATTAATCAACACATATACAACTGCCCAAGTTAGTAATGCTGTTTTATAACGCGGTGGAGTCTTCAATGGTTGGCCGGGAAGAGAAAACCAAGCTTCTAATCCACTAAGTTGTTGAACCTGAGGCTCAGATTCAACAAAGGGTTTGGCTTGAGTCAGCCAGTATTCGCGATCGCGTGATGTCATCCACGTCTTCAAATTTGCATACCTATCAAACCGGAAAATAATCACATATTCAGGTCTGACACCAGGTTGGGGACGAATCACATTCGTTCCCAAATGACCAAGATAGGTTCTGGCAACACTAGTAATATCTTTTAACCAAGCCTCGTAAGCAGTCTCGCATCCTGGTTTGACAAGTTGTGTAATGACCACGGTTACAAATTGATCTTCTTGTTCCATATCAGGTTAGTAAATGTAAGTTTTCGTAACCGCAGTATGGTTGAGTAATTCTCAACCCAAGAAATATCCAACTTTCCCAACTTCAAGTCGAACAACGTTAGCCGGAACAACACCTGTGGGAGGAGGTAAAAACATTCCGCCATTGGTAACGACATAGATGGCAGTGCGATCGCTTTGTGTTTGACCAAAAGCCACTGCTGTACTGCCAATTACACCTTGTTCGGCTTGAGCAATAATAGTTGTACTGCCATCTGGTGTTATCCGCAATACACTGTTGTAAACGTGGGTAGCTCCGTAAAGATTGCCTTCCACATCAAACGCAAAGTCGTCAATATTCGTCTGCTCAACAAAGATTTCCGGCTCACCTGGTTCATTTGCGCTGTTAATGGGAATCCGCAACAGCAACATCTTTTCGGTATTTGAAACGTAGAGTACGCTGCCAAAGCGCTTTAAGCCATTTGCAGCAGGAATGACGTTCTCGGAACTGCTACGAGCAAGCAAAGGATGTTCTAACCAAATTGAACCACGGCGTTGGGCAACATCAATCAGCCAAATTGCACCTCGATAGGAATCTGCTGTCAAATACTGATTGCCGGAAACAGGGGTAATGCCATTGAGAAATACAGCATCTGGCAATGTTAGTAAAGTTTCCACTGTCCCATCATCGGCGACAAGAGAAACCACTGGTATAGAATCAGCATTCCATCCTGTTGCCACCAGACTGCCATTGTCAGTGAAGGCAAGACCACTCACTTTACCCTCAACAGTGGCATGAATTTGCTGATTGCCATCTGGGGTAATGCGAACAATCTTCCCAACCTCATGGTTTGTGACAAAAATTGTGCCATCTGGAGCGATCGCCAAATTTTCTAGGAAAGTATTGACAGGGAACGAAGCAATGATTTTGGCAGGTGCTAAATCAATTGCCGTATCCACATAAATCGGGGGTAATTCTGCTAAATTTTCCATATTAACCTACCACTGTAATTGAATGGGCCCACCAAATTTTCTCATCTCTGCAAAAAACTGTCCTTGCGCTCCTCCATCGGGCAGTGTCGCCAAATAGACAGCGGTTTCAGCTCCTTCTTCTGCTGTAAATGGGGCATTGTCACCCCCCATGTCTGTCTTCATCCAACCTGGAGAATAAGCATTCACGAGAATATTAGTACCTTGGAGTTCCTTGCCCAGAAGGACTGTTAGTCCATTCACACCCAGCTTGGAGAGTCGATAGGAAGGTGCTAAAGGGTAGTAATCACTGAGAATTGAAGTAAGAGATGCCATTTCCGTTGAAATATTAACGATGCGACCGTAGTTTTGCACCTTCATCAACGGAATTAATGCTTGAGAAATTCTGAGTACTGCTAGAACATTAGTTTCAAAGGTGGAGCGCATCGTTTCTAGTTGAACAGTCAGTAAGCTCGACTCCTCTGGCTTAGTTGTGGGATTTACACCTGCATTGTTCACCAGAATATCTACTTTGCCGTAGGTTTCACGCAGCCACTCGGTAAACTGCTGCACACTTTTATCACTGGTGACATCCAGTAAATAATAGTCAACATCAAGCCCTTCATCAGAAAGCTGTTGCTTAGCAGCAAGACCATCTATTTCATTACGACTCGTCAGAATTACGCTGATACCGATTTGAGACAATTTCCGGGAAATCGCATATCCTAGCCCTCGATTACTGCCTGTAACCACAGCAATCTTTTGTGGAGTCGTCATGTTTATGACCTTCAAACTGTTGTCAATTTTACTTTACTGAGGTGTTATAAATTAATCAAATTGATTGTAGTAATATATTCAATCGATGCCATTAATAAATTTGTCCTCCGTTGACTTGAACCTCCTCGTTGCCTTTGAAGTGCTTTTTGAAGAACGGAGTGTCACAGCCGCTGCCCAACGGCTGTATTTAGGACAACCAGCGATGAGTGCTGCCCTTGGCAGATTGCGATCGCTATTTCAAGATGAGTTATTTATCCGTATCGGTAGAGAAATGCAGCCGACAGCAAGAGCGATGGAAATTGCTCCTAGTATCTCAATTGCCTTACAGCAAATTCGACAGACGTTAGAAGCCAGTAAAACTTTTGACCCAGCCACTTCTAAACGTACCTTTGCAATTGGTAGTTCAGACTATACCAGCTACGTCGTTATGCCCAAGCTTTTGGAAGTTTGCCGTCAGACAGCACCAGGCATTGATTTTAGATTGATTGGCTTTGATAAAGACTGTGTTGGAAAACTGTTAGAGCAGCGAGAGATAGACTTAGCCTTGGGTGTCTTCCAAGAACCGCCGAGACAAACAATACAGATTCCATTATTTAAAGAACACTTTGTAGGCATCTGTCGGCGAGGACATCCTGTGATTTCTCAGCAGGCGATCGCACCGGAAACCTTTGCTCAGCTTCCTCATGCTCTTTTTACTCTCCGACGGGATGAAGTTGGAGAACTGGACAAGGTGCTTGCTCAGTACGACCTTCAGCGGCGAGTTGTGCTAACGACTCCCCACTTGCTAATACTGCCAGCAATCATTTCATCAAGTGACTTAGTTACTGCCATTCCATCACGACTGGCGACATCGTTTGCTTGTCAAGACACATTAGAAATTTTTGAACTTCCTCTGCAAACTAAACCGTGGATGATTTCCATGCTTTGGAGCAAACTCACAGATCGAGATCAGGCAAATCTTTGGTTACGGCATCTGCTCAAAAGTGTTTGTGAGGGAATTTAAAATTAATGACTTCCCTTAAATTTTCACAAAGAGATATCGTGAATACAGGTGAAGTTTTTTAAAAGCAATTATGACCACCAACTTACCTGTAGTCACAGAAATTGTACCAATGGTCTTGCAATTGCAACCTGCGTAGACGCAAAGCGGCTTGTCGAAGACATCGCGATGACCGATGAACAGTTTTACGAATTTTGTTAGTTAAACCGTGATTTTCGCATCGAACGCAACGCTATTGGAGAATTAGTAATTAAACTTTGCTAAGTGAAAGTAATGAATTAGCCTCACGCAGAGACGCAGAAGCATAGAGAATAAAAGTTAAAAATATTTAATTGTTTAATTTTATACTCGTATTCAGCAATACCAATAATTATGTTTCCTACTGGTGCATAAACCGATTAGCGTAACTTGAACTTAGTTGGGCAGTTATGGGTGTGGACACAGCAAAATGGTATAGGTGTAAGAATATAATGTATTACTGAATCATCAGTGCATCGTAAAAACTACAGTATTGTTATGGATCATAACTATTCTTTTGATGAAGAACAAAATTGGTTTGATGATTATTCTGACGAAGAGGATGATTTTCAAATTGATGAATATGATTTAACATCGACACCAAATGACTTTAATGTAATAACAATTTACAACTTCATGGAATCGGGTGCTGTAAAAGTACCAGGCTTTCAAAGAAATTATGTTTGGGATATAAATAGAGCATCCAAGTTGATTGAATCAATAATTCTAGGACTGCCAATCCCACAACTTTTTCTCTATGAAGAAGCAAGAAATAAATTCTTAATTATTGACGGACAACAACGTTTAATGTCTATATACTATTTTATTAAACGTAGATTCCCTCTTAAGGATAAACGTGTTGAACTAAGAAGAATCTTTGAGAAATATGGTTGTATACCTGATGATATATTAAACGACGATAAGTACTTTAGCAATTTTGATCTAAGTCTTCCACAAAAGCTCCCTGAACAGCCTAATAAATTTAAGGGACTTAATTACTACACTTTAGGTGACTATAAAACACAATTTGAGCTTAGGCCTATTCGGAATGTAATAGTTAAACAGAACTTTCCTAAAGATGATGATTCTTCAATATATGAAATCTTTAATCGTTTAAATTCGGGTGGTGTTAATTTGTATCCACAAGAAATTAGAGCTAGTTTATACCATTCTCCTTTTTACGAAATGCTTAATCGTATAAATATGGAAGAAGGATGGCGAAAATTATTACAAATGAATGAGCCAGATATTCATATGAAAGATGTAGAGCTTTTACTTCGAGGTTTTGCCATGCTTATTGATGGAGAAGATTATACCCCTTCACTGCCAAAATTTTTAAATAGATTTTCTAGGAAGAGTAGAAAAAATAGTCAAGAGCAAAATGATTATCTTGAAAAATTGTTTAAATCATTTCTCAAGCAATTTGAATCTTTACCAGAAGATCCATTTATTGGAAAACGTAACAAACGCTTTCACATAGCCCTTTTTGAAGCTGTATTTACAGGAGTATGTAAGCCAATATTTCTACAGCATAAGTTTTTAGATTCTCCTGTAGATGTTAATAAAATTAGACAGATAGAAACCGATGGAGAGTTTGTAAAGGCTTCCTCAGAAGGGACAACCAAAAAGTCAAATGTCGAAATTCGTTTGAAACGAGCCAAAGAGATTTTAGGTATTTAAGGACAGAAAAGTGATAGAAGAAACAGGTGTCGATAGACTTTATAAAGAGTTTAAAAGTTTAATAGAATATATTGAAAAAGGAGAGGAAATATCGCTCCGAAATACAGTAGATGAAAATTTTAGGAAAGCTTTACTTTTATCTGCAGCAAGTTATTTTGAATACCGTATAACCTCTGATATTCTCGAATACATGAGTGAAATATCAAATAAAAACGAGCTTTTAGTTTCATTTATCAATAATAAAGCCATCAGTAGGCAATATCATACTTATTTCAACTGGAAAGAGACAAATGCAAATAGTTTTTTTGGTCTTTTTGGTGATATATTTTCAGCTTTTATTAAACAAGAGGTTAAAAATAGTGAACAGCTAAGCTCATCTATTAAGGCTTTTCTTGAAATAGGACGTGAAAGGAATAGATTAGTTCATCAGGATTTTGGCACATTTTCACTAGAAAAAACGTCTGATGAAATTTATCAGCTCTACAGGGATGCATTAGTATTTGTGAATGCTTTACCTAATAAACTTCGTCAATGTTTACAAAACAATGAAGCATAAAAAATTAGGACTGAGAAATAAATCCCAGTCCCGATAAAAAAGCGGGCTAACCGCTAATTACTTGGTTAACCCGTGCAGCTTTGGGAACGCGCAGAGAAATTGCTATTGCAATACCAATTTGACATTGGCGTTTTGCAGACCACGCTGTTTTACTTCAGCCAAGGTCTTGTTAACAGCGTATTTTTGGTTGATAGAGTTGATCAACTCGGTTTGGTTGTGCTTCTTAGCAACACCCCAGAGGTCAGCGATTAGGTCAAAAGAACCATCGCTGTTGCGAGACCAACCTAAATCGTATTCGCCTTCCAAAACAGCCACGATGTCAGAACGAACGCGCTGACCGTTATAACCACGTACATCAGCTTCAGTCTTAACGCTGATACCTAGGTCGCGCAGGGAAGCCTTGAGGATTTCAGCATCGGTGATTTTGGTACGCAGAGTGCTAAAGTGAGACATTTGGGTTTCCTCCAATGAGAAGATTGAGAAAAACGACAACGGTTATCTTCGGCGAAGCCGCGCTTACCATGATGCGGCTTTTTTCGTAACTGCTAGCTTTTTCAGCTAGCCTTTCCCCTTGGGTTAGCAAAGGAAAGCTTTTAAAACTCCATTCGCTGATATTCAGCAACGGAGGATGCTGCGGGTCGTGCCCTCTGTCTGGCCCAATCTCTGAGGGCTGTTACCTGTTCTTGCATGGTACGAGACAGCGGCAGAGTCGCCTTAAGCGCAGCAATAATATCTAATTGGGTGAACTCGCGGTCTTGGGCAAATGCTTCGTACATTGCCGCAACGAGCGCTTGTTCAATTTCTGCCCCAGAAAAGCCGTCGGACATCTTGGCTAGTTGCTCTAAGTCGAAGCGAGAGATGTCTTCACGACGCTTGGTTAGGTGGATTTTGTAAATATCCTGCCGTTCTTCAGGTGTGGGCAGATCCACAAAGAAAATTTCATCAAAGCGTCCTTTCCTCAAGAACTCTCCAGGCAAGCGTTCTACTCGGTTGGCGGTTGCCATCACAAACACTGGAGATTTCTTTTCTTGCATCCATGTGAGGAAAGAACCAAAGATTCTACTTGAAGTTCCTCCATCAGAATCGGATGAACCTGTGCTACCTGCAAAGGATTTATCCAATTCATCGATAAACAGAATCGCTGGGGAGATTGATTCTGCTGTTTTTAGAGCATTACGCAGATTAGCTTCACTTCGACCCACCATCGAGCCGTCGTAGACTCGCCCCATATCCAAGCGCAACAGTGGTAAACCCCACAGTCGTGATGTAGTTTTGGCGATCAACGATTTCCCACAACCTGGAACTCCTAAAATTAGCATCCCCTTTGGTTGAGGCAAACCATACTCTCTAGCTCTTTCTGTAAAGGCATTGGAGCGTTGCTTGAGCCATTTTTTCAGCTCTTCTAAGCCACCTACAGCATCAATGGTTTCATCTTCTTCAATGTATTCTAAGATACCATTGCGCCGAATTAGCTGCTTTTTCTCGGATAAAACTATATCAACTTCTTCTTCCGTTAACCGCCCTGTAGTTACCTGCGCCTTACGATATACTTTCTCAGCTTCATCTTTAGTTAAACCTAAAGCTGCTCGCAGAAGCTTTTCTCGTGCCTCTGTTGTTAGCCTCCGTCCCCGATTTTGCTCTATATGGTGAGTTAAAACTTTATTTAACTCTGACATATCTGGCAAGGTAAAGTCGAGAACTACAACTTCCTTTTCCAATTCAATGGGTACTTGCTGCATCGGTGACATCAAAATGATGTTCTTTTGCATACCTTTAAAACTGGCGATCGCATCGCGTAATGACCTTGCAGTTGCAGGAGCATCAATAAATGGATGTAAATCTTTAAGAATAAATATACCGGGTTCTCTTTGCCGAATGATCCACTCAATAGCTGCCTCTGGAGAAACAGTGTTGTGTTGAGTTACATTCCGCGGCTGACCATACTCAACGATGCCGTGAGTTACTGTCCAAACAAATATACGGCGTTGGGGCTTTAATACTTGAGCGATTGTGGAAATCGCTTGCTCAGCCCGCTCTTCCTCGGAGGTCACAAGGTAGATTAGAGGGTATTGAGCTTGAATTAAAATATTGAGCTCTTCTTTCATACAATCGACCTACTTGAGACCTTATACAGTACAGACATCGTTTTGTTGGTAACGACAACCGAAAATTATGAACCACTCATTCATAATTCCTATCTAGCAAGGAACCAACTCTTCCTCACCCTTAGGATGGGTTTCATCTTTTTCCATTTCATCAATGGGAAGATGCTCCTGACCAATTACTCCCGGCTGATTACCTAAAGTAACTAGTTCCCCATCGCGCAAAACCAGCGAACTCTCACAATTTGGACAGGAATGAACTCGATGAGTTCGCCCAAACGAAGAAGCTTCCACTTCTTCTACTAATTCTGAATTAGCCAGGTAGAAGACGAGAGCGCGTTCAGCCAGATCCGACATTGGTTCAGAATCAACGGCTGAACGAATCTTCAGCTTTCTGTGCAGCTCTGGCGACAAATACAAAGTAACCTTTTGCTTAGCTTGCATATAACTCTTTGACGGCCTTACCCGGGTATGTATATTACGTTATCGGCTGTCTTTTTACTTGTCAAGACAGCAAAACGTTTTGACGGCTTTATTGTTACATAATTTTACAAAGCCGACTTGTGGTTTAGTGACATAATCACCAAACTGAGTTATTTATAAAACGACTACTCGATTTGCTTCCAGATGAAATCAAATCGCAGCAAAGTGTCTCTAAACTGCTCATAGAATTAACTTTGGCAACAAATGCAGTTACATCCGCAACCGTGAAAACATGTGGTTTGGTGCAAAAGATTTATACTATTGCTCAAGGCGTTAGCGGAGCGCTCGTCCTGTTGATGATTCTATGGGGATGTTCTGCACCTGCTTTTAACTCCTCCAATCTCACATGGAAGATTTATAGTAATTCCCGTTATGGCTTTGAGTTTCCGTATCCCAGCAACTGGACTGCCTTAACAGCACCAGAAAACGATGATGGCATTGCCTTTGTATCACCGCAAAACAACTCTGTGGAAATTCGAGGATGGGCAGTTAATCGGTTACCAGGGTCTATAACCGAAGAAGCGGACTTTGAAAAAACGATGAATCTTAACTTCCAAACAGCCCAAGGAGTATCTGGAGTGATGCTTGTAGAAGTTAGTCCCCAAGTAAGTTTAATGACACTGACACTAACTCAGGCTCAAGTCAAATATTACTGGCAGGGTCGAAGCCAGAGCCAGGAATTTCCAGATTATTACCGTTTGTTTTACTACATTGCTCAGCAGTATCGAATTCCCAGCAGAGGAGGGAGATGAGGAAGATAATACTATCTTATCTTCCCCTGCTCCCCTGCCCCTTTGCCTTCTTGCACGACTCTTCTTTCTTTTGATGGTTGAGAAAGTACACAAACCTGATAGATTTAGCTATCAGCGAGTAAAAACTGGTAAAGATGAAAGTCCTTGTTATTGGTGGCGATGGGTATTGCGGTTGGGCAACTGCACTTTACCTTTCCAATCGAGGTTATGAAGTTGGCATTCTAGATAGTTTGGTGCGGCGGCACTGGGACAATGAACTGGGTATCGAAACTCTGACTCCGATCGCATTAATTCAGCAACGCCTCCAGCGCTGGCAAGATTTGACAGGTAAATCTATTGACCTGTTTATCGGCGACATTACTAACTACGAATTTCTCAAAAAGACCTTAGACCGATTTCAGCCAAACGCTATAGTGCATTTTGGCGAACAGCGTTCGGCCCCATTTTCCATGATTGACCGCGAACATGCAGTTATAACGCAGGTGAACAACGTAGTTGGCACTCTGAACTTGCTGTATGCCATGCGGGAAGATTTCCCAGACTGCCATCTGGTGAAACTGGGGACAATGGGTGAATACGGCACACCCAATATTGACATCGAAGAGGGATACATCACAATTGAACACAATGGGCGCAAAGATACCTTGCCTTATCCCAAGCAGCCTGGTTCAATGTATCACTTAAGTAAAGTCCACGACAGCCACAATATCCACTTTGCCTGCCGGATTTGGGGATTGCGGGCTACAGACTTAAACCAAGGTGTAGTTTACGGTGTCTTAACCGAAGAAACGGGAATGGACGAACTGTTGATTAATCGCCTTGATTATGATGGTATATTTGGCACAGCACTGAACCGTTTTTGTATTCAAGCAACGATCGCACATCCTCTAACGGTCTACGGTAAAGGTGGGCAAACTCGCGGATTTTTGGATATCCGAGATACAGTGCGATGTGTAGAATTAGCGATCGCCAACCCAGCTCAACCAGGTGAATTCCGGGTATTTAACCAATTTACCGAACAATTCAGCGTTGGTGACTTAGCATTGATGGTGAAAAAAGCCGGGAACGCCATGGGATTGAATGTAGAAATTAATAATCTAGATAATCCCAGAGTTGAGAAAGAAGAACATTACTTTAACGCTAAAAACACCAAACTTCTGGATTTAGGTTTACAGCCCCACTATCTCTCTGATTCTCTACTCGATTCTCTGTTAAACTTTGCCATCAAGTATCAGAAACGAGTTGATAAAAAGCAAATTCTGCCTAAAGTCTCTTGGCATAGAAGTTAGGGTAATACCAATTTTCCCAAAGAAGGCTACAGATTCAAGCATGTGGAAAGCTAGATTAAATCTAGCTTTCTTGAATTACAAATCAGGAATTGGTATAAACTCCGCGTGCAGCTGGTTACAGAACCTTATTTAACTCAAGTAAATCGCTGGCCTAAAACTGGTCGCCATATTCTAGCACAATATGACGACCAGTTAATTGTTGTTTATCAAGCGTATCATCCAGCCATTGGTAACTTCGCCACCAAACACGGTTATTTTGGTGGCGAGTTCAGTTTTGAGCGCATGAGTTGGATCAAAACTAATTTTTTGTGGATGATGTACCGTTGCGGATGGGGTACAAAAAATGGGCAAAAAGTAGTGTTAGCTATTTGGATTAAACGTTTGGCTTTTGATGAAATTTTGGCTAAGGCCGTTCATTCTAGCTATGTTCCAGAACTTTATCCGGATAAAAGTGCATGGCAAAGAGAACTGAAACAGTCACAAGTCCGCCTGCAATGGGACCCCGACCATCACCCATTTGGAGCCAAATTAAAACGGCGCGCCATTCAGTTGGGGTTATGCGGTCAAGTTCTAGCTGCTTATGCCAGAGATTGGATTGCGAACATTGAAGATATTTCGGACTTCGTACAAAAGCAGCGGCAAAACATTAATTCTGACTGTGCAGAATTGATTACGCCACGGGAGACAGTTTACTCTGTGTTTGATAGCGAAACGCAAACAAAGCTGCGATTATCTGCCTGTACTGAATAGTTTTTTATGAGAATAGCCCTATTCACCGAAACCTTTTTGCCCAAGGTTGACGGCATTGTGACACGCCTACGCCACACCGTTGACCATCTACAGCGTCATGGAAATCAAGTGTTAGTGATTGCCCCTGATGGTGGTATAACCGAACACAAAGGAGCTAAAGTTTATGGTGTGTCTGGCTTTCCCCTTCCATTGTATCCAGAGTTAAAAATGGCGCTACCCCGCCCTAGCATTGGTTATGCTCTAGAGGAATTTCAGCCAGATATCATTCATGTAGTGAACCCAGCAGTATTAGGATTGTCTGGGATTTTTTATAGCAAGGTTCTGAAGATTCCTTTGGTAGCGTCTTACCACACGCATTTGCCCCAGTATCTCCAGCATTATGGTTTAGGGATGTTGGAGGGGGTTCTCTGGGAATTACTCAAAGGCGCTCATAATCAAGCAGTATTAAATCTTTGTACTTCCACAGCGATGATGGAGGAATTGACGGCACACGGCATTGAACGAGTGTATGTATGGCAAAGGGGGGTGGATACAGAATTATTTCATCCTGATTTAGCTAGTATTGAGATGCGATCGCATCTTTCCCAAAACCATCCAGAAAGCCCCTTGCTGCTCTATGTTGGTCGTCTTTCTGCCGAAAAAGAAATTGAGCGCATCAAACCGATTTTAGAGGCAATTCCGCAAGCCCGATTAGCATTGGTAGGCGATGGTCCCCACCGCCAAGCCTTGGAAAAACACTTTGCTGACACAAACACCCATTTTGTCGGCTATCTGATTGGACAAGAGTTAGGTTCTGCCTTTGCTAGCGCTGACGCTTTTATATTTCCTTCCCGGACAGAGACACTAGGTTTAGTACTGCTAGAAGCCATGGCAGCTGGTTGTCCAGTGGTAGCAGCCCGTTCTGGCGGGATTCCTGATATTGTGACAGAAGGTGTAAACGGATATCTTTTTGAGCCAAAAGCAGATATTCAAGATGCTATAGCTGCTACTGTCCGCCTTTTAGAGCAGAAACAAGAACGAGAAATTATTCGTCAAAATGCCCGTAAGGAAGCAGAAAGTTGGGGATGGGCAGCTGCCACAAGTCAACTTCAAGATTATTATCAAAAAATACTGTTTTCAGAAAAACTGGTAAAAGCAGTTTAAATAGGGTTTTGACTTCTAGGAATCTGTCATATCGCCTCTAGTTAAAAACTCATCGTTTGGACTGAGGCGGTGAATAGAGAGATTTTCTTAAAGAAGTCAGAATCAAAAAGATACTATAAACCCGGTTTCTTTAAGAAACTGGGTTTTTCAAACTCAGCACATCAACTTTCACGAATTTTTATGTGAGAATTCTATCCCCAATTCTTGAAAATCGTAATTACCATAGCAAGATAAATCTAAATTTTACAATCTAAAATCTAAAATTTCCATGACTCTTCCCAATCCTGGTAGCGTCTTGGCTACATTAACTGAACTTACTCAAGTTAATCGCACCCACGCTTTGTTGCGTCGTGTCAAAGACCTTTCTGTTAACGAATTTGTTTGCTTACTTGACTTTATTACTGCTGAGTTCCAGCAATTTCTCAGAGCAATTGAGCTAATCAATAATGAAACTCTAGAAACAATGTTGGAGCAAGTTCTAGAGGCAATTACACTCAAAATCGGACAAATTCTCCAAGCAGAACACACAGCGATTTTTTTAGTAGATTATGACAAAGGTCAGCTGTGGTCAAAAGTGCCCCAAGATAATACACAAAAATTTTTAGAAATTCGTATTCCTATTACAGTTGGTATTCCCGGTCATGTTGCCAGTACAGCTCAACATCTAAACATATCTGAAACCTCTACTCACCCGCTTTTCAGCCCCGAACTAGAAAAGCAAATGGGTTACACAATTCGCAACCTTTTATGTATGCCTGTTGTGAGTAGCAAAAATCAGACAGTAGCAGTAGTGCAACTAGCAAATAAAACTGGAAATACTCCGTTTAACTATGATGATGAAGAACGTTTTCGGGACTTTGCCTCTTCTATTGGAATTATTCTAGAAAGCTGTCAATCTTTCTATGTAGCAGCTCGCAATCAACGGGGTGCAGCGGCTCTGTTGCGGGCAACCCAGACGCTGGGGCAAAGTTTAGATTTAGAAGCAACTTTGCAAATAGTCATGGAGCAAGCCCGAATTTTAATGCAAGCAGACCGCAGTACGCTGTTTTTGTATCGTAAAGAAATGGGCGAACTCTGGACAAAAGTAGCAGCAGCAGATGGTACAAACATGATGGAAATCAGAATGCCAGCCAACCGTGGTATTGCTGGCTATGTAGCTTCTACAGGTGAAGCACTGAATATTCCTGATGCTTATAAAGACCCCCGTTTTGACCCGACTACAGATAGAAGAACTGGGTATTTAACCCGTAATATATTATGTTTACCAGTGTTTAATTCCGCAAATGAATTAATTGGCGTAACACAGTTAATTAATAAGCATCAAGGTAGTTTTACTGCCTCTGATGAAGAGTTTATGCGAGCTTTTAATATTCAAGCAGGCATTGCTTTAGAAAATGCTCGTTTGTTTGAAAATGTACTGCTAGAAAAACAGTATCAAAAAGATATCTTGCAAAGTTTGTCAGATGCTGTTATTTCTACAGATATGGCAGGACGAATTGTCACAATTAATGATGCAGCCTTCGCGTTACTAGGTTGTCCTTTAGTTGAGGTTAATATCAAAAGTAACAAGCTTTTATGGGAACAAAATTTAATAGGTCGTTTAGTTTGGGAAGTTGTACCGATTGAAAATTTACAAATGCGTTTGGAGGATAGTTTAACAACTGGGGCAAAGCATTATGTACCAGAACAAAATTTGACGGTAGGACTGTACCAAGTCAAGAGTGAGGAGTTAAAAGTTAGGAGTGAAGACTTATTTCCCTCATGTCCCTTACTCAGCAATCAGCACTTAATTCTGGTGGTACGATCTCGCACTAATCCAGATATTTTTATTCCCTGGAATTTATCTTTGACTCCCCAATCTGAGTTTCTCACTTCTAGTCAGGTGCAAAAACTAGAACGCAGTATCAATCTGACTGTTAATCCCTTAACAAACCCAGAAGGTGGAGTGCGGGGTGGTTTGGTGGTTTTGGAAGACATTAGCCAGGAAAAGCGGATGAAAAATACCATGTACCGCTACCTAACTCCCCATGTTGCCGAGCAAGTTATGGTACTGGGTGACGACGCTTTATTGGTGGGCGAGCGCAAGGAAGTTACTATTTTATTTTCTGATATCCGAGGTTACACGACACTTACGGAGAATCTTGGTGCGGCTGAGGTAGTATCACTGCTGAATCAATATTTTGAAACGATGGTAGAGGCAGTTTTTAACTATGAAGGGACGCTGGATAAGTTTATAGGTGATGCCTTAATGGCAGTGTTTGGCGCGCCCTTACCACTAACAGAAAATCATGCTTGGAGGGCGGTGCAGTCAGCCCTGGATATGCGGCAACGTTTGGAGGAATTTAACCAACGGCGAATTATCCAGGCACAGCCTCAAATCCAAATAGGTATTGGCATTAGTTCTGGGGAAGTGGTTTCAGGCAATATTGGTTCGCACAAGCGCATGGATTACACCGTTATCGGGGATGGTGTAAATTTAAGTTCCCGCTTGGAAGGAGTTACCAAGGAATACGGTTGCGATATTATTTTGAGTGAGTTTACTCACCAGCTTTGCAGTGATTTAATTTGGGTGCGTCAGTTGGATAAAATTCGTGTTAAGGGTAAACATCAGGCGGTGAATATCTATGAGTTAATTAGCGATCGCACTACTCCCCTAAATACCATCACTCAAGAGTTTTTATACCATTACCATGCTGGACGTACTGCTTATTTATCTCAAAACTTTCGCCAAGCGATCGCCTGTTTTGAAGCTGCTAAACAGATTCGACCTACAGACCAAGCTGTTAACATTCACCTCGAACGCGCTCATAATTACCAACAAACACCACCTCCAGATTCTTGGGATGGTGCTTGGACAGTAATAACGAAATAGTCAACTGAAGTAGGAAGTATAAAATTTAATCCTGCATCTCGATCAACTTTCAGCGTCTCCACCCCCTGCCTGAAAAGGATTTTCACCAATTTTTAATTCTTTTTTCGAGTTTTTCAACTGTTTCCACAAAGCCTTTATTTGTTCGTAAGCTTCATCTGGAGATATTTTCCCACCTGTTTCTAAGTTACACACGTAACTGACTCGTTGAGCAAATTCTTGTAGATTCGCATTAAATACCAAGTTCTCTGGCTTTACTTGACCGTAATAGCGACCACGAGGATAGAGAAAATCATCTTTATTTACCATTTTTTCTCCACTTATTCAATTTCCCTACTGTTTTTATATTTAAAGCTAAACCACTAGCCACTCTCATCTCTGTTTTGTCAGACTAAGAGAAACTAAATCATTGATACCCTTTTCAAAAAAGGTTGTCCAGGAATTAGTTGATTCTGTACTTTGAGAACAGAAGATAAATTGTGAAATGCTCTGATGGCAAGCAAACCGTACAAAATGCTTCTACAGTAAGCTTCACAAACAAATTTTTCTAAAACTGACAAGATACAAAGGTTGACTCTCCTTGTTAATTGCCAGTTATTTCATCACTTATGAAATAAAGTTACATTGTAATTAACTTTACTTCAACTAAAACTGCCAATTATTGAGGATTATATACCTTTTATCAAAAAATACAGTTTTATAAAGTAATATTTATTACAATTTAACCTAAAATTTACTTAAAAAGACCCTAACACATTCAAAAAACGATTGTCTTCTATCATGAGTTAGATGCTAATTGTAATTTTTTGTCGCTGTGTACTGAGAGGTAATGGCTGGCTAAACCCTAATGGCTAATCTTCAATAACTAAAGATAAAATGGTTAAGCTCGAAAAGACAAAAGCTGTCCATCGCCTAAAACCTAACTTCCCACCATGTCTGTTCATTCTAAGTTATACGAAGGCAAAGCAAAAATTCTTTATACCACAGACGATCCGGAAGTCTTGTTGGCTGATTTTAAAGACGATGCCACTGCCTTTAACGCCCAAAAGCGCGGTACTATTCTCGGCAAGGGACAAATCAATTGTAGCATTTCCAGCCAGCTATTTAAACAATTGGAAGCACACGGTATCAAAACTCACTTTATTGACAGCCCGTCCCCAAATCAAATGCGAGTCAGGTCAGTCAAGATTTTGCCATTAGAAGTAGTTGTGAGAAATATTGCTGCTGGTAGTCTGTGTCAGCAGACAGGATTACCAGTGGGTAAACTTTTGAAACAGCCTTTGGTAGAGTTTTATTACAAAAACGACCAATTGGGCGATCCGCTGTTAACACGCGATCGCCTGCTGTTAATGGAACTAGCCACTCCGGAACAAGTGGATGCAATTACCAATCTTGCATTGCAAATCAACCAATTTCTCAGTGGATTTTGGCAGCAGTGCGGTATTACCCTAGTAGACTTCAAACTAGAATTTGGTTTGGACTCACAACAGCAGTTGCTCTTGGCAGATGAAATTAGTCCCGACACTTGCCGTTTGTGGAACACAGCAGAAGCAGACCCTAACCGCCGGGTAATGGATAAAGACCGCTTCCGCCGAGACCTAGGGAATGTAGAAGATGCTTATCAGGAGGTTTTACAACGAGTGCTTCAAGCAGTAGAAAGTAAAAATTAACTGGGCAAAATAAATTAAACTCGTGTGAATCGTCTTTTGTTAACTGACTAGTTTGTGATGGTGTGTGGATGTGAAGAGGAATGTAAAGAAAATGCGTTTATCTCCAGTATTGGTGGCAGCTGTAGCAATTGCAGCGCCCTTAGGCGGCTCGCTGAGTGCAAATGCACAAACCGCCGACAGTCTAAAACAGACAGCAGAAGTTTTTACAGCCGCGACAAATCAGCAGCCAAAAAAGAATACAAGTCAAGATTTGGCTAATGAGATTCCAAAATCTCTATCTAACTCAACAAAAGTGAAAGTACTGGAGGATACTCAGTTCAAAGTTGTGGGAGTTTTCCCAGCTAAGTCAGTAACAGCAACATCAGCGGAAATAGTACCAACTTTCACAACCCCGACAACTGCACAAAATCCTGGGACAATCCTCAACCCTCCAACTTCCACTCCAGAAACTTTACCCCCAGCCACTGAGCAACAACCGGCTTCTCCAACACCTGAAACCCCAAACCCTGCAATTCAACAACAGCCCAATTCCACTCCACAGATTTCACCCCCAGCAACTGGGCAACCAACGCCTTCCCCATCTCCTGGCACTATTCCTGGTCAACCAATTCAACAACAGCCCAATTCCACTCCACAGATTTCACCCCCAGCAACTGGGCAACCAACGCCTTCCCCATCTCCTGGCACTATTCCTGGTCAGCAGTCTCCAAACGCGACCCCAGAAACTGAAGAACCCCGTGTGCTGGTGTCGGAAGTAGTAGTCAAACCTCAGACAGGACCACTACCACCAGAACTGGAGAACCAAGTTTACCAAGTAATTCGTACTCAACCAGGACGGACAACAACCCGCTCCCAACTACAAGAAGATATTAATGCCATATTTGGTACTGGCTTCTTCTCCAACGTCCAGGCAGTACCAGAAGATACGCCCTTGGGAGTGCGAGTCAGCTTCATTGTGCAGCCCAACCCCGTCCTGACGAAAGTGCAAGTGCAAGCTAATCCTGGCACTGGTGTTGCTTCCGTACTCCCTGCCACAACCACAGATGAAGTTTTCCGCGAACAGTATGGTAAGATACTCAACTTGCGCGACTTGCAGGAAGGTATCAAGCAGTTAACCAAGCGGTATCAAGACCAAGGTTACGTGCTAGCAAACGTGATTGGAGCGCCGCAAGTCTCTGAAAACGGAGTTGTCACCTTACAAGTAGCAGAAGGGGTAGTAGAAAACGTTAAAGTCCGGTTCCGCAATAAAGAAGGTCAAGAAACAGACGAAAAAGGGCAACCAATTCGGGGTCGCACACAAGAGTATGTGATTAAACGAGAATTGGAGTTGAAGCCAGGACAAGTATTCAACCGCAACACAGTGCAAAAAGACCTACAGCGGGTATATGGACTGGGATTGTTTGAAGATGTGAATGTCTCCCTCGATCCTGGTACTGACCCCAGTAAGGTGGATGTGGTTGTGAATGTGGCCGAACGTAGCAGTGGTTCGATCGCCGCTGGCGCTGGGATTAGTTCTGCCAGTGGACTGTTTGGTACAGTGAGCTATCAGCAGCAAAACCTGAATGGTAGAAACCAAAAACTAGGGGCAGAGTTACAGGTAGGACAGCGGGAACTACTTTTTGACCTGCGATTTACCGACCCCTGGATTGCGGGCGACCCCTATCGGACTTCTTACACAACCAATATTTTCCGCCGCAGTTCCGTTTCGTTGATTTTTGATGGCACAGATGAGGATATTAGAACCTATCAAGTAGGGCAAACAGATGATGGCGATCGCCCCCGTGTTTTACGTTTAGGTGGCGGTGTCACCTTTACCCGCCCTCTTTCCGGTAATCCTTACGAAAGATCGGAATGGACAGCTTCAGCAGGTTTGCAGTATCAAAGAGTTTCTACCCGTGATGCCGATGGCAACATCAGAAAAGAAGGAGCGGTTCTCGATGAGGCTGGAAATATCGTTAGGGGAGAACCAATTGACCTGAGCTTCTCTGGGGAAGGTGAAGACGATTTACTGCTATTCCAATTAGGGGCACAGCGCGATCGCCGCAATAACCCCTTACAACCCACCAATGGTTCTTATCTCCGCTTCGGCATCGATCAGTCAGTACCCATAGGAACAGGTAGCATTTTACTTACCAGATTACGAGGTAGCTACAGCCAATATTTACCTGTCAACTTTATTAGTCTCGCCAAAGGGCCACAAACCCTAGCATTTAACTTGCAAGGAGGAACTATCCTTGGTGACTTGCCTCCTTACGAAGCATTTACCCTTGGTGGTAGCAACTCCGTTCGGGGTTATGAAGAAGGTGCATTAAGTACTGGACGCAGTTATGTGCAAGCATCTGTTGAGTATCGCTTCCCAGTTTTTTCAGTGGTCAGTGGCGCACTATTTTTTGATGTTGGTAGCGATCTGGGAACCAGTACTGAAGCAGCCCGATTATTGGATAAAAACGGCACCGGCTACGGCTATGGTCTGGGTGTGCGCGTACAGTCACCATTAGGGCCAATTCGCATTGACTATGGTCTCAGCGATGACGGTGATAGTCGCATTAACTTTGGTATTGGTGAAAGGTTTTAAGTAGTCATTAGTCAGTAGCAAATGACTACTGACTAATGACAATTGACTAATCAGGGGCTTTGCCAAAACTTCACATGAATGATACAAATCTAAATATATTTATTCGCTTATGCAACAGCACACCATAGCAGCGGAAATCGCCGTAGCTGGAGTGGGACTGCATAGCGGTGTAAGTACTTGTGTACGGTTACTACCAGCTGAGGCAGGAAGCGGACGCTACTTTGTACGAGTGGATTTACCGGATTTACCGATAATTCCAGCCCAAGTTGCAGCAGTAAACCACACTGTTCTTTCAACTCAGTTAGGTAAAGGTGAGGCATGTGTTCGCACAGTAGAACATTTATTAGCAGCGCTAGTGGGTATGGGTGTGGATAACGCCCGCATTGAAATTGATGGCCCTGAAGTACCACTTTTAGATGGTTCGGCAGCAGTGTGGACGACCAGCATTGCCCAAGTTGGTTTAGTCGCACAATCAGTCGCTAACAACCAAGTCCCTTTGGCTGTTAAAGAGCCGATATGGATCTATCAGGGCGATGCCTTTGCTTGTGCCCTCCCAGCACCGGAAACCCGCTTTAGTTACGGTATCGACTTCGATCTGCCCGCTATTGGTAACCAATGGCACAGTTGGTCACCTCCTACTGATTTAGGAATAGCTTCTGCTAGCTTTGCTGCGGAAATTGCTCCTGCACGTACTTTTGGTTTACTGCATCAAATTGAACACTTACAAAAAACGGGATTAATCAAAGGTGGCAGTTTAGATAATGCACTCGTTTGTGGTCCTGAAGGTTGGCTAAATCCACCATTAAGATTTGCAAATGAGCCAGTCCGTCATAAAATCTTGGATTTAGTAGGAGATTTGAGTTTATTAGGAACTTTTCCTCATGCTCATTTTTTAGCGTACAAAGCCAGCCACAATTTACACATTCAACTGGCTCAGAAAATTTTAGATTTAGCGGAAAGTTGCTATAGCGAAGCGTTAGCGAGTCCTCGAGCCTTGGAGAGTTTCCCTGTGCAGCAAACTTTCCAAGAAGGATTTTAGATTTTGGATTTGGATTTAATTTAAAATCCAAGATGATTAAAGGTTTCAGCGTACAACTACTTTAAATCCCAAATTCAAAAAACCACACTGCCCATGTCAATCCTCACCGAAGTCAATACTACAGATACTACAGTACCTACATCTACCGAACAACAGTCTACTAATGAGACTAAAACCACATCTGAGATTAAAACTACTTTCACATCTGAAGAAATCCAGAAACTGCTACCTCACCGCTACCCATTTTTACTTGTAGACAAAATAATTGACTATGTGCCAGGGAAACTAGCTATAGGCGTTAAAAACGTCACTGTCAACGAACCTCAGTTCCAAGGACATTTCCCAGGACGACCACTGATGCCAGGAGTGCTGATTGTAGAAGCAATGGCACAGGTCGGGGGTATTGTTTTGAAGCAACTGCCTGGATTTGAAGACGGACTGTTTGTTTTTGCTGGTATCGATAAAGTCCGCTTCCGTCGACAAGTAGTACCAGGAGATCAACTAGTGATGACGGTGGAACTGTTAACGGTAAAACAACGTCGTTTCGGTAAGATGCAAGCCCGTGCCGAGGTTGACGGTCAGCTCGCTGCTGAAGGCGAATTGATGTTTTCTTTGATTAACTAAAAATTTGCCTTTTAAGTGTGGGTACAGCCGTGATGTGCCCTTACTTAATCCTGAACCAGGATAGCAGTAAAAAAATAATCCATAATAGCATTTTAAAATTTCTTGATTTTTGACTCCCTCTCTTACGAGACGCTACGCGAACACACTGAACTTGCTTTGCCCGACACTTTCGGCCACTGAATACTTACACACTCAGCAACGCCAGTCGCCTTAACTTTGGCAATCAAAGCACAGCGCTGGCCCTCAAAGACAGTTCTGGAGATTCACCCTTGAAGACGCTTATTCATCCAACTGCTGTAATTCATCCTAAGTCGGAACTCCATCCAACAGTGGAAGTCGGTGCCTATGCTGTGATTGGAGCGCATGTCAAAGTCGGGTCTGAGACAATCATTGGCCCCCATGTAGTGCTGGAAGGGCCTTGTGAAATTGGGGCACGAAATCAGTTTTTCCCAGGTGCAGCTATCGGCATGGAACCCCAGGATCTCAAGTTTGTAGGAGAACCTACCTGGGTCAAAATTGGCGATAACAACTTAATTCGTGAGTACGTCACCATTAACCGTGCCACTGGTGCAGGTGAAGCAACGGTGATTGGCAACAATAATTTGCTGATGGCTTATGTTCATGTAGCTCACAACTGCGTGATTGAAGACTCTGTGGTCATTGCTAACTCTGTGGCGTTGGCAGGTCATGTCCATATAGAATCACGGGCAAGGTTAAGTGGAGTTTTAGGTGTCCATCAATTTGTGCATATCGGTGGGATGGCAATGGTGGGTGGCTTGGCACGTATTGACCGCGATGTGCCACCTTACATGCTAGTAGAGGGAAATCCAGCACGAGTGCGAACCCTCAATCTTGTGGGACTCAAACGTTCTGGCATGAACTCAACCGACCTACAAATCCTCAAAAAAGCTTTCCGCATTCTTTACCGCTCTGGCTTAACCTTTAAGGATGCCTTAGAACAGTTGGAACAACTAGGAGAAACCGAACAACTGCAACATCTACGTCGCTTCCTGCTACTTTCTCAGATGCCAGGAAGGCGTGGATTGATTCCTGGAAAAAAAGGTAAACCAAGCCTGAACGATGAGTAGGCAGTGGGGGAGATAAGGATGAGGAGGATGAGGGGGGACGTGGGGATGGGGGATAAGGAAAATAACTAATAACTCTCCTGAGTTCTGAATTCTGACTCCTGCTTCCTAATTTCTATTAATTACTAAGTTAACAAATGCGGATATTTATCAGCACTGGCGAGGTGTCTGGCGATTTGCAAGGGTCGCTGCTAATTACGGCTATGAAGCGTCAAGCTGCTGCTAGTTTGCAATTAGAGATTGTGGCTCTGGGCGGCGAAAAGATGGCAGAAGCAGGGGCAATCATTCTGTCCAACACCACTGGTATTGGCTCGATGGGTTTGATAGAATCCCTGCCTTATATTTTGCCTACTCTCCAGGTGCAACGCCAAGCGATCGCCTACCTCAAGCAAAATCCCCCTGACTTAGTAGTGCTGATTGACTATATGGGACCAAATATCGGCATTGGTACTTACATGCAAAAGCACCTGCCACAAGTGCCTGTAGTGTATTACATTGCACCCCAAGAGTGGGTGTGGTCAATGAGTTTGCGTAATACTTCCCGAATTGTCGGTTTCACAGACAAACTCTTAGCAATCTTTCCAGAGGAAGCACGTTATTTTCGCGCTAACGGCGCAAATGTGAGTTGGGTAGGGCATCCTCTCATAGACAGAATGCAAAGCGCTCCTAGTCGCCTCGAAGCCCGCGCTAAATTGGGTATTGAACCGGAACAGATAGCGATCGCTCTTTTACCCGCCTCTCGCCGCCAAGAATTAAAATATCTTTTACCAGTAATTTTTCAAGCTGCCCAAACTATTCAAGCGAAATTACCTAAAGTTCATTTTTGGATTCCTCTGTCTCTAGAAATTTACAGACAGCCAATTGAAGAGGCTATTAGACGTTACGGTCTGCGGGCTACAGTCGTATCAGGTCAACAAAAGGAAGTATTTGCCGCTGCTGATTTTGCCATTACCAAATCTGGCACCGTTAATTTAGAACTTGCTCTATTAAATGTGCCGCAGGTTGTAGTTTATCGCTTAAATCCCATTACTGTTTGGATTGCCCGAAAAATTCTTAGAGGTTCCATACCTTTCGCTTCACCAACTAATTTAGTAGTGATGAAGCCGATTGTGCCAGAGTTGTTACAAGAGCAGGCAACACCAGAGAATATTACCCAAGCAGCAATGGAATTACTAATCAATCCTGAGCGCAGACAGCGAACTTTGGCAGATTATGCCCAAATGCGATGCTGTTTGGGAGAAGTAGGGGTATGCGATCGCGTGGCTCAAGAAATTTTGCAAATGCTAAATAAAGGGTAAAGGATGAAGTATGAAGTATGAAAGTATAAAATTTCAGCCTTCACCCTTCACACTTTTTGGTCATGGCTCATGAGATGAGAAAGCAACGGCCGATCGCAGTTGACCTGTTTGCAGGTGCAGGTGGCATGACCCTTGGCTTTGAACAAGCTGGCTTTGATGTGCTGGCATCTGTGGAAATCGACCCCATTCACTGTGCCACACACGAGTTTAACTTTCCTGGTTGCTTTGTGTTGTGCAAAAGCGTTGTAGATACAACAGGGGAAGAAATTCGCAATAGATCGGAAATTGGCGATCGCGAAATTCATGCTGTTATTTGTGGTTCACCCTGCCAAGGATTTTCATTAATAGGCAAACGAGCTTTTGACGATCCGCGAAATTCCCTGGTGTTTCACTTTCATCGACTGGTTTTGGAGCTAAAACCGAAATTTTTTGTCATGGAAAATGTTCGAGGCATAACTGTCGGCGAACACAAAAAAATTCTTCAAACCTTGATTAGCGAGTTTCAAAATAAAGGCTATCAAGTTGAAGAAAAATACCAAGTTCTCAACGCTGCTCATTATGGAGTGCCACAGTCACGGGAGCGTTTATTTTTAATTGGTGCAAGAGAGGATGCAGAGTTACCAAAATATCCCCAACCAATTACCCAAACAGCAAAGCCAAATGATTCCGCACGCCAAGATTCATTTGCACTTCCAATTGGACCGACAGTGCGGGACGCAATTGGAGATTTACCAGAAGCAGAACAATACTCAGAGTTACTACAAAGAGACTGGGTCGTAGCGGAGTATGGCAAACCTAGTAATTACACTCAGATTCTTCGCAGTATCAGCACTTTAGCGGATGATTATTCCTACCAACGTGAATTTGATTCTCGAATTCTCTCCTCAAGTTTGAGAACAAAACACTCACCGACGACTATTGAACGCTTTGCTGCTACGACTCAAGGAGAAAGAGAGCCAATTAGTCGTTTCCATAAATTGCACCCTGCTGGCGTATGCAACACCCTGCGAGCAGGTACAGACCAGTATAAAGGTTCTTTTACTTCTCCACGACCGATTCATCCATTTACACCCCGCTGCATCACAGTCAGAGAAGCAGCAAGACTACATTCTTACCCAGACTGGTTTAGATTTCATGTAACCAAATGGCATGGATTCCGGCAAGTCGGTAACTCTGTACCACCACTACTAGCAAAAGCTGTAGCAGCAGAGATTCTTCGTAGTTTGAATGTCTCAGCTTTCAAGCCTAGTTTCCGGCAGCAGTTGGGAGATGAAAAGCTACTACAACTAAATATGTCACAAGCAGCACAACGTTATTATGGGGACTGTTAAGTGTAATATCTGCAAGGTTTCACTAAGTCCAAGCACGGAAAAATGTACTATTTTCCCAAATATCAGCAGTCTGTTGAGCGATCGCAGCCAGTTCTTTCTCATTGAGAGGTTGAAAAGCACGCGCTATCTTGACATTATCTTCCAATTGTGAAACTGTTTCAGCGGCAATTACGCAACAATGAACTCCAGGCTGAGACAGCGCATATCCCAAAGCTTGCTGCATACCTGCTAACCCACCAGGCTTAAACAGTCGTCCGTAAGCCGGGACTTTCATCGCAATTACACCGATATTTTTTTCTTGCGCTACTGGTAGAACTACTGGGATGAACGGACGAGGATGATGTTTGTCAGCAGCATTCACAGGAATCATGGTTGTGTGGAAAGGATAGCGACGCAATCCTTCGGCAATCGCTGAAGGATCGTGATGTCCGGTAATACCTGCGAACCGCACAAGTTTCTGCTGGATTGCTTCTTCTAAAGCTTTGATAGCACCAGATTTACTAAAGATGGTGTCGAGTTCTTGAACAAAAGAGACGTGATGCAACTGCCACAAATCGAGATAATCTGTGTTGAGACGTTTAAGCGATCGCTCCAATTCTCGCCATGCACCATCGCGATCTCTTTTATCGGTCTTACTGGTTAAAAACAGCTGCGAACGATGGGGTGGTAAAACTTTACCTAAATAATCTTCACTTGGGCCATAACTAGCCGCAGTATCAAAGTAACGGATGCCAAGTTCCAGTGCTTTTTGAATGATTGCCTCAGCTTCACGCTCTTTTCCTTCCCAGGATAGCGGTGTTTGTCCCGCTCCTCCCAAGCCGAAGATAGGCACTTTTACTCCCGTGCGTCCTAGCGATCGCTCTGGCATACTTGTTGGTGGTATAGCGGTGTTAGCAGCATTTTTTTGCAAAGCAGTTGTTGCTACAATACCGCCAGTGACAGCAACACTGGTCATTAAGAAATTACGCCGTGTCTGTCTTTCTGTCATGATTGGCTTCAGCTAAATCGCTTCTCTTATGTTAGCTAAGGAGAATTAGTTTGAGACAGTAAAACTACTGGTAGACTAGGTACACTCTGAAAGCGGCGATCGTTGCTTAGAAAGGTAGAACATCTATCCAACAGTGCTGTTGCTGCGTGGATAGCATCAGGTAACTTGATATTGGCACTGGCACGGAGTTGAGCAGCTTCAATTAAAACCTGACGACTGACAGGAATCACAGTTAAATTTTGTGAATTGCTAATAAGCTGTTTGTAGGTTGTCTGTTGAACCAAGTCTTGATTTTGGCAAGGTTTTACTAATGCTTCAGCTAGTGATAGTTCGCTAGTTACAGCATTTAAATTACCTCGATCTATACTTTGAAACAACTGAGTTAAATCTTGGATAAACGGTGGATATCCTTCTAAAGTATAAATCTAGATATTAGTATCGAGGTAGGCTCGACTACCTTGAACAGCATTTAGGATTCCCATGCATCCCGTTCTTGGCGAATAAATCTATCAACTTCTTCTGGTGTGGCAAAACTGCCTTTAGTAGATCCGATAAAGCTAGTTAAAGATTTTTCAGACTGCTGTGGAGGTGACTCTAAAAGTATTATCACTTCGACAGTGGCACCAGTTGGAAGTTCTGGAGAACAAATTTCCACGACACCACCAGGCTGGACTATGACCTTCTGTTTGATTCCACTTAGCATCATAATTAATCCTTTGAGAACAATTAAGCGAACACTCGTGGGATTCTAGCTTAATTTGCAGGAGCGATCGTACTTTTTTTAGCTTAACGTTGAGAGCACCTAACGATTAAAATTAAAATCGCGGTTACCCGAACAAGCCTGCCTTCACAGGCTCTGAAACTGCTGATTTCCCATAGTTCGTGCAGGCGGATGCGCGTTTGTTCAGCCTTGGTGCAAGATTTGAGCCTTTAACTAGCGCGGCGACGCACTAGCAAAATATAGAAGAAACACAGTCTAGCGAATGTTTTAAAGCGAATAAATATTACACTTGAGTAGTACCATGACAGCAAAAACCGTCCGATCAATGGTGCATTATTCGCCCGAATTTGAGCCTGGTTCTGGGTGATTTTGGCAGAAATATTGGTGAAGTAACGATTGTTACTATCCCGTTTGAGAGATTAGATTTATTGGCCTCACCCAGGCATGGTACATCTAAAACAAAAACGACGGAATCCCTTTTATCAAAATTTAT
>LXQD01000162.1 GCA_003326215.1 Nostoc minutum NIES-26 | reverse complement strand
AATTTGTGGAGCAACGGATAATATTGAAGTCCACCATGTCCGCAAATTAGCAGATATTCAGCAAAAAGGTTGTAAGGAACGCCCTGAATGGATGCTTAAAATGTCAGCACGTAAACGTAAAACCCTGGTGGTTTGCCGTCAGTGTCATGAGAAAATCCAATACGGACGCTACGACGGTGACGCTCTCAAACGTAAAAATTACTAGAAAGCGAAGTGATACGGAAACGGTCATGCTTCGTTTGGAGGGGGGTGGTTGGAAAAGTGCCAATATTTGGTAACTCGCTGGCTACCTACCCTACGGCACGCCCAGATTGAACAGAGAGGTGCGGCGGATAATACCGCCCATCGACTCTACCAATTGCGAATTGCGAATTGGTGCATTCCCCTCCTCACACCATTGCTGAAAAGCACGATGGGCGAAATGGTTGTACAGTCCTGCAAATGAATCCTTACTCCGGCGGTGCATCAAGAAAGAAAGCAGCATGGACGCTGGCCCTTTAAACTGGTCTTTGAGTCCACCAGCAACAGGAATCACCCACAGTTCGGTGAATGGCTCGTTGGTGAAGTTTTCGTTGATTGTGAGTAAACGGTCTGGGCGTGAGATGGCGATCGCAAAATCCGCTTTGTTACCTTTGAGATAACCACCCTGCTGTGCTTCCAGAATTGTTAACTTGGGAGGACAATCAAGAAGAAATTGCCCGTATTCTTTGGCGCAGTTGGCTTGGAGTTTTGGTTGGCTGGGTGGAATGAGAAAGACGCTGTTGTTGATTTTGATTGTTTCCATGATTGCGTTGTTTTTGTTAAAAATTGCGTTGATACTGGATAGTCTCAGAATCAGCTATTTATGACATGAACAGAGATTGCTTTAGCTTTGGACAGAAATATTTGATGTAGTATCAGCCTGTTGATTGGATTCAAGTTCAGTTTGCAGATAAGAAAGTGCAGTCTGAGCATCACCAACAGTTAAATCTGGTTGATAATCAAGTGCTAGATAATCGGGGTGTTTGGCAATTTCTTTAATGATGAATTTTGCAGCATCAACTAATGTATGTAGAGGCGGACAAGGTAGTGAATAGGATTGCTGCGTCTGGTCTTGTAATTTTGTTTCAGCACTAGAGTGAGGTATTACAACACTTGCAGGAATAGCATCTAATTCTTGTTTCAGCGATTGGATTTGGTGCAAATGGTTGCTGATTTGGGTTTGTATTTGTGTCTTTAATTCCTGCGGTGTTAGTAATCTGATTTCGTCTTCAAGGCGGTGTTCTTCGTCTTCGGTGTTCTTGTCAGGAAGCACCACATAACGCCATCCTGCACCATATTCATCAGCTAGATATGTGTCTGAGGCATAATACTTGAGTCCGATAATCGTGCCTCGTTCTGTCTGTTGTCCAAAGCCAAATCGAGGATCAGTAAACCAAAAAGTTTCCTCAAAAGGGCGAACCATTAGGGATACAGCAGATATCACCAATGAAGAATACTGAGAAACAGGTATCTAATAATACGTAAACTATAAAAAATAATTATCATATTTTGCAGTAGTTCAAAATGTGAAATGATCAAAGTAGTGTGTCGTATATTGGCTCTTGAAATTGACTGTTTCATCTCACCGAATTGCCAAGAAGAGCGAGTCTCCAGAAGAACCGATTTTAACAGACTCAAAAACTCTTGATGAAGTGATTGAGTGTTTAGTAGAAAATTTTTCGA
>LXQD01000161.1 GCA_003326215.1 Nostoc minutum NIES-26 | reverse complement strand
TTCGTTTATCAAACCCCAAACTGCCTAATAAATTTTATACTTCAATTCGGCATTCAATTGATTTCCTGCCATAATTGATACTAAGTCTTAAAGACTTATTGCAGATATATTTGGAAATAATCGTCAAATAATTTACTAGCAATCTTTTTGAGATATCTCATCAAGATAATTTATCGTGCAATTACGTATATTAATTGCAAATAAATTACCTCATACAGAAATGAAAGTTTTAGCGATACCTGCGGCACACTGCGTGAACGCACTTTTTTTACCCGACCTCACAAAATCGCGTTGCTCCCTCGTGTAACTAGGTCATTCAATTTTTGGGTCTGTTCGCTGGGAAGAGGTCGTACAGATGGCTGCATTACTTCAGCAAAATGTGCCAATATTTGGGCATCGATTGCATCCGTTTTGGCCAATTTGCCTGCTGCTCTGGCAAAGTCTCTAATTTGACGCGGATTTATCACAGCGATCGCTATCCCTGCATTAGCAATTGCTGTTGCTGCTTCAATATGTAGTTTTCCAGTTGCTTCTAGAACTACTAATGTTGGATTTTTTGTTTTTAGCCGTTCTACTAATTGAGCAATCTCTGCTGGAGTATTGTCACATGAAAAAGCTTCACCTGTCGGACGAATGTAAATATCTAAACGTTTTTTTGAAACATCAATGCCGATCCACTGTTTTGTCATAACTACCTCCGGCTTTGGATCAAATCCAAAGGTTACTCGCGCTTGCGTGATACGGGCTTTCAGGCCCCAGGCAACTGTTCGAGTTCACTTTTGAGAGTGTAGTGACCACTGCTAAGGTCGGTTTCAAAGAACCAGCGTACATTCGGTCTACTACACTCCTTCAATATACAAGCGTAACTTTCTGTACGGTTGCTGATGCTGTTGGCGAAGTCAAAAGTAGACAGGAATTCCGTAGAGTGTCACCCTAAGATTGGCACTATATATAGCCAGGAGCGTAAGGGATATGTCACTAAAACCGCAACCCATCAGTCCTGTGCCAGAGGAAACAGTTCGTGTCGCTCGTGCTGCTTTCCCCAAAGGGAACCTTTATCTGACGCTACGAGATGAAATTGGCACACTTTACAGTGACAGTGACTTTACCGCCTTGTATCCAACTCATGGTCAACCAACAGTTACACCTTGGCGACTGGCGTTAATCTGTGTGCTGCAATTTATTGAGGATTTGCCAGATCGACAAGCTGCGGAAGCTGTCCGTAGTAGGATTGATTGGAAATATGTTTTGGGGTTGGAATTGACTGACCCAGGGTTTGACTTCTCTGTATTATGTGAATTTCGCACCCGATTGATAACTGGTGGTGCAGAGCAACAACTGCTAGACACTTTACTCAAGCAATTCAAAGAGCGCGGATGGCTCAAAGAAAGAGGAAAACAACGCACGGACTCTACCCATGTGCTGGCTGCTATCCGCAACTTGAACCGACTAGAAGTAGGGCTAATTCATTGTAAGGAGAGAAAAAAGTTGTTCCAGATCATGACACAGAAATCTCTGTGCTTTGGTCAATGAGCGATAACCCTTTGCACGGAGCAGATTAATCACAAAAGTCCGAATAATAGACCAGTTAGTAGCAGCATTATAGGCACAAAAAGGTGCAGTGTCTTCACCAAACACAACATCTTTGATCCAATGCAGTCCGTTTTCAATGTCCCGGTGTCCACGAATAGCATGAGCAAAGTTGATAGCAGATGTCTTGAGACTACTGAGGTAGTAACTGAGTGTTTCAAAA
>LXQD01000160.1 GCA_003326215.1 Nostoc minutum NIES-26 | reverse complement strand
CTCAAATGCGCTCCGGGTAAGGCAGTCAATGCCATACCTAGAGTTGGGTAGGTGTATTTAGAATTACCACTAGCATCGGCGCACAGCTTTTCAAATGACTTGTCTAATTCCATACCAACGCACAGCAGCAGGATATTACGCTCAAACGCTGACAAGTTGAAGATGGCACAAAGCCTGTCTAATGCTGGTGGAGCTGATGTCAAAACGGTATTTGAAGCTAATTGGTCTAACAGGACTGGTAAAGGCTGGTTTGTTTGCTGCTCAATAAAATGCTCTAAAAACAAGCGCACATTGCGTACTGCTTGAATTAAGTAGCGATGGTTACTGCTGTACCAATCCTCAAACACTGTCATATCTAAAAAAATTACTCTTTTTTGAAGGAATGTCCGAACGCTAATATGAAAGTTTCTCTTTTATTTTTAGTGATTAATGGTACTTTTTTCCACAGCGAATATACTGGAATAATTTGTGAAACAAATGGTTGAAAGAGTAACCCTGGATGCAGATATGGTTCAAGAAAGAGTACCAAAACCAAAAGACTCATCAAACTCTTGGAGTCCGCTTGCTAAGAGCGAAGTAAATTGGACACCGATGCCTGAAACAACAGACTCCTCTGAAAACAAGACGCAGGTATCAAACTCTCGAATGGCAGGAATTGATTGGCTGAGTGCGCTTGAGAATAATATCGGTTCGGCAAAATCAAACAGCAAAACATCACTTAATGCTATTGCATTTAATCCTGAGTTAGTACAGAACTCCCATTCGCATGGAGAGACATCTACAAAAGTTCAGCCAGAATTAGAGAAAATCCCATCGGGCAGTCAAGGAAACTTGTATGCTGCTGCCGCCGCAGTTGTTGTTGGTGGAGTCGTAATAGTTTTTGCAGCAGGAGCATTTATTGTTTACTGGCAGCGAACAGAGAAAGATAGAGAAGAAGTTACCCGAATTATTGTTGATAAAGTTAGCGATCGAGTTAATTCAGTTACTGACAAAATTGTTACCGGACTCCAGCAGAGTTTTGATAATATTTCTGAAGCTTATAGAGAACAAGTTAGTGGTTTTGTTAACGAGATTTGGGGAAAAATTCAATCTGGACAGCAACCTAGTAAACCAGAGTTAGCTATTCCTTTTCCTACGAAACCAAAGACGAAAGATTCTGTTTCTTCACAGCAAGTTACTCTAGACAATTCAAATAAACCTCAGCAACGAGTCAATTCTTCTCCTCAGAATAGCCCAACACAATTAATAACACAAAACAACACCGCAGTCACTGAGGCACAAAGAAGAGAGCAGGAAGCAAAGATAGCAACCATCAACGCACAAATAGCAGCCACTAATGCGCGAACTGCTGCAATAAATGCGGAAACTGAAGCAATTAAGGTACAAACCAATGTCAATAGGGAACAAACACGGTTAATCGAACAACAGATGCAGACCGAACAAGATAGGTGGAACCTAATTTGGAAATCCAAGTTAGAGCAAGTACCGTTTGACCAACGCGAGGCTGTAATTACACAAGCAGCAAAAAAATACTTTCAATCCACCCAAGAAACAATTAATGTTAAAAACCCAAGTCCTAGAAATGCGGGTCTTTGGTCAGACATTCTTGCGGATATTATTAATCGAAATCAGATTTATGGACAATCTACATCAACAATTACTCCAGTAGCACCTCCACCAGAGCTTAGAGGATTTGGGGCTGGGCCGCAACCTAATGTGACGAATAATACGGCTCATCCTAGAACGGTTCCAGGGATACCAGAAAGG
>LXQD01000159.1 GCA_003326215.1 Nostoc minutum NIES-26 | reverse complement strand
TAAGAACAATACACACGAAAGCACAGAAACAAACAGCAGCAGCAGCTACAGGATTACCGAAAGTGAGAGTGACGAGATATCCCCAACTCCCCAACCCAAGACTCCTAGCTCCATATTTGCAGCAAGTCTTTACAAAGCTGACGACTCCCAATCTCAAAGAAAGTACAGACTTAAAAAAGCTCACCAAAATCAACCAAAATATTTTGTCTTCCCCCGATCGGGATTGGTAGTACTAATCAGCGACATGGGAACTGGTAAAACTGAACTCATGCGCGCTTGGCGTGATGCTCACCCTGACCAAAAATTTCTCAACAACGGGCATCGAGTCAATCTGCTCAAAAATCTAGCAGAACGTTTGAAAACCTTGATGTATTCTGACCTTGGTTATGCTGGCATGGCGCAGGCAACGGCACTCAGCATTACCATCGACAGTTTATATAAGTTAAATACCCAGGCTCTAACTTATGGCTGCATCTTCATTGATGAAGCTTGCCAGTACCTAACGCATCTATTACTCAGCAAAACCTGTAAGGAACATCGCGCCTTAATCCTGGAAACACTACAGTATATTGTCTACAACGCCCCCCTGGTAGTGATTGCCGATGCACACATGGATGATACAACCATTGAGTTTTTCAAAGCGATGCGACCAGAATCCGAGCAGCCGTACATTATTAAGAATGAGTTCAATAACGGCGATCGCACCATCTATTGGTATGAAGGCCAGGATTCAAGCGCACTGGTTGCTCAAATTTCTGCTGCACTAATGATTGGTCAGAAAGTCATGGTGGTGTCTGACTCAAAGCGTTTCATCAAGAAACTAGAAAAATCCCTGCTTGAAGTCGGAAGTTTGAAGTCGGAAGTCGGAAGTAATGAATCTAGTTCTCACTTGCGACTTCCGACCTCCGACTTCTCTACTTCTATAAGAGTTTGGTCTGTACATTCCGATAACTCTGGCAGTGAGGAGAACGTTGCATTTATCAAAGACATCACCAATGCCGTCAAAAATATAGATATACTTTTGACTTCTCCTAGTCTGGGAACTGGTGTAGACATCTCACAATACCATTTTGATTTGGTATTTGGTGTTTTTCATGCCGTCAGTCAAACTGCAACTGAGTGCGCTCAACAACTGTGGCGCTATCGACCGAAAGTGCCGATTCATGTTTGGGTGGCCCCAAAACCCCCATTTGGTTATCTCGATACCAACCCCACTAAAATCAAACAGCGACTGCTTCAAACCAACGAAATCACGGCTTTTCTGTTGCGGATTGACCGGGAAACTGGCAAGCGCGGAGCTG
Source organism: Nostoc minutum NIES-26 (assembly GCA_003326215.1). Taxonomy (GTDB): domain Bacteria; phylum Cyanobacteriota; class Cyanobacteriia; order Cyanobacteriales; family Nostocaceae; genus Dendronalium; species Dendronalium minutum. Next base: position 496 of record LXQD01000159.1, on the reverse strand, counting down.
AAAAAGATTGGGCACTAGATGCCTACTGCCAAATTCAAGCCAACCGTCACCAGTCCCTTAACAATCTTCGGGCTGACCTTCGGGACTTATTAACCCAGATGGGCAATTCTATAGTACCAGTGGGTGATGAGTGTGATGCAATGGCTTTGGAATATTTGAAAAATGCTGCTGATGCTTTAGATACTGCTCACCATCATGCCGTCGCCACTGCCAAAAACATTACTAAAACTGAATACCGCGCACGACAAACCAAGGATTATCTTTCGCCTGATGAGATGAACGAATGTGAAAAATTCCGCATTCATGAAGCTTACGGCATGGAAGTTACAAAAGAACTAGTAGAGAAGGACAACTCTGGTAGACTCATTGGGGCGATCGCCGCACTTGAGGCCATCTTATCTCCACCAGAAGAAATCATATTAGACTCCAAAACTGGCAAACAGTACCCATTACCACCAGCATTTGTTACGGGAAAAGACCGCGCCGAACGCGACAA
>LXQD01000158.1 GCA_003326215.1 Nostoc minutum NIES-26 | reverse complement strand
CGGACTTAGTGAAACTGGATTTGCAGACTAAGTGAAATTTACCTACCAAATTCGCAGACTTATTGAAATTTTCCGCTAATCTTAAGGTTAATGACTGAATTTATTCCTATACAAGGATTATAGCTTGTTACAGTCTCAAATGAATGCCAGATAAACTCTTGAAAGTTTGAGGCTAATTTTAGCCCAAGATGTTTACCTGCCAAGCTATTGAGGCTGTGCTCCAAGAAAAATTTATTTCGGACTAAGTGAAATAAATTTCATTTAGTCCGCACAGATTTCACTTAGTCTGCGAACCCACATCTGTGACTGCAACCATAATGTGGGTTCGCAGATAAGATGAAATGTGAACAACGAAGTTATAGGGGTTCCAGGCGACGAGATTCGCGCATAAAGTGAAATTGATTGTGGGGTAAGCGTTTGAGCCTCTTAGCGCCTTCGCACATAAAGTGAAATGGTGTAACTAATTACAGAAGTTAACTGGACTTTATGTGAAATTAGGAACATTCAACATCAGGGATACTGAAAATACCATAGGAACGCAACTTGACTAGCTTGGCAAGAAAAATTACCAATACAGGCACGAAGAAAAACATAGGTAGATTCTTCAGCTTCAAGATGCGCTCTTTGGTTTGGTACGAATCTCTGAATGAAAGAAATTATATGTATCTTCTGGAAATTGACCCAGATGTCGTCTCCTACAAAACTCAACCCTTCAAAATTTCTTACATTTTAGATGACAAAGTACGGCGGTATACCCCGGATTTTTTATAGCAATCCTAAATCAGTTGTGAGAAAATACTGAAAAAGGATAAGAGTAATTTTAGCGACTATTGTACGGAGGGTGGCAATGTGGATGCGCTCGCTATCAGATTTTATCGAAAACAGCCAACAGAAGCGGGAAGTTCAAAGGGCGATCGCAGTCAAAATGCTGCTTGAAGGATATACTCATGTTGCCATCCAGTCGATACTGGGGGTTTCGTCAGGATTCATCAGCAAGTGGAAGAAGGCATTTTTCACTTCAGGAGTAGAGGGTTTAAAGCTTGGTTACAAAGGAAGTAAAGGACTCCTAAATCGACAACAGCGTACGTCCATCATTGAATGGCTCAAAAGCAAAGATAAGTGGAATTTGAGCGAACTAGAGTACGAGATTGCTTCAAAGTATGGGGTGGTGTTTGAGTCAAAACAAAGCTACTACGACTTATTTGAAGCCGCTCGGATTAGTTGGAACAAAACTCAAGCTCACAATCCCAAATATGACGAAGAACTAGTAGCATCAAAAAAAAGACCTCTGTGGGTTACTGGAAGCCAGACGTTTTGAAATCGAGTCAGGAAAGTTAGTTGTGTTCATGGTTGATGAATGTCATTTGTGATGGGGGGATGTATTTGGGTACATTTGGGGTAAAACAAGTGAACGAATATCAGTTCCGATTGTCAACGCCCGTTGCAAACAAACATATTTTGGTGGATTAGACTATAAAACACTCATAGTTCTTGATCTTTCCCGCCAAGACTGCAAATTCGGAGACTACAGTTAGTTTCTGTGCGTTCGCTGATTTTGAAGCAGTAAAAGGAATTAATGCCTTGATTAGTAATGGTTAAGACGATTTTTGAAGCAAAGGCGTTATGAGAGCGGATTTGGGGGTAGTGTGAGGACGGGCATTATGTTGGGTAGTAGTGGATCGATGAGCGAGGCAGAAGTAAAAATAAGCTCCGAGCGGATAGACGATATACCATTGATAGTGGAATGGCTTAAGCGGATAGAGATAGCCAAATATATCGACCAAAAACTAAAGAAACCGCACGCAAACCACCAACACAAATTATAGATATTCGTTTA
>LXQD01000157.1 GCA_003326215.1 Nostoc minutum NIES-26 | reverse complement strand
GAAATACGTGTAAACTGTCTGCCACGGCGGAAAATCCCCAGGCAACCCTCGCCATCTCACTCCTTCTAGCAGGACATAGAAGATCGCGTTTAGAACTTCCCACATATCGACAGAGCGCTTGCGACCACCGGGTTTTGCTTCTGGAAGCATGTCACTCAGAAATTCATATTGTGCATAGGTCAGATTGCTGGGGTATGCTTTACTCATGTTGCTCTTTTGGTGCTGTCTACTATCTATTCACAGCTTATACCGAGAGAGCTTTTTTACAACCTGACCGACTTTTCAAACATCCTCTTAGATACGTTATTAACTAGTTTTCAATTTGAGGAAAATCATTTCCTATCACCTCCAATATTAGTATTAACAATGCGAGTAGATTTCTTGAGAAATGTACTTGCCTATCCCTCCTTTGCGGATTTATTGAAAGCTAATATCAAGCTGATCAGGTCGATGAATCGCTCTGAACTCTTACAGGTAATTGAGAAGCCTGCTCAAAAATTGGGAGTATCGTTTGAAGCAGGACTGATAGAACGTATTTTGGATGATTTAGAGGATGAACCTGGCAATTTGCCTGTACTGGAATTTGCTTTAACAGAACTGTGGCAACGGCGAACTAGCAAACAAATAACTCATGTAGCCTATGAAGCAATCAGTGAAGTGCAAGGTGCTTTAGCCAAATATGCAGATCAAAAATATGCTAACCTCACTCAAATCGAACAAGAACAGGTGCGCCGCATCTTTATCCAATTAGTACGTCCTGGCGAGGGAAGCGAAGATACACGTCGACTTGCAATTAAGGCAGAAGTGGGTGAAGCTGCCTGGGGATTAGTGAAAAAACTGGCTGATGTGCGATTAGTGATCACAAGTCGTAATGCGACTGAACAAGAAACGGTAGAAGTTGTACATGAAGCTCTGATTCAGAATTGGGGTAAGCTGCGGCAATGGATGGAAATAAACCGTAACTTTCGTGCTTGGCAAGAGCGGTTACGGGCAGCAAAGCGTCAGTGGGAGGATACAGGTAAAGATGATGGGGCATTGTTGCGAGGTGTACTGCTGGCGGAGGCTGAAGATTGGCAGCAAAAACGTTTGGACGAACTTAGTTCAGAAGAACGAGTTTTTATCCAGCTAAGTTTGGCATTACGAGATAGGGAAAAGACTGAACGAGAATTTCGGCGACGACGTAATACATTAGCGCTTACTAGTGGGTTTGTGGGAGCTTTAATTTTGGCTGGAGTAGCTGGAGTTGGATGGTGGAGGGCTGTTATTAGTAATAAAAATAGTGAACTTATAGCCCGTAGTCTTACTTTAATATCTAGTTTTGCCTCAAATAATCAACTTGATGCACTTTTAGAAGGTATCAGAATTGGGAAACAATTAAAACAGTTAAAACAGTTGAGTGGTGCAACAGCTAATACTCAAATGCAGGTAGTGACAGCTATGCGGAAGGTAGTTTACGGAATTAGAGAGTATAACCGTTTGGAAGGACATAGCGGCGAGGTTGCAGGTATTAGTTTTAGCCCTGATGGGCAGACAATTGCCTCAGCTATAGGAATCCTATTTGATTTCTGAACAAGACTAAGAGAGAATACGGTGGGGTGTAAAAGTCTAACAGGAAACAATGATAACTCAGCATTCACAGACTACCGCACAGGCAGTGGAAACAAAGCAGCAACAGCCAACAGAAGCAATGGTAGTTGATGCGCTGGCTGAAATACAAGAATTTATAGCTGTGTGTGCAGATGTGCGTGAAGTGAGGAAAGCGTTGGCAGTCAAGCTAGTTTATCAAGGATACTTGTATGATGAAATCCAAAAAATTTTAGACGTATCAAGAGGTTCAATAACA
>LXQD01000156.1 GCA_003326215.1 Nostoc minutum NIES-26 | reverse complement strand
AACATTGCTGAAGGCTATGGTAGGCGCTCAAAGCCAGAATACATACAGTTTTTACATATTGCTTTAGGTTCTTTGAGAGAACTTGATACGCAATTAATCATTGCCAAAGAAGTAGATTTGGCAGAGAAAAATCTTTTTACTCCTCTATTAAATGAAGTTGAGGAAATGCAAAGTATATTAGTTGCTACTTTAAACAAACTTAAGGGTTGAAATTATTACTTCTACCCTTCCGACTTCTGCCTTCTGCCCTCTGCCTTCTGCCTTGACCCAACCAAGATCACCAAAAGTTGCCAAGAACCTTAATCCTGGCTCAGTTGCAAATAATCCTGGCTCAAATGAAATTATAGTTGCAAATAATCCTGGCTGAAAACAACGATGATTGCAGGTTGGGGGATTTATAATTGCAGGTCGCTAGTGTGATTCGTTCTGTCGAAACGAATAGAAATATTCGGGGATGACAGGCAAGGAAGATAGAAAAGAGAAATCTCGACTGAACCTTGACAACTCAATTTTTCGTGATGGTGTAATTCCATCCCTCCAAGTGCAGGAGTGACAGCAAGTCCCCCACTTCAACAAAGTGGTTCTTTGTTGGGGTGAAGCGGGGAATCATGGCAGTAACTGCAAGCCTAATGTGGAATCCCGCCTAGCATAGCTGGTCATGGGTAGTCAGACGAATCTCTTGACTGAATCATCGTAATGCAAAACAAGCCAAAAGGCTCTTGGGCTTGTCCCAAAAGGGAAAGGATAAGTGGTTGGCTGATTAGTGACAGACCAACAAGCACTCACAACAAACCCGGTGAAGAGAGAGAACCCTAAAACCAGCGACAAACGAAAATTGGGAACGAAGTAACCCCCTGATGCGCTCTCAGGAAAATGGTCGATTTCCTGAGCAGGTAGCCAGCCGTAAGCCTTCAAGGGGAAGGATTGCCTCAGAAGCCAAAGCCTTTGGGAAAGCCAGAGGATATGCAGACGGAGGCACGGTGACTTGGATTGTAGAGGTACTGGTAGCAATTTATATGGCTAAAACGAGTTTAAAGACTACGGTGGAATGGAATGCTATCCCCTGGCGAAAGCTAGAGAGGAAAGTATTCAAGTTGCAAAAGCGCATCTACAAAGCCTCGCAACGTGGTGATGTCAAAGCATTTCGTCAAGTCCAAAAAACGTTGTTACGTTCCTGGTCAGCAAAGTGTTTAGCGGTTCGTCGGGTAACACAGGACAACCGAGGTAAGAAGACGGCAGGAGTGGATGGGCGGAAAAACCTGTCCCCAAAAGCACGTTTCATCTTAGTACAATCCCTGAAGCTAGGTTATAAAGCCTCTCCCACCCGCAGGGTGTGGATTCCAAAACCTGGCTCATCAGGCGAAAAAAGACCCCTTTCTATACCCACTCTATACGACCGCGCCTTGCAATCGCTAGTAAAACTAGCCTTAGAACCCGAATGGGAAGCTCGCTTCGAGCCAAACTCGTTTGGTTTTCGACCTGGAAGAAATGCCCATGATGCAATGAAGGCAATATTCAACACTATTAAGTTCAAACCTAAATATGTTTTGGATGCTGATATTGCAAAATGTGTGCGCCGTGACAGTTAACGCGGTATCCCCAACCAAGTTGGGAGAGACTAAGAAGAACGTCTCTAAGTCGACCAACTTACCTGGAGTTGAAAGACAAAAGGGACAACAGCATGTTGGTAAAGCCGGAAATAGAGAGAAGGCGTTAAAACTAGAGTCCGGCAAGACTTGTGTGACATGGTGAAGGTTAAACTACCTGAAGCCCAATTCTGACGGTATACGCGATTGCCTATTCCTACAACGCCTAAAAAGGAATAATCGTTTGTGTGTAGTTTTAAACATTTGAACCACACAACTTCTTC
>LXQD01000155.1 GCA_003326215.1 Nostoc minutum NIES-26 | reverse complement strand
GAAAAAGTCGAAGTTTTATGGGTTGATTCCGGTTATGACGGGGATAAATTTGCTCTTTCGGTTTGGTTAATTATCCAAGCTCATGTTGAAGTCATACGGCGTACCGAGCAAGAATTTCAAGTTTTGCCCAAGCGTTGGGTAGTCGAAAGAACATTTGGGTGGTTTAACCAATATCATCGTCTCAGCAAGGATTATGAGCGCCTACCTGAAATGAGTGAAGCTGCTATATATGCTGTCATGACTAGAATTATGTTGCGTCGTCTTGTTGTCTAAAGATTTACTTTATAAATAGTCTCTAAGTTTAGAAGAGTTAGAGACAGGTTATCGCGCCTCCAAAGAACCAGGGCGTGCGAACGCATTACCAAATAATTTGGCTGTTAGCGAAAGGGATGAAGACACAAGAACTAGCAGCAGTAACAGGCTATAGCCGAAGTTGGATATATGAGTTGGTTTGGGGTTACAACCCACATTCCGCAGGTAAGAAAGGAGATCAATGGTATTTTTGATGAATGACACCATCAGTATCAGAAATAAGAGTACAAGATATTGACCACTGCGGGATAGTGGCAGGGATAATAGACCAAATGTGTTTGGTAGAACAAATCAACCAAATACTAGGAACACACCAGCAAGAAATAGTCAGCCCAGGTCAAGCAGTCAAAGCGATGATTCTCAACGGATTGGGGCTGTTAAGTGCGCCATTATACCTATTTGAGAAGTTTTTTGTCGGCAAAGCCACAGAACATTTACTAGGGGAAGGTATAAGACCAGAACACTTAAATGATGACCGATTGGGCAGAGTCTTGGACAAACTGTATGAGACCGGGTTAACACAAGTATTTGTGACGGTAGCATTGGTAGCAGCAGAGAAGTTTGGAGTCAAACAGGAAAGTTTACACCTGGACTCAAGCCAGTAGCGTTTTCCTTAACTCTCCAGAACGAGTTGCCGCTTTAGCAATGGTCATGGGTCTGTGTTTGTTAGTTCAAGGGGCGACAAGCGAGCTAAAGTGCTTGTTGTATAAGCTTCATAGCCCTTAAACCTCGCTGATAATATGCCTGCTTATTGCGAATGGAACCGACCAGTTGCTCGACCCATGCTTGACATTCATGCCAAGCAACTATCCAATTTTGACCATATAAACCTATCCAAAAATTACTGTGGCGTTTTTTAGTTCTATTTTTTTCTTGCCGACGACAAATATATGATTCTTGTTTTTGAAATTTAATTCTTTGTCCATGTAACCAAGCACTGGTCATGGCCAAAGCAATTAAGAAAATCAAACGTACAAGTCTATCAGGGTTGGCTTGAGAAGCTTCTAGATTATAACCACCTGTTTTGCAATCTTTGAACATCGCTTCAATGCCAAAACGTTGACCATATATTTTGAGAGCAGTGTTTAAATCAGGTAAATTAGTTAATAAGTACCAAGTTTCTTTTTCTTGTTTACCTCTATACTTTCGTTTCCAGTAGACTCCTAAGTTAAACCAGGGCAAACGCATCTAAAGTATAAGAATCCTTTAATAGCAAGGGTTTGGGCGTTTTATAATTTAGTCTCTTTTTTCATCAATATCCTTGTCCCGCAAGGGTTTCAGGTTTTACGTGCGTTTGCCCTGTAAGTTAAACCTACCAAAACCCCGTTTTTGAGTAAACTTAACATTGGGATAAAACTGGCGGATACCTGGATAAATCTCAATGCTACTTAAGGGCTGAAATTTTTGCCCTTTTTGGCGGAAAGTAGTATCCTTTTTCTGACGAAATACAAAACTGAGGTTCTGCTTGTGGAGCCAATGCGCCAGTTCTACGCTGTGAAATTCTCTATCTCCGATAATCACTAATTTATACGTTTTTAATAAACGAATTACTGGGCGTAATAGTTTTTGCTGTTCAGTGAGGTTACTGCAACCATCTTTTT
>LXQD01000154.1 GCA_003326215.1 Nostoc minutum NIES-26 | reverse complement strand
GGGAGCAACGCGATTTTGTGAGGTCGGGTAAAAAAAGTGCGTTCACGCAGTGTGCCGCAGGTATCGCTAAAACTTTCATTTCTGTATGAGGTAATTTATTTGCAATTAATATACGTAATTGCACGATAAATTATCTTGATGAGATATCTCAAAAAGATTGCTAGTAAATTATTTGACGATTATTTCCAAATATATCTGCAATAAGTCTTTAAGACTTAGTATCAATTATGGCAGGAAATCAATTGAATGCCGAATTGAAGTATAAAATTTATTAGGCAGTTTGGGGTTTGATAAACGAATTAAAGATAGAATCAGAAAAAATATCCCAACTTTTAGCTATCCATTGACAACGAAGATGTAACATAATTTCTGCGTTATCTTGAAGCCAAAACTTACTATTACCTTTCATACGTAAATTAACAACTTGACGAATTAAACTTTCAACAGCACCGCTGCCAAGAGGTAATTTTTGAGACGCGACTTCGTTATACTTTAAAAGCCTCCGTCGGTAAGCTTTTAAAATATAGTTTCGCTCTCGTACTAAAATTTTACAGCGTTCTCCAGTCGCCTGTGAGATAAATTCTCCCATGTTTCGTATTAAATTTAGTGTCTCACCTTTCTTTAAACTTTTCCGAGCTTTTTTAAACCATACTTGACGCTCATTATCTGTGCTAAAAGCAGCATCGGCAAAATCTTGTAAATGTGATGCAACGTGATAAAAATCTAATAATCAAATCCATTCAGCACCATCAGCAATCAACAATACCTGTTTAGCTTGACTTATTCCCAAATGTACCAAATACATTTCTAAGATTTTGAGAAACTCTTGATAACCGGAATACGTGCCATCATTAGTAATAGGTATTTCTGAAGTTCTAATTTTCTGACCCTGTTCATTTACTACATAAATTGTGAGTAACTTTGGCTCCATCCATTCACCAACAAAGCCGTGACGATTCGTCTTTGAACTACGTCTACCTTTTTTATTAAACCTAATTTTAGTTCTTCCACCATCCACAGCAATGACAACTCGTTGAGCTTTGAGAACATTACTATTAGATAAGTTTGCCATCTCCAGGTTTAGTATCTTTGATTGACGAAGATTAATGCCAATTTTACCAAAAAGGTAAGTTAGGCGTTCAATTCGTTTTAAACTAACATTTATTCCCCAATCTTTTAGCGTCGAACGTGCTGCATCAAACGAACTGGCTATCGCACCATACTCAGCAATTGTTGACCAGACTAAAGGAGTAATACCTTCAGACATACCTAACCATTTTAAAAATGGACAAAATCCCTGATTTGGAGATTCATTTTTCTTCTTGTTGTTTTCTATTTTTGTTACCATGTATGGTAAAGAGAGAGGAAATAAAACATTACCAATTGTTAGTATTTGTCGCTTGGTATAACCGTGTTTTTGTGTTTTGGGATACTGCCACACTTGAGTTTGAATAACTGCTGTATGATGAGCCGAGTCAGCTTGAGAAAGATTATAAATAAATATTGCAATACATTGACCTGCTAAGATTAACGCAGCCTGTCTAATTTCTTCTTCTCTTTCTTTAACAATTTGTCCATTCCATTCATTGATATTTTTCAATTCTAAAAGTTTCTTAATCTCATCTTTAAAGACTGACAATGATTTGCTTAAATCTAGAGTTGCATGTATACATTTTTCCATGAAGGTAGGCATCCTCAATCTCAAAACTATTGCTACTCGGAAATCCTACCTGAATTCTTGCCATTACAAATTTTCCCGCACCTGATAATATATTAGGTCTTGTAAATTTTCTTATGTATATATGCCTAGCTAAACGTAATAAATACTTTTTTATACTGAAGCTGGTTTTTAGCGATACCTGCGGCACACTGCGTGAACGCACTTTTTTTACCCGACCTCACAAAATCGCGTTGCTCCC